>NZ_CP118225.1:5309277-5969990 GCF_028768465.1 Rhodopirellula sp. P2
GCCCCCGCCGGCGAAAATCCCGACGGGACGTACATCAACGACTTCATCAACAGTGACAGCGAATCGCACACGGTCGGCTCACTCGCGTTCGGTCTCGACGGTGAGCTGTTCGTTTCAATCGGCGACGGTGCCAGCTACAACCGAGTCGACGTCCGTGGCGACCGAGTCCAGGACATCGACAGTTTGTCAGGCAAGGTCTTGCGAATTGATCCGATCACCGGCGAAGGCCTGGCCGACAACCCGTTCTACAATGGCGATCCGGAGGCGAACCGTTCGAAGGTTTATCAACTGGGACTTCGCAACCCATTCCGAATGACGGTGGATCCCGTCACCGGACGCCTGTTCGTGGGCGATGTTGGTTGGACGCAGTGGGAAGAGATCAACTCCGCCGGAGCCGGTGCCAACTTTGGATGGCCGTTCTACGAAGGCGGCAGCGGAACCAGCCTCGTCAATTCCCGATACGCGAGCACTCCCGAAGGAATCGCCTTCTTTGCTCAAGACATCACGGTCACCGCATCGCAGTACGCGCTCAATCACCAAGCCGATGGGATCAACGCCATTGTGATGGGCGACGTCTATCGAGGCAGCCTGTACGGGGACGCCTACACGGGCGACGTGTTCTTCAACGATCTGGGCCAGGGCATCGTTCGCCACGGAGACGTCGACGCCAGCGGCGCGATCACCAACGTGCAAACCTTCACCACCGGTGCTGGTGCCGTGGTCGCGATCAGCCAAGGCCCCGATGGAGCCCTGTACTACGTCGACCTCGACGATGGCCTGGTCGGACGCTGGGAAATCGTCTGAACAACAATCCTGCCAGAGTAGAACATTTGTCCCAAATGTTTGCGTGGTTGGTGGATGTCGTTGAGCAGCGTGACGCGAATGTTTGGGAGCGGACTTGGTTGCGAGGAGGCTTGGCGGTTGAGGGCAGCCCGACGGAACAGTTGAGACAACTGTTCTACACTGGTGCTCGCAGCGTTGGGCTGGAAACAGTTGGGATGGTGGGGATTGCGACTGCGCAACTTCTTTCCTGGAGGGAATGCAGAGGGTAGCCGGCGGTCGAGCAAAGCGAACACCGCCGGGAAGCCCCCCGATCACACGGTTGACCCTGAAGGGGTCGAAGACTTTTACGGCCGAGTTTTCTACGACACCCTTCGGGGCCGACGCCGCGATCTTTTGTCGCTGTCCGGTGGTTTTCGCTTTGCTCGACCACCGGCTACCGTCTGTGACCACTTCGTGGCCTCACTCGCGAACGCGAGCCCCAGGGAAACCCGAGCAAAATGCGACCACCTTGATTGGACCGCTTACCACCTATTCGTCAGGCCAGGTGGGACCTGGCCTACAAGGTTGTGGCGGCAGATCGATTGCAACGTACCAATTGATTCGCTCGGTCCTTCACCAATCGTCCAACACGCCGTTCAATAATCCTCACCGTTGACATTGGAGGCCCGCTGCGTCACGTTCGGGGACACGAAACCCTCGCAAATCCCCGCCTCAAAGCCCATTTTCCGTGTCTCTCGATCCTCAACTGCTCGCTCGCCTCAGCACCGACCCTGCCAAGCGCATTGACGAAATCATCGCCCACTATCGGCGTGAACGCCAACCGGTCGAATTGTTCGAAGCCCTCAAGATGAAAAGCCGTTTGGCGCACGGCCTGCCGATGATCGCGGATCCCGACGAACCGCTCTTGCAAGGCACGACGGACGCTGAAAAACAGCGAGAACGGGCTCTGGAGGAAGACCTCTTGGATGCCTGTCGACAAGCCGGTGCGATGCTGATCCAAGACGGCCGCATCGCGGAAGGCTGGATGTACTTGCGGCCTACCGGCGACACCGAACTCGCACGCCGTTTGCTCGAAGACGTCGAAATCAACGACGACAACTACGACGAGATGACTCAAGTGCTGTTGCACGAGAGCGTCGACCTTCGCCGCGGTTACAACGCGGTGCTGCAGCACCAAGGCACCTGCAACAGCATCACGCTGTACGACCAAGCCATTGCGACGCGTTCACGAACCGACCGGCAGATCGCCGCGGAGTGTTTGCTGACCTCCTTCTACAACGAATTGCTGTCGCTCGTCCGCGATGACTTTCGCAACCGCGGCCCTGACAACGGAGTCACGCCCGAAGCCAACGAAGAAGATTCCGTGAAGCTGAACCTCGGTGAACTGATCGCCAAGTACAAATGGATTCTTGGTGGCGGTGGCTATCACCTCGACACAACGCACCTGTCATCCACCGTCCGCTTCGCGACCGTGATTGACGATCGTGAAATGATCGATCGAGCGTTGCAGCTCTGCCAGTACGGCCGTCGCTTGCCCGCCGATTTCCAGTACCCCGGCGATGAACCGTTTGTTGATTTCTACCCCGCTCACTCCGCGTTCTTCTCGGCACTGCTCGGCCAAAGTGTCGACACGGCGCTGCGAATGTTCGAACAGAAAGCTCGCACGGTGGACGTCAACGTCGCTGGTGCAGGTGCCATCGAAACCTACATCGACTTGCTCGACCGCGTTGGCCGTCCCGCCGAAGCACTCCGCGCCGCGATCGAGTTGTTCCCGGAAGACGTGCCTGTCCAGCGAGTTCTTCCGGAATTGCTGGCGATGGCACGACGCGCCAAACAGGCCGGCGACACCTCCGGGCTGGATGCCCTGGAACAATTCTGCTTTGGGCGAAATGACTTGCTCGCCGTCGCAGCGATCGCGGCCGAAAAAGCCTGAGCCCCGCACCTGATGCTTCACCAAGTCATCCATTCATTCACTCCTGGCCAAGCCCGCATGCGTTTGATCTCCCTGTGCCCCCTGGCCGTGCTCTGTTTCGCTGCGATGGGTTTGCCCGTGAACTCAGCGGAACCGACGGAATTCAGCGTCATGACATGGAACCTGGAATGGTTCTTCGACAATCAAACCGCTGACAACCCGAGTGAACTGGGCCGCGAAAAAAGTGCCCCCAGCCGCGAACAATGGGATTGGCGTCGCGACCGAGTGGCCGCTGCGATCGCGAAAGTGCAACCGACGATCGTTGCGTTGCAGGAAGTCGAAAGCCAAAACGTGATGTACTTCCTGACTCGAGCGATCGATCGCAATCACAATTTGAAGTACGACGACTACGTGATCAAAGGCGACGACTTTTACACCGAACAAGACGTCGCGCTGCTAGCGACCAAGACCACCGGTGTGCAGTCCATTTCCCGAGGCGTTGTGACTCCGGCGATGAAGTCTCGCGGTTACGCATCCGTTTCAAAACACCTGTTCGCCGTCGTTGAAATCCCCGTCAACGGGAAGGTCGAACTGCTGGTGATCGCAAACTGTCACCTGCGTGCGATGGCCGAAAAAGGCGAACTGCGAGCACGCCAAGCACGGACGTTGAGTTTGTGGCTGGAACGCTTGGTCAAAGGCGTGAAGGCATCGCAAGAAGATCCCGGTCAAGCGGTTCATGTCTTGGTAACAGGGGACTTCAACACCGAGGAATTGGCGGGCCAAATCGCAGCGGACTCGGACCTGGGTGTCCTGATGTCACGCGGCACCGACGATCCCTCGGACGATTTGATTGATCTGCACAATCATATTCCACCCGGAGAGCGAACGACGCACCTGTTGCCCGGTCGCCAATTCGATCGCATTCTCGTTTCGCGAGACTTAGTCATCGACACGCCCGGCGTGGTCGACCTCTCCCTTCGCGATGTGACCGTTCGAACCGATTTGAATTTCGGCGGCGACCAAGACCCCCAAGCAGAACACTGGGACAACTACTGGAACATTCCTGATGACCAGCGTGACATCAGCGACCACAATCCCGTCCTCGCAAGGTTTCAAATTCAATGAGCGATCCAACCCCTCAGCCCGACGCACCGGTTCCCGCCAACACACCCATCCCCATGGTCCGACTGGATGACTTTCTCAAACGAGAGGGTTTGGTCGGCACCGGAGGCGAAGCCAAGGTGCTGATCCAGGCCGGCGAAGTCATCGTCAACGGCGAAGTCGACACGCGTCGTCGTAAACAACTGCATGACGGCGACGTCGTGACTTTTAACGGAGAAGACTTCCCCGTCGACGTCGCCTCACTCGGCGATCCACCGATGTGACTTGAGTGGGCAAGTCGACCAACCAGCCCCAAACGGGCTGCCGATGCCGTCGCTTTGATGTCCCCTGCTTCACTCACCCGATGGCGTATTGCCCGAACCGGTTCCAGTACCCGCTGTGGTGGCCCAAAAAATTGAACTGGTTGGGCAACTCGCGGCACAGATCGTGATTCATCAAGCGGTCGCTTAGCTTTTCACACACGATCGCTCCCGTTCCAACCACGCGATCGATCACTGGTGCAACGTTCAAAATCCGATCTCGTGGGGAATACAGATTGATCAAGCGCCCGCGAAACGCGTCCGCTTGCAAGTCCCAATTCAGCCGCGACGTCATCCCACCCATCAACAGCAGATCGTCGACACGGCAATCTCGTTCGGCCAGTTTCTCAAGCGCCGAGCGAAGCACCACGGTGCCCAACGAATGCCCAATCAAGTGCAACGGTCGTTTGCCGACACCGGGCAGATTCAGAATTTGATCGGCCAACCGAATGCCGTCCCGTCGGGCGCAGTAGTACCGATGCCGAAAACTCGCCGCACCGATCACCGCTGCCGTCCCAAAGCCTCCCGCCAAGGATCCGATGCCCACCAAAGCCCGACCGCCATGCAGAGCCGGCAAGGCGACTCGCGCCCCACGAGCCATCACGCCCACCGACGCACCAGCTTCGGCCCACGATCCCGCTGCCCAACGCACGCGATACGTGGATCCTCTCAAACCGGCCGCACGAATCAGATCGGCGTTGGGACGCGCACGGTAGCCTGCGACCACGACATGGATCGGCCCCTGACTGGACTCTTCGATCGCATCGATACGTACAGTGACGCGTGATTCTGGGACGCGGGATTCCGGCATGCAGGACTCTTGAAACGAGAAAACGAAATCGCAGAATCGCATTCGCCGCGAACTCAGCCCCTCTAAAATACCCGATCAGGGGCTCTCAACGCAAAGCGATTCTCCCCCCTCAGTCGAGGTCATGCAGTTCTACCCCCCCCCCCTCCCTTTGGGAGAGTCGGACCGCTTCGGGCCGGGGAGGGTCACGCGCTGGATCCAATGCGGAGTCCTCCCCTCGCTTCGCTCGATCCTCCCAACGGGAGGGTGATGACAATCGCCTGGCAATCCAAGACTTAAAAACGGCACGACCTCAGTCGGCGGGCGGATCCGCTTGCCATTCAAACCTGTCAATCAGCTCCGTGATCGATCAGCGGGAAAGGTCTGTGTCCGGGACCTTTTCTGCGATTCCCTCCACGGCCAGTTCCGGCAAAAGGGACCTGACCTGATCCCCAACCGTTCCTAACTTCATTGATCCCAATCGGTTGCTCTTTCGCGGGCCGCCTTCTCCCGCTAAATCCGAAGCTTCCAATGGATGCACGTCGAGCGGCAAACTCACTAGACTATCACCGCTTCGAAACGCTTCTGACTGCCGTGCTCACACTCTCTCGAACACCCACTTCGATTCATGCCTGAATTCGGATCCGATTCGTCCTTCCCAACCGAAGCACCGGTGTGCATCGGAATCGATTTGGGAACCACGCACTCGCTGGTCAGCGTGTTTCGAAATGGCAAACCCGAACTGATCGCCAACGCCCACGGTGACATGCTCACGCCGTCCATCATTGGTGTCTTGGAAGACGGCCAGATCGTGGTCGGTTCCGCCGCCCGAGAACTTCGCGTGACCGCGCCGGAACGTTGTGCTTGGGTGTTTAAGCGTTACATGGGGCAAGAACGCAAACTCAAACTTGGCGACAAAGAGTTCACGCCCCACGAGCTGAGCAGTTTGGTGCTGCAATCGCTGCGTGACGACGCCGCCGCTCACCTGAACACCGAGATCACGGATGCGGTGATCACCGTCCCGGCGTACTTCAACGATCACCAACGCCAAGCCACCCGGTTGGCTGGCGAGATGGCGGGCCTGAATGTCCGCCGGATGATCAATGAACCCACCGCGGCCGCTCTGGTCTACGGCTTTCACGCCCGCGAAGATGAAAAGAATCTGTGCGTCATCGACCTTGGCGGTGGCACGTTCGACGTGACCGTCATGGAAGTCTTCGAAGGCACCCTCGAAATTCGAGCCACCGCTGGCGAAAGCATGCTGGGCGGAGAAGACTTCACCGACCGAATGGTCTCCGCGGTGCTGGCCAGTGAAGACACCCAGCTCGAACTGGCCGAACTGCAGCAACCCTTGCGAGTTTCGCGGTTGCGAGGCGAATGTGAAAAAGCCAAACGCCTGCTCTCGAAAGAAGACGCCTGCAAAATCCGGCTGCCTGATCGCGATGGCAACTTCCCCGAATCGCCCAAGACCTTCCGACTCACCCGTGCCGATTTCTCACGGTTGTGCGATCCCCTGATGCAACGCATCGCGGGACCGATCGCCCGATCGCTTCGGGACGCGGAACTGACTCCCGAAGACATCGACGATGTGATCCTGGTCGGCGGGTCAACGCGAATGCCGGTCCTGAGAGATTTTGTGATCGACTACTTTGGCAAACCACCGATCACGGATCACGATCCCGATGAAGTCGTGGCCCTTGGCGCGGCCGTCCAAGCCGCACTGATTGGGCAAGACGCGGCCGTGGACGACATGGTGATGACAGACGTCTGCCCCTTCACGCTGGGTGTGGAAGTCGTCAAAGAATTCGGTGGCCACATGCAAGACGGCTACTTCAAACCCGTGCTGCATCGGAACTGCACGATCCCGATTTCTCGCGAAGAAGTGTTCAGCACCGTCGCGGCCAACCAATCCAACGTGACCCTGAAAGTCTTTCAAGGCGACGCCCGCAAAGTGGCGGACAACACTGCCCTGGGGCAGTTGGAGGTCAAGGGCCTACCGCCTGGTCCCGCCGGCAGCCCCATCTACGTTCGCTTCACTTACGATTTGTCCGGTGTGTTGGAAGTCGAGGCGTATGCTCCCGGCGGCGAGCGGTTCCGGACCGTCCTCACCAATCACGTGCATCAGCTCTCACCCGCTCAGATCGAAGAAGCCAAACGTCGCATTGATGCCTTGAAGTTCTATCCCCGTGATGATCTCGAGAATCAAAAACTGGCTCGCTTTGCCGAACGCATGCTGGGCGAACTGCATCCTTCTCAACGGCAACAACTCGATGACGCCCTGGACATCTACGAAGACGCGATGGCCCGCGCTGATCGGGAACACTTCGCTGCGGCAAAGGACACGTTGTTGATCGTTCTTTCTTCCCTCGGTCTCGATCACGAAGACCTGTAGGCCGACGGCGTGGAACGCGTCCAAGGCTCCCGCTCGACTCCCCTCCCCACCAACCCCGCCGCGGAACGTGCCCGAATCAGCCGCCCAAACGTATTTGCGATCGATGCTGGAAATCAATCCGGTCTGGCAATCCGCATCCGCGTTGCAACTGCGTCGCAAGACACTGCGATTGCCGAATCATGACCCTCGGCAAACCGACGCCGATTCCGTGGATGACATGGTCGCCAAGCACCAGCGTCGCGCTCAGGCACGTGAGACGGTTGCCCATCTGCAAAAGCAGTTCTTTCATTTGTCCGATGAGGAACTGGAATCAGGAATCACCAGTGTGAATGCGACCGAAGTCCCTGAGTTGGCACCCACCATTCGTCGCTTGCAAACCGCAGCGAGAGAACGCAATTCCTTCGTTGCGATGTTGGCCGATCAACGCTTCGATCGCGAACTCGTGATCGCACTCGGCAAATCAGTCGTGCTGCCGCAGTCCGATGCAGGCTACATTCGTGAAAAATTCATTCAGAACCTGACGACGAAGAGCAGTCGCAAACGTGCCCGTGACACATCACTGAAAATTCAAAAGTCGTATCCCAATCTGTTTGGGTTGGAACGCGATTGGTTGACCACGTTGCAGAACACCAAGGCCTCTGGGCCGATGATCGCCGGTGAATCTTCGTTGCTCAATTTCCGAGTGCTGTTCTTTGGCACCTTGATCGCTTATCAGATCGTCAAGATCTTTCTGATGGAGTGACCCGATCCGCCCGACGTCGTGAACGATGGTGGTTGCTCGGCATGGCTCGGTGCCCGCCAGAACCAAGATCCAATCGCAATCCGCCGCCCCCCCTCGCCGACCATCGTTCATGTCTGACCCCGCGTGGCACCATCTTCCGCAAGACCCGCGATCGTTCTTCGAATTGCCCGAAGCCTTCGATCGTCGTGATCTGAAGCGTGCTTACGGCAAACTGATCCGTCAGTTCAAACCGGAAACGCACCCGCAAGAATTCCAGCGGATCCGGGCGGCCTACGAACAACTCGAAAACGCGGAACGGTACGGGCGAAACCAAGCGGCAAGTCAATCCGCAGCGGATGCTTGGAAACCCACCGACTCTCCCAATCCAAGCTCCACCGTCGATCCGAAGCCAACCAGGGAACGACCGCCCGCGACGCTCTCGCCCGTGGACGAAGCGATCGCCAACCCGCGAGAGTCCTACCTCCGACTCTCGCAAAAACACTCCCGTTCGCCGCTGGAATATTACATCCTGGCGGTGCTCAGCGACCTGCTCGAAAAGCCCGACAAAACCGCCCCCCAGAGACACACTCTGTTTCTGAAGTGGTTGCTCGATGGTCTGCAGGAACATCCGCTGGAACCGGGGCTGGTTTCTCTGGTCGCCGGCACCCTTCGCGGGGACATCCCGGACCAGCAAATCGAAACGCTGCTTCCCAAAATCGCCGCGACGATCCGTTCGTCCCTGTTCTATCGATTGACGGAACCACTCTGGGAACGCCTGCTCAACGACCAGCCGTTCAAAACGTTCGAGATTCTGATCCAGGAATGTGAAAGCCACCTCCCCAAGGCTGACCCACGCGCTCGCTTGGCGTTCTTCCTTCGCATTCTCAGAACCGCGATCTGGCAGGCTCCTCTGGAGTGGACACGGGCTCACATCGAAACGATCTCTCGCCAAGCCGCGGACTTGGACGAGAGCATGCACAACGACCTGGAATTCATTGAGCTGTTGCACAGCTATTTGTCCTCCGCCAAAGCGTCGGATGCGGTGTTGCCAGCGCGCGCGACGATGGAGTCCTTTCTTCGCACGTACTGCACCGGCGATGGGCCGGCGGCGACCGCCGAGATGGCTCGTTGCTTGGACGAAATCGCCCGCAACGCACACGGTGTCCGCGAAGCGTTTCCCACCCCACAAAACCGCGACGATCACTCGCTGTTTTTGTTGATGATGATGGCAACCTCCGACTTAGCCGAAACCACCGGCTTGATCGCCCCCGACCCCGACGATTCCAAGAACAATCGGCAAGCCGTTTCTTGTTTGCGAGATCTCAAGAGCACGCTGCAAGACATCGTCAACCGTGTGTCATGGATCGAATCCAAGTACAAATGGATCCCGTTCGCGGGGATGTACTTGGTCTTCGGCATCATTTTTTCGATGGCGTGGGTGCTGCTGTTGATGGCGTTGGACCAAACCGGTGCGTCGCCAGGGTCGAGTGCCGTCGCCGTGATCTTGCTGATCGGTGGCCTGCTGGTTTTCCCGGTGTTTTACTTCTGGTGGTTCTTCCCTCGGTACCTTGCCAATCGCACTGAGAACGCCCGCCAGAAATACTTTGCCACGTGCTACGAAAAGCGATGGCGGGGCCGCCTGTTTCGCTACGTTCAATCCTGTGGTGAATCACCCAGCGGATCCCTGACACGGCTCAATGAAGCGGCCGCCTTTCACGGCGACTCCGAGTGGATGAACTTGGTGCTCAGCTTTTGCCACGGCGATCTGGGACTGCTGATCTTCGCCCGCGCACAGTTGTTTGTGGGGTAGGAAGTGGGAAGTGGGAAGTGGGAAGTGGGAAAGGGGCACAGGGGCACAGGGGCACAGGGGCACAGGGGCACAGGGGCACAGGGGCACAGGGGCACAGGGGCACAGGGGCACAGGGGCACAGGGGCACAGGGGCACAGGCCACAGGGGCACAGGAGAAACGCCCGTCAACACGAAAACCCGACGCGTGAGTTTCGAAGTTGCGTTTTTCCGTTGAATCGGCAACGGCCAAGCTCAATCCAAAACGTGTGAGCTGATGTTGGCCGTTTGTAAAAGCGCAACTTTAAAACGCGGGAGCGAGGCGTGTCATCGAGGCCCAAGCGGGATGCCCGACACCGGCCCCTTCCGGGGCGAAGATTGCCGCCGAAGGATCCTCCAGTTCGCGTCCCGTCATCGCCTCAACCGCCCGGATTTTTCAATTTACAATTTCACATTTTCAATCGATCCCCATCTCATCGCTCGCCACCTGTCGCCGCTCCGCGGCTTGTCGAGCAAGGGGGTGACGCCCAAGACCTCGGGTTAAAAACCCGAGGCTGACGATTGTCACCGCTCCGCGATTGTTAGAACGTCCGACACCGATCACCAGTCGCGGAGCGACGGCAGCCGAGAGCCTTGGGTTTCCAACCCAAGGTCATCCGCCCATCACACATCCGTCCCCAAGTCGCGGAGCGACGACACTTTTTGCCGCCCGCTCGCCGAAGGATCCTCCAGTTCGCGTCCCGTCATCGCCTCAACCGCCCGGATTCTTCAATTCACAATTTCACATTTTCAATCGATCCCCATCTCATCGCTCGCCACCTGTCGCCGCTCCGCGGCTTGTCGAGCAAGGGGGTGACGCCCAAGACCTCGGGTTAAAAACCCGAGGCTGACAATTGTCACCGCTCCGCGGTTGTTAGAACGTCCAACACCGATCACCAGTCGCGGAGCGACGGCAGCCGAGAGCCTTGGGTTTCCAACCCAAGGTCATCCGCCCATCACACATCCGTCCCCAAGTCACGGAGAGACGACACTTTTTGCCGCCCAGTCGCCGAAGGATCCTCCGGTTCGCGTCCCGTCATCGCCTCAACCGCCCGGATTTTTCAATTTACAATTTCACTTTTTCAATCGATCCCCCATCTCATCGCTCGCCACCTATCGCCGCTCCGCGGCTTGTCGAGCGAGGGGGTGACGTCCAAGACCTCGGGTTAAAAACCCGAGGCTGACAATTGTCACCGCTCCGCGGTCGTTAGAACGTCCGACACCGATCACCAGTCGCGGAGCGACGGCAGCCGAAAGCCTTGGGTTTCCAACCCAAGGTCATCCTTCCCTTCGCTGCCAATGCTACAAGTGCAGCGGCAAGAATCGCTTGACCTCATCGGGCAACTTCTCCGCCGGCGGATCCAGCCACGGCACGTCCTCTTCACGTTGCATGTGCTCGCTGATCCGAGCCCGCACATCGCGAACGATGGTCGCCAACACATCGCGTTCGCTGCCGCCTTCTGTTTCGATCCCCTCCAAGTTCGCAACGCGACCTCGCGTGCGACCATTGGCCGTTCGCTGGACATACACCACGCAACCAAAGGCTGGTTGATCCTTCTTGCTGGTCGTCGGCAAATCAGTCATGCCAGATCCCTCAAATCCACGCGTCTTCCTTCTTGTAAACTCGTGCGAGCCGCTTTCAGGATCGCCGCTGCGTTGAACGCGTCTTCCAACCCGCTCAAGTTGCGAACCAAACTGGTCACCGCACGATGAAACTGGCCCAGCATCTTTTCGCCCACGGGAGATTCCCCTTCCAAGAACTCTTGATGTCGGCCCGCATCGTCAAACCAAACCAATGTGCCTGGCAAGTCGATGAAAGCAACACCGTTTTCGCAGCAGACCTGCATCGCGGCAGGCGGGCGGAATCCGATGGCCTCTCGCCACTGAGCAGGGATGTAACTCCCACAACTGACTTGAGCGGTGACGCCACCACCTCCACTGGGTCGCCGAGGACTCTCGGATAGCGCGGAAGAATCCGTGCCACTTCCGTTGGTCGCTGCCGCTTCTTGTTCATTCGAAACGGGTGTTCCCGTTGAAAACCGATCGCGAGAAGTGCGAGCCGAACTGGAGTCTTCAAACAGCATGCTCAGAGCTTGATAGTCCGCCGCCTCATCCTCGGAATGGTTGGCCGACATCACGCTGACAGGCCGTTCACCCACCACGTAACAACACCAATCAATCAACTGCATCATCTCGGTCCGAGTCATCCGGGCACGGATCTCTTCTGGACCGACTCGCGAATCGTCGCCGAGGTTGCCCTCCACGCCACGGCGGGTGATCTGGTCGCGTCGTTTAAGCGGAGCATCTTCCAAACTCAATCGCTTGTGACAAAAGATCAACCGTGGCGATCCCAAGTTGGTGGCGATCAGTTCTTTCAGACGCAGCGTTGCGGGAGAAAAACGACGGGGCAAGCCCGCCATGAACGCCACGCCAGATTCCTGCACACAGGACTTGAAGTCTTGGTCGCGAACCGGATCGAAGTCCAAATCGCTGGCCCAGTAGACCGCCTTCCCTGCCCGACATGCCGCCGTCGCAGGAAGAAAACGCAGCCAAGAATTCTCAAGCACCAAGACCGCGTCGATGTCATCCCGCGTCACCAACGCTTGGTATCCGTCGACCGGGTCGGCCTGAAACTCCGAGACTGCCGCTTCGGCTAATTTGGACACGTTGCAATAGATCGCACGAACATCGAATTGATCCCCCAGCATCCGCAGCGCCGGACGGTGCATGGATTGCCATTGATCGCCCAATCCGATCAATCCGATTCGCAATTTCACTCGAGTTCCCTTCGCAGTTCGCCTTGGTTGTTGATCGTGGCACAATCTAGCAGATTCGAAAGCCATGCGCAGGCAGCCTGCCATTGCCGCCCACCAGGAATGAGCGAAAGCCAGTCTGCTCAACCGCGGCGTCACCCCAAACGATCCGTCCCAAACAATCCACTCAAACCCGAGTTGGGGGCTGACAACCTCCGCGTTCCCAATCCGCGGTCGCTGTGGGACACTTCCAGCCACCTTCTTGCTGCACAGCGAGTCGCCAGTCTCCCTCAGACAGCAGAATTCGCGTGATCTCATTCCTTCCAACGCCCCCCTCTCCCACTCTGCATCAAGTCCCCCGAGGACAATTTGACGAACGTCAATGTTGCGGTCGCTGGAACTGGCTGGCGGCGGTTGTGGTGATCTTCGGCTGCGGATTGATCTCCGACTCGGAGGCTCCAGCCCAGGATCGCTTGGTCGATCACTTTCCCAAAGCCTCTGAATCAGGATGCATGGCTTGCCACGGGGAGATCGAACCGATTCGTGAAATCGGCTCTGAGATGCTGAACCAAATCATGGCGCGCGGGGAAGCCATGGGGGATCCCGCCGGGTGTGTGGTGTGTCACAACGGTGATCCGACCGAAACGAAAGACAAAGCGCTCGCGCACGGTGGCGATGATTTCTTTCCCGACCCAGGCAGCCCCTGGGTCAACGACCAAACCTGTGGCTCGTGTCATGCTGAACAAGTCCGCGTGCAGTGGCAGAGTTTGATGATGACGGAATCAGGCAAGATCCAAGGCACATGCTGGTCGTTCGGCGCACTGACGGGTTATGAACACAAGTTCGCCAACTACGCGGTCGAGAACCCAATCGATCCCAAAGATCGCCTGGGAACGGACACCTACCGCGCCTACATGGAACGCCTGAAGAAACTCGAACCCAACGTGTTCGTGGACCGGCACGAACCGCTTCCCGAAGCACTGGGTTTCGACGAGTTGGACCGATTGGCGGAAGAGCCTGAGTTGGCCGCCTACACCTACATTCGCCAAGAATGCAACCGTTGCCACCATGCGGTCAAAGGCCGTTCCAAACGAGGCGATTTTCGCGGCATGGGATGTTCCTCTTGCCACATTCCCTACAGCAACGAAGGCTATTACGAAGGCCACGACCAATCGATTCCGACCGACGAAACCTCGCACCCACTGACGCACCAAATCCAGGGGACTCGCGAGGCCACCGTCACGGTCAACGGAATCAGCTACCACGGGCTGCCGGCCGAAACGTGCACGACCTGTCACAACCGAGGCAAGCGGATCGGTGTGTCCTTCCAAGGCTTGATGGAAACACCCTACGCGTCCCCGTTCACGGAAGAAGGCAAAGACCAACCCGGCCTGCACACCAAACACTACATCGCGATGGAACAAGACATCCACTATCAAAAGGGGATGAAGTGCCAGGACTGCCACACATCCAACGATGTTCACGGGGACGGATTTCTCTCGGGCAGCAACCTCGGCGGGGTCCAGATTGAATGCTCCGATTGTCATGGAACGCCGGACAAATTCCCGTGGGAACTGCCAATTGGCTACATGGACGAATTCGACATGCAACCCGCGGACGGCGCGGCCCGAGGTGTCACCCAAGAACAACTGCCTCACACCTGGGCCGGCACCCTGCACGAGAAGAAAGACGGTTACCTGCTCACCGCCCGCGGCAACCCTTACGAGAATGTGGTTCGCGACGGTGATGACGTGATCGTCTACACCGCCGAGGGCAAAGACCTGCGGATGAAACCTCTGAAAAAGCTGGTGGACGAGAATTTGGTCAGCACGCGTGGATTGGTCGCGATGAAAGGCGTCGCCAAACACCTCGACCGGATGGAGTGCTACACCTGTCACGCGAGCTGGACACCACAATGTTATGGCTGTCACGTGAAGATTGATTACAGCCAAAAGGATCGCTGCCCCGAATGCAACGAAAACAAAGAGGGGTTTGACTGGGTCGCCGCAGGGCAAAAGCACATGCAGCCCGAGTTCCGAACCCAAGCCGGCGAAGAAGGCATGGGGACCGTCATCCCCGGCCAAGTCAGCGAACAACGCAGTTACCTTCGCTGGGAAGACCCGATGATGGGAATCAACGGCGAAGGCCGCGTGACACCGCTCGCCCCCGGATGCCAGCCATCCGTCACCATCATCGGCCCGGACGGCAAACCGATTCTCACCAATCACATCTTCCAAATCCCTGCGGGGATGGAAGGCGGCGGTGAATCCGGTCAATTGGCGATCGACATGAGCCCCACGCAACCGCACACGATGACCAAGAATGCTCGCTCCTGCGAATCATGTCACGCATCGGACAAAGCGTTGGGACTGGGCATCGGAGGCACTCGGCCGTGGGACGAGAAGCACTTCGTCGACCTCCAAACGACCGACGGAACAGTGCTTTCCAAACGAGCCGAGCCGCAAATGGAAGCGATTGAGAACCTCCCCCAAGATTGGTCGCAGATCGTCGACCGCGACGGCAACCAGCTCTCCACGGTTGGCCATCACTGGAAACTCTCTCGGGCTTTCAACAAGGATGAGATTGAACACATGCAGCGGGAAGGCACGTGCATCGCCTGCCACAAAGAAATCCCCGAGAACTCCAATGCAATCAACCTGTTGCACCACGTTGCCAAGTACACCGGGCAATTGCCGCACACCAACGACGAACACGCCAGCTTGATTCACAAAATCTTGCTTTTGTCGGCTTGGGGGCAAACAATCGGAGGAGCCCTGTTCGGTTTTGCTGCGTTCGCCTTGATCGTTTGGGTCCGCAAAAAACGAACCCCTGCGTCTGCCGAGTAAACTCATGGAGGCAACTCCCGCCCCGATCATCTGACGTTCGACCATTTCGTCCTTCGTGACAGCCTCCCATCCATCCATCGCAATGCCATCCTCCTCGCCAATGCGTTCGCCCACCTTCAATCGCCACCTGGCACCGCTCGTCATTCTTTTGACGTTTCCACTCGCATGCTTGCTGCATCTGGCTGACGTGGTCGCTCAGACTCCAGCTGAGACGTCGTTGTCGGCGACGCAGCAAGAATCGATCGATGCCTTGCCGAAGATCCCCAGCGGGCTCAACCA
Organism: Rhodopirellula sp. P2; assembly: GCF_028768465.1. Lineage (GTDB taxonomy): Bacteria > Planctomycetota > Planctomycetia > Pirellulales > Pirellulaceae > Rhodopirellula. The sequence continues at coordinate 5,324,997 of NZ_CP118225.1, forward strand.
AGGTTTCTCCATCGTGCGAACACCCGCCAAACGAGTCACCGCGACAATCACGTTCGAAGTCAACACGCCATCCCTGCAAGCCAAAACATGGGTTTTCGCGATGCCCGAGCCGCCGGACTTGCCCGGCCAAAAACGGATTCAATCCACCACCACACCAACCAGCGAAATCATTGCTGACCAATCCGTCTTCCAACGTCCCATCCGTCGCTGCCGGATGGAGGTCACGGATGAGTCCCAACGTCGCACCGCCAAATTCCGCTGCGATGATGAACTGCAACTGTTCGCTCGTTCGTTGACGTTTGACAAGCGAGCCACCTCGGCGAAGCCACCAGTCGTTTCGCTGTCCGCGAAAGAACGCCAAAACTTTTTGCGGTCGACACCAGAATACGACTACCGATCCGAAGCATTCCAGGAATGGAAAACCAAGAATCGGTTTCGGCGACTCCGGACCGAAGGCGAAGTCCGGTTTGCTCAACGAGTGTTTCAGAAATTGGCCAACTCGTACCGATATTCGTACGTCCCGAGCGAGGACAGAACGGCGTCACTGTTGTGCCAGTCCGATGCAACGGACTGTGGCGGTCTCTCGACGCTTTTCGCCACGGTGATGCGAAGCGAGGGCGTGCCAGCACGAATTCTCTCTGGCCGCTGGGCGATTTCGGCTACCCCAGGAGAAACGATCAACGATCAACCGTATTACCAGTACCACGTGATCGCCGAGTTCTATGCCCAAGGCGTCGGCTGGATCCCCTTGGACACTTCATCAGCCATCATTCACGACCGCACCAAAACCAAACTGCAATACTTCGGCCAATCCGACGGTGACTTCATCACCTACCACGTCGATCCCGGCGTCAAATTCGACACCGACCTTCACGGTGACTACCGAGCGGCTTACTTCCAAATCCCCTTGATGTGGGTGACTGGCCAAGGCACGCTCGACGGATTCCAACATCAAGAATCCTGGACCGTCACACCCTAGTGCTGAGTCACAGCTTGGAATGAGCAGTGAGGACGTGAGCCGTAGGGGCGTTCGCCCCGGTTGTGCGTCGGAACCGTGGCGAATGCCAAACGGCTCACTTCCCCGAAGACTCCTGCCTGCCTGCTTGGCAAACCGAAAAGAGGGCGATGGTGAATCAATCACCATCGCCCTCTCTGCAATCCCAATTGAAACGCGATGCGACCCAATCAAGCCATGTCACTCAATCAAGCCACGTCACTCAATCAAGCCATGTCACTTGAACGAATCGTGACGTGGATCAATATCGGAAGATCATGTCGACAGTCACTCGGTCTTCCAAAACGTCTTTGAAAGCAGTCAGGGGGAACTCGTACGCGACGCCCGCTTCAATGTTTCCGCTCGGTTTGAACTTCATGCCGACGTTGTGGGTGACCAAGTCATTGCCTTCCACGTCGGTGGCACCAAAGTTGATGAGGTCTTGCCCAGACACACCCAATGCCAAACCGTTTTCGGCTTCATCCACCCAGTGCCACCAAGAGTTCTCGGTGAACAGGTAAACCCGGTCAGTCACCTTCACGTCAAAGTGGTTGTTCCAATGAACGGTCGTGCTTTGATCCGATTGATCCACAGGCAACTGCCATCCAAAGGAACTGAGGATGTGAGCGTTGCCACCCAGCAAACGTTGACCACCGGTTGCGAAGAAGTGAAATTCCCCATCGCTGACCGCTTGCGACGATTGTTTGCTGCCGAGCGGGATCTCGTAGGTGAAACCGCCGGACAGCAAAGTTCCCGACTGGGTGTCGCGAATGAAGTTGTATTTCAAACCCGCTGAAACATCAGCCCATCCGGAATCCAACAACAGCGTGTCCAACGTCCCTTCGCTGTTGTCCAGAATGTATCCATCTTTGACAGCGATCAAGCTGAGACGTTCGGTCAAAGCCACGCGGAACTGCAATGCAAAAAGCTGCACGGAACCGCCGGCGGGAATGTTCCCTGGACCGAGCGTGGCGGGGAACTGATGCGTCACAAAGATGGGACGCAATTCCGTCAAGTTGCGAGGGTCTTCGAAGTGAACGAAGTCGATCATTGGGCTGATGAAGTCATCAAAGCAGTGATCACTTGGACGCAGGTGTTGCTTCAGCGAAGCCAAACATCCCGCAGCTTTGCAACCGCGGCATGCCACCGAGTCGCAGACCGAGTCGCATCCATCGGAGTCGCAACCAAACTCATCGCAGCTCACTGCATCGCACCCGCCCAGCCCCAATGGATCACAGCCACTGGATTGCCCAGCTGAAGCCAACGACGTCAAACAACACCCCATGACGACGGCCAAAGCCGAGGCCTTCCAAACGCAATTCACGATCCATCTCCTGTGACGTTGACATGATGGTTGGCCGATTCACGATGCCGGCCAACTCAAGCATGTCCATGTTTCCTTAACAGGGCGAATCGGCCGGCCCCGCCTCACTCCTGCGACTCCGCGTCCGTGATCGACACAAATTACCGAGCCTGACTCAAACGCAAATCTGGCATCACCCGACACCAAACCCATGTTGCCTCCAGCAAAAATCGTGCGTCCCTGTCACACAGTGAACTCACAACAGACACGCCACCGTGCCAATGCAACGCGACCTGCTCAAAATCCCCCCGGCAGAAGTTCCCCTCGCCCCCATTCAACAATTCCCAAAACAGATCACCACTTCCCAAACAATCCCTCCAACCGCCCCATCCTCCCACAAAGGTGTCAGGTACCTTTTTGGAGAGCTGGGTAATCTACCTGTTTCGTCTGTCGAAATTTGCGAGGACGCCCCCGTGGCCTCATCGTCATTTCCAGATCAAAACGTCGGGCCGTGGTTTCCACCCAGTTCTCTTCTCCAAAGGGAGTCCCACGTTTCACAGAAAAGTCCAATTGTTTTTGTTCTTTAGCGGACAGTTTGGTCGCCACCTGTTCACACCAACGCGCGCAGCGAGCGATCGGCCAAGGTGCTAGAAGAGCCTTCTCTTTAGCGGCCCCGTGCTTCCAACGGGCCAGACTTCCCCAACGCCAATCTTCAGGTCGTTCGCAATACCCCGCAGTCAGTGCATTGCGTTCGACATAACGGCACACCGTCAAAAAGGTACCTGACACCTTTTTCGTGACACGATGGTGGGGATGCCTCCTCTCTCACTGGGTGAACGGATAGAATGCTGGCACACGACCAAATCCGATCTGATGAGCACCACGAATGAGTACCGAAACGAACCGACAAGTGATTGCTCAAATGAAGCAGGAGCAATTGCCGGTTCCGGTGCACCGACTTCACCGCTGGCCACACTTTGTGGGCCTGTATGCGGGGGAGCATGTTGCCGCGACTGAATTTGTGATCGGGGCCACGTTTGTTGCGATGGGAGCTTCCACGCGTGACATTCTGATCGGGCTGTTGATTGGCAACATTTTGGCGATCCTCAGTTGGACCCTGATCACCACGCCAATCGCCGTGCAGACTCGACTGAGTCTTTACACGTACCTTGAAAAGATCGCCGGCGAGTCAATGACTCGGCTCTACAACTGGGCCAACGTCCTGATCTTCACCGTGATTTCCGCGGCGATGATCACGGTGTCTTGCACCGCCGTTCGGTTGCTGTTCAACATCCCACCGCAATTGCAGTGGTACCCGACCGATTCTCTATTCGTTGCCGTGGTGGTCGCTGTCGGCATGATCGTGGTGCTGGTCGCGATGTACGGTTTCAACGCGGTCGCAGAGTTCTCCGGTTTGTGTGGTCCATGGCTGGTCGTGATGTTTGTCAGCGGCGCGCTGGTGTTGTTTCCCGCTTTGGCTGAATCTGTCATGGGCCGAACCACACTGAACGGGTTCCAGGACTTTCTGGTGATCGGTGACCATTCGATTTGGACGGGCACCAATGCGGATGGCAAACCGGGCATTGGATTGTGGGAGGTGGCTGGTTTTGCCTGGGCTGCCAACACGATCACGCACTTTGGTCTGATCGACATGGCGTTGTTGCGTTACGCCAAAAAATCAATCTACGGATTGTGCACCAGCGCTGGCATGCTGTTCGGACACTACATCGCTTGGATCGCCTCCGGCATCATGGGCGCCGGTGCCGCCGTGCTGTTGAAATCCACCATCGTTGAATTGGATCCCGGTGACGTTGCCTTTCGCGCCTTGGGCATGTCGGGATACGTCATCGTGATCGTCGCTGGTTGGACCACCGCGAACGCGAATCTCTACCGGGCGGGTTTGGCAGCTCAGGCGATCTTCCACAAACGATCTCGCAAGATGGTGACGTTCACGGTGGGCTGTGTGACGGTCGCGGTTGCTTGCTTCCCGTTTGTCTTCCGGCAAATCCTGCCGCTGTTGACATACGCTGGTCTGTTGGTCGTTCCCGTGGGCGGCATTGTTTTCGCAGAACATGTCGTGTTCCCTCGCATCGGCTTCACTCGGTACTGGGCTCAGTATCGCAACCTGCCCCACAGCATCCCTGCCATCGCATCCTGGACCGCCGGATTGATCTTCGGATTTGGTTTGAACGCCTTCGAGGTGATGTCGTTTTACTACCTGTTCCTGCCGACCTGGTTGTTCACGATTCTGCTCTATACTTTCCTCGCCAAGCTTTACGGGGCCGCGGAAAAGTATCCTGAAGAGGAAGAGAAGGAACGGCAGATGAACGAAGACATTCGGGAATTCCAACGTGAGCAAGCGTTGGCGGAAGGCGAACCGATCGAGGATCCATCCCGGCAATCCCTCGTCCGGCGTTGGATCTCCCGCGTTTGTCTGGCTCTCATTTTGTTGCTCGCTTTGAAGGTGATGTTTCAAAGTCCAGACCTGCCGACCTACACCTCGAACCGCGACCTTTTCTACACCTGGGCGTTTGTGTTGACGATTTCGTATTTCGCGACCGCCTACTGGGTTTTGCATCGCTTCAAAGCCCTCAATCCACAGCACGACAACTAGTCAACTCGGTTGAAACAACATGACCAGTCCAACGTCATCCACCGGCTCAAACGCCTCGCCGACACCACTGAACCAAGCCAACCTGGCGCAGCTGAATTCACAGGTTTCGGCGCCGCAATACGACCGCAGCCGACTGAAACCGAGAATCGTGCACGTCGGCGTGGGAGGTTTCCACCGTTCGCACGAGGCCTTCTACACGGATGAACTGTTGCGCAACGACAGGTCGTCGGACTGGGGCATCTGCGGTGTCGGCCTGCGTGAAGCGGACGCCAAAATTGCCTCCGTCCTGAAGCGACAGGACTACCTCTACACGTTGATCATTCGACATCCCAACGGAACCGTCGAAAACCGTGTGATTGGTTCGATCATGGACTTCTTGCTGGGATGCCACGATCCCGAATCGGTGATTGAGCAAATGGCCAGTCCCGACACGCAAATCGTTTCGCTAACGATCACCGAAGGCGGCTACAACATCGACGCCGCAACGGGCGAGTTCAACTGGAATCATCCCGATGCCCAGCATGACCTCGACAACCCAACGACGCCCAAATTGGTGTTTGGATTTCTGACCGAGGCGCTGCAGCGTCGTCGCGCCCGCAACCTACCAGCATTCACAATCCAGTCCTGCGACAACATCCAACACAACGGAGACTTGACTCGCAAAACCGTGCTTGGTTTCGCTCGCAAACAGGATCCCGAACTGGCAACTTGGATCGAATCGAACGTTTGCTTTCCCAACGCGATGGTCGACCGCATCACTCCTGTCACCACCCAGGATGACATCGATTACCTGGTCCAAGAACAGCAACTCAGCGACGAATGGCCCGTGACGTGCGAACCGTTTTGCCAGTGGGTGGTGGAAGATCAGTTTTCAGCCGGGCGTCCCGCTTGGGAATCCGTTGGTGCCCAATTTGTTCCCGACGTCGGCCCCTACGAGAAGATGAAGCTTCGCTTGCTCAACGCGGGCCACTCGGTACTGGGGATCCTCGGATCAATTCATGGTCACCGAACGATCGACGGGTGCGTGAACGATCCGTTGTTTGCGACGTACCTCCGACTCTTCATGGACGCCGAAGTGACACCGGTGTTGGATGAAGTCGAGGGGATCGATCTGGAAACTTACAAAGACACGCTGCTGGAACGCTTCGGCAATCCAAACATCAAAGACGCGCTCTCGCGAATTTGCTTGGAAAGTTCGAGCAAGCTTCCGGTCTTTCTGATTCCCACGATTCAAGACAACCTGGCTCGCGGTGGGAACATCGAACTGGCGACCTTGGTCATCGCTGCCTGGTGCTTCTACAGCGACAAGCAAGTCGACCAAGACGGCAACCCGCTTGAGATCATCGACGAGATGAAACAGCCGCTTCACCAGGCCGCCGCGGCGACTCGCAAGGATCCGCTGTCCTTCCTGGAAGTCACCGAAGTGTTTGGCGATTTGAATCGCAACGAACGGTTCACACAGCAATATGTGAAGATGGTCGAAACGCTGTATGAAACAACGGACGTCGCTTCGATGATGGAAACGTTGCTGCCGAGCCAACCGGATGCGAACTGAAAGAGCCCTGGATTGGTTGCGCACACGGGTTGGTGAATCGCACGGGTTGGTGAATCACACTGGGATTGGGATCCGACCGGATCCGGCTCGATGCAGGGGCTTTCCCCTCACCCGCCCATCTGCATCGCGGGGAGATCCTCCACCGCTAAGCTCTGTCTGCCGAAACCTTCTCTGCGGGAAGATGTAGTACTAGGAAGTTTGGGGCGATTGGTTGACAATATCGACGTAGAATGTCATGTCAGTCCTTTTCCACCAGTGTTTCCTGCGAGTCTCCCGTGTTGCCACTTTCGTCCATGGGCCAGCAAATCGCCCAAACACTATCCAATCGCCATGGGTTTTCCGTCGACGCTGTCGCGCAAATGTTGACAGCGGTTTACAACGGCAACGGAAGCATGGCCCAGTTCTCTCATCCTGAGTTTGGTGGATCGGGCCAATGGATGGCTGGCGGGATGATGATGATTGGTGACATGTTCAACCAAAATCTGAAGTACCGCGTTGCCGCCTTGTGTGAAGACTGCGCTCGTTCGATCGCCGAGAACCAAACAGGAACGGGCAGTGGCGTCTTCCAATCACAAAGCCAAAGTGGCGGCTCGAACTACCAAGACCAGCAGGCTGGTGGCGGTTCGGCTTCGAACAGCCTCTTCGCACCGGACCCACGACGTAATTGGTGGCCCCAAGAATTGGGATCGCCTTCGGCCAGCGGGTCACAAAACCAAATGCGATACGCGTACTTTGCCGATGCCCATCGATTGGCGGTGGCAACAGGTGACGACGTGTGGCTGTACGACACGTTGCAACACAACATCGGTGGCTTCAGTCAACAACAATCGGGCGACGGATCGATCACCTTCACCAGTCAATTTGGAGTCGTCCCGCTTTCGTCGCTTCCGATTGTCAGTCGCAACGGCGTCGAGCAACCACCAATGCCGCCAGCTCCAACGCCAGTCCCTCCCGCTCAAACACCACCTCCAGCAACGTTCCCCAACCAGACCGCTCCGTCGTTCGAGCAGTCTCAACCGGACGACCGTCCCACAAACAATTCCGCTCCCGCACCGTCATCGAATTCGAACGAAGTGTTCGACACGCTCGATCGCTTGGGCGGATTGCTCGACAAAGGCTACATCACCCAAGAAGAATTCAATCGCAAGAAATCTGACTTGCTCGATCGAATCTAGTCAGGCGAGCGCGCAACGAAGTGCGCCGACATTGCCCCGGATGGGGCCGACTTCGATAGCTCGGGGTGGAAGCCCCGAGAAAAAGGGCGGATAAGAAATGGTCGCCCCGAACGGGGCCGGCGTGGGGAATCCGAATGTCGTCGAACGGTGAGAGTGGACACGATCGCAATGAAGCTTGGGCATTGAGCGTTGCCCGACGGAACAGTTGGGGACAACGGTTCTACTCTGTTGCTCGTTCAGTGGAGCCCGTAGCGGCTCATCTTGTAGTGCAACGTTCGCACACTGATCCCCAGTGCTTTCGCTGTTTGTTCGCGGTGAAAATCCTTTGCCGACAGAGCGGACTCGATCCCGGTGCGTTCCGCCATTTCAGTGATCTCATTCAACGTGCGAATCGGGTTGGATGGTGTAACACGGTGATGTTGGTGCTCTTCAGGGAGATCGCTGCGTCCGATTGTTTCGCCCACCACGGTGACCACGATTCGCTCGATGTGGTTGCGAAGCTGGCGAACGTTGCCCGGCCAATCGGAAGCCACTAGCGCTTCCATCGCCTCAGGCGTCAGTGACTTCATCGAACGTCGATGCCGAGTGCAAAACCGAGTCAGAAAGTGTTCGACCAACAACGGGATGTCTTCGCGACGGCTCCTTAGCGGCGGCACCTCGATGGGAACGATGTTCAATCGGTAAAACAGATCATCGCGAAACGATCCGTCTTGGACCAACGTCTTCGCATCGCGATTGGTCGCCGAAACAATCCTCGCATTCGATTGCAGCGTTTGCTCGCCACCGACGCGAGCGAATTGTCCCGTCTCCAAAACCCGCAGCAGGTCCACTTGGCTCTTGGCGGGAATTTCGGTGATCTCGTCTAGAAACAGAGTCCCACTGCCAGCCTGTTCAAAACAACCCGGCTTTTGCCGAGACGCTCCTGTGAACGCGCCCTTCTCGTGCCCGAACATTTCGCTTTCCAACAGACTCTCAGGAAGAGCCCCCAAGTTGACGGCCACAAAGGGGGCCTGCGAACGCGCACTCAAATCGTGGATCGCCCGGGCGATCAATTCCTTTCCCGTCCCGCTTTCACCTTGAATCAGAACCGTCGCGTCCGTGGACGCCACCTGCCGCACTTGTTGGAGTAGATCTTGGAACGCCTGGCAATTGCCGATGATGCCTGACAACTCACCCGCTTCCGCCAGCTTCTCCTTCAACTGATGATTTTCGTGCTGCAGTCGATGGTGATCCGCTGCTTTCGCAACCTGTTGGCGGATGAGATTGAGATCCACCGGTTTGGTGATGAAATCGAAGGCTCCCCATTTCATTGCATCAACTGCCGTTTCCACCGTTCCATTGGCCGTGATGATGATGGACATGACTCCCGGATCGCGCTGCTTGATCCATCGGAGAAGGTCGAGCCCATCACGATCCCCCGGCATTTTCACGTCGGCAATGACCAGTTGAAAGCGTCCCGCGACAAACTTGTCCAAGGCTTCGTTGACCGAAGCTGCCGTTTCGATGTGGTCGCAGAGCTTTTCGAGTCCACGAGCCAACCCTGAGCGGATGTTGGGCTCGTCGTCGACGATCAACAGATGAAGTTCGTTGTCCATTTCAAGATTGGCTTCGACGTGGTGAGAAGTTCAAGTGTCGCAGTTCAAAGGCGACGAGTGCCTGAGGCGTTTGACCTTGCGGTTGAATTCAGAACCGACTCGAAATGGTCATGTTCCTTGATAGGCAAATGCCAGACCAAACCGGACGAAGGCACTCTCAAGATTGTGCGGGAGCTTGCCATTCCTCAGCCTTCACGCGTCGAAATGTTCGGCCCAGCTGATTCCGCAAACTTCGATGCAACGCGAAACCCAACGCTTCAGGCACTCACACGGAACCAGTGGCCAACCAAGTCGCGGTTTTGATCGCGAATCCGTTCTGTCAGCAACTCCTTTGAATCCAATGCTCTCGTGACGGCAACCATCGTTTGCGATGCAATTCACTGCATCGTTCATGCAAAACCTTGCACGCCTCTCGACATGGCTTTGACAGCCCCAAAAAACTTGTTGACCACCTTCACACCGTGTACGCCGGGTTGGGAGACGGATCGTGGCCTGGAAAATTCAAGGGCGGCCCATCAATTGCATTTCGCTCAAGCCCTTCACAATTTCGATCCTCCAATTGATCAGGCCCACCTCCGATGAGTGTCCGAGTCCCAGCCATTGAACGCCGTGCCGACGAAAGAGTTTTGAAGTGGATCCATGCGGAACACGACCAAGAGGAAGCCTCCCCAGCAGACACCAGCAAACGGCTAGGCCCCTACATCACCATTTCTCGAGAAGCCGGTGCAGGGGGGAGTGAACTGGCTGGCCTGGTCGCTGAGAAATTGCACTGGGACCTGCTGGACAACGAGATTGTCGACTTCATGGAGCAGCACTATGGGACTCCGCGGTGCTTGATTCAACGCGTCGATGAGAAGCACGAAAACTGGCTCAGCGAAATCTTGACCTCTCGAATCGGTGGCCTGGGATTTTCAGAAACCACCTACACACACCGTGTTTCCAAACTGGTCTTGCTGGCGGCATCCCACGGGAACGTCGTCATTGTGGGTCGAGGCGCGAAGTACATCCTCCCGCCTGAACAAGGGTTGTCGGTCCGCGTTGTCGCCCCGCTGCCAGTCCGGATTCAGCGAGTGATGTCCCAACACGATCTCTCCGAAAAAGAGGCACGCCACTGGGTCGCGAACAAGGACCGTCAAAGGCAGAACTACATCCGCGGACATTTCCATCAAGACGAATCCGACCCGCATCTCTACGACTTGGTTTTGAACGTCGGAATCGTTTCCCTGGAGGAGGCAGCTGACATCATTGTCGATTCCGCTCGCCGCTTGACGGAAAAATTCACTCAGCAGAGTGTTCGCTGAGATGAAGCACCGCCTCATTTCAATCGAAGCGATTGATTCGCCAGCATCTCTCGACGCTCCACTCATCCACGACGGTGCATCAAGCGAACGCCTTCCAGCTATGAACCCAACCTTCCCAACCATGCGCATCCGATTGTTCCACGTGATCCTCTTTGCCTCCTTCCCGTGCTTCATCGGGGGTTGCGGGGACTGGACCGAGACGACTTCCATTCCGCTCGCCAACGTTGTGACGGCCCCATCACACGGTGAGGCCCAGGCCAACGCAGAACACTCCGACGCCCAGCCAATCGGGCAGCCTCACGCGTCCGGCGAGCATCACGCTCAGCACAAAATTGTCGTGACCAGCCCGGTTGCCCGCGATGTCACGCTGACTCGGCAATACGTTTGCCAGATTCATTCGCGTCGACACATCGAAGTGTGTGCCCTGGAAGGTGGCTATCTGAAGGACATCCACGTCAACGAAGGCCAAGCGGTGACCAAGGGGCAGTCTCTCTTCCATATCCTGCCCACGATCTACGAAGCCAAACTGGATGCTGACAAGGCAGAAGCACAACTTGCTCAAGTCGAGTTCGACAACACTCAAAAGTTGGTCCAACAAAACATCGTCTCCACCCCAGAACTCAAGTTGGCAGAAGCGAAACTGGCGAAAGCCGTCGCGAATGTCAAACTGGCTCAAGCAGAGGTGAACTTTGCCAACATCAAAGCCCCATTCGATGGCATCGTCGATCGACTGCACGAACAAGAAGGCAGTTTGGTCGAGGAAGGTGCGATGCTGACCACGATGTCCGACAACAGCCTGATGTGGGTCTATTTCAATGTTCCTGAATCTCGCTACTTGGAATATCAAGAGGCGATGAACGCCGGCCAAAATCCAGACGCCTTGAACGTGCAACTCCGATTGGCCAATCACAAACTCTTCGACCAGCCCGGCAGGATTGGAGCGATCGAAGCGGACTTTGACAACGAAACGGGCAACATCGCATTTCGTGCCAATTTCCCCAATCCAACTGGACTGCTTCGCCACGGTCAAACCGGCACGGTGCTGATCAATCAGATTGCGAAGAACGCCGTCGTGATTCCTCAACGAGCGACGTTTGAAATTCTGGCCAAGAAGTACGCCTTCGTGCTCGACGCGGACAACGTTGTGCATCAACGCGAAATCGTGATTCAAACCGAAAAGGATGACATCTTCTTGATCGCCGCAGGATTGCAACCGGGCGAAAAGATCGTGCTCGAAGGCATCTTGCAAGTACGCGATGGCGAAACGGTGGAATACGAATTCCAAGATCCGGACACCGTGCTCGGCAACCTCAAGTATCACGCCGAATAGCGCGCATCGCCTGCAACGGAGTCGGCCCCATCCCTCCCGGCCACGACTCGGTCAGACAAGAATCGCCCGTCATCATTGCCGAGCCATTGGGGCTCAACCGATGACGACGTCGGCAACCGCTCCCACCAATCACAGCCCGCAAGCACCATGACGGTGCTCGTCATGCCAGCACCTTGTTCGCAACATGTTTGAAAAATTCCTTCATCGGCCCGCCCTCGCCATCGTCATCTCGCTGCTGATCCTGTTCATGGGCGGACTGGCGATCAACGTGCTGCCGATTTCGCAGTTCCCCTCGGTCGCGCCGCCGAGCGTCAGGGTCTCGGTGTCGTACCCCGGTGCGAGTGCCAAGATCCTGATCGACTCGACGATGGTGATTTTGGAACAAGCCATCAACGGTGTCCCCAACATGCGGTACATGCTCAGCGACGCGACCAGCGCCGGTGAGGGCACGATTCAGGTCATCTTCGAACCTGGCACCGATCCCGACGTCGCGGTGATGAACGTGAACAACCGCGTGCAGATGGTCAAGAACAACTTGCCTCCGATTGTGGAACGCGAGGGCATCATCGTGATGCAAAACATGAGCAGCATGCTGATGTACGTGAACGTGTTCAGCACCGACGAAAACGTCGACCAGAACTACCTTTACAACTATTCCACCGTCAACATCCTGAATGAAATCAAACGCATTCCCGGGGTCGGTTTCGCATCCATCTTGGGTAACCGTTCGTACGCGATGCGAGTCGAACTGGATCTCGATCGCATGCGTGCCTACCACATCGACGCGGAAGACGTGATGGAAGCACTGGCCGATCAGAGCATGATCGGCACGCCAGGCCGCCTTGGCCAAGCAACCGGCACGACATCCCAAACGCTGGAATACGTGCTGACTTGGGTCGGCCGCTACACGACCCCCGAGGAATACGAGCAGATCATCCTCCGAGCGAGTCCCGAGGGCGAAATCCTGCGACTGTCCGATGTCGCCACGATCTCACTGGGTTCCTCGTTTTATGACTTGTACTCCGACATTGATGGACTGCCCGCGGCGGCCATTGTTCTCAAGCAAACACCGGGATCCAACGCAGCGGACGTGATCGAACAGGTCAAAGCGAAGGTCGAAGAGATCAAGGCAAAACAATTCCCGCCTGGGATGGACTACGCCGTCACCTACGATGTCTCAAACTTCCTCGACGCCTCGATCGAAAAGGTGCTGCACACGCTGTTTGAAGCGTTCATTCTGGTGTCGTTGGTCGTGTATCTGTTCCTCGGCGATTTCCGCAGCACGTTGATTCCGACATTGGCGGTTCCCGTGTCCTTGATTGGCACGTTCTTCTTCATGCTGATGTTTGGCATGTCGATCAACCTGATCACGCTGTTTGCACTCGTGCTCGCCATTGGGGTCGTGGTCGATGATGCCATCGTGGTGGTTGAAGCGGTCCATGAAAAGATGCACGCAAAGCACCTCGGTCCGTATCAAGCGACCCGCGAAGTGGTGCAGGAAATCAGCGGGGCGATCATCGCGATCACCTTGGTCATGACCGCCGTTTTCATTCCAGTCACATTCATGACTGGTCCCGTCGGTGTGTTCTATCGTCAATTCGCTTTGACGATGGCGATGGCAATCGTGATCTCGGGCGTCGTCGCGTTGTCGTTGACGCCCGTGCTGTGTGCGATGATTCTGAAACCGCTGGATGACAACGTCCAACGCGGCATCCTCGGACTTTTGAATCGCGGGATACAGAAAGTCGCGGGCCGGTATGCGTTTGTTCTGCGGGCGTTGGTCAGCCTCTTGTTGGGCATCGCCGTCGGAACGGGAGTTCACTTCCTATTGCACGTTGAATTGGTTCACGAAGTCCTCTCAGAACAGATGGAGTTGACGGACACGCGGATCGACATCATCGCTGGCGTCGTTGCTTTGCTAGCTGCCTTTTCGTTCCGCGCCGCGTTCTCAGGTTTCGATGGGGGTGCGAAGAAGCGCAGCCCGATCGGTCTGTTTCTGCATGGATTTGATCGTAGCGTCGAATCCGTCACGGGTGGCTACGCTCGTGTGCTCCGTCACATCATCAGTCGCCGAGTGGTGACGATCGCCGTGATCGCGGTGTTCGGATATGGCATTTTAGTCGTCAACCAAGTCTTGCCAACGGGGTTTATTCCGCTGGAAGACCAAGGAATGATCTACGGCATTGTGCAGACACCACCTGGTTCGACACTTGAATACACCAACTCAAAGTGCCATGAACTGCAATCGATTTGCAAACAAATGGATGAAGTCACCTCGGTTTCCTCGATCGCCGGTTACGAGGTCCTGACCGAGGGCCGCGGTTCGAATGCGGGCACCTGCATCATCAACTTGAAACCGTGGGCAGACCGGGAACTGACATCGCGAGAGATCATTGAAGAATTGGAGGAACGCGGGACTCAGATCGCCAACGTCAAACTGGAATTCTTTGAACCGCCCGCTGTGCCTGGTTTTGGTGCCGCCGGTGGGTTCTCGGTCAACTTGCTCGACAAAACCAACAGCGGCGACTACGCCGCGTTGGGCCAAGTCACCGACGAGTTCATGTCAGCCCTGAGCAAGCGGCCTGAGCTGAAGGGTTTGTTCACGTTCTTCGCCGCCAACTACCCGCAGTATGAGGTCATCATCGACAACGATGTCGCGATGCAGAAGGGCGTGTCCATCAAAGACGCGATGGCGAATTTGTCCATCGTGATTGGCAGCACCTGGGAACAAGGCTTCGTGCGTTTCGGGCAGTTCTACAAGGTCTACGTCCAAGCCCAACCCAAATTCCGTCGCTACCCGGAAGACCTCGACAACATGTTCGTGAAAAACGAGGATGGCGAGATGGTGCCCTACTCCGCGTTCATGCGAATTGAGAAGAAGCAGGGCCTGAACGAAATCAGCCGCTACAACCTCTATCCAACCGCTCCCATCCAAGGCGCACCAGCATCCGGATACAGCAGTGGCGAAGCGATCGCGGCAATCAAACAAGTCGCCGAAGAAACCCTTCCCAACGGGTTCGACATTGACTGGCAAGGTTTGTCATACGACGAAGCCAAATCGGGCAACACAGCGGTCTACATTTTCCTGATTGTGGTGATCTTCGTTTACATGGTGTTGGTGGGCCAATACGAAAGCTTCCTCATTCCGTTAGCCGTGTTGACGTCGCTGCCCGTGGGCATTTTCGGTTCGTTTGCCTTCCTTCAATCCATGGGATTGGCCAATGACGTGTACTGTCAAATCGGATTGGTGATGTTGGTCGGTCTGCTCGGAAAGAACGCCATCCTGATCATCGAATTCGCGGTCCAGCGACGCCAGGAAGGCTTGAGCATCATGGAAGCGGGCATCGAAGGCGGCAAACTGCGTTTTCGCCCCATTCTGATGACTTCGTTCGCCTTCATCGCAGGTCTGATCCCACTGGTGCGAGCCACCGGGCCTGGAGCCATCGGAAACCGCACGATCGGAACGACCGCTGTCGGTGGCATGTTGCTGGGCACGCTGGTTGGCGTCTTGGTGATCCCAGGACTCTACTACCTGTTCGCAAAGATGGCCGACGGTCGAACTCTGATTCGTGACGAACACGACCAACCTCTCAGCGAAATCTTCGAACGGGAACACTGATCAATCCACCAAAACGCTGCATTGGGAATGTCTGCCACATGCCTCTCAACCGGACTCGCCGGCAAAGCCGCCGGAGTCCGAAGAACTGATCTGCAAATGTTGGCACAATTCGCTCAGATGGACTAAAGCGTCGATCGCTGTCGGGATCACCGACGACACTCCACCTACCGATCAAATTGACCGTGAGGCGTCATCGCTTTCCAGTGAAACGGCAACTCGTCAGTCAATGCGGATTCAAGAACATGTTTCGGCAGGATGCCGATCCCCGCCAGTTCATCAAGGACGAACATGAACCATCCAACGACGCACGCTTCACGCAACAACTCTTCCAAACGTGCCTCCATCGCTGCCTTGATCTGCGGCTCATTGCTGGCGTTTCCCGGATGCGGCATCCCTGGCCTACGAGGTTCTAAGGCAGGACCTTCCATGCCCCAGCATTACAACTGGAACAACGGCATGGGCTCCACCAGCCATCCAACCGTGGCGAACGATTCTGGTGTCCCCAGCGAAATCGCACCGCTGGTTGAGACGGCCTCCTTCGTCGAGACGGCTGAGCCTGACGAATCCCAAGAGGCTCGCAAGCTTTCGCCTACCAACACGCAATTGGCGTCCGCGACAACCGACGAAGAGCCGAAAACGTTCGCGAGCTACATCCAATCGACGAATCTCGCCCCCGACCCGTCTTCGCTTGTCCAGGAAGCGGTCGACGCAGCAGAACGGCAATCGAATCAGCCAGCCAAGATCGTACTGGCAAACGCTCCCACGCAAACCGTTTCTTCCTCGGTGATCGACGAGTCTGGCGACCACGCAATTTACGATGAAGCGGACTTGAACTTCGGGATCTCAACGCTCCAGAACTCAGCTCAATTGCCGCAAAGCGTGTTCTACACTGACCCGTATTTGCTGGACCTGATCACTCAAGCAATGGTCGGAAACCAAGAACTGAGAATCCTCTCCGAGGAAATTCAAATTGCCTGCAATGAAACCTATGCACGCAGCGGCGAGTATCGACCTTTCGTGACCGCCGGGGTCGGTGCTGGAGTCGAAAAGTCGGGCCGGCACACGCGAGACGGCGCTGTAGAAGAACAACTCGAGGTCGCCCCCGGACGAGGCTTTCCTGATCCGCTCCCGGACTTCTTGGTCGCCGCCAATGTGTCGTGGGAAATGGACATTTGGAAACGATTGCGGAATGCCCAAAACGCCGCAGCAATGCGTTACTTGGCAACCCAAGAGGGACGGAACTACATCATCACTCGCTTGGTCGCCGAAGTCGCCGACAACTATTACGAACTGCTGGCACTCGATAACCGAATGTTGACGCTCGAAAAAACCATCGAGATTCAACAGCGAAGCCTCGACATATCCAATGCGATGAAGGAAGCCGGGCGTGGCAATCAACTGGCCGTTCAGCGTTTCCAAGCCGAGGTACATAAGAACGCAAGTGAACGAGCCGTCATCGCCCAAGAGATCGTCGAAGCTGAGAACCGAATCAACTTCTTGGTCGGTCGTTATCCACAACACGTGGACCGAACCGAGGTGAACTTCATTGACCTGAACATGCAAACGCTGAGTTCAGGCGTCCCGTCGGAGCTGCTGCAAAACCGAGCCGACATTCGCGAGGCAGAACGCCAGGTCGTCGCCGCAGGGTTGGACATCAAGGTTGCTCGCGCTCGTTTCTATCCGTCTCTGACGCTGACCGGTGGACTCGGTTGGAACGCGTTCGCCACAGGGTACTTGTTCCGAACGCCAGAATCGCTCATCTACAGCGTCGCGGGAGACATCGTGGGTCCGCTGATTAACAAACGAGCGATCCAAGCCGACTACCGAACGGCGAATGCGGTTCAGTTGCAGAGCATCTACAACTACCAACAAACCGTTCTGGAAGCACACATCGAAGTGGTCAACCTCGTTTCCAAGGTCGACAATTACCGCAACAGCATCGAGATCAAGAAGCAACAACTTCAGTCGTTGGAAGAGTCCGTCGACAGTGCTGGCAAACTGTTCCAAAACGCTCGCGTGGAGTACGTCGAAGTGCTGCTCGCTCAACGGGAATTGATGGAAGCCAAGATGTTGCTGATCGATACCAAGCAAGAAGAACTCAGCGCGATCATCAACGCCTACCAAGCCCTTGGTGGTGGTGGTTTTTAGCCCGCACCGGAACCAATTTTCGTCGGCTCACACTCGACGGTGGTTGATCTCCAGCGGCCCCAAGCAACGCCAAGGTTGACAACCGAATCCGCCCCGATGAAGAATTGCTCATCAGCGTGTTGCTCGAAGGAACACTGGCAAAGTTGATTGGAACGGTTCGGAATGAACAACATGCCAGACGTTGCATCCGGCAGTCGTCGAGCGGGACCGTCTAGGCACCGATCAAATCAGACAGAGATTCAATCGCTTGCGTGGCTTCTTCACGCGTCGCGGCACCACCCAGGCACAATCGCAGAGCTTCCGGAGGCTCGATTCCGAAGCAAAACTCGTCCGACGCGACCGCACCAAGCGCATAACCTCGCATCCAGTCAATCACTCGGGCGCGAGGCTGTGATTTCGGAAGTTGGATCCAAGCGTGGAAGCCGTTCTCGGCCGCAACCAGTATTTCTTTCGGAAGACAATGCGACAGCACTTTGCGGCGGGCTCGGGTTTCCGATCGAACGGCTGCCAAGATTGCATCGGCCAGCCCGCTTTCGATCCAGCGAGTGACCAGCGCCGTCGTCAACGGAGATGCCATCACGGAAACTGCCCGCAAGCTGGCTGCGAAATCTCTTGGTTCCATTGCATGCGGCGTCAACAGATAAGCGATCCGCAGCCCCGGCCCCAAACATTTGGCGAGACTCGCGACATAAAACGTCAGCTCAGGGGCGAGCATCGCTATCGCGGGAGGAGCGTTGACCGGTAAGAATCCATAGGCATCGTCTTCCACAATCGCGATTCCGTGCCGGCGTGCCACTTCCACAATCTCCACTCTGCGATTCAGCGGAACCGTTTCGGTGGTTGGATTTCGGAGCGTTGGGTTCTGGTAGAGAACACGCACGTTCTTTCGAGACGCCGCTTCGTCCAGTGCCGCAGGATCGATCCCATGCTGATCGGTTGCAAGACCATGCAACGACGTCCCAATCGTCTGGGCGATCCCTCGCAGACCTGGATAGGTGATCGATTCGCAAGCAATCGAACCGCCGTGCGTCAACAGGGTAGAGAGAACCGCACTGATTGCCGTGTGAGCTCCCGCAGTAACGTGCAGCGAATGATGATCCAACAACACACCCCGCCGGGAAAGCCAAGCGGTGGCAGCGGCCTTGTCTTGCGACACTCCTCCGCTGGGTTGATAACGCAACAATTGAGGAAGCATCTCACCAACCGAAGTCATCGACGCCCGCATCTGCCCCAGCAACACCGCATCGGTGATATCGGGTGGTTGGTTCATGCTGCGATCAGCCAAATCGGCTCGGCGCGTGGCCAATGAATCAGGCAGCAGGGCCGCTCGAACAAAGGTCCCGGAGCCCACTCTTGCTTCAATCAAACCGATGCGTGCCGCTTCCGCGTAACCACGAGCCACCGTCGTCACATCCAAGTTCATCTGTTTCGCGAGGGCTCGCTGAGTAGGCAAATGATCCCCCGCCACGAGCTTGCCATCCGCGATGTCGTCGGCGATTGCGCGGGCAATCCCTTCGAACAACGGCACTTTGCAGCAGGTCAAATCGGGGGTCCAGTCACTACGGCGCATCGGGCATCGACTTGGTTTCGAAGGTTGACAAACTCAGACGGATTCGAGTCATCGTACCCCGCAACTTCGTCAGGCTACACCTCAGCGGACACACTGCGTCAGATCCAACTGAATTGAGTGGTTGTTTGAATGGATCATTGATTGGATTGGGGACAAACAGAACCTCGATTGCGCGTGAAATGGATCCCGTGTCTTGTTCGTCTTCGTCCCCTTTTCTAGCGTGAGCACATCGCTCACTCCTGGGGAAAGCACATGACGAAGAACGTCAATCACAACGAAAAGCCAAATGCCGTCGAAAAGATCAAAGCGGAAAGCCGATGGTTGGCTGGCCGTATCGCGGAGGATTTACAAAAGGACACCAACCAATTTGAGAAGGACAACCTGCAACTCTTGAAGTTCCATGGGACGTACCAACAAGACAATCGGGATTTACGGTCAGAACTGCGAAAGTTAGGCCAAGACAAAGCATTCTCGATGATGATCCGCTGCCGCATCCCAGGCGGGAGGATGACTGCCAAGCAGTTCCTTGCCCATCTTGACATCTGTGAACTTCTCGGCAACTCGACCATGAAGATCACAACACGCCAAACGATTCAATTGCATGGTGTCGTCAAGCAGGATCTGCGCGAAACGATTCGGCGCATCAACACGCTTGGGCTATCCACTCTGGCCGCCTGCGGCGATGTCAACCGGAATGTGATGTGTTGCCCGGCGAAACGCAACGATTCGATTCGTGAAGAACTTCAGCGATTGACCGATGAACTCGCCGAGTCTCTCGCGCCTCAAACGGGCGTGTACCGCGAATTGTGGGTGAAGGACGAACAGACTGGCGAAGAGATGATGGTCGGCGATGTTCGATCCGCTGACGAGGAGGTCGAACCCCTTTACGGCCCAACCTACTTGCCTCGCAAATTCAAGTGTGGCGTGGTGCTCCCCGAAGACAATTGCATCGACGTCTACACCCAAGACTTGGGTTTCATTGCCGTCGTGCGTGATGCGGAAATAGTGGGCTACAACGTGATTGTAGGCGGTGGAATGGGGACCACCCCCAGTCAAAAGAAGACGTTTCCCGCGATCGCGAAACGATTGGGGTTCTGCACACCTGAACAAGCGATCGAGGTGGCCAAGGCAGTTTTGATTGTGCAGCGAGACAATGGCAATCGCGCTGACCGAAAAGTCGCCCGCATGAAGTACCTGATTGCGAACTGGGGCATCACCAGATTTCGCAACGAAGTTGAAAACGTGCTCGGGTATCCACTGAAAGTTTGTACCGACGATGACGTGCATGGCGTCGACGATCACATGGGCTGGCAATCACAAAAGGATGGACGCTGGTCCTACGGTCTCTGCATCGAAAACGGCCGAGTCCGCGACACGGATGCTTCCAAAATTAAATCGGCACTGCGAGAACTCGCCGAGACCCTCGGAACCGAAATTCGGCTGGCCGGGAACCAAAGCTTGATCTTTTGTGACCTGGAAGAATCACACCGCGATCACGTCTCACAAATTCTGCGGAAACACAATCTTCACAGCAGCGAGTCAACCAGTTTGGTGAGACGTTTTTCCATGGCCTGTGTGGCGTTGCCGTCGTGTGGGTTGGCAATCACCGAAGCTGAGCGGCGGCTGCCCGGCCTGATCGACGAACTCGAGAGCGTGTTGGCCAAACTTGGACTCAATTCCGAACGGTTCACAATTCGGATGACCGGATGCCCGAACGGCTGTGCCCGCCCGTACGTCGCGGACGTCGCATTGGTTGGAAAGGCGGTCGATCGATACACGCTGTTCGTTGGCGGTACGCTGCTAGGGAATCGCATGGCGGAAATCTATCAAGACATGGTGTCGGCCGATGAGCTTGTTTCAGAATTGACTCGCGTGTTCACCATTTACAAACATCATCGCAACGTGGGCGAAGCAATGGGCGATTTCTGCCATCGCATCGGCATCGAAAACCTACGAGCACACTGCGCGGAACTGAAGGACGAGGAGGTGACAATCTAATGGAACAACTCCGAGGACTTTGGCGCGATACAAAATGGGTGTGGGCATTCTTCGTTGGCTTCATCGCGATCATGGCAATCAGCGTCTCCTGGTTCTTCTTGCTTACACTCGCAGGATTGCCCGTCAGCTTTTGTTACTTTGCTTTCATCCGCTACGACGAACACGGCAATGAAAAAGCGGACTTCTGAATCCGCGAGGGCAACGAGACCTACCAGCCTGTTGATTGAGTCAGCCGGAACGCGATAGCGTCCGGTTCGTCTCTGGTAACCGTGGGCGAACGCCCGTCGGCTGATCGTTGGATCTGCGAAACGTTCTCAATCAACAGTCTGCTACGGGCCGTGTCATCGGGGCAGAGGAATCCTGGACGACGGCGACCTGGCCCCTCTTTTCACTTCGTCGCCTCGGCTGGATCCAGAACCAATTGCAGATTGGTCACCCGTGCTTTTGCTACTAAGTCGGACGTGACGTTGAATTCATCAAGAAGGGTGATATCTGCAGCGTCCCGTTCAACATCGCTTGCGGTCGATGCCGTTGCTGCAAGGAAGGCGACACCGGTGTTTGTGAAAATGTGAACCCGATCGCCCCGGCGCAGCGTATGGCTACGTCGACATGGGCGGCTGGATCGGCGGCCAATCGCGGTACATGATGGTTCCCTATGCGGATTGGAACTTGCTCGCGTTCCCCGATCGTGACCAAGCGCTCGCGAAAATTCGCGACCTGACGATGCTGTCGGACATTTTCCCGACCGGTTACCACGGCGCGTACACCGCGGGGGTGACGACCGGCAGCACCGTCTATGTTGCCGGGGCGGGGCCCGTGGGTCTCGCCTGTGCGCACGCGGTTCAGTTGCTTGGAGCAGCGGTTGTGATCGTTGGAGACATGGTGGAAGAACGACTCGCACAGGCTCGCTCGTTTGGTTGCGAAACGGTTGACCTCAAAACCGATGCCTCGCTGCCTGACATGATCGAACAGATCCTCGGTTCCCGCGAAGTCGATTGTGCCGTCGACTGCGTTGGATTCGAAGCCCGCGGCCACGGTGGTGATTCAGGCGTCGAAAAACCAGCAACGGTGCTCAACCAAGTCATGGAAGTCACCCGGGTCGGAGGCGGCGTCGGGATCCCTGGTCTGTATGTGACGGACGATCCAGGCGGGGTCGACGAAGCAGCCCGAACCGGCAACCTATCTCTCCGGATCGGTTTGGGTTGGGCAAAATCCCTGCACTTCACCACCGGCCAATGCCCTGTGATGAAAGACAACCGAGGCTTGATGATGGCGATTTTGCATGACCGATGTCAGATCGCCAAAGCGGTTAACGCAACCGTGATCTCGCTGGAGGACGCCCCTCAAGGCTACGCCCACTTCGACCAAGGCGCCGCCAAGAAATTCGTCCTCGCCCCCACGGCGTGCTGGCAGCTTCCAGGTAGCAGGCACGCGATCCACCTCGGCGTGGCTCAAGACAGATGAAACGCTCGAAGAAATTCTCGTCGAGTGCGTTGGAACTTGCGGTGTTCTTTGTGGTTGATTCGTCTTCGATTCGCAGTGAACGCAGGCGTGATCAATCCCCAATTTCCATTCCGTGCCATCAAGATCAAATAGTCCACGGGGGTAGGAGACCAACAATTCGTGATCTCTTGGTTCTCACCCTTGCTTTCAAACGACTTAATTTGAAGACGGTGAAAATTGGGGCCGTCTGAAATCAACAGATCCGTCTTATGGCCATGGTCCAGCATCGGTGAGAAAACTTGCCATCCGTCATGCATCAACCAGCTCGCAACCAGACTCTCAAAAGCTACATTTTTAAGTGTTTGGTGCGTCGCGGCCAGCGTTTGAGTTTTTCGGACGGGCAAGGGTTGGGTGCACTTACCTGAGAGTGTCTTGATTCAGGCAGGAATGGTTCGACGAGAAACCAAACGCCGCTAATCGCCAAGGAATGAGATCACGACTCACAAAATTGCGGCCGCACGTAAACCCTAGCTCTCCCTCTCAAGAGAGAATCCAAGAATCCATCCGGAGCGTTCCTTGGCTCCCCCCACGCGAGAAGACTTGTTCCGATTGGAAGCCTTATTCGTTTTGTGCCGTCATTTCTCGGCTTGGTCCTTCAGAACTCGCCACTGGCGTCAAGGCAGCCAATCCGACGACTGGTCTGTGACGCAGCGTCAGCCAGACTCTCAAGCTGGCCAGTGTTCAACCTTCCGCATGCCCATGCGAGCAGACTCATCCGCCGAATCACTGAGGCGATCTAGTGCGTGCATAAAAACGGTGGTTGCCCTTGGACACACATCCACTCTGACTTTGTTGACAGTCCTTGGTAGGACTGTGTCGATCCATCCGGCCATTCAATCGTCACGTCCACTGTGCCGCGATAATCGCCCAAACCAATGTGAACCGTTCGTTCATTGCTGCACAAATATCCGTCGCCGGCAGTGACGGCTGAAACGGTGAAACGATTGCCGTAACGCGTTTTCACTTTTGCACCGATGGCGTCGGTGGCCGAGTGGGTGCCTCGCAATTCAAAACGAATCCAAGAATGTTCTGTTTGGGTTTGGTTCATCATCAACGCAACCGGTTCCGTCTGATGAGTCACAACAAAATCTTGCTTCCCATCTCGGTTCACATCGAGGACCCACAGGGCGCGTCCCACATGTTCTTTCGAAAAGTATTCGTCCCCCAAGTCATCCTGAACAAGATCAAATTCCCGCCACTCCGTTTGACGAAATAGTTGAAACGGTTGGGCGTACCAAATTTCCTCCTCATCGACAGGAAAGTCAGTGTGCCCGTTGGTGACGACAAGTTCGGCGCGCGAGTCATTGCCGAAATCGATGGCTTGGCATCCAAAGCCAACCATCGGCCAGGTTGGCGTGACAAGTCCGCTCGCTGGGGTCGCATCTTTCCAAAGACCATCCCGATATTGCGAATGCAGCGTGTTGTACTCTCGCTCAAAATTGGTCACCAAGAGATCCAATCGCTCGTCGCCGTCACAATCCCAACAGGCGATCCCCATGGAACCTTGCGCGTTGGAATTGGCATCGGTTGCCAATCCGGAGATCATAGCGGATTCACGCAAACGAAGATCGTCATCGCCGGTTGACTGGCTACTGTAGTAGTGATTGGGGGTCATATCATTGGCTACGAAAATGTCCAAACCTGCCTGCGAATCAATCGATCCGATGAGCAGCCCCAAACCTCTTCCCAAAATATCAGGCTGGGCGGACCAGCGTGAACTCACCTCGACAAACCGACCGTCTGGCAGTCCTTTCCAGAACTCATCCGCCCCGGCGGGAAAACGCGTCGGCGCACACGCCCGTGTGATCGTACCGCCCGCTGTCGTGCAGGCGTTGGTACTTGGATCAAACCCATCGCAATAGTTCACGACCACCATGTCGGCAAGACCGTCGCCATCCAAATCAGCGATCGCCCCACTGGTCGACCAATTCTGGTACGCGGACAAAAAACGATCAGAACTCTCCTGAAACGTTCCGTCTCCCTGATTGATCCAAAGCTGATTGACGCCATAGTTGAGCGACAAAACATCCGGGAAGCCATCCGAATTAGCATCACCAACGGCAATGCCCTGACCGAACGCTTGGTCGATCGTCCCTGCATGCTTGGTCATTGAAATGAACTGACCGTCGAGATTTCGGAACCAGCCATTGGATGAAGAATCATTCTGCCCAGGGTGCCCACCGGCGGCCGCCAAGACCAAATCGCTCCAACCATCCAAATCGAGATCCAACGCCCCACCGCCACAACCGAGCGTGTTTGACAACAGAATGCCCGGTTGATCCAACGCATCGGAGGTTCGACCAAAAAAGTCCAACCCGCGTTCGATCGCTTCGTTGCGAAGTTGAGGAGTCGTCCACTCAGTCGCAGTCCAGTCTCGGTCGGTCACAGCATTCTTTGAGGCGAACGAAAATTCGACGGCAGGCAACTCCCCCAGGTCCAGTTGCAACGCCGGTTGTCGTTCTCTGATCTGCCACGGTGTTTGCCGGTGGAGTTGCCCAAGAACCTGTTGGCGAGCCTGGGTCAGTTCCGAAGAGGCTGGCTGCAATTGACGGATCCCGAGAGCAGCCCAGGCTTCCGCTTCCCACAATCTTCCTAACGCCGCATGCGTTTCCGTGAGTTCAAGATAGGTTTCAACGTTCTTCCCGCTCGGCTTCACGATCTGCTGCTCGGCTTGGTGCAAACGTTCCAGGAGAGTGATACGTTCTTGGATGGAGTCGAGAAGGTCAGTTGACCACGGCGAATCGTGAGTGTTCTCGGGCTGCAAAACGGAGCTCTCGCGAATCGCCCTCGCCAACTTTTGCCACAGCTGCATCACCATCGCGTTGCGCTGAGTGCCCTCCCAAAAACATCTCGCCGCTGATTCGATGTGCCCCTTTTCAGACGCCCAATCTCCCATCACCGACCAGTATTCCCATCGATCGGTACACTCCGCGTCCAGACTGCTTTGCCAAGACTCCAAATGCTCCCATTTTGCTTGACCAATCAGCGTCCGTCCCAGCAAGATTTGGGCGGGAGCAAACCCGGGATCTTGCTTGAGAATCTTCTGCAGGACGTCTTCCGCTTCGGCAAACTGGCCTCGATCAAAAAGCCATTCGGCGTGAGCTAACCAAGGTCGATTGTCACCAGCGTGCCGATCGACCATCGCGACCATCGACTCGATTTCGAAGACTCGCGCCCGCGTGTTGCTGATCCCCAGCAACAAGTCCTGATCGATCTGCCGTTGCTGCACCAGGGCTTGGCCATGAGGCAACGCGGCGAACCGATCCCCCAATCCTGTCCATAGGTCAAACAGCAAGCGTCGTGATTCGTGTTGCGTCGGTACTTGCTGGACTGCGGTTGAGAGCAACTCAATCGCGTCCATCACCCGACCAATTGAAATCAACCCAACAACCGTGCGTTGCACCTGCGCCGCGGACGCAAACTCGCTCTTGCGAGTCGCATCCATCAACAAGTCGACAGCAATTTGCTTCTGGTCGACGGCAAACGCGATCGACGCAATTTCCTCGAGTGCTTGAGGGTCGTCCTGGTGCGTGATCAGCACCTCTTGAGCGTTCTCCCATGCTGCTTGCAAATCGCCAGACTTCATGGCTGTTCGCATTTCATCAACTGCCAGACGTTGCTCACCGCTCCGTCCAACATCATTCGGACGACGGCACCCGGTGCCAAACCAGACCATCAAGAGGACTGTTAGCCGCAACACAACGCATGAACGCGGCGTTCCAAAAGGAATGACCAACATAAACCTCGAATGAAACAGAAAAACGGGTTAGTAGCAAACCAGAAAACCACTGTGCTTGCAGACGTCCTATTGGTGGTCTCCGGCGTGAAACCGTAGGTGGTTGGGCATCAGCTTGCAACAAGCTCGACCATCACGCTCACGATATCTCAGAGCAAGAGGATGTGAGGCGGATTGCGACCACAGGATTTACCGTTGACCAGGCCGAGCGACCTGCATTGCTCCAGCCCGAACAGACCCTGCCCCCCCCCACAAAAGCCCCCCCCGCGTGTCATCCGGTCGCAATGAAGTCGCCCCACGTTCGATCAGGGATCATTCTTTAGCCGCCTCAACGGAGCAAAAAGCAACCCTTGACATTGAGCGTATGTCGGTTCAAAATATACTCCCCTCGGAACAGTGTCCCGCCCACCCCCGTCCCACCCCACCAAACACTGAGTCGCAGTTCGTTCAATTCGATTGAAAATCCGAACATTCCGCTCTGACGCAGTCGCTCCCTGAGATTTGCTTGAAACAGTTTCTCGTTGCCATTGATACGTTGCCTGTATCAGTTCAACACCGTGAACGTTCCGTTCCGCGAACCTTGCCAAAACGATGTTCCAGTCAAACAGACTGAAATTTCAGTGGGAGAACTCATTGCGACAGCCTTCTGGCCAATTCTTTGTTCCCTCCCTTTTTAGTCTCGAGTAGCTTTATGAAACTCAATGCGTCTCGACGTGGATTCACGCTCGTCGAATTACTGGTGGTTATCGCCATCATTGGTGTGCTCGTCGGGTTGTTGTTGCCAGCGGTTCAAGCGGCGCGTGAAGCAGCCCGTCGAATGAGTTGCAGCAACAACTTCAAACAACTTGGCTTGGCACTTCACAACTACCACGCTGCGTACAACAAGTTGCCGATGCAGGCCACCGGCACCTTCGATACACACACCGCCACTCCTGAGTTCTGGCGAACCGGCAATGGCGCCAACCACTACCGTCTGAGCATCCTGGTGGGCTTGACTCCCTTTATCGAACAACAGGCTATTTGGGAGCAGGTCACGAATCCAATGGTGGGTCGAACCGATGAAACCACGAACTGCCCTGGCGGTTCCAACACGTGCCCATGGCCTGCAATGGGACCGACCCCCAATCAGTTGCAATACATTCCTTGGGCTACGCAACTTCCATCGCTACGATGCCCCAGCGATCCGGGAGGCGGTCTGCCGTCGCTAGGCCGAACCAACTACGCAGCCTGCTTGGGCGATTCGGGGGCTGGATCGATTTGGCTAGGTGTTCGCCCCTACAACTACGCCAACAAACCCGGTTCAGGTGATTTCCAACGTTCGCGTGCCGCCCATCGAGGCGTGTTTGTGAACGGAGACCAGTTGTCCTTCAAAGACATTCTTGATGGATTGTCGAACACGATTTGCATGGGCGAAATCGCCAGTGACATTGGTGACCAAGACAAGCGAACCCGGCCGTTGACTGGCACTTCACTGCAACCAGAAGATGCTCCCCAAGAGTGTTTGCAATTCGTCGCGTCGGATCGGCCACAATTTTGGAACCCCACTGCTCCCATCGACAACGGCGCTGGAAATGGGCGTGGTTTCCGGTGGGCCAGCTCCTATACCGTTTATAGCGCGATCACAACCAATTTGCCGCCAAACCGTGAACTGTGCACCACGCAAAACTATGCGGAACAAGTCACGCTTCCACCATCAAGCCGACACCAAGGTGGCGTCCACGTGTTGATGGCGGATGGGGCCATTAAGTTCATCACCGAATCCATCGAAGCGGGAAATTTGGATAACCCAATGGTCCGCAATGGTGGGAACGCAGCGAACAACAACCAACCCGGTGCTAAAAGCCCGTACGGCCTGTGGGGTGCGTTGGGAACCCGAGCAAGCAAAGAAACGATCGAAATGGATTTCTAAATTGACTCCCGCTCGATCTTATCGTGAAAGAAACGCCTCGGGATCAATCGCTCCCGAGGCGTTCTGGCTTGCGTCAAATCAGACGCGGCGAACGCAATCGCGTCGAACGACAGGAAATGACCTTGCAACGCAGCACTGATTCCCCTCCCAACTCGTTCACATCATTTGCCTTGCCAATTAACGAACCCGTTCCTCCATTCACTTCACAGAGAAACTCAATGACTCGCCTTTTGACCATTTCATTCTTCGCGCTTTGTTTGACCAGCATTGGTTGTGGAGGGTCCGACGGTGGACTCGTGACAGACAACGCAGACGCCGAAGCGATGACCCAATACGAAGAAGAACAAGCGAAAGCTCAGGAAGACATGGAAGCTGCCTACGCAGGCCAAAAATAGAAACGGGCTCCCAGCCCCTTTCGAATGGCAATCGTCAATCGCCCAGCCGAATGAAATCAAATTCGGCTCCGTGAACAACGCCAAACTCGTGAAGTGGATCGAATTGACCAGGCAGTTGCCCTGATCGATCCGGAACTTCTCGGATTTGGCGTTTCTTTTTGGCCTTCTCGATCGAAAGCCAGAACGTCCCATCAATGTTTTTTGACTCCTACCATTCCCCGAAATTGATGGATGAGGCATTCAAGCCATGATGGCGTTTCTGCTCATTCGAGCCTGAATTCATTGGTGAAGCTTTGAGCTTCGCGCGCGTGTAAGACCTGACCAAGGGCTCTTTCACGGTGTCCCTGTTGGTCGGCAAGCAACTCGTGCGAGGATCTTCCAATGACGTCGAACAAGGTGGCCGGCGAGATCGAGCCCAGGCCCGCGAGCTACCAGGCTTTCGTTCGGTTCATGTTGGGCTTTGGAATCCTGACGGGACTTGCCGGTCTTCTCTGGTTGGTTGCTGGCGTGGGAATTCATGGGGCCCCCATTTCCGCAAACGCCTTTCAAGTTGATCGCCATGGGTACACCGATCACTGGTCGTTCTGGATGATCGTTGTCGTGATAGCGGGCCCAAACGCTCTCTTTCCCGCCGCTTTGCTCGAACGTTTTCGTCTTGGGGACGGAGCCATCGCGTTGTTGGATCGGATGGGTGGGGCTGTGTTTGCTCGCAGCACTGGTGACCGCCCGTTACCAAGTGGTCCGTCAGCACTGGACCACGGTCTATCCGGCAGCGACGCAAACGCATCTGCGACCAACTTCCAAGATCCCAATGTGACAACTCCTCCCTGAAAAGTTGCCTTCGTTTGTCGCGGGACTCGTCGATTGGCTGGGGGTGACTTCACCGTCTGGAAACCGATTCACTTTAGGAGGTCGCAGGTGCTGCGGTTGAATCATTGGCTCAGCCCATCGCAGCAAGCGAACCTGCTAGACTCCCATTACCACAAAGGGTCCCCAGCCCCCGTTCCACATCGCTACGGTCGCCCTGGACCCCGCTCCCCACACCATTTTCCACGAGGCGTGATTCGATGTCAGATAACAAAGGTGTTGTTTATCTTGGTGACGGAAAGGTCGATGTCCAATCGATCGACGATCCCAAATTGGAACTCAGCTATCGAGGGAAGACTCGGCAGTGCCACCACGGGGTGATCTTGAAAGTGATCTCCACGAACATCTGCGGCTCCGACCAACACATGGTTCGCGGACGCACAACCGCCCCGGCCGGCATGGTTCTCGGGCACGAGATCACAGGCGAGGTCGTTGAGGCCGGGCGCGACGTTGAATTCATCAAAAAGGGTGATATTTGCAGCGTCCCGTTCAACATCGCCTGTGGCCGCTGCCGTTGTTGCAAGGAAGGCGACACCGGTGTTTGTGAAAATGTGAACCCCGACCGCCCCGGCGCAGCCTATGGTTACGTCGACATGGGCGGATGGATCGGTGGCCAATCGCGTTACGTGATGGTTCCCTATGCTGACTGGAACTTGCTCGCGTTTCCCGATCGCGATCAAGCCCTCGCCAAGATCCGCGACCTGACGATGCTGTCGGACATTTTCCCGACCGGGTATCACGGCGCGTACACCGCGGGGGTGACGACCGGCAGCACCGTGTATGTTGCCGGGGCGGGGCCCGTGGGACTCGCCTGTGCCCACGCGGCGCAGTTGTTGGGGGCTGCGGTGGTGATTGTCGGCGACATGATCGAGGAAAGACTCGCTCAAGCCCGATCGTTCGGCTGCGAAACGGTTGACCTGAAAACCGCCGCCTCCCTGCCCGACATGATCGAACAGATCTTGGGTGAGCGAGAAGTGGATTGTGCCGTCGATTGCGTCGGCTTCGAAGCTCGCGGACATGGCGGCGATTCGGGCGTCGAAAAACCCGCCACCGTTCTCAACCAAGTGATGGAGGTCACCCGTGTGGCAGGCGGCGTCGGAATCCCTGGCTTGTACGTGACCGACGATCCAGGTGGAGTCGACGAAGCGGCCCGAACCGGCAATCTTTCCCTTCGCATCGGGTTGGGCTGGGCCAAGTCCTTGCACTTCACCACCGGCCAGTGCCCGGTCATGAAGTACAACCGAGGGCTGATGATGGCGATCCTACACGATCGTTGCCAAATCGCGAACGCCGTCAACGCGACGGTGATCCCACTGGAAGAAGCCGTGCAGGGCTACGCTGCTTTCGACCAAGGCGCCGCCAAAAAATTCGTGCTCGACCCACACGGCGTGCTGGCAGCTTCCAGCTAGGAAACTCTTGGTCGAAGTGAAACGGAGCGGCCCCCATGCCGTGCGGCGAATGGACCGGACGCGTTGAACCGCGAGTGAAACCTTGTTCCCAGGCTCCGCCTGGGAACACACTGCACCGGAGGCTCCCGCCTCATGCTCCGCGAACCAGCAGGCAGAGCCTGCAAGGCAGTGCCCTCGATCTTGTTCCCAGGCTCTGCTTGGGCACACAATGCACCGGAGGCTCCTGCCTCATGCTCCGCGAACCAGCAGGCAGAGCCTGCAAGACAGTGCGTTCATTCTTGTTCCCAGGCTCCGCCTGGGCACACACTGCACCGGAGGCTCCTGCCTCATGCTCCAGCAACAGCAGGCAGAGCCTGCAAGGCAGTGCCCTCAATCTTGTTCCCAGGCTCCGCCTGGGCACACACTGCCTCGGAGGCTCCCGCCTCATGCCCCAGCAACAGCAGGCAGAGCCTGCAAGAAAGTGCCCTCAATCTTGTTCCCAGGCTCTGCCTGGGCACACAATGCACCGGAGGCTCCCGCCTCATGACCCAGCAACCGGCAGGCAGAGCCTGCAAGACAGTGCGTTCCCAGGCGGGAGCCTGGGAACGAGCGGAGGGTTGCTCACGTGCGGTGAGGTGACGGCTGGTCCCGGACCAGCAAGCTCAGTGGCGAATGAGGGTTCGGCGGGGCGAAAACTGGCATTCAATCTCGTCAATGTGCGGTTCGAAGGACGCCAAGATCCGAAGTTTTTCAGCAATCGCCTCGGACTCAACGGCGCCACTCAAGATCGTCCGGTTGCCTTGATACGAAACCTGGATCGGGGTGCCGGCGATCAGACTCAATCTGGCTGCAAGCTTTTGGTCGCGTTTGGAAATGACCGCTGAAACGTAAGCCTCATCGGCCATCTCGGATACGGAGATCGACAACTGCGGGTGATACATGGCTCCGGCGACGAGAGGCGGAACGGGCCGGTTGATCTGGGCCGAGCGATCCGGTGGTTCGCGAAGCGATTCGACCGATGTGCGGACGCGGCCGACACCGATGGCCTGGTCACTGCCAATGAATCCCTGTTGAGTACCACGACTGGGCCCCACAAATTCGTCCCGCGAACGATTGCCACGCAAAAAGCGTTCGCTGCCTTCCACAGCCCCCGCGGATTCCATGGCTGGCGGCGCCCCCTGACTGACAGAAGGCCGTCTCGTGAGTGGTTGCCCGAGTGTCCTGGCACCAAACAATTGGGCTTGGGCCGTTTCGGTGATCGAGAGGCAGGTCAACACTGCGATCGCAAAAATGGCGACAGGACGTGACATCGAGGGGGCGGTGGTGATCATGGCTCTTCCACTTCCTGAAGCGTTTCGACGGGTGCGGGTGTTGGTGCCGGATGCCCTAAGACGTCGCCCAGCGATTGTCCGAGCGACAGCCAGCAATCAAATTCATTGACGCTCAACGCAACGCGGTCTTCTTCAAATGACTTGACCTGCACGGTGTGCAGCGGCAACTCCAGCGATTCGCCTTGTCCAACAATTTGTGTTCTGGGTGGTGAGCCCACGGCAAACCATCCTTCTGATTGACCGGCGCGGTTTTGCGTGATTGCGTTGAGACGGACTTGCCCCAGTGACTTGGAAAATCCTTTTGCAAACAAGTTGCGGCTAACAAACTCATTGTAGTTGTCGCGTGGCGGGTAGGTTTGCTCGCTACGCACCAAGGTTGAAAGATTCCCCTCTCGCTCGGTCGAATCAAGCGACAAGGTCTCGATCGCCAGGTTCAGTTCCAATTGGTTGCCATTGACCAGGGGCGTCACCGAGAAGCTACGAATTTTGTGAAGCTGAGCCGAACGGTGAAAGCCGTGCAAGAAATCCGTGAGGTGATCCAGTGTGGTCCGAGCACGAAGTGAAAAGCCAATCCGATGGCCGATGAGGTTGGACTTTCGCTTGGCGGTGCGCGAGCGGACTTCGATCGGACGCGGTGTGTCGGCATCGACGGAGGCCGATTCCATCTGATGTTGTTCGACGAGCTTCAAGAGCCAATCCTGGTAACTCGATCGCGCCAGCGCGGGATCATACGGGAGCGATCGCTCAGCAAACCCATCCAATTGATTGGCCAATCGCCGGCCGGTGATTTGGGACCTGTTAGCGTCTCGCAGTTTTGACTCGACAGAGTTCAATTGACCTTCGTAGCGTTGACTTGGTTGCTCAATCAGCGACTGATAACTGGTGTCGATCGCAAACATCAAAATCACTGCGATTCCTCCGGCCGCCAGGAACATGGTTCGACGGTTGGCGTTCATAAGGAAACCTCAGGCAAGTCGGTTTTCGGATCGCCCGCAGGCGTGGACTGCTGGGAAGGCTCCGCTTGTTCTGGCACCGTCGTATTTTCTGGCACCGTCGCATTTTCTGGCAATGAGCTTGCATCGGGGGAAGCGGTTTCCACGGAGGCATCGGCTTCCAGGGGAGGCTCAATTCCAGCGGGTTGAGTGAAGATCTCTTCTTCTCGCTCATCGACAGGCGTGATGGGAAACGCGATCCTGGCTTCGAACTGCCATGGGTACTCTTCGTTGTTGGTTTGCTCGCTGACTCGTTTGCTAGTGATTGAGAACTTGGCATCACGAAGCGCGTTTTCCAGTTCCGCGACGCGATTGGGGTCGTTGACTTGAACGGAGAGATCAATCACCCCCGTGCTGCCATCGACCGCGGCGGACAAACGCCGCACATTGGCGAGCTGACCTTCGGGGAATCGGCTGGACAAGCGTTGCAACTGGCTGAGCCAATCGACCTGGTCGCCGAGCCACTGCTGAACCAACCGCGTTTCGTCGGCCTTCTCTTGCATTTTGGCAGCGACTCGTTCCGCTTCGACCAATTCCTGTTGCTTGCCGTCGACTTGAGTTTTCAACGCCTGAACATCGCTGAGCAGCGTGTAAGACCCGATTCCCAGACTGCCCACCGCCAACGCTGCGATCGCCATCCACCGACGCATCGGATTGGGTGGTACGGGTGGGACCTTGGGATGCACCAGGTCGACCGCCAAATGGTGTTCTTGAAACACGAACGCCGCAGCCGCCAACACTGGATCCGGAGCGGGAGCGTCGTCATCGGTGGATTGCTCGCTGCTCGCGTCGATTGGCATCGCCAAAGTCACCGGGCGTGCCTTGAGTGAGTCGCAAAGCGTGAGCAATGGGTCGGTGTCGGAGTCCGTGCCAAGTGGTCCGGTGGTGCCCTCGGGCAGCGCGTCACGCGGTCCTCGAACCAAAACCAGCATCTCTGGCATTTCGCCAGGCGAGACAAAGTCCATCAATGAAATGCTGCGTTGCACTTCCAATTGGATTTGATCAGTCAACGCGCCTGCATCATCGCTGCCAGCCCGGAAGGTTCGCAGCGACGCCAGGCGATTGCCGCGAAGAAAAGACAACTCCACCTCGCCCTCGTAGACCACGATCAACACAGTCAAGGACGAACGGAAGACGCGTTGCTGACGAAGTTGATACAGGGGCGCGGTTTGTCGGGACGTGAACGCGGCGAGTTGCAGTCCCGTTTGAGCGACCGAATCGGTCCAGGCGTTCAGCTGACTTTGTTCGAGCGAGAAAGCGGCGGCAGTTTGTGAGCGTTTGGGTTCGCCCAGCTGTTTTTGATCCGCTTCACTGGCGTCGGAAGCCGTCTCCGCAGCGGCGACCATCGGCGACGTCGCTCCATCGAGCAGTCGATAGTCAACGACCAACTCGTGGTCTCCATCGCCGATCAGTTGTTCCACTTCCGCTCGGATCAAGGCCGCGACTTCGGACGCGTCGGCCGGCGGTATCTCCACCGTCGTCATCTCCAAATCGGTCCGCGGCAGCAACAACACCAAACGGGAAGCAGTGATCTTGCTGGCCGTGAGCTGTTGTTGAAGAACGGCCAGCGCAGGCTGCTCTGCCTCGCGGGCCAGGGTCCCCCAGGCAACCGCCGCCAACCCGTCTTTGCGTTCCCTCACCACTAAGAAATACACGTTCACTTGGTCCCACGAAGCGACCACGATCGGACCGCGTTTGGAGGGTGCGGCGAACGAGTGAAGGAAGGGGAGGCGGCTAAGGAAGGTGGGAACCGGCATGATCCAAGGGTGGGTTTGGCGAAAGCTCACCACGCAACTCGTCAATGTTGAAACCCTTCCCCCACGCGTCCCATTGGCGAAAACTTCGCAGGGCGACATGGGGGGCTGATCCGTCCAACGTCACAGAGCAACGGAACGTCGGCGTGAAAGGGTCTCGAAAGGCAACGATTTGAGCGTGGTAGCAATCGCCTCCAACGGTGATCCAGGGCTGGAGTTTGATAAAGGTGGGTAAGTCGACGACGTTTTCAATCAATAGCCAAGCAATCGTGTTCCGCGAGGCGTTCGTGCTGGTCGGCGAAACCGAACCAGTTTGAGACGCACGTCGCTCGATGATTTGATCGACGATTTCAGGGGTGATCGTCGGAATGCCTAGCAAGACGGGGCGGGGAGCCTCCATCACGTCGACTTGGCCAACGATCACGCGACTGGGATGGACCGTCACGTCGTCAACCAGACTGCTAATGTAGTTGCTGCGATCACCAAAGTCATCCGAGAATGGGCTCCGGATTGAGAATGGTTTCTCGTTGGCCTGTGAGACCTCGACTGTTGCGTTGGCCAATTCCAGTGGACTGGCAATTCGCACGGACGCGGGGATCGAAAAATCGGGGGTCCACTCGGCGGCGGTGACCAAGGAAGTTCCCGCCCGGGACGTTGATTGCCTCCGAATGCCAAACTGCCGCACGGCGATCACAAAGTTGGCCCGATCAGCCGGCCAAATTGTCAGCAGGTCCTGGTGAAGTTTTCGCAGGTCCGCCCCGTTGAGGAAAACCCTCGGTTGACCGCTGAGGCTTTCGTTCTTTTGCCCACTGTCAAATGTCAGATGGTCTCGCCAAGCCAGCGGCACCGCACTGGCCGCTCCATCGATGGAGCCCGCCGTTCCCAACGACGTTCGCTCTTCCAACAAGTTTTGTTCCAGCGAATCGAGTTGGTAGTTCATGTCCCAGTCACCGCCTGTCCAATGATTTGCCCACTCGCGAATCCGCTCGCCAGCATCCGCTCCACCGGTTGATGACACCCCGCCAGCTTCCTGCTGGTTAGCGAACGCCCCCATCCGATCGCTCAGGCTCATTGCGTTTGCTGGCGCCGTGTCGACGATGTCGTAAGCATTCATCAGTGCTTGCGCCATCGCCAGGTCCATCCCCGGCAAATTCATCAGGGTCTTTTTGGCCTGTCCCGGGACAGCCGCTTCCCACTGGTTGAGTGCCAACAAGTTGATTTTGGCGGATTCATTGGTGAGTCCAAATCGCCAAGCCTTGCTGAGTTCCATGGGCGTTCCCACCGCACTGGGATCTGCGGGCGACAAAACGGAGAACATCCATTGCGGCTCGACGTCTTCCGTTTGGCTGGCGTTTGGTTGCAGCGTCACGGCGGCGAACGCCGCCGATGGTTCGCGATGCCAGGTCAAACGGGTGCCGCGAGGTTGTTCCAAAGTGGATTGCAGGGCTTCAATTGCACTCATGACCGTCAAACGAGCTTGGGCGCGTTCGATTTGCAGCTTGCTGGAACGGTAGGCGTCAGCCATCTGCTGATTGAATCCATACGCGGCCAGCGCCACCATGGTCACGATCACCATGACGACCAACAGAGCCGTTCCGTTTCGGGGCTTATTCATGCGGGGCACCTTCCAGATTGCCTTGGAGTCCGCTGCCGGGGAGGAACACCACGATTCGCACGTCGCGGATGAGAGCGTCTTCGTCGTTGCCGGCCGCACTCGCATCATTCACGGCGACCGGTTCGATCGACATCGCCAATTCCGCGAAATCGTCCGCGATGAACTCATCCGCCTCGTCGTCTTCGGGGTCGAGCGTTTCGTAGGAAGTGGAGGCGGCTGGCAAATCGAAGCTCAATTCAATCGCGCGTGGCAGCCCCCCCTTCAATTGGCTATCCCATTGGCCCAGCCATTGCACGCCATCGCTGTAGCGAAAACGGGGAGCGACGAGATTGCGGATGCTGATCGCCAGAGTCTCCCCATCGGCGGCGGTTTCACTGGGTCGTTCCTCCTCGGAAACGCGATACAGGTCGGCCGTGGTCAACTGCTTTTCAGACGGCGACGAGGAGGCTTTGGACCAGCGGTCAATCGGAACCAGTTCTCGCTGAACGTCAAAAAGCTCCTCTGCGGAATCAGTGGCGCCCGTGCCACTGACCGCAGCAGCGGGGACGATTTTGTAGTGCAAGTGATGGATGGTGAGCGGATCGAATGCAATCGAAGTGCTGGGATGCTCGCCAGTGTGTGCTTGAGTTGTGGTGGACAGGGGGGCCTCCGCTTGGGTGACCGCTTCCAACCACGGCAACGGATCAAATGACGGAATCAGGTCGACCTCGAAGCCCTGTTCATTCCCTTGGAACGGTCGCAATTGGGTGGGGTGTGACGAAAAAGACTGTGTGGGAGTCGATGACGGACTCATGGACACCCTGGGCTCCATCAAGCTGGCCGCGTCCGACTCCAGCCAATCGCGGGCGATGCGAATCACCTGCATTTGATAGGCTTGATTCCATCCACGTTGCTCGGCATCGCGATACGATCCTAGGATCGACCAAGCGACCATCATCAGCGCCGCCAGCAAGATCAGCGAGAGCATCAGCTCAAGGATCGTGTAGCCCCCGCGGCGAGTTGCGTCTGTATTCATGGCGTGATTGAATCCGCCTGCATCAAACTTGTCGGTGGCAGTGCGTCTGTTGGCTCCGGTGATGCCGAATCGCTCGTTGATTGGCTGAGCGGCTGCGTTGCTCTTGTCCAGCGGACCAGACTCACGATGGCGGTGTCAGCCGAGTTCGACGACGCCCCGCCCCGTTCGTTGGCACGATCAATGGAAACGACGATTCGCTTCAGCCTGGATTCGTTTTGTTCGGTTGCCTCGACATCCGACAGTTCGATTCGATAGCGCCAACGCGGGTCGGACGGGAAACTGCCCTCCATTTCCAACTCAGCGTTCGAACCAGTCGCAAGAAATTCGTCCATCGTGGACTGGGCCATCTGCAGCGCCACCGTTCGCTCTTCGGCCCGTCGCGCCAATTGGGTCGCTTGTCCCACCAACGTGAACAGTGCGACACCGCTGCTGGCAAGCAACGCGGTGGCCAGGACCATTTCCATCAAAGAGAGACCGCTGTGTGGCTTGCGTCGAGGATTCAATTGGAAAGCTCCCCGTCGCTAGGCGGTAGCGGAGCGGTCACCGACGCATCGTCCGGTGCCGCGGGTGACAACCGCGCGGTTCGCATCATCCCTGTGACCGCTTCGATTTCGATGGCCACGCGACTGTTGGTGGCTGTGTCACGCAGCACGATGATGGCCGCTCTCGTTTGGCCGCTGGGCAAGAACGGCAGGTACCAAGTCGACGTCTCAAGATCGATCACGTCCGACGGCATCGACGTTTCATCAGCGACGACGTAGGCGGTTTGATCCAATTGAACTTCGTCAATCACGATGTCGACCGGAAGTTCCCAAGCATTCAGCTCGTGTTCCGCTTCCGTGCCACTTGGCGAACGATTGTCGGTCAATTGTTCGGCGACCAGGTCGGACCAGTGTCCCGATGTGACGAGCGGCTGGTTGGCATTGAATCGCATCAAACGCGGCTCCCCTTGGATTGCCGCGGTTTGTCGGCAATCGGAGATTTCGGCCCGCAAGAGATTGGCGGCTTGCTGCACACTGCTGTCCGCCATCGGCCTTCGCAAGCTCGGCCACGCGACAGCACCGATCCCAACCATGATCGTCAAGACGATCATGAGCTCCAGCAGCGAGAAGCCGGTCTTGCAGGGACATTTCAAAACGGGCGAGGCCTCACGCGTCGCTCGAGTCGGACAATTCCGACTCCTCTTCGCCTTCAGCAGGTTGGTTGCCAATGTCATCATCGGTCCCCGCTTGAGCGTCGGGGCCCACTGAGAAGATACGCGGGAAAGCAGGTTGCGAGCTATCGCTGCCACCTTCGACGGCATCGAATTCATATTCGAAGTCGTTGCCCCAAGGATCAAGCGGAAGCTTGCTGCCATCGATGTAAGGGCCTGCCCACTTGCGAGCGAGACGCTCATCATCGGGTGCTTTCAACAACGCTTCCAAGCCGTCTTCGGTCGCGGGGAACACCTTCATATCAACCACGTACATTTTCAGTGCCGAGGCCAAGTTACCGATTTGGACCTCCGCCGTTCGGATGTCCGCCTTCTGTTGCGACCCCAGCAATCGGGGTCCCACCATGGCGATCAATCCGACCAAGATGATCAACACGATCATCAATTCCAACAGCGTGAAACCGCTGCGTTTGGGAGTGCTTCGACGTCTCATAAGAATTTCCTTTGTTAGTTAACCGTTGAATTTAAATCGAAGACTGGCAGCAACACGCCCACGATCACAAACATGACCATGCCACCAATCAACACCAGCATCAATGGTTCGATCATTCGAACCATCACTTCCAGTTGACGTTCCACTTTGCCGTCGATGCGGTCGGCAATTTTGACCAGCACATCGTCGAGCGTGTTGGATTCTTCTGCGATGCGAATCATCGCCATGACCTGAGGCGGAATCAATCCACTCGCGGCCAATGGCTTTGCCAAGGTATCACCGGTGGTGATGTTCTCAGCCGACTTCAGCATGGCCTGCTGCAACAGTCGATTGCCGGTCGACTCACTGCTGATTTTCAGTGATTTCAGCAGTGGCACGCCATTGCGAAGCAACGTCCCCAACACGCGACACGCGCGGGAAACAGCGGCGTCGTGAAAGATGTCACCCAGCACGGGGATCTTCAACTTCCAGGTGTCCCAGGTTGTGCGTCCGCTGTCGGAGGCCAAGTATTTCTTCACCCCAAACACAATCGCAATGACTGGAATGGGTAACAGCAACCCGTAGTTGAGCAATGTGTGACTGACCGCCAGCAACAACACCGTGATCAGTGGCAGACCGGACCCGGTGGCCTCCAACCGATCAAAGAACGGTTGGAACTTGGGAACCAAAAAGACCATCATCAAGGATGTGATCAAGGTTCCGACGACGCCCAGAATGATTGGGTAGGCCAAAGCACTGACGATCTTGGAACGCATTTCATCTTGCTTGCACAAGAACACACTGGTTCGTTGGAGCGACTCTTCTAAGAACGCCCCCTCTTGCCCGGCCCGGACCATGCTGAGCGTCAATTCCGAAAAGATGGCGGGTTCGGCTGCCATCGCTTGGTCGAGGGTTGCCCCTTCGGCAACAGCGTCGTGGATCCGCTTGGCAGCGTCTTGGAGTCGCGGGTTGATCGTGACTTCGCCCAGAATCGACAGGGCCTCCAACATGGGGACGCCATTGTTCAGGAGGTCCGCCAGTTGGGTACACAGATCCGCGATCTGTTCCTTCTTGATGCGCTGGGGCAACTGGAACTGGGTGACGTCTCCCATCGCAGGCTTCACATCGGAAACACTGACGGGGTACAGCGTTTGCTGACGCAATCGTTGCATCGCTGCCCGGCGTGTCTGGGCGGCGATGGTACCTTCCCGCCGTTCTCCCGTCGCAGTTTTTGCGACATATGCGAAGTCTGGCATCCTGTCAGTCCGCCTTGGTGACGCGAAGCACTTCGTCCACGGTCGTCAATCCACTGCAGACTTTTTCCCAGCCATCGCTACGCAGCGTTTGCATGCCGGCTTCGATGGCGGCCTTCTTGATCAAATTGGAGGCTGCACGCTGGGTCGCCAAGTCACGAATTTTTTCGTTCGTGACCAGCAATTCATAGATCCCCATCCGGCCTTTGTAGCCTGTGCCACGGCACTGCTCACATCCCTGTGGCTGGTACAGCGGACCGTTCAATTTCTCCAATGGGAAATCGTCCGGCAGTTCCGCCACGTTGGGCGTGTACTCTTGGCGACAACTGGAACACAGACGCCGGACCAACCGTTGGGCCATGACGCCCTCAACCGTGCTGGCGACCAGGAACGGTTCCACGCCCATGTCGCACAATCGCATGAACGATCCAGCGGCGTCGTTGGTGTGCAAGGTGCTGAACACCATGTGCCCGGTCAGCGAGGCCTGCGTGGCGTTCTCCGCCGTTTCCAGGTCACGAATTTCGCCAATCAGCACCACGTCCGGGTCATGCCGCAGAATCGCCCGCAAGCAGGCTGCAAACGTCAATCCAACCTTTTGTTGAACTTGGATCTGATTGATCCCTTCGAGTTGATACTCGATCGGGTCTTCCGTCGTGATGATCTTGGTGTCTTCGGATTTGATCTCATTGAGCGAACTGTACAGCGTGGTTGTTTTCCCGCTGCCCGTGGGTCCGGTGACCAACACGATCCCGTGCGGCATCCGAATCAGCTTTTGATATTTCTGATACGTGTCTTCGGGCATTCCGATGTCACGCAGCGACAAACTGAGGTTCGATTTGTCGAGCACCCGCATCACGACGCCTTCGCCGTGCAACATCGGAATGATCGAGACCCGCAAATCGACTTCGCGTCCGGCCACACGCAGTTTGATGCGTCCGTCTTGCGGAACTCGTTTTTCCGCGATGTTCATCTTGGACATGATCTTCAAGCGACTGACGATCGCCGCCTGAAATTGGTTCATCTCTTGCGGCACGCTCTGCCGTTGCAGCACACCGTCGATCCGGTATCGCAGTTTCAGTCGATTCTCTTGGGCCTCGATGTGAATGTCACTGGCACGCGTCTCAACGGCTTCACTGAGGATTTCGTTGACCAACCGGACGACCGAAGCCTGCGCGGCTGCTTCTGCGTCCTCGGACCCATCGAGTTGCAACTCTTCGAGCATCTGGACATCGCCGCTCTGCTGTCGCTGCATCGCGATCAGGCCGTCGATCGTTTCAGCGCCAACGCCCAGGTTTTGTTTGATCAGTTGGCGGACGGTTTCCGGCGTCGCGACCACCGGGCGGACTTCCAGCGACAGCGCGGTGGCGATCGTGTCGAAAGCTCCGAACGAAAACGGGTTGCTGACCGCCAAGCGGATCCAATTCTCATTTCGCTCCAGCGGAAACACCTCGTAGCGGTGAATCATCTTCAGCGGGAAGCCATCCAAAGCCGCCGGGTCCACTTCCACTTCTTCTGCGTCGAGCCATTCCAAGCCCATCACGCGTGCGGTTTCCGCCAACAACGCGACGTCACTTTCAAAGTCCCACTGGATGGCCAGGGTGCCCAATTCACTTCGGTCTCGAAGCGAATCGGCGACTTGCCGAAGTTGCAGGGCGCTCAGGGCGGGTGCGATTCCGTCGATTTGTGTAATCATGGTCAGCACGCTTGGGTGGGGGCCAAACACTCGCATCGCCCGCGGTGGACTCGGCCGAGAGAATCCGGCCGGCTTCGACGAGAGCATGGCTCACGAACGTGGCGGCGGGAAGTCAGCGAGACTCATTCGCAGAGACGCAATGGCGACGCCTGACAACCGATCGCGAAATCACGCAAGGTGCTTTCACGGTCTGCTGATCCGACGACAGTCTTTGGCTCTTGGGGGTGGGATCGGGAACCGGACGACAACCGTGTCTGGGGGCGTCCCGATTGATTGGGGGTGGGTGTCAACTCTCAATGGTAGTGAAGTAAGTCCATTGAGTCAAAGTGTTCCTCAGCGGCCTCGGCCGCCGCGTCCGGTTCGCAGGAATTGCTGTAAAACCTGCTCCATTTGCTCCACATTGGTCGTTTGCAGGGGAATGATTCGCATTTTGCCCGCGCGATTGCTGACAGACTGCTGGTCGATTTGCTCGACAAAACGACGGATTTCCAGGGAGAGTTCGGGTGGGGCACGCATCACGAGCGAATTGCTGATTTCATCCACACTCAGGGTCAACAGGGGACCTGAATTCTCGGCATTGATCAATTCCAGCATCGAAGCGACCTCCGCGGAGACCCCTTCGGGAATCGAGATTTGCGGCCGATTTTGTCCGCGTGAAAGCTGGCTGGCGTACACCGTGCGGAGCATGTCCTCCACGCGTTGAGCGCTGGTGTGCAGGATCGGAACGATCTGAGGTGTCACCAGTTGCAGCGAGTCAATGAATTCAGGTGAATCCAAGACCGCCAGCAAATCTTCGATCACACCGCGTGTCGCCCGAGAACTCTGGACGATCAAGGCGTTGATTCGCGTGTCGGCAACGATCCGTGTTTGCGACGTGTCGGTGGTCAATCGAGCACGCGAACTGGCGCGGCTTTCTTGAAACAGGTCTGTCAGCAAATCTTCCAGGTCCTCGGCATTGCCATGTTTCAGGACATAAACCGACAAGTTGCCGCTTTCCGTGACAGCTGTCATGGGCGGACTCAGGGCGACCTCCAGCAATTTCGCCAGCATGTCGAGCGCTGCGGTGTCTTCGGAGGCAATCACCCACTGGCCGTCACCCGGCAGAATCAGGACGGCTGGGTTGTCCACTTCGCCCGCTTCCGAGACGTCCGTTGTTTTTTCGACGCTTTGGTTGGCGACCAACTGCACCGCAGGGTCACGGCGATCGTTCGTGCTTTGCAAATCGACTGCAGCGGGATTGGGCTGCGGCTTCAGCTCTTGCTCAACCTCCTGATTCGACTCGCCCTCTCCGGAATGGATCACCCGCAGTGGGTTATTGCGCAGTTTGGGCCAAACCTCTTCCAACTGCTTCAAAAGAGATTCGGAATCGCGGCCGACCGAAATCGTTCGCACGCGAGCACCGGACCGAGGCATCCCGGAGGAAATTTGATCGGCCCCCGGTGCCGACACCACGTTTTCCCCCAGCCGGCCGAGCAAGGTTCGAATCTCACCGAGTTGCTGCGTGGTTGCGCGGATCAACAATTGCTGGCGATCCTGGTCGACCGTGATCGCCGGGACTTCATTGGTCGGCAGATCCGCAAACAGGGAATTCACCGCCTCGCGAACCGAGTTGGGATCGTTTTCTTGGAGCGGGAAGATCTCGAGTTCGCGTTCGGGCGGATCAAACTGCACCAACGTTTCTTCGACCAACTTCAATTGCTCTTCATTGCCGATGACCACCAATTGTTCATTGTAGAAGTCGTAGCGAACGTCGACGGGTGGACGGGCATCGGCGAACAGGGTCTGCACGGCTTCCGCCACATCGTCGCCATCGATCCCGGCGAGTGAAAACGCTTTCAAACGACGATCGCGTGCCAAGGAATCGATGCGATCCATCTGCTCGATCACCTGCTTGGCAATCTCTTGCTCGCGGGGCAGGCCGACGACAAACACGGTTCCGCTTTCATCATCAGCACTGACTCCCACGGTCGACCGTCGACCGAACGCTTGCTGCAGAGCCTCGACCACACTCTGCGGGTTTGCCTTGGCCAAGGGGTAAGCTTGCATCTCTGTCGATCGTGCAGGGGCGTCGTTGATCTGCTGCACGAGCTCGGCGATTTCTTGCTGTTCTTTCTCGGGGGCAGAAACAATC
Source organism: Rhodopirellula sp. P2 (assembly GCF_028768465.1). Lineage (GTDB taxonomy): Bacteria > Planctomycetota > Planctomycetia > Pirellulales > Pirellulaceae > Rhodopirellula. Next base: position 5,369,406 of record NZ_CP118225.1, read on the forward strand.
AGGGTGTCGTTGACCGAGTCGGCCCCAATCGTGGCTTGTGGGTACGTCGCTTGCAGAGCCAGTCGCAGCGTCGCCGCGTTGCCATTTTCAAGTGCATAACTCTGCGTGATCTGTTGCCCGCCCGCATTCAACTGTTCGACAAACGCCTCGATCATCAGATGGTCTTCTTCACTGGCCGAGACGATCAAGCTGTTGCTGGTTGTGTCGGCCGAGACGGTGGTCTTCGGAAAACTGGACTGCAACGCCAACCGGATGGCCGCGGCACTGCCGTTTTCCAAGGCGTAGTTCTTGGCGATTTGCTTCCCATCCGCGTTCATGTCCTGGATCACTTCGGCGATTTTCGCGTGATCCTCTTCGCTGGCAGAAACGATCAGGTGGTTGCTGACCGAATCCGCGGAGATGGTCGTCAGCGGAAAACTGGCCAGCAACGCCAAACGCGTCGTCGTGGCACGACCAGTCTCCAACGCGTAGGTCTTGGTGAGCTTGGTTTGCCCCGTGTTCAGCTGTTTGACAAACGCCTCGATCATCAGGTGGTCGGCTTCGCTGGCCGAGACGACCAAGCTGTTGTTGACCGTGTCCGTGGAGACCGTTGTGCTCGGAAAACTGGACTGCAATGCCAACCGGATTGCCGCCGCACTGCCGTTTTCCAAGGCGTAATTCTTGGTGGTTTGTTTCCCATCGGCGTTCATGGCTTGGATCACTTCGGCAATCTTCGCATGGTCCTCTTCGCTGGCGGAAACGATCACGTGGTTGGTCGTGGAGTCCGCTGAGATGGTGGTCTTTGGAAAACTGGACAGCAATGCCAGGCGGGTGGTCGAAGCGCGGCCGCTTTCGAGGACGTAGCTCTTGATCACCTTCCTTTCAGCTGAGTTCAACGAATCAAATAGTTTTTCAATTTCGAGATGCTCGGCCTCGGTCGCAGAAATGATCAGACGGTTGTTGGTTGTGTCGGCGGCGATCTTGGCACGCGGGAACGAGCCTTGGATCGCGGGCGAAAGCGAGTAAGTCGTGCCTTCATCCAGCTCATAACTCTTGGTCGTACGTTGCTTGTCGGGGTCGGATTCCATGCTGTCAATCGCCACCGAGATGCGTTCCAGAATCTCCTTGGGCGCGGTCACGATCAATCGATTGCTGATCCGATCCGGCGTGACGCGAGCCGTCGGTGCCATTTGTGTGACGGCCAACGAAAGCGACGCTGCGTCGGCATCGCCCAGTTCAAACACCTTGGTTTCCGCGTTGTCCATTTGGCGGTCGTCGTACTGCTGGATGAACGCTTGGATGGTTTCGTGGTCCTCCGCAGTGCCGGTCGCTGCAACCGATTTCCCCACGACATCGGCGGCAAAGACAACCTGCGGCAGCAGCGTTGTGAGGACACGAACGGCACCCGTCGGGTCACCGAATTCCAACGGGTAGACGACCGACGTGGTCGGTTCCGGTGCTGGGACCTGTTCCTGCAACTGTTTCAACCACGCCGCAAACTTGGTGTGTTCCGTGGGTGACGCGAGCAACAGGATCCGTTCCGGGTCGGCGCTCGGCAGCAGCCTCGCTCGTGGGACCTCGGTGGACACGCCCGTGACGGCTTGCTGTGTCAGATCCTTGCGAATCGGGTAGACCTGCAATTCTCGCTGGCCCGCTTCCGAAAAGACCCTTTCCAGTTCTTCGATGATCTGGGCGATCCCCGCGTGGGCCTGTTCGGTGGCTGAGATCACCAAGCGGTTGGTCCCCGCGCCGCTGAGAATCTTGGCAGCGGGTTGGCGTTCGGCGAGAAATGTTTGAAACGCCGTGGGATCGGCACGGTCCAGTTCGTAAGCCCGCACGTTGGTTTCGGGCAATGGCCCCGTTTCGTCGGCCAGCTTTTGGAGCAGTGTCGCGACGCGTTCGTGATCCTCGGGTGAGGCCAGAATCATCATTTGGTTGGGGTTCGTCGAACCGGTCACAATGACGGTCGCACGAGGCACTGTGGTGGCCATGACACTGGTGAACGCCGTGCGTATCTCGGCGGTGGTTTCGTACAGTCGAGGCTCCAGCTTCGATCCTTCCTTGTCGGCTTGCGTGGTCTTTGCCAACACGGCAGCGATTTTTTGCTGCAAGTCCTTGGGCGCCAGGATCGTCAATTGCCCGCTTGCCGCGTCGGCACCGATGCTGGCGGTGGGAAACAGAGTCACCAGGACCAATCGTGTCGCGGCTGCCTTTTCCGGGGCGACTTGATGGACCTCGATCTCACGGCGATCTTCTGCCGCCGTGGTGAGTTGTTCGATTGCCGTTGCGACTCGCTTGTGCTGCTCTTCGCTGGCCCAGACCACCACCGCGCGGTTGGCCGTGTCGGTGCTGATGATCGCTTGCGGGGCAATTTGACTGAGCACGGTCGGCAATGTTTTCAAGTCGCCAATTGGAAGACTGTACGTCTCCACCCGCATCGATTCGCCCGTCGCCGACGTGTTGAGTCGCTCAATCGATAGGTGGAACGTTTCATGGTCCTTGGCATTGCCCGAGGCAACGATTCGGTTGCTGGTGGCATCGACGGACAGCTTCATTCGCGGCCACATGGCCTGCAACGTCGGCAGCATGGTTGCCGCCTGCAGGTCATTCAGTTCGTAAGCCCGGATTTCCTCGCTGGCGAACTTGGATGCGGGCCGGTCGACTTCCTGGATCAGCGTTTTGATCCGTCCATGCTGCGCCAGCGTCGCCGTGACAACCAGCTGCTGACGCCGATCATCGGCGATCACCGTCGCACCGTCGATCGCTTGGTCGATCAGCAGCTTCACATCCGTCGCTTGGGCTTCCGCCAGGCTGTAGGCCAGTAAAATCAGTTCTTGCTCCGCCGGCATTGGCTTGTCGAGCTCTTTGACGAATTCACCGACCTGTTGGTGTGCCTCGGCGGTGGCCATGACGAACAATCGTCGCCCGGCCGTGTCGACCGTGATCGGTCCAATCGGTTGGAACGTGCCGCGACTTCCCGCGGCCGTGACGGAAGCAATCACGGGTGCCAGCAAGGCCTGCAGTTCAGTCGGCGTGCGGCCTGCGGAACGATAACTCTGGAGGACCAACTCAGGATTCGACGGCAGTTCGTCGGAGATCTGCGCCAGCAGTTCGGCCACTTTCCCATGCGTCTCTTGTTCGGCCCACACGGTCAGTTGTCCCGAAGCGGCATCCGCGGTGACTCGGGCACCGGGGAACCGGATCGACAACAGTTCGCTGAACAGGGCGGGGTCGCGCTGGTCCAGATCGTAAACCTTCGGCCAGTGCAGCGCTGTCTGCGGGGTCGCCTGCTTGAGTTGCGAGATCGCTTCGCCCAGGCGGACGTGGTCTTGTTCGGTGGCCCACACCAACAACTCCGAGGAACCATCGTCGCCCGCCGGACGCACGATCGGTTGGATGCCTGGAATTTGTGCGGCGAGAACGGGTGCCAACTGTTGCCAACGGGTCAATTCCGTCGCCGACAATGCATACGTCTTGAGCATGCGTTCAGGGGGTGCCGGCAAAGCGGTCAGCAATTGGGGCAGCATCGCTTCGAGACGAGTCTTCTCTTCGGCGGAGCCCAGCAGGACCAGTTTTTTCGCCTCCGAGTCCAACCAAATCTGTGCTCTTGGAATGACCTTGGCGACCGTCGCAAGCCAATCGGCGGTTCCAGGGAGTGGCAGATCGAACGCATGCAAAGTCGTTCCGCTGTCCAGGTCCGCACCACGCCAACGCTCGATCACCTGTTCGGCCAAGGCAATGTCATCGGCAGTGCCGCGAACGACAACGGTTCCCAACGATGCGTTGCCCACGACCTGGGCCGCCGGGATCATTGACTGCAAAGCCCTGGAAATGACGGTGGATTGAACGGGGTCGACCTGAAACGCTTTGACTTCCATGTCGGATTTCATTGCCGAGATGCCCATCGCAGAGAAAGCCTCGGCAATCCGTGCCTGTTCATCGGGGGACGCGGTGATCAGCACCCGTGCCGCAACCGCGTCAACACTGACCGTGGCACGCGGTGCGATCGCGGTGACTTGTTCGCGAATTTGTTCCTCACTGCCATGACGCAGTGGGTAAGCGACGGAGACACTCGCTGGCGCGGCCTCGATTTCCTCACGCATTTTTTCAACGGCGGTCTGGATCGCGGTCTGTTGCGTGGGGATCACGAAGGCGGTCAGCAGTCTGGTTTTCTCATCGACCGCGATCCGCTCGCTGCCGACCAGTTCCTTCATCGCACTCAGCACGACAACGGGATCGAGGTCCCCGAGCGCGTAGGCTGCAAACACGGGTGCGGGCGGCTTCTCGGGCTTGTCAGGTTTCGGGGTCGCCCGTGGCTCTGGGACTGTGTTGATCAAAACATTGATCGTGTCCATCTTGCCAGCCGTTTCAACGACCAACAACTGCTTGCTTTGCGGCAACGGGATCGCGCGGCCAAAGGTTCCCAGGTAAGGCTGGACCTCGTTGATCACCGCATCGACCGGACGGTTGCCGAGAGAAAACAGGACGCTGACCAATTCGAACCTGCCGCGACTGGGCAGATTTTCCAACGGAACACGCGGTATCAATTCAATCGGGATTGAATTGGAGAGCTGCAACACCGTCAGCATCTTTTCGCGACGAACCAGCGTGTAACCTCGCGTCAACAACACACTGTTGAGCAAATCGATCGCCTCGGACGCATTGTACGATCGCGTGTCGGTGTAGGTGAATGTGCCCGGCGGGACCTGGTTCATCACCAGCGTCAAACCTTCCTGGCGGGCGAACCAATCCAACACATCGCCCCAGGCCTGCTCACGAAATTGAAAACGCAACGCACTGGTGGGGCCAGTCGTGCTCCATTGTTTCAGCTGATCGGCGTTGAGCGTGTCACGAATTTGTTGGTCGATCGCGATCAAACGTGCCTTCTGATCGGCAGCGTCTGGCGACGCGCTGATTTCGAGCCGTTCGACAAGCAACGATTGAATCTTGGCACGCTGTTGATCGTCCAAGCCCAATTCGGCGGCAATCTCCGGGTGGACCAATCGACTGACTTGGTCGGCAGGAAATGGCGATCCCAATGAAGCCGGGGGGGTGGTTTCAGATTCCGCTGTTGGATCGGCGGTCGCTGGCGTGGTTTGATCCGGAGGCTGGGCCGCGACCGGCGGCAGCGATGCACAAACCAACAGCAATGGAACGACGCGAATCAGGTGTCGGGGGGGCAGCATGGAGTTGAATCCGGCGGGAGCTTCGCAAATCGGAAGCTTGTGGGGGGAGGGTTCAGGGGAACTTCGAACCAGATCGTCACTCTAACTCGTGCCGTCAGTGGGTCAAGCAAACACCGCAACTTGACTTGACAGGCGAGCAATCAATTGCCTAGTTCGAGACGCTGACAATTCTCGGCGACAGGCGACTGTGCGCGCCGATATTTCTTTCTACGAAAGCCGGAAGTTAGGATGCCACACGTTCGGCACCGAACCATTCACATTCTGTTGTTGCTGATCATCTCGCTCGGCGCGAGCTCCAGCGTTGCGCAAACCGTGGGAACGACGGAGACGATTTCGTACGCGATGCGTTTTCGAACGGCCGCGGAAATCGAACAAGTCTTCACGCCCTTGGTCGCAAGTTCGCCCGATGTGCGACTGCACACCGACACGCAGCACGATCGAATTTCCGTCGCGGGTCCACCGTGGGTTCACGATCTGTTCAAACAGGTGCTGCAGCGCGTTGACATACCAAGAGTGGAACCCGCACAGGCTTCGCAGGAGGCTCCCTCACGTTGGAACGCGGCATCCAATCCGGTTGCTTCACCCGACCGCTCCGCTCAATTGCTGCCGCCGACTCAGTCCGCCCCAGCCAACATCGAAACGACCAGGCGGTTGATGCCGCTGCCGACAGGCCAGTCCAAGGTCATCCGTGACGAATTGTTGCGTCTCTTTGACCAACGTCTGACGGCCAACGCTGCATCCGATGGGCACGCACCGTCAGGACAATGGTCGCTCGCGACTCCCTCAGGAACGCTGCGAATCGGGTTCGATCTCGAACGGGAAGACGTGCTCGTCGATGGTCCAGTCTCGGTGGTCAACCAATTTGGCCGTTTGCTCTCGGCACTTGTAGAACGCTATCAGCGGCAACCGTCGAGCCTGACGGGCCAGCCTCAGCAACGTGTCTTGATGCTGCAGCAAGACGTGCAAGCTGACGTGGAACAAATGTTGCGTTCAACGAACCCATCCGGCACTATTCCCTCCCACACCAACGGTGCGAGTGCCAACGATCCTCGGTCTCAACTGCTGTATCGACTCACCGGACTTCGCCAAGTCTCGACCCAGGTGCCCGAAGAATTGCCCGCCCTGACGGGTGAGCCAGAAGGCACGAACGGTGCACCCAATCGTGCTCCGCAACCAAGAACCGCAAGCCCCTCACTGCCCCAGTTGGAAGGTGTTGAGGTGCAAACATTGCCAGACCTGGACGCCATCATTCTGCGAGGTCGCGATCAAGACTTGGACCAATTGGCGGAAATCATCCGTGAACTCGAACAGCTCAGTCGCCAAACACAACCAGCGATTGAGGTCCTTCATCTCAAGCACACCGATTCGCAAAGCATCGCCGACCTGATCGAACAAACCCAAGACAGTTTGCTGGGGACGCGTCAGGGCCGCGCCACCGTGACTCCATTGGGCAAACCAAATGCAATCCTGCTGTTGGGGTGGGGCGATGCCGTGGCCGCACTCAAAGAATTGATCCGCAAACTGGATCAACCGGTTCCCCCGGAAAGCCAATTCAATCTGTTTCGATTGAAGTATGCGTCCGCCGCTTCCGTGCAAGAAACGGTCAGAACCTTCTTTGCCAATCGCCAAGGTGGTCTCGCGACGACGATCCAATCCACCATTGATTCACGCACGAATTCGCTGATCATTCACGCGGCCCCGCGAGACATGCTGGAAGTGGCTCGGTTGGTCGAGCGACTCGACACCCTGGAGGGTGGGACGGTCCAGCGGACGCGGGTTTTCGAGATCCAAAATAGCTTGGCCGCCGATGTCGCTGAGACGCTCCGCGAAACCATTTCCACCGCCGGCACCAGTGCACGTCCCAGTGCGATGGAACTGATGCTGGATGACATGGGACGGGGCGAGACGATCATGTCTGGCATTCTGGACAACGTCCAAATCACAGTGGATGCACGCAAAAACAACCTGATCGTTTCGTCGCCGGCTGAAAATTTCGAGGTCATCGAAGCGTTGATCGAAAAACTTGATTCACCCGGCATGGTCGCCAAGATCAAGATCTTCCCGATTCAAAATGGTGATGCGGCGAGCCTGATTCTCACGCTTCGCTCATTGTTGCCAAGTCAGGTGGGTGCCGACCCTGTGACGAGCGCCCAGTTGTCCAGTTCGCCTGGCGAATCCTCACTCGCTCCTTTGCGATTCACGGTCGACGTGCGGAGCAATAGCATCATCGCCACCGGTTCCGACGGTGATTTGAAAATTGTGGATGCACTGCTGCTGCGACTTGATGAAGCGGACGCAATGCAACGGCAGAACATTGTTTACCAGTTGAAGAATTCGCCTGCGGTTGATGTTGCCTTGGCCATCAACGAGTTCCTGCGGAACACGCGACAAGTCGAAAACGCATCGCCGGCCACCTTGAATCCGTTCGCGCAACTGGAAAAAGAAGTGGTGGTCGTCCCCGAACCGGTATCGAACAAGCTGATCGTGAGTGCGACGCCTCGCTACTTCACCGAAATCAGAACGATGATCGAGAAACTTGATGAACAACCCCCGCAGGTGATGATCCAAGTCTTGATCGCAGAAGTTGCACTCAACAACACCGATGAATTTGGTGTCGAGCTTGGGATCCAAGATTCGGTTCTATTCGACCGGAGCTTGTTGGGCGATCTGTTGACGGTCACCAGCACGACGAACGTGACATCGCCGGGCGGAGCAGTGACATCCACGACACAAGACAGCGTGGTCTCCGCCACGAATGATCCCGGGTTCAACTTCAACAGCGTCGATCCACTTGGAAACAGCGGTTCTGCACAAGCCGTATCCAGTGCCGCCAATGTCGCTGGCCAAGGTCTCTCAAACTTTTCGCTCGGTCGCTCCAATGCTGAGCTTGGCTTTGGCGGGTTGGTGTTGTCGGCCAGCAGTCAAAATGTCAGCGCCTTGTTGAGAGCACTGGAAGAATCTCGTCGTCTGGAAGTGCTCAGCCGACCTCAGATTCTGACGCTCGACAATCAATCCGCATTCATTCAAGTGGGGCAACGAGTCCCACGGATCACAGGCTCGACGATCACTCAAATCGGGCAACAGAACACCATCACGATGGAGAACGTTGGTTTGATTCTTGGCGTGACGCCCAGGATCAGCCCAGAGGGCAACGTGACGATGGAAATTGACGCCGAAAAATCCGAGGTGGGCCCCGAATCGGAGGGCATCCCAGTTTCGGCTACCTCCGATGGCACGGTGGTGCGGAGTCCGCGAGTCAACGTGGCGAGCGCGCAAGCAACAGTCAGTGCCGCCGACGGGGAAACCATCGTCTTGGGCGGACTGATATCAACGAAGAAAAAGGAACATCATCGCAAGGTTCCTTACTTGGGCGACATCCCCCTGCTGAAGCATCTGTTCCGCTTTGACTCCGTCTCAAACACACGGGCTGAATTGTTGATCATCCTGACCCCTCACATTGTGCGTTCCGAGGCCGACATGGAACGCTTGAAGCAAACCGAAATGGCTCGCATGAGCTGGTGTGCGTGCGATGTATTCAATCTGCATGGTGAAATCATCGGCGAGCCAGTGATGGATCCCTTGTTCTCGAACTCGCACCAAGACGATGGGATCGAAGTGATCTACCCGCACGACGATCCCCGGGGACAGCGTGTGCTGGAATCACCAGTTCTGGAATCCGAATTTCCTGCCGACCCCGAACTGCTGCCTGAGCCCGATTCATTGGGGACACCCGATGGTTTCTCGCCAGGTCTTCCGAGTGAGTCCACCGGCTCTGGTTTCAGGGGGAGTCTATAATGGTCCCGTTCGCTGCTCCGATTCAGAAGATGGCCGCTGCGGCCTTGCTGGTCGCGTTGTTTGGCGTTGCCGGCTGCCAGTTTGTGCCTGACCGACCATCCTGGTCCAAGAAACTGTTTGAGAAAGAAGCCGAAGCGGTTGTCCCCACTCGCATGATGGTGATGTGGGCAGACACTGTTTTGCATCAACCACAAAAACCTGGCGTGCGAGGTTTCGGGGCCAGGATCTATTTTTACAACGAACAGGATCCAGATCCTGTGAAGGTGGACGGAGGGCTGGCCGTTTACGCGTTTGACGCAGACGACCTGAACCCCAATTCAGCGAAGCCCAAACGCAAGTTTGTGTTCACCGCCGACCAGTTCGCCGAACACATGAGCAACACGTCGATGGGGATTTCCTACAGCGTGTGGTGTCCTTGGGACGAAGTCGGAGGCTTCAACGAACAGTTGAGCCTGATCGTGCGATTCGAAGGACGGTCCGGTGGCGTGGTGATCTCCGATTCAACCGTCAAACTTTTGCCAGGACTGAATCGGCCCAGTGCCAGTTCCAAGGTGGCCAGCGAACAGGCTGACGGTGGAACACAGGCATCGGGTTCAACGGATCTGAAATCGTTGACCCAACTGGCGACGTTCCGAAGGCAAGCGGCGGAAGCAGCGACAACGCAACCACCGCGTCGCCAGACGCAAACCATTGACTTGCCGCCGAGCTTCTATCGCCACCTGACCGGTCCGGCGGAGCCCGTTGACGCGGTCACGATCCCCGAGGAACCGATTCCAGCCAACCTTGATTCACCGGATGCCGCTGCGAACGCCCCACAACTCGACGACACCACCTCGTCATCCACCCGGCATTCGTATCCGTTTCGAACCCTCGGAGACGAGCAACTGGACGCCGCCCCGCACGGGACACGCCAGCATTCCATCCCAGCAGGCTGGATCCCATCCCTGCCGAAAACGCCGCGGTACGGCTTTTCACAGGCCCCGCGTCAGTCAGCAAGCGCCAGCCTGACACCAACACGACTGCCGGACGCCATGGACAAGTGACACGCTCCCCATGGGCTGACGCCCACTGGCTGGATCACGCCGCCACTTCGTGGCCGAACTCCCGGACCGAGTCCCGAAAGGGACGACAGGTTGTCGCCACGGGTGAAAACCCGTGGATGACATGGCAAGCCAACCCACCAAGCCCTGAAGGGGCGACACAAGTCGGTTGCACCATCGTTCCTGACAGCCCTTCGGGGCTCACAGCACGCCCTGCCTGGGTCGTGTTTTGAGTCCTGAGCGGCTCAATAGCCGGCCAGGGTTTCAACCAAAATCTCGTGCAACTCGGCTCGTAGCGTCGCATTCAGATGTGAATATTCATCGGCCGCCGGCTCACCAGTCAGGATGGTTCGCAACTGAGTCAAGATTTCCGTTCGAAGCGCTGGTTGCAAGGCGTCAAAGGCTTCCGTGTAGACAAGGAAGCTGCACGGGAACTTGAACAACCTGGTTTGCAGATCGAACTGCCGGAGCGAGCGCCCCTTCGAATCGATTGGTCCGAGTGCCTCGAATTCACGCATAAAATCTCCCGCACTCTCGATCGGTGACTCCAATGGCTGCTCGTCACAGAACAAGATCGCATTCAGCACTTTCCTTGCAGCCTCGGCGATCTGCAGCGGCTGCTCCGCCTCCTCTGCCTCGCTGATGCGCTCACCCTCCGCCTGACGCTGGTCCCGATCGTATTCCAACTTTCGGATGGTGAAATCCGCTTTGACAAAAATGTTGTGCACACTGGTTTGATGCCCCAGCACCATCAACGCGGCGATGTCACTGGTCGGCAACATGTACCCGAATGTGTCAAAGCGATCTCCCAAGTCAGTGACATTGCCGCTGCGACGCAGGTCCAACGTTTCACCGCGCAAGAAGGCGTTGCCCATGTGTTGCATGGAACCGTGCCCGCCGGTCACATACCAACCGCCCCAACGTTCGGCAAAGGGGCTGGAATCACTGGTCACGTGCGACGGGAACTGGGCGTTGATACTACCGTCATGAAAAGGCGCAACGCTGCGGATCATATGCCCTGGCAACCCGCCCGTCATGGACGTGGCATGGCACCCCAAACAGTCATAGTTCGCCCGCTCAATCTTCGCTCGCCACGGTTTCATATCGACGGTGTAGAACGCCGCCCCCAGCTTCGAATCGGCGGTTGAAATTTCAACCAACGAACTGCCGCGTACCCAACCAACGTAAGTGTCATCGTTGAAATAGAGAGCTCTCGGGTTGGAGCGTGAGATGTGCTGAACCTGCATGCTGGTCCTGGAGAACACCAGCGTTTGCGATGAAACAGGGATCTCCAAGGCCTGCAGGAGCGATTCCAAGTGGCCGCGTGGCTTGCTGTAGTCCAGACGTAATTCTTTGGCCTGGATCTTCGCAATCAACCGACTGACTCGATTGTCCTCCACCGTTTCGGAGTAAGAAAACGGCGGCTCCTCAATGTCCATCAGACCTTGCGCGGGCACCGCAGAGAGGCCGGCAAACGACAGCAACCAGCCAGCCGTCAGAGCCATTCTCAAAGTGCATTTCATCAATGGATGATTCATCATTCACTCGGCAAAATCACGTGTTTGAATGCGGGTCGTGTCTCTTTCGGAATCTCCGCATTCAGGGATTCATGCGCAGCCCGGTACATCCTCTGTTCGCAAGCAATCATGGCAAACAACCTCTTGGACAACCGCTATGTGCACACGATTGTATAGAATAGTCGCAAGCACTTCAACGTGAACGAAGAATGTGCGGCAACGTCGCACTTGTTCTCGGGGCCTCGAAAATGCCCCCAGAAAGGGTGCTCACTGGGTGCCTTGCACCCAAGCCCCGATCACGATGGCGCCCGTGAACACCCCAGCGATCATTTGAAAGAAGCTGCTGGCAAGCCACGCTTCCGGCAATCGGCACCCAACCCAGCCGAACACCATCCCAGCAATGAACCCGGTGACGTGCGCCAGAACATCGGTTCGTTCGCCCTCGAGCCCCATGAATGACAACAACAAGACACCGCCAATCAATGGGCTCCAACGAACCAATGCCTTCGTCGATGTCTTGTGCCGAGGATGCAATGCGTGTGCGACCAGAATCCCCAGCGCAGCGAACACGGCGGTCGATGCACCGATCGATGTGTGTCCCCCGTCCCGAATCACGGCGTTCATCCAGTTCCCGAGTGCACCGGCCAGGACAATTGCCAACCAGGCAACTCCCCCACCCAAAAGACGCCCCGCCAGCCCGCCGAACACACTGCCAAAAACCAAATTCGAAAGCAGGTGGCCGGCATCGGCGTGCAGGGTCAGCGCCGTGATCGTTCGCCACCACTGACGATTCATCACCTCACCGGCGTTCATCTGACCAACCGCTCGCCAGTCGATTCCGTAGGCAGAGGTCTCTGCCAGAACGGCGACCGAGAGGAGAAAAATGGCGTAGTACACCACACCCGCAATCGCGCCACCGAAAACAAGTGGCTTCTGTGGCAGCGACTGCGTGGCTTCGGCAAGACGATCGTTCCGATACGATTGCAATTCCGCAAAGGCAGCGTTGACTTGATCGTCAGACACGACCAAGCACCAGTCCCCGGATCGTTGAAGCATCTCGCTTGAGATCCCCACTGATTCCAGAACCAAACGGGCCTCCAGGCAATCGCCATGCGAGGGCGAGCGAAAGACGATCTCGGGTTCCGGGCGTCTTTCGTTCATAGCATTGCGAGCAAGGTTGCCCCCACCTCATCTTTTGCGGGACGTTCGCTTCTCAAGCGCGAACAGGCTGGTGACAAAATCGGCGACGATCCTAACACAACGGCAGACAGTTTGAACCAAGTCCCCTTCCCAGACACAGGTGGCATCAACGGGATCGCGTGGGAACGTCTGCGTCATGAATGGAAAGGCTCTCGACCTGCCGATGAACCTCTTGAACGATGTCCTTCTCGATGCTCGGCCCCCACGAAGTCGGCAACCCGTAGTAAACCATCGCCCCGCCGCCTTCATAACCACCTTCGCCAAGGACTCGACGTGAGGGGACATACGCCATCACGTCGTTGGCGTAACCGGCGACCCATGTTTGCACTCCTGTCAATTCGCTCTTCAGCCGCAGCGCGTAGTCCACGACCACTTCCCCGCCCAGCGTTGTCAGCAGCGGCCCATCGCCAACTGCCCATGCGCTCACGGGATACGGGTAGGTTGGAAGCAGCGGGGCACCGCCATCGATTTGCTCCAACAGCATTTTTGCCCTCGCAACCTCGTAACGATTCTCGGACCTGGAATTCAATTCGATCTCCTCCCTCGTCGGCAGCTCATCGAACGGCAAGTCAATCTCGGCGTACGAGGTACGCAACGAGCCCTGGACCGGGTGCATTTCCGACGTCAACAAGACCGTCTCCACGGCATCGGCGAGACGCCGCCCATAGTGCTGTGCCAATTCCACCGTGCGTCGGGGCAACGGGTTCTGGTCGGCGCCGCAACCGGCAAAGAACAATGCCACGCAACCAGGATGCTGTTCTTCCAAGTTCATTTGGGCGTACCCCGGGTAATCGCCGGACCACTGATAGCCACTCAAGGTGGTTGCGTGGCACGCGTATCCAAAGAGGACGGCGGTCAAGTTTCCGTTTGCCTCTCGAACGGCGAGCACCGGAACGTCATGATCGCTGGGGCCTTGCAGTTGCCCTTCGGTTCGTCGCTGGGGCACCGCTGCCTCGGGATTCTCACGACGATTGACGGCAAACGTTGCCGTGCCGCTTCCCCACGTGACGTCGCTGGGGGCAAGCTTGCCAATCGCTTCTCCGACCAACGCAATCACCTGATCCTGGAAAGCAGCGACCCAATCATCGATCGCTTTTCGCTGAGGATCGGTTAGCAACCCGTGATGAAGTGGAGCCAGATTGAGACCGACAACAGGTCCAGAGTGCGTGTGCGACGTGCAGATCACAATCTGTTTGCGCTGCAGACCGTGCTGCTGTTTCAAAGCATCACAAATCGATTGCGAGAGCGCACGATCAATGCCGACAAGATCCAGTGTCAGGACCACACCTCGGTTTCCCTCCTGGTCCTCCAGCACCAGTGCTTTCGCCCACAACTCGGTCAGTTTCCCATCCGCCGGATGAGTTCGAGACGCATAGCCCGCCATCCACATCGGTTCGTCGGGTGTGATCGCGATTTTTGCCGCTCCCGCCTTCCAGGTTGAATCCGGAGCCAAATCCGACTCCGATTCGGCGCCCCATCCCACGGCCGTGAAGAGCACGAGAGTTGTTGCGACCAACAGGGATTTTGCGTTCATTCCAGCTTTCCAAACGGGTGCGTTGATCTCTGCGACGTTCTTACCTCGCACGCATTGTAGAACAATTGCCCGATTCCTTGGCAGCTTGCAGGAGGGACGTACAAATCGCGGATTGCAAATGGGTGACCTCGCAAGATTTCCACGATGGCTTTGTACGTTTGGTCCCCCAGCAGTCTTGCGGCGAGCCCATCCGCGAGCCCCCCTGAGCCGAGTAACCGTCAAAAACGTCAGACTCCCACAACCGTCACCGATAAGCAGACCACGGGTCTCCGAAAGCACGCCCGCCCCCTGCATCTGCATACTAAGTTTTTGATGCGCGCACCTTCATAGAAGCTTGGCTGAACACAATGGTTCATGCGGGCCGGCATCATGAGAGACGGACGGTCGTGCTACCCCACAACAAGAAAGACACCATTGACTCATTGGGCAATTGCAACCTTGCTCTGTTGCTAGGTACGCGCAATTGCCCGTCGAACTCGACCGCGAAGCAAAGCAGGCCATGAACAAAGTAGGCACCACATCGACTGGCAAAGTCATGGTCGAAATGACCGCACAAGAATACAACGCACTCCTTCAAATCACCAAGTTAAGGCCGCCTGCTGCGGTCGCATCGCCTGCGAAACTCCCTGAAGCACACTCGATGACGCATGCGAAAAGACTCGAGCACGTCAAACCCCGCCTGAAAAAGCTTTTGCCGAAGAAACGCGAGTCGGTTGTGAGATCCATTCAGGCGATGTTTCAGCATACAGGTGGAATCTCCCAGTCGGACGTGGACGCGGTGATCAAGGCCTTGCAAAAGAGCGGCTTCTTCACAATTGCAAACAGTGGCAAGGTTGCCTATCCGCGTTTAGCGGCAAACTGAAACTCACGTCCCATCGCATACCACCTCGACACCATGTCTCTAGGTGATGGCACAGCCGTCATGCTTCACCCGTATTCGGGTCCGTGGCGTGAATCCTCGTGACGTGACGCCGATCCTGGCAAGCGATCCAGTCAGCCGACTGAATGCCGTAGTTGATTGGCCTATTCGATGAACACGCTGGTGGTGCGATTTCGTGTTGAGCCGCATCACCAGCGATGGCTACCCACTCGACCAGAGCCAGCCGGCCATCCCAGCACGACAGCCACGCTCTCGCAGCGGAGACGAGGCAGCCACGACACGAGCACACAACAACGCGGGCACCCGGCACGTGGGGAAGTGGGCAGGCGACGCGGGGCACGAGAGACAGGGCAGCGAAACGAAGCAGGGCCAATGAAACCGTTTCCAGTTTGGCCCACCACATCCGGGATTTCTTGACCCGGTCCCCCCCTTGGTGCTGCAACACAGTACTTGGTTGCTCTGCGTACGTGCATTTTCCGAATCGTTGCTTGATTGGCAGAAAGCCAGCATTCGCGTCACCTTCTCCCGCAGCGGTGCCAGACGATCACCGTCGAGCGACCGCAGCTTGATGAAGACGGCCAGCCCGTTCTCGAAACGCGAGGCAAACGGAAGGGCCAGCCCAAGCCCGACTCCAAACTGCAAGACAGCGAAGAGGTTCCACTGGGCGAAGATTGTGAAGAGTATTTCCAGCGAGAAGTCGTGCAGCACGTTTCCGACGCATGGATCGACCACGACAAGACGAAGATCGGCTACGAGATCCCGTTCAACCGTCATTTCTACGTGTTCGAACCGCCCCGCGAGTTGGATGAGATCGACACGGAGTTGAAAGGCGTTACCGACCGCATCGTGAAAATGATTGGAGAGTTGTCATGACCGAACAAGTGAGCGGCAAGACGCCAGCCGCCGGTGAACACAGCAACCTGAGCGGCGAGGCGCTAGCCGCCGGTAATTCAAACAACCTGAGCGGCAAGGCGCTAGCCGCCGGTAATTCCGACCTCGCTGATCCCATCACGCTGTTCATCACATGGACAACATACGGGACATGGCTTCCGGGCGACAATCGCGGCTGGCGAAAGTGGAAAGCCGGTGAGCAACAGCCCCAACCATTGCTGGAGGATTGGTGTCGCGACCGAATGAAGGAAAAACCGTTGACTCTGAACGAGTCGCAGCGGACGGAAGTCAAGACCATGATTCGCAAACACGCATCGATCCGTGGCTGGGCATTGCATGCAGTGTCTGTTCGATCGAATCACGCGCATGTAGCAGTCACTGCCTGCGCCCCGCCGAAACGAGTGCGAGATCAATTCAAAGCGAACGGAACGACGGCTTTGCGTCGCATGAAGACTCCCGTCACACACGAAAAAGTGTGGACGAAAGGCGGAGATATCGAGTTCATCGATACCGACGATGATCTGGAACAGGTTGTCCTGTACATCACCGAGACGCAAGATCGCATGGATCGAGGCAAATAATGCAGTTTCCACGAAGACAATCAGCATCAGTGAGCGACAAGGCGCTAGCCGTCGGTATTGCGCTGACACCGGCGGCTAGCGCCTTGCCGCTCACAGGACAACCGCCCCCCGAGTTGGATGAGATCGACACGGAATTGAAAGGGGTGACGGATCGGATCGTCGCCATGATCGGAGAGCTTTCGCAATGAGTTTTTCGGCTCACGACGACTACAAAGAGAACGGTGAATCTTGGCTCGGCATTATTCCAAGCCATTGGCAGCTTTCTGCCGTGCGATACGTCTTTGATCCTCGTCGCTGAAGATGGTGCTAACCTGCTCTCGCGAAGCACTCCACTCGCGTTCATTGCAACCGGCAAGTATTGGGTCAACAACCACGCCCACATTCTGCGACCAATTGAAGGCGACTTAAAGTTTTTTGAGTGTCTGCTTCAAATATACGACTACACGCCAATCGTGACTGGTGCCGCACATCCGAAATTGACGGCAGAACAATTAGCAGGCATCAGGCTTCCCAATCCTCCTCTCGACGAGCAAAAGGCGATCTCGTCGTTCCTCGATGTGGAAACGTCGAAGATCGACGGTTTGGTGTCGGAGCAGCGTCGTTTGATTGAGTTGCTGATTTGTCGGAAGTCTCTCTGACTCATCACAAGCTGAGCAATCGCGGTAAGCGGAACCTGGGTTTGTCTTACAAAGACGCACCCAAGCTGAAACCCATGACCGAAATTGGCAGTGGTGCGGTTCGTGAGAAAGAGAAGGCTTACCTGACTGAGATCATTTCCAAACTGAATGGAGATCTACGGAACGGAGACGACCGACGGCGATCAGCTATCTCATGCGACGACACTCAACGAGAAGGTGCTAGAGTCGACAGTCCTTCAGCAGCAGGCCTGCAACAACTCCAAAGAGCAATTCGCTAGCTCACCCGACCTGAACGACGAGATCATGAATGCAATCATCGATGCGATGGATGTCCAAGCTGACCTGAGCAGCAAAGCACTGAACTCAGCCGAGATCCGCGAAAGCCTGAAAGGCTTGATGCTGAACCAGTTGGGGCTGTACGAGAAGCTGAAACTCCGAGCGACCGGAGCGTGATGCGCGAGCGACCGGGCCAGACACAGCAGAGGGTGGCGGTGTCATCTCTGCCGCTCAGGGCCGATCTGATTGCCCTACGCTTCTGGACGAGCACAAAAAAACCCAGTGAAACAGGCTGTTGGTTGCTCTGGATCACTGGGGATTGTGTCGTTAGCTACCCCGCTAGGACTCTCCCCACTGCGGAAATCACGGGTGAACACGCAGATGACTTGGCAGGTACCCCAAAAAGTACCCCCGCATTGCCCGAGAGGTTTGTTGAATGCGTTTGCGACCACTTGGATGATGCTCTGCTGAACAAACTCATTGCTCGGTTACAAACCGTGGCGAATGAAGCGACCGACGACGAACGAACTCTCTCTCAACAGTCTGTGCCTGACAATCGCAGATAAGTCGTGCGACCGCTGCGAAGGACCCGACAAGGGGTAGGTACTACTTTGCGGTTCACGCGACCGCATGCCA
Organism: Rhodopirellula sp. P2; assembly: GCF_028768465.1. GTDB lineage: Bacteria > Planctomycetota > Planctomycetia > Pirellulales > Pirellulaceae > Rhodopirellula. Next base: position 5,387,559 of record NZ_CP118225.1, read on the forward strand.
AAGTGAACCGTGACGGTGGACAACAGATTGGACGGACACCTCGGTCAACGGGTCCTTCGCTGAGACGAAGGTGAGGGAACCGTCCTATGTAGCCCGAAGTTCTCGCACGCCTGAAATTCAATCTGCGACCGCCACCACCACCCCTGCCGTCTGTGGGTCCCTCTGAGCGTTCAAGATAGAATGCGGTAGAGATCAGCCCAGGGACCGCTGAACACAGTCCGTCCGGTCGATGTTTGCGGGGGTCAGGGGGGCGGTGCGCGGTGACGGGTCCTTTTGAGGCCGGTGGGGTGCTGGTGCGGGTATCCCATCGCGGTGTTATCGCTGGCATGGGCGAAAATATCCTGGCCCCTCCCCCTCCTCTTTCAATCGGCGAAATCAGTCCGGCGTTTCGTCGTCGCATGGGGTGACGGGGGTGTCCGAATTTGCGGGGCCGCCGTGGCCGAGACCGTGCGACCACGTCAATTTCTTTCCCCAAAATTGGACAATCGAAAGTTGTCACCGGGGGGTGGTCAAAAACCACGGCGATGGTTATCGGTTCGCCGCTTCCATAGGCGCACGTTCTGTTTGGCAAAATTGGAGGTTTTGGCAGACTGCAAACGGACGACAGGGGGCTCAATTTTCTGACGCTCGATGGTTGGCGACCGATCGTCCCCCGAAGATTGCCATGCGTGCAGCAAAATGATTGTTGCGACCGCGGACGAGGCCACGAAACAGCGAGCCGTGTCGTGGCATTATCATCGAGCCTTTCCCACTGTCCGATGAAACGAAAAGAAGAGATTGCTAGCGATGCAACGCAACAAGAACGTAGTTTTAAATTCGTCTTTCCTGACTGAAATCACCAGAAACGCTGAGACGAGCAATCAGAAAGACTCCACGGCTGCCAAACGCAGCACTATCAAAATCGGGTCATTGCCTGGAAAGAAGATAGGCATCCACTCAGCACAACAAATTACCAAAATGGGACAGAGCGGAGACCAGACGACAATCTTCTTGTCAGCACGAGACGCCGCAAAACTTGTCGCAGAATTGACCAATCATCTGGCGAAGTTTCTTCCCGACGAATGAAGGCGACTATCCGGAGTTTGGGTCCTTCCTGCCTTTTTGAAATACGGGGGTAAGCTCACGGCAAGGTGTCTCTGATTACGGAATCTGCAAACCCGCTTCGCTTCGCTAAATCGCATCTCAGAGTCGCAGGATGGGAAACCAATGCGTGCCTGACGAGGACGCCGCATAGCAAGCAACCAAAGGTGAACCACGCGATAGGCGTTCGTCGACACAATAGCTATGCCGGAATCGTATGTATTGCCCGCTTATAGAACCATCGCTGCCATTCTCATGGCATCCAAACGTGATCGCCCCTCGCAAGAATGTTAAGATAGGCAAACCCTAAATCGCTAATCAAAGCACATTCCAAAAAAAGTTTTCAGGGGCGTTTTTGGGGTTAGTATTCTTTGATAATCCAGCGCCCAGGAAGTACGACAAAGACCGTAAAAAACGACACTTTTGACCGAAAAACCCTGTGGATAACCCTTCCAATTCTTGCCACATTTTCGACAGAACCTGACTCGTTTTTTAAAGCCTTGTCTTGCGGAGCGAAAAAATGTGTTTTCGGAGGCTTCACTTCTTCGTTGATGTCGCTAGAAATGCGAAAAGACCAGCAAAGGTAGGACTTTGCTGGCCTTTCCGTGTCCGACATGTTTCGCCGAACTAAGCAGCAGCAATCATGCGCGCCTTTTCGAAGCTTGCAACCTTCGAGCGCCGCAAAATTGCAAAAAAAGCGATTTGTGCCGGACTCCGTTTTTCACTTTCTACGGAGTTGTCTGAATGACACGTTCTGAACTGTTGGCCGCTGCCCAAAAAAAGCTTGGCCGCAAAATCCGCCCACACCAACTCAACTACGCAGTTTCACGTGGCTACGTGAAACCAGAATCACGCCGTCCTGATGGTTGGAATGTCTACGGCGATGAAGCCGTCAAAGGTCTGATTGCGTTCATGCGTGAACGAAGTCGCTCCATTCAATCTGCAAGCGTTTGAGCTGAGGGCAAAAAATGAACACGAACAACTGCGCTACCGGTGCGCCTTCACCGAACGATGACGGCGGGACGTCATTCCCTTGGGGAACCCTCCCACCACTGCTTACCAAACGGCAAACTGCGAAGTTCTACCACGTGAACGAACGCACGATTGACCGCTGGTTGAAAGACCAAACCTTGCCTGCGAACGCAAAGTTCGTTCGGGGCGGACGAGTCTACTTTCGCACGCAAGTGTTGATGGAAGACATTGCATCCGAAACCAATGCCGGAGGTGCAAACCATGAGTGATAGCACCACCGAAAACGCGATTCGCCAATTCCTGGCAGTCTTTCGTCGAATGCTTAGCACTGGTCGAAAAGTGGCTGCTGAGGATGCTTCTCGCGCCGTCGATACTCCGGATGGATTCGACCGCCGCGCCTTCGGTCCTGCCGTGTCCGCGATGGCTCGTGACGGAGAAATCGTCGCCGCTGGGTTCCGGCTGAGCACTCAGTCGAAACATCACTGCGGTATCAAACGGGTTTGGCTTCTGGTGAAGCACGACACCAACACAGAAGGAGGAACGTCCAATGAATGAACGTCCCTCCCTGAATGTTGGTGACAGTGCAACCCGTCCCACTCAATATAGCACCGCTCGCGAGTATCTCGCAGGCGGTATGTCGGTCATCCCACTGCGTTGTGACGGCAGCAAATCGCCGCTGGTTGCTTGGAATGACTATCGACAACGATTTCCATCCGATGATGAATTGCAATCGTGGTTCAGTCGTCCGGCTGGCATCGGAGTTGTCTGTGGCATCCAGTCCGGTGGTTTGGAAGTCCTCGACTTCGACGAACGTGCTGACATCACGTTTCTATCTTGGTGCGAACGAATCCCCACCGAACTGATTGATTGCTTGCCAGTGGTCCGCACTGGCGGGTTGGGATACCACATTCTTTATCGTTGCTCAGTCATTGGTGGGAACACCAAGATTGCAATGACCGCGGAGGGTGGTGTGCTCGTTGAATCACGAGGCGAAGGTGGCTACATCGTGGCCGCACAATCGCAGGATGGGGTTCATTCCAGTGGGCGACACTACGTTCAACTTCGTGGTGTGCCGCTTCCATTGGTTCCCATCATCACCCCGGAGGAACGCAAACTTCTGTGGCGTGCCGCCGCGGCGATGGACGAGCGAGTTGACCCGATGGCCGAATACGTGCGTCAACGTCGTTCTCAACTGAGACCGAAAGTACAGTCAGACAATACGACACCGTGGGGTGACTTCGATACCCGCGCGGACTGGTCCGACATTTTGGAACCCGCGGGTTGGACGACGAGCCGCGGCATCACGTGGACTCGCCCAGGCAAGCAGTTTGGTACATCGGCAAAGATTGCAATTGCTGGTGACGGGACCGAGGTGTTGGTGGTTTATTCATCGACTGCTGGTCCGCTGGCTGCCGAAGGGACCGGACATCGCACCTGGGGCAAGTTCGCAGCCTATGCAGCGTTGAATCATGGCGGTGACCGAAGCGCCGCGGCAAAAGCCGTGTTGGACCTGGGTTATGGGAGGGCGTCACGATGAGAGACACTCCCGAAATCGAGACATTGCCCGTTCACATTGATGCGGATGAAGTCGAGCGTCGTGCTCGTGAACTTGAATGGTCAGACCCGGATGAGTTGCCTGACGAACTGCCTACCGTGATGCCATATCGGTCTGAGTTGTTGCCTCGGTCGGTAGGTGCCGCGGTGGACGACATCGCGGAGCGAATGCAGTGTCCTCCCGATTACCCCGCTGCGTCGATGTTGGTAGCGATGGCCGCGGTTGTTGGATGCAGACTGGGCATCCGCCCACGGCGCTACGACGACTGGCTGGTCGTGCCGAACCTTTGGGGCTGCGTGGTCGGTCGTCCGTCCCTCAAAAAGACACCGGCAACGAAGGGTGCCGAACGGCAACTTCGTCACATTGAGGCGAGAGCAAGAGAAGCGTTGCAAAGTGACATCGAGGACGCTGAACTGGATGCGGTGTTGCTGCCCGAACAACGCAAGTTGCTCGAACAGCAAATCAAAGCTGCGTTGAAAAAGGGGGACGAAGAAGCTGCCCGAAATCACGCGTCTGCACTGCAAGACTTGCAAGAAGTTCAGCCACCAGAACCGCGGCGAATCATCGCCAAGGAATGCAGCATTCAAAAGCTGATTGAAATGCTCGGTCGGCATCCTGGCGGAATGATGTTGTTTGTCGATGAACTACTTGGTTGGATGAGGAAGCTAGACCGTGATGACCAAGGTGGTGTTCGGCAAATCTACCTGAGTCTTTGGAACGGAACCGAAGTCGTCAACGACGACACCATTGGCCGCGGCGAATTGACCGCTCGTGGTTGCGTCTCGTTGTTCGGATGTTTCACTCCCGGAGGTCTGACAAGCTATGTCAGCGCCGCAATCCGCGGTGGACGTGGTGATGATGGGTTGGTGCAACGTTTGCAAATTTGTGTATGGCCGGATTCACCGAAGGACTACAAGTCGGTGGACCGCTGGCCCGACAATCAAGCAAAAGACCGATTGAGAGAAACTTTTGAGCGACTGGCAGACATCGACGCGCAGGCTATCGGGGAGTTAGACCGTTATGACGAGGATGGGATTCCGTTCATGCGTTTTGATGCGGACGCCCAAGAGCTGTTTGATACCTGGGACCTGAATCACCAAAGGCGATTGCGTGCTGGTGACCTGCCCGAAGCGTTTGAGTCCCACCTGAGCAAGTATGCGTCGATGGTTCCGTCCATCGCGTTGTTGCTGCACCTGGCATCTGGTGACGAGGGTGCCGTTAGCGCGACCGCCACTCAATCGGCGATTCGATGGGCTGAGTACCTGGAAAGCCACGCTCAACGACTGTATGCCGTCGCGACATCACCTCAACGTCAACACGCTGGCCCATTGCTACGGCGATTGATTGATTGGCCGAAGGACAAACCAATTCGCACCTCGGTCATCGCAAAACGTGGTTGGTCTGGACTGGCATCAACGGAAGTTGTGGACGAGACCCTGGCGCTGCTTGCCGAAGCCGGTTGGGTTCAGTCGGTGAGGGTGAACACCGGAGGTCGTCCGACGACCGACTGGTTTGTGCATCCCGAGGCTGCGAATTTTCTGCAAATTTACCAAAGAGAAACCACCAAAACACCAGAAACCACGCCCGACGAGACTTTCGGGGGTTTTGATGGTTCCGGTTTGGTGCGTTTCCCTGACAACGGTGTTTGTGACGTGGAGGTCATCGTATGACCCCAGATACTTTGCTTGCAGGATTCTCGGCCCGTGGAATTATCGTCACCCTCGTCGGTGATGACATCAAGCTACGGGCCCGTGATGGCATCCTGACTGACGACGACGTCATCGTGCTGCGTGACAGCAAATCGGATGTTCTACGCTGGCTGAGAGTCGCCGAAGGATTGCCAGTCGATGACGACGCCGCGGAGTTGCTCTCGTTGGACGAAGTCGACCCGAGCGAAATTCCGACGTGTGAGTCGTGCGGCCGATTGAACGACGTTCAAACCGGCGGTTCCAAATGGCACTGCTCGCAGTGTGACCCCAGCGCGGAGTCACGACGCCAACTTGCGAGCCGATTGATTCGGTCGGCTCATTCCATCCGTTACACTGACAAACGCAACGGCTAGGGTCGCTCCCGAAAGCCGGCTTCATCACCGGCCCGCCGTTGCCCTTTTTTCCTTCGATGAATCGTGGAGATGAACACGATGGCAACAAGCCGTATTCGAGCCAAGGGAGTTGTCGAAATCCGTTACACCGATTGCAACGGAGAACGATGCAGCCTCTACCCTGGCAAAATCAACAAACGTGACACCGAGACCCTTTGCAGGCGAATCGAGCACATCGTTTCCAGACAAATCACGGGCGGTGACCCCGAGCCCGCGGTATCGCAATGGCTGGCCGACACTGCGGAACGGTCCTCCAAACTGTACGCGAAACTGGTCAAGGCTGGTTTGGCGTCCCCACGGATTGAATCCCGCGAACTGGAAGTCGAGCCGGAGGCGAAACAGACGCCAACAATTCAAGAGTGGACGAGGCGATTCATCGACAATCACAGTGGAAAGCCTGGCACCATTGAACAACTGGAAATCACTGCTCGCGCACTCTGCAAGGTTTTCGGTCCTGACCGACGAATCGACGAACTGACCCCCGGTGATGCGGAGGACTTCCGGAAGTGGTTGCAATCCAAAGGCAATGAGCGAAAGAAGTATCAAACCGGCTTGGCTCACAACACCGTGCGTCGACGCATTGGTCGCTCAAAAGAGATGTTTCGCGCCGCCGTGCGTCACGAACTGATTGAGAAGAATCCGTTTGCCGATGAAGTGGCCGCGACATCGGGGAATCCAGAACGTTTGGTTCTGGTGCCCGCGGATTGGATAGAAGCGTGCATTCGCAAAGCCCCATGCGAAGATTGGCGAATCATGCTGGCATTCGCTCGTTACGGTGGGATGCGGTCGCACGAGACGCGGATTCAGAAGTGGGAAGACATCGACCTACCCAACAACGTGATGTTGGTGCGGTCGCACAAGAATCCACCGGTGCGACGATGCCCAATCTTCCCCGAGCTGCGTGCTCACTTGATGCGAGCACGAGAGATGGCCCCCGAGGGCGCAATCTACGTTCAAACTCGTTACTCGCACGACGCCAACATCCTGACGACGTTGAACAAAATCATCACCCGAGCCGGTTTGGTGCCGTGGGAGAAACCAATGCAGAATTTGAGAGCGACACGGGAAACCGAATTGCTCGCTCACTATCCAGCGAAGGACGTTACAAGCTGGTTGGGCAATTCGCCAAAGGTCGCTCACGAACACTACGCCATGACGATGCAGGCGAGTTTCGACCGCGCGGTTGAATCCGGTGCCAGAATCGCCGGCGTGACCGCTGGGGTACCTGCGGAAAAGGTACCCCAAAAAGCACCCCAGACATTGCGGGACAAGCAGCACCATCGAGAAGACACAAAAAAAGCCGCCACGGAAAACCCGGCAAATGCCTGGGTATGTCTCGTGTCGGCTCTTGGTGACTTATCGTCAAGCTACCCCGCTAGGACTCGAACCTAGAATGGCTGGACCAAAACCAGCTGTGTTGCCAATTACACCACGGGGTAGTGGGGCGACTGAGCGGGAAGTTTAGCACGCGTTGCTTGGTTGCTAAAGAGGAGTCTGGCAGTTTCCAGCGGGTTCATTCCAGAATTTTTTTCGAGTGCTCGAACACACCGATTTTGCCGGATTTGCCCTGCGTTTCCCCCTCTCCCTGCCCGCCTCAGAAGGGGTGAACGACTCCAAAAGTGATCCCGTGTGCCAGCAAATCGTTGTAGGTTCCCTCTGGATCTGGACGACGACTGCCCTCGAAACCGCCAATCGAAAGATCACTCCGATTCAACAACGGGTCGATCTGTTCCGCTGCTCGCATCACCCGACTGAGATACAGAAACTGGTATCCAATCGTGACGTCCCAGTCGTTCCAAAAGTGACGGGTCACGGAAAGCTGGATTTCAGGGGCGACCGCCAGCTCGTCGAACTCACGCACCCCTGAATTGGTGGATCGAACCAGCAACCCAGTGTTGGATCGGCTGGTGATCACACCGCCGCCGGCCTGCGGTTCGCTGCGAAGCGAGGATCCTGAGGCGGCAACGCTGCTGTGCATCACCCCAATCCCCAGTTGGACTTGTGTGTTGAGGGACCAAACATCACCCGATGTGGTCGACCGAATTCCCATGGTCGCGCCGTGAAAACGATTCTCCACCGAGAAGTTGTCGGTTTGTTCCAACAGCGTCCCAGCGTCGACCCCGCCTCCGTCGACCAAGTAACGTCGTTCATCATGGATCGCCAAGCGATCGTCCAGCTGCAAAAAGCGGTAACCCACAAAGGATTCCATTTCCCGCCCACGTTGGTTGATCAACAAAGCGCGAACCAACGCATCGGCTCCCCCAAATTCAGTCGACGAGTCGACTGAGATGTTGCCTCTCAGTTCATTGTTGAAGTGGATGAGGTCTGCCGTTTCTCCGTTGTCCGTGCCGCCTGGCGTCACGTCGACATACGGTCGCGCCAAAATCGAGTACTGCGAACCGTCCGCAGAGAACTGCTGGGAGATTTCATCCGAGAAGAGCACTGATCCAGAGATCGCCAATCCCGTGTCGCCGAGATAACGCCCCATCTCGACCCGACCGGCTGAACGTCCTTCGTCACCCAGCATGCCACCGTAAATCGTTTCGGTGCCCAACTGGCCAATCGTCCCCGCCACATCGCGAGCGGTTCCGGCTCGGCCAGTCGTGACCAGAGAAGGCGCATTTTGTCCGTCGACCCAAAGGTGCATGTAATCCGCCCGAATCCAAAGATCGCGGAGCGGATCCGACAAGGCATACGCCAACACTCGAACGCGGGCGTCGATCCGATCGTCGCATGCGCCCACGCAATTGCCACCGCATTCATCGCACGCTGGTGAGTGTCCCTGTGAATGTCCCTGAAAAGCCCCCTCCATCAACACGCTCTCGTCGCCAACGTAGGTTTCCCCCATCTCGCCGGCGTAGACTTCGTTTTCCCCGATCCACTCGCCCTCGACCACGCTTCCGTCGAGAAGTTGGCCATCGACTGTGCGTGGCACAAAATCGTTCACCCGAGCTTGCGCGGTTCGAGCGGGAATGGAAAGCGTCCCCGGCAATGGTTGCCCGACCCTGACAGGGGCAGGCTGGGAACCGTAGTAATACTCACCTTCTTCCAATTCGCTGGGAATCGGATTGCCGTCGGCATCGAGGATTTCAACGCTGGTGATTTCCCCCGGTGTTTCGAATTGCGGCAGCCCATCCGTTCCTGGAATCACCACTCGCCCGTCAGCGGGCAACTTCACGCGAGCCGATCGACTGACACTGGACTGAACGTGCTGGACCTGTGACACCGCTGGGCTGGTGGCGTCCTCATCGGAGTCATTGAACGCAGCGTGATTGGGTTTGCCAATGTTGCGTTCAACGGGAATCCGCCGAGTCGATGTCCCGGAAGCTGTCGCATTTCGCTTGGTCGCAGCAACCGAAACCGGAGGCGTTTTGACACCGCCCTTGATTTCAGCTTCCGACTTCATCCCGAACCGAATGGGAAACGGAAAGAAGTTGGTCTTTGATTTTTCAGTGCTTGTCTGAGCCCAGCCGGAGGTCGGCAGGCTCGCGAATTGGATTGCCAAGCATGCGCCCAGCAACATGCGGTTGAATCCAAAGCGGCATCGTGTCCTGGTGTCGTTCATGTGCTTTCCAGCCTTCCGAGGTTCCGCGAGGAACCGTGAATTGCGAGACGATTGCGTCGTGTCAGCGGCAATCGCCGGTGCGTCGGCTTTCGGGGTAACAAACTTGAGCCGAAAAGATCAAGCCGGAAAGAATTTTGCCTGCCGGTGTTTCACGCGGGAGCGTGAGTTCGGATTGGGCCTCGCTCGCGAGCTTTCATTCGCGGATGACGAGTCGTTTACTGCGTCTACAAACTCAGGGCGACGGCTGGAACGGAAGTCGTCGAGCCCTTCGGTTTTCCAGCATCGCACGAAACACGGGATGAGTTTCGCGCCCCGAAACGTTTGCGATCAACGAAACTCGACACGCGTTTCGCTACACGAACATTGAGAGCGCTAAGCAGGTCGGCAGGAATGATCGGGCAAAACCATGTGAGCCGTTTGGGCGTTAGCCCCGGTTGTACGTGGGAGCAACGACGCTACCCAAAACATTCAAAATGCTGAAAGACTCCTGCCGAACTGCTTAGGGGCGCAGAAGCTGGTCGCGAACCTCTTCGGGCGGCAACAAATCGAGCAGCTCTCGCTCGTCAGCAGAGGCTTCCTGGTAAGCCTGTTGCAGTGTTTTCGATTCCGAATCCGGCCGACCACGACGCCGCAAGGCTTCCTCGGCCCAGTCACGGATGACCATCGAACGGAACCAGGCGTTGGTCGATACCGTGCGCAACAATTCCAAATCGTCTTGCGGCAACATCGTTTCGATTTGATGCAGCTCGCTCAACGACAACGGTGGCGACTCGGGACCTCGCCTCTTGTCCCCGGGTTGCTTTCGCCACCTGGAACCACCCACGATCGTATGGGCAATGAATTGAATTGCAAAGGAATCCTTGAAATCACGCCCACTCGAACGGCGAAACCAATTCATCATTCCTTCCGCTGCTGGGTCGTGGTCGTCCAACCGCTGCTGAACGATCTGCCGCATGGTGAACGCGATCCGTTCGATCGTCTCGTCGCTCAATCCTTTCGCGGTCACACGTCCGATGACGCTCATGGTTTCATGCACGCCTTCATCGATGGCTCGTTCACGGAGCTCGCCGGTTTGGTTTTCGATGGAGGCCAACGTGTCGCGACTGAGCTGTTCCTTCCAACGCGAATAAGCTCGGAGTGTGGTCAGCAACTGCTGCGAATCTTCCGCCTCGGCCACTTGCTTGGCTCGCTCTCGTGTGATGGAGCGAGCTTGCGGGGAGAGGTTGTTGAACGTGTCCCAACGTCGATACGCCGTCGCGCGTTGTTCCTCATCGAGCTCCGCAACGGCTTCAAGCAATTCATCGGTGCCGCCGTGCTGATCCACCAAGGATTCCAAGTCCTGGGTCGCGGATCGACTGGCGAGCGCAAACCACAACGGCGATTCCGCCAGATCTCGAACGAGCTCCAAGTCATCGGTGCTGGAATAGGCCTGGTGATCGATCGCGATCGGCAAATCCGCAATTTGGTTCTGGTACGAGACGGCTTGCCAGCGCCAGCTGATGAGAGAGGAAACGACCAAAGCCAGCGCACCAAATGCCAACAGACGGCGCGTCCACTTCTTCATCCGACGACGGGGCAGGGTGCCTGACCCCGAAACGCCATTGCCCGCGCCCACCGCCTCGATCCCCATGGAGGCTCGCGTGAGATCACGAACGACCATTTCCAAAGTGGTTTGGACCGAGTGTTCATCCACAACCGGAGTGGGCAAAACATCCAGCATGTCCCAACCACGTTGCAAACCTTGCAGACGCAAACGCAGCGATTCCTCACTGACCAAACGATCTTCGAGCTCCGCACGTTCCTTGCCGGAAAGCTCGCCGTCCAGGTAAGCAACCAATTGCTCGTCGTCGCGATCCAGCGGGACATCCCGAAGCGTCAGCTGATCCGGATCATTGTCCTGCACAGCACGCTTGCCCAGCACCGAACCATCGCTCCGCAATTGGGGGATTGCCATTGAGACGGTGTTGTCGCCAGCGGTTTGTGAGGTTTCGTTGGCGGATGAATCGTCGGATGCGCCAGCATCCGCTTTGAGTGGGTTGTCGAGAGGACGCTTGGGGTCATTCATGAAGGTTCCTCCTCGGCAAATTCACCGGCACGTTGATCCGCGGTTGGGTCCATTTTCAATGACGGCAATGACATCGCCGGGTCAAGCGTTCCGCCCAGTTGCCCCGATTCAATGTAGGGCGTCAGAGCTTCTTTCAAACTGACGCGAGCACGGCTGAGCAAGGACTTCACCGCCTTGGTGCTCAAGCTCATCGTTTCCGCAATTTCGACGTAGCTCATGTTTTCAAACCGAGACAGGATCAACGCCATTCGCTGGCGTTCATTCAACGAAGCGACAGCCGCTCGAACGATCGTGGCTCGTTCGTCGCCCTCGACCTGGCGTGTCGGCATCAAGCCGCTGCTGTCGACCGCCGCCACGGCCAAAAACGGCGCGTCGTCAGAATCATCGACGCCGCGTGGCGAATCGACTTCGCTGGTCTCATGCCGGCGTGCCGCGGTGCGTTTGGAATTGCGAGCGACATTGCCGGCGATGGTGAACAACCACGTCGAAAACTTGGCTCCCGGCGTGTAACTCTGGCGAGCACGATAGACCCGCATGAAGGTTTCCTGGGCCAAATCCTCCGCCAAGTCGCCTCGAGGTGCCAAGTGTTGCATCAACCGAACCAACCTTGCTTGGTAACGTCGAACCAGTTCCTCGAAGGCGCCCGCATCGTCCTCTTTCACGCGCAGCATCAACCGCACGTCAGGATCAGATTGCGTGTAACGCAGGACGGTGGACTGGGTCGGCGATGTCAGGGCACTGAGGGGAGAGGGGGGAAGAACGGAACAGAAAAAACTGGAACAGGGGAGCACAGGGCAGGGCGGTGACAAAAATGCTCTGAGCGGGTCTCCATCCATCCAAACGCTACCGGGGAGCGTGCTTCACTGGGGCCACCACAACAAACGCCCCCTTCATCACTCAGCCACCACCGGCAGCGGCGTGCTGCAAGATGCCATAAATTTCGATCACGTTGTCATCCGCATCAAACACCGGATTCCCACGTGTGAACAACTTTCGATACTTGCCTTGGTCATCACGATACCGGAACTTCAATTGGTACGAGGTCCCCTGAGTCAGGCTACGTTCAATGGCAACCTGGATTTTCTCACGGTCGTCCGGGTGAATCGAGGCGATGAAGTCGTTGTAATCCGGAGCCCCACGACTGACGTCTCGTCCGGTCACTCGGAACGCTTCTTCGGACCAACGAATCGCTTGGGATTGCAAAGCGAACGACCAACTACCCAACCCCGCCAACCGCTGAAGGTCTCGCAGACGTCGCCGAGAATATTCCAATTCGCGTTCCGCCGTCTTGCGGGCCGAGATATCCCGGACGGTCGACAACAGCATTTCTTCGCCGCCCAACTGAACGGTTCGCGAACTGATCAGGACATCGATCACGCCCGGCACCTGCGTCTGGCCCGTCTTGTCATCACAATGGGGTTCTTCCAACTGACTTTGCTTGTGCAAAAACTGCGTTTCAAAGTTGTCGATTTGCCCTTCGCGAGCGAGTTGCTCGATGAACGTTTCGCGTTTCTGGGGGCAGGCCCAGATCGACAACGACGTCATCTTTTGGCCAACAAGTTCTTCCTTGGCATAGCCCAGCAATTCCAAGCACGCCGTGTTGGCTTCCAGCACAACGCCATCTGACCAGCGGATCAACATCCCCGCGTCGGGCGAATGAGTGAACAAGGTCGAGTATTTGGCTTGGCTTTCACGCACTCGCTCACGACGGTCGCGTTGCTTGCGAACTCGCGCCGCCGCTTCGCTGTCGGATTGCCCGGCCGATTCATACAGCACCAGCGCCAAATCCAGGTCGCCTTGGGCGGTGGCGGTTCGGGCGAATTCCAACTGGGTGCTACGCAGCGTGTCGATCGCGCGACGATTGTCGGGCCAGATTTCAATGGCTTCGCGAAGCAGAGCATCGACGGCCGCGAAACGCTCGTACCGGTCCGCTCGCAAACCAGACGGAACGCTGTCCTTGCAAGCTTCCTCGGGAGACCCCAATTCACCGATCTCGGCCAGACGCCGTTTCGCACGACGAACCAAACGATCACTGGCCTCGTGAGAGCGGTGACCTTCAATCGCCTCGATCAATTCTTCTACGGAAGTGAACCGGTCCAGCGGATCGGTCGCCATCGCCTTCAGCGCGATTTGAATCAATTCCACCTCGGTGTCACCGAGGTGTTCAGGGATGGGCTCGATTTGGTTGTTCGCCGCAGCCCGAATGCAGGCCAGCAAACTCTTGCCATGGTGCGGCGGGAAACCCGCCACCACTCGAAACAAGATCGCCCCCAGCAAATAAATGTCGGTGGCATAGGTGATGCCAAACAGATCACCGGCTGCCAGTTCCGGAGCCATGTAGGCTGGCGTTCCCCCAATCGCGTGGTGCGAATCGGTGCTGGGAACCGCGGCCGTTGGCGTCAACGAACTCTTGCTGAGGGCCAATCCCCAGTCCGCCACCAGGACTTCGCCGAAGCGTCCCAGCATCACGTTCTCGGGTTTCAAATCGCGATGAACGAGGCCTCGCGAATGCGCGTAACGAATAGCATCGGCAACTCGCAGCAAAATATTGAGGTTTTTCTCCAAAGAAAGCGTGTCGATCTGCTGGTCCCAACTCGCGCCATCGACCCGCTTCATTGAGTAGAAGAGCTGGCCTTCATCATCAATGCACAGATCATGCAGCGCGATCACGTTGGGATGGTCCAAAGCACCAATCACGCGGGCCTCGGCCAAGAAGCGTCCCCGCGAGGACGCATCCGTTGCCAGCTCCCGCCGCAAGACTTTGATGGCAACCTCACGATCGATCGCGCGCTGGTGGGCTTGATAGACGATCCCCGTCCCACCACTTCCCAGTGTTCCCACCAACCGATACTCGACATCCTTCATGGATGCACAATCCGCCTTGGTCGGATCGGAACTCAACATCGCAACGCGTCGCGGCGGCAGGAACCCTTCACAGTCCGAGGTCGCGGGCTGATGCTTGAGATCGCCGGCCGCTGACTCGCTAGCACCCATCAGCAGATTTCCGGTTGGCGCGGGCCCCCCATCGCTGGCGTCACCATCGACCGAACCTGTGGCCTCGATCGTTTGAGCCAAGTCCGCTGCGTCGGCATCACCTTCGGCGGTCAATCGGGGCATCGCGATGTGCGGAGCGTGAGCCCAACTGGGATGCTGCAACACACCCGCAGACGCCCCTCCCTTGGCGATCGCGTCCAACGACAGCGTGAGCGTCTGCGAATCGGCAGGCATCTCCGCCAAACGCTTGGACAAAGCGGCATCAACTTCAATCGTTTCAATCAGGCTGGACATCAACACGTCCGAAGAGGGCGAACATCCGCGAATGAGCTGGCCACACTTGCCGAAATTCGCGCACCTCATTTTAGACGCCGGGCTACGGCGAACGTAGGCCCAAGAGCCGAATTCAGCTCGGCATACCCAGAATTCAGCCATCCAGGCCCGATAACTTTGCCTGGACGGAGCGACCGCTCGGGGGAGCACATGCCCACGCCACGGCCGCCAAGTTCTTCTTCCATTTGTCCTGGCTCCCCGCGCCCCGCATCGGAGAGACGGGCTTGAGGGTGAGGGGCAAACGAACACTAAAAAAAGCACGAAGCCCCCGTCCGGATAGCTCCCTCACACCCGACCCCGCTCCCCCGCGACGCGCGGTGGAGAAGGGAGACTGATTGTTTTGCCGGTGCTTGCTGGGAAGAAAAATGGCATCCGCGATCAGAGCGTCAACACCAATCGTTTCGCAGCCCAGGCGAAGGGCCCAACCGACGGAACCTCGACGTCCACCCCAAACCAGAACTCGATGGGCGCATAAAAAAACCGACGTGATGGCAGATTGAATCTGCAACACCACGCCGGCCAGGTGAATCTCGAATTGCTAACCAGCTCGCTGAGCAAGCCCGTTCAGCCAGCTCTCATCAGCCCGCCACGCGAAGCTGAGGTCGGTTGACGGCGCCCAGCAGACCGCGAATGCGTTCGAACTCTTCCGCGTCACTGAAGTGAATCGTGATCTTGCCGCGACTGCGAGCCGAGGCTTTGATCTCGACCTTGGTGCCGAACACCATTCGCATCTCTTGCTGCATCGCTTCGATGTGCGGAGGAACAGGCTTGCGTTTTTGGCGTGAGACGTTGGTGACCTTGAGACCCGTTTCGCAGTCCTCTTCGGCACGAAGCAGTTCCGCCACACCGGTCTCGGTTTTGCGAACGCTCCATCCTTCTTCCAGGATCTTCTTGGCCGTGACCACTTGCACTTCAACTTCACCGATCGGCAGCAACGCTCGAGCGTGCCCCGCGGTCAACTCGCCGCTGGTCACCATCTCGACGATTGGCTGAGGCAGTTCCAGCAAACGCATCAAGTTGGCGATCGTGCTCCGGTCGATGCTCAATCGGCGAGCCAGGTCGTCCTGTTTGCATTTGTGCTCATCGATGTAGCGTTTGAACGACATCGCTTTTTCGATCGCGTTCAAGTCCTTGCGTTGCAAGTTCTCGATGATGGCGAGCTCAGCGACCAAACGGTCGTCGGCTTCCCGAACTTCGGCGCGGATGGTTTTCAAACCCGCGTGAATGGTCGCACGCAAGCGTCGCTCACCGCTGATCAGCTGGTAGCGACCGTCCACGATCCGAACCAAGATGGGTTGCAACTGCTGGTGGTTCTTGATCGATTCGGCCAGCGAAGCAATCTCGTCGGGATTGAATTCGCGACGCGGCTGGAACGGGTTGGCTTCGACCGAGTCGATCGGCAACTCGAGCGACTGGATGCCTGGCTTGGGCGCATCGTTGGTTTCGCCCGGTGGCACGATGTCGTCCATCGGCTCACCCAACAAAGCAGCCAATCCTTTTCCGAGGCGGCGGTCTTTGCCAGCGGGTGCTTTGCCGGGGTTGGTTCGATTGGTTGTCGCGTTAGTCACGTTGCAGTACCTCCATGCACAGTTGGGTATAAGCGAACGCGCCGCGACTTCGCGGGGCGTACTGGAAAACGGTTTGGCCGTGACTAGGGGCTTCGCACAGTGCGACATCCCGGGGCACGACACTTTCAAAAACAATGTCGCCAAAGAAGTCACGGACCTCTTCGTCAACTTCTCGAGTCAGTTCAAGCGATTCGTCGTACATCGTCAGCAAGATCCCGCCGAACGTCAGCCGACCATCGGTGGCGGTAATGACCTTCTTGATCGTTCCAATCAGCTGCGTGACGCCGACCATCGCGAAGTACTCGCACTGAATCGGAATCAAGACTTCGGTGCTGGCGGTCAGCGCCGTTTCCGTCATGGCACCCGCACTGGGCGGGCAATCGATCAAGATGTATTCGTACTCGCTCATCACGCTATCGAGATGCTTGCGAACCCGAGCGGTCGAACGATCGCCGGTTTCTGCAAGCACATCCGCGTCATGGAAAGAACGGCTGCCGGGCAACAAGCCTAAATGCGGCACTTCGGTTTCGACGATCGAATCGGGCAGCGATTCGGTTCCCGTCAACCCATGATGTGCAGCAGGCGAATGGCCCAAAGCAGACGTGGCGTTGCACTGCGGGTCGATGTCGACCAACAAGGTTTTCTTGCCAGACATGGCCAGGGCGGCGGAGAGGTTGACCGAAGTGGTGGTCTTCCCGACGCCTCCTTTCTGGTTCACGATTGACAAGATCTTGGCCACGTTCCATGCATCCGAAAGAGATGAATCACATTGCCGGCAAGTCCGTTTGCCGACCACCAAGGAACACCTTGGACAAGCGGGAAACTAGGTGAAACAAAGCTCGCGAAACAAGACTGGTTTCATAAGAAACCGGGCTTGACTTGCTCAGCCTGTTTCTGCCTCCACGAGTTTCGTGTGAAATTGGGCAGATGACAAAGCGTCGGGGCCCCGAGAAATGCGAAAAGCGGCATGTCAGCCCGCAGCACCAACCAGGGTTTGCACGATCCGCTCGCGAACCTCCCGAGCTGTAATGGCTGCGGACGGCAGAGAGCGATGGCTCATTCGTTCTGCAATTCATCCCAGGGGCGATGCCCCTGGCGACGATGAAGTCGGCCCCGGCCCAACCACGAGAAGTGCAAACTCAGGACTGGAAGCTCCGACGGGGATGGCGGGCCGGGATTGATCGCGGGGATCGTTGCAGCGATCCACGCCCCTGGCCCTGGACGTCCCATTCACTCCGGTTGCCGAATCCAGTGGCGTTGGCGTTCCATCACACTGGGGGCGGCAGGCATCGCAGGCATTTCGACTTCCGGGATCCGGAACGAACGTGAACGAGTCGACTCCTGCGGCGGAGGCTGACGTTGCAAATCCACCGTCGGCGGACGAAGGACTTGCTGCCGTGCATCGGGTCGCAACTGAGAACCAGGCACCGAACTGGCCAACTGCGCCGGCGTCGACTCTTCACGCAGGTCAGGATTGGATGCCAAATTCGCGGAGGCAGACGTGGTAGGTCGCGCCGCGATCTGCCCACCGCCCGATGACAACGGCCCCGAAGACACAGAGCCCGAAGACACAGAGCCCGAAGACACAGAGCCCGAAGACACAGAACCCTGCACCCGGGCTTCCGCCTTGCCAATCGGAGGCATCGACCGCTGCCGAGGCAGGGGATTGGATGGCGATCCCGCCAGGGCGTTGTACCGCTCGTCAGGGAAGTGAGGGCTACTGAGCGGCACGGCCAAATCGTCATACGTCAGCGGCAAACGCGAATCACGACGGGAACGAGCGGCCTGCTCGGTCGGAATGGCCCCCGGACCTGTCGAAACGAAATCGTCGGCGCGTGACGGAGCCGCATAACCCTGGCTGGGTGGATCAGGGGCTCGATGATTCGGCCAGCCTGTGGAATGCGTTTGTGCCGAAAAGGACGCTGCCTGCCCGGCCCCAGTGGTTCCCGAATCCCAAGGTGGGGTCAGCGGATCGGAAGTGGCGATCGCGAACGGAGCCGACGTCGGCCCGGTGGCCAACGCATTGGGATCGGAAGATTCGGGGTGCACCGCGTCGCGACGAAATGGAATCGCGGCGAGCAAGCCACCGACAACAATGATCGTGCCGAGGGTGAGATTTCGCATGAGAAGGACTCGAAGGCTGGGGGAAAAGAACAGTCCAGCTTCGTCCATGAAGGGGCACCGTCGATCGCTTCATGCGGATGCCTATCGAGTTGATCGGCAGCGAAAGTCGCCCTGCCCGCAAGAATTTCTTGGGCGACGAACGACCGCTGCAAACGAAAAGGTCACGAGCGAATAGCTTCAACGACCGGAACAAACCGACGTCAACAAGCTGGCGTTCGGTGGCGGATGGGATCACGCCGCTCGCTGAGTGGCCTCGGGGGTCACATCACGGATCGCTCTCGCCAATGATCGCAACACCTCCCCGCGGCGCCGAACCGGGCGAGCCGCCCAGGCCCGGTTCAGAACAAGCTCCACGCCCAGATAGTGCACGTCGTGGAAATGCTTTCGCATCGCCTTGGTCAACGAATCATTCGTGCCGCGGCCCGGATGATTGCGGCGGACACGCAAATCAGGCATCGCGAAATACAGCTCGTCGGACAGGTCCAGGCACCAATCCAGCTCGTCACGGCGACCAGGATCGTACAGCAAACCAACATCACCTCGCTGCCACTGGCCGGAGGTCGCCCGCGCTGCGAACGTGCGAACGGACAAATGCACGACGTAGGGCTGCTGCAGCAACATCTCGCTGATCTGCCGCCGCACCGCATCTCGATAGGGCGTGCGGACCTCCGCCAAAATCGCTTTGCGAACCTGCGCCGACAACTTTCGGATCGACGGCCCAAAGAGATGGCGGTGATGGACAGATCGCCCCACATCGACCAAGTCCGCCCGACACGGATTTGCTATCAAATCACACCCGGCATGTTCGGCGATCATCCGCGAGGCAAAGCCAGCGTCACGGTCAATCAGCGGCGGAGACAATCGGGACTGGTCCTCGTCACTGAGAACCGATGCCGTGCCAGGAAGATCCCCCGGCCACCCCGCGTGAGCAAGCAGCTCGCGCAGTGATTCTGGGATCCGGTCGCCACCGGTGTCGCAGGTCACTAAGAGAGCCATCCTCGTTCCCCCGCAACTATTCCGCGGTCCAGTGGTGAGCCCGACCGATCAACTGCTCCAGATCCGCCCAGTAATTGGGATAGGTCTTTCCAGTGCAGGCAGGGTTCTCGATTTCAATGCCGCCCAACCGCAGTCCAGCCAACGAAAAGCTCATCGCCATCCGGTGATCATGGTAGGTGTTCAGCCGCACGGGATTGGCCTCACTGACCACAGGATCGCTCAGCGGATGAATGGTCATCCCGTCTTCGTGCTCTTGGATCGTCGCCCCCAGCTTGCGAAGTTCGCAGGCCAAATCGCCGATCCGATCCGTCTCTTTGAAACGATTGTGAGCCACGCCACGGACACGGGTTGGCGAGCTGGCAAACAGCGCGACCATCGCCAGGGTTTGCACGGTGTCGCTGATGGCGTTCATGTCCACGTCGACGCCACGGGGCTTTCCGCCGGGCAATTCCGTCGCGATGACGCGAATGGAATCGTCCCTTTCTTCGATCTGGCACCCCATCATTTCCAGGACATCCACGAAGGACACGTCCCCTTGGGTCGCTGCTCGACTGAGCCCCTTCACCGTGACATCGCCGCCCGAAATTGCCGCCGCTGCCCAGAAATAACTGGCTGCTGAAGCATCCGGTTCGATGTCCCATCCGATCGAGTCGTACTCGCCACGGATCTGAACCAGCACATCCCCCTCGGCGGATGTTGGCCACTGCAATTCCACCTCCGCACCGAAAACCTGCATCGCGTCGGCGGTCATCTCCACGTAGGGACGGGAGACCAACTCGCCAACGACTCGGATCGTCACGGGCTGCCCAGACTGACGACTGGCCAGCGGAGCCGCCATCATCAAACCACTGAGATACTGGCTGCTGACACTGCCCCCCACCTGCAGCTCGTGCTTATCCCAACCAGCGGTCAGGATATGAACGGGGGGGCACCCGCCTTCTGAGACCGCTTCGATGCGGCCATTCACGACTGGCGAAAGTGCGTCGATCAAGTCACCGATGGGACGCTCGTGCATCCGCGGGACGCCCGACAAAATGTAGTTGCCGCCGAGAGCCGAGAGGGCGGCGGTCAAGAATCGGATGGTGGTTCCGCTGTTGGCAATGAACAGTTCAGACGGCACCGCGGATTCGGGAGCCGCATCGATGCCGGTGACGACGAGGGTTCGCCCCGCATCGAGTGATTCAATCTCCACCCCAATTTTGCGGAGCGAGTCGGTCATCACGTGCGTGTCTTCGCTGACCAACGCGCCGCTGAGCTGGCTGGTCCCGCTGCCAAACGCCGCCATCAACAGGGCTCGATTGGTCAGGCTTTTGCTACCAGGAGGTCGAATTGAACCGCGAACGGGGCCACCGGGAATGACTCGGACGGTGGCAATGGCGTTGGACGGCAATTCGGTGATCGAGTTCATGAACCGGCTAAGGAGGTTTGCTCAGGTGAGGACGAGGTCCGGGGTGGATGCTGCCCGGGAATCCAAAGGGATCCAACAATCATGACCGCCAAGGTGACCGTGTGGATCAACCAAGTGGGTTCGCTAGTGGTCACGGTGCGGGCAGTGATCACACTCATGATAACCAATAATGCCAAAAAGCGACGCTCGGCACGACGCGCCGCAGCCCCAACCGACAATTTACTGACCATCAACATGATCAAGGCAATCAAGGGCAAACCAATCGCACTGGTGGCGGTCGCCAAAAAAATTAACTGAGGCATCACTGGCATCCTGCGTGAAGCGGAACAAAAAGAAGAGACCGGAAAAGAGCGTTCCTTGCTCGCCGGGAAAGCTCTTGTCACATTTTTGCCCCGGCTCGCGGAAGAGCGAACTTGAGCGGAACTTCCAATTTTCGGACGGAAAATTCCATCCAATCGAAATAATCGACAAAACCTCCCCAAATTACCTCACCCGAACTCAGAGGAATTCCGATAGAGGATGGCGGAGGGCTTTGTGCCTGGACGTTTTCGCAAATCGCTTGCCAATCGTCGAGTTCAAGCCCCGGGAAATGGGCCTCGAACGCAATTGTTTCTGGCCGCCCGCCTTCCCACCTGTCACAATCTCCCCCCTTTCACTTCCCGATCCCACATGTCCGCTCGAAGAATCGCCTCCGCCGCTTTTTCGCTGATCTTGCTGGTCACCCTGGTGGTCCCGTCGATCGGCTGCCGCTTGTGCGCCGATTGCGACTTGGACGCCTACCCAGCCTACGGCGGCGCCTGGGAGAGAACGCTCCGCGACACCGGACGCGTTGGCAGCGTGTTTGATCCCGCTGGCGCCCGAGCCGCTGACCTGGAAGCCCGAACGGATCCCGAAGCGGCCGATCGTCACATTCGCGGCCGGTCCCGGTACGACAACGAGAGCACGGCTGATTCCGGGGAGGATCGTCAAAAGAAGTCCGCGGACGAGCAACGCAAGCTTGACGACGAGACTCGCGACAACGACAAAACCCAAGAACAGCAAGATGCTGACCTTCAAGAACTGGAAAAACGTCTGGAGGGCCTGGATTTGCAAGACATCCGTTACGTTGAACCTCGCGAAAACCAATCGAGTTGGAACTAGCGACTTTCGGCCGTCCCCCCCAAAGAGCCACCCGGCGTGAAATTCGATCCCCGCAAGCTTGTCGGCCCGTTGATGGCGCTGTTGCTGTTCGGCTTGGCCGTGCGGCTGCTGATCGGCGAAGCTCATAAAGTCTCCTGGGATGACTTTGTCGCTGGCTTGACCGGCGTCCCAACCGCCTACCTGGTGATTGCCACCTTCCTGGTGGCGCTGAACTACGGCCTGCTGATCTGCTACGACATCTTGGCACTTCGGTATGTCTGCCGAGCACTGCCGCTGCGACGAGTCTCTCTGGTCGCTTTTTTAGGGTATGCCCTGGGAAACAACCTGGGCACGCTGCTGGCGGCGGCCCCGATCCGGTACCGCTTCTATCATCGCTGGGGGCTCACCCACAGACAAATTGTGGCCCTGATGAGCGTGCTGGCCCTGACATTCTGGTCGGGCGTCTGCGTGCTAGGCGGTGTCGTTCTGGTCCTGCACCCGATCGAACTGCCAGCCAAATTCGACCTGCCCTTTGGGGTCCGAACGCTTGGAGCGATCCTGCTTTCGATCGCCGTTTTTTATGCAGGCATCTGCCTGGTTTGGCGAAAACCGTGGCCGATTGGCAAACTGCACCTGCGCCCGCCAAGCCTAGGACTGGCCACCGCTCAGGCCTCCGTCGCGATTGTCGACCTGACGATTTCCGCGACCGCACTTTACCTGGTGATGCCCGGTGACGCGGTGGTGCCGTTTCCCACCGTCCTGGCTGCGTACCTGGTCGGAATCACCGTTTCCCTGATCACCCAGGTCCCCGGTGGCCTCGGCGTGTTGGAATTGATCCTCTGGACGCTGCTCAAAGACACGGTCGGAAAACCCGTGCTCGCCTCCGTTTTGATCTTCCGAGTGATCTACTATATTTTGCCACTCCTGGTAGGGATGATCGTCCTGGTCGCTCACGAGATCTACAGCGGCGCGATGGAAGCTCGCCATGACGCGGAAACGTTCGACTCAACAACAGTTTGACCGCTAGCCGCCACTTGTTGGTGGATCAGCATCGGAATCGATCGGAACAACCGCCCGTCACCGGAAGCCCGTCATCCGCCGCCCTCTCATCGGCGAGAATGCTTGATCAGGGGCGTCGGAGCCCCCAACTCGGCACCTCAAGAGGCTCGATTCCGCCGCTCCGCAATCAACCGAAATTCGTCCGGAAGAATTGAAATCCATTTTCCGGTTTGCGACGTACTACGATTCGGTAAAATAGATTGCAGGTACAGCCGTCGTTTTCGCAATTTGCTGCTTCCATGGATAGATCCGCTGGTTTTCCCGCGGGTTTTCATTGACTGGACGGTTCCAAGCTCCCTACCCTGCCTCCGCTCCACCTTCTTTCGACTCAAAGGCCGAACGATGCCCCTGCTCTCAAAGCCTGTTTGGAAAAAGTGCTTCGCCCTCACCGCTGCCGGTGTCTTGCTTTTCGTGACCAATGGCTGTGGTGGCCCGATGGCATCCATCAACGCGGATGATTCCACCACGACGAAGACCGGCGAGCCCGATGACGTTGCGGTTGAAACGGTCAAGCAAGACGACTCTGCCAAAAAGCCCGCTGTCTCGGCCAAGACATCTGCCTTCCAAATGCCCTCCAACCGATTTGAGCTGAACATGGATTCGAGCCCGTTCAATCCGCTGACCGAAGCCGAAGCCTACGTGATCCTGCAAAAGGGCACCGAACCACCAGGAGACGGTGGCTACACGTTGACCAAAGATCCCGGCACGTACATCTGCAAACGCTGCAACACGCCGCTGTATCACGCCAAAGACAAATTTGTCAGCCACTGTGGCTGGCCCAGCTTCGATGATGAAATCGAAGGTTCCGTGAAACGCAATCGAGACGCCGATGGACGCCGGATCGAAATTGTCTGTGCGAACTGCGGCGGCCACCTCGGCCATGTTTTCCACGGAGAACGCTTGACGGCTAAAAACACTCGCCACTGCGTGAACTCCATCTCGATGAAGTTCATTCCGGAAGGCAAGGAAATGCCCAAGCCAATCAAAGCGACCGACGTGAAGAAAGAAGAGAAGGCGATCAAGCCGAAAGCGACGGACGCCAAGCCTTCCGCCGAGTGAGCATTGGCAGAGTCGAACATTTGCCCCAAATGTTTGCGTGCCCAGTTCATTGTCGTCGAGCAGCGTGACACGAACGGTTGAAAGGGAACACGGTCGCAAGAAGGCCTGGTGGATCAAGACTGCCCAGCGGAACAGATAACGACAACGGTTCGACTCTGACTCCGCTCTCAAAACGAAGCTGAACGAGAGTAGAACATTTGTCCCCAAATGTTTGCATGCCCGGTTCATTGTCGTCGAGCAGCGTGACACGAACGGTTGAAAGGGAACACGGTCGCAAGAAGGCCTGGTGGATCAAGACTGCCCGGCGAAACAGATAACGACAACGGTTCGACTCTGACTCCGCTCTCAAAACGAAGCTGAACGAGAGTAGAACATTTGTCCCCAAATGTTTGCATGCCCAGTTCATTGTCGTCGAGCAGCGTGACACGAACGGTTGAAAGGGAACACGGTCGCAAGGAGGCCTGGCGGATCAAGACTGCCCAGCGGAACAGTTGAGGACAACTGTTCGACTCTGACTTCGCTCAATCGATCCAGCTGAGTGCTTTCAAAAACGCGACCGTCTTTTCCATCGTGTCGCGGTAGATTTTGCCGCCGCCATCGGTCTTCTTCGCGTTGAAGAATCCGTGTGGCTGGCCCTCGTAAAGGTGCAGCTCGCTGCGAACGCCCTGTTCTTGACAGGCGTCGCGGAACCGCTCGCCGGTCGCGACCGGGATCAACTTGTCGTTGGTCCCCAGGAACACGATTGACGGCGGATCGTCCTTCGTGATGTTGTGCGCAGGTGAATACTTCGAGTACGCATCGCCAACTCTGGCGGTGCCCCATCCGCCTGGCCCGTTGTCATAAACGGGGTTGAACAACAGCATCGCCGCTGGTTTGCGAGAAACTCCGTCCACGACTTGGTCATCCATCATGCCCAAGTAGGCGGCCAAGTGGCCTCCTGCTGAACCGCCGCCGGTCGCAATCCGCTCTGGATCGATCCCGAATTGGCTGGCGTTGGCTCGGATGTAGCGAAACGCATCCGAAGCGTCTTCGACGCAAGTGTCCGGTGGCAACTTGGACTTTTTGTTCAGCAACCGATACTTCACGCGAAAACAAACCATGCCGCGTTCCGCCAGTTCCTTGCTGTGCGAAGCGAACTGGCCCGGTTTCCCGCCCGTCCAACCGCCGCCATGAAAGAACACGACTGCGGGACGAGAATCTTCTGCCGACCAATCCGCCGGCCGCGTCCAGTCAACGAACAACTCCGTCGACTTGCCTGACGAATCGTCTGTGATCGTCTTGTACACAAACTGCCCTTCCACCACTTCGCTCGATGCTTCTGCATCGAGCGTGGCGTCGGCGGCGCTGACGAAGCCACCCACTCCGATCGATTGACATGTGAGTGCGGCGGCAAAAACAAATGCAAACGAACGTCGGTGACTCATTGTGTCCTCAGCTTTTTTGAAGGGCGTCGCGAATTTCTCGCAACAGTTGAATGTCCTCGCTCGGCTTGGCGACCTCTTCCTCTTCCGGTTCTTCTTCCATCCGCGCCCGAGCAGCGTTGATCAGCTTAATCGCTACGAACAAGGCGATGGCGATCAGCAGGAATTCAAAAATGGTTTGAGTGAATGGGCCGTAGTTCAAAATGGGATAGTCCTGAACCAGCATCCCGGCACCTTCGCCTTCGATGATCTTTCCAGCCTCGTCGAGCTTGGGCGACTCGGTTTCAATCGTCAGGGCAGCCTCTTTGAAGTTGACTCCCGAGCGAGCTGTCAACAAATTGATCGGTGGCATGATGATGTTGTCGACCAGCGACTTCACGATGCCACCAAAGGCACCGCCGATCACAACCCCAACCGCCAAATCGATGACACTGCCTTTGAGTGCAAACTCTTTAAACTCTTGAACCAAACCCATCTCGACCCCTCGCTCTATGCGACGCACACCACCGGAAAGACACAAACACAACGTTTGCTATGAATGCGCCAAGCGTAGGCGAGCGGAACCGCAGCACCAAGCGGTTGGTTTCAATTTACAATTGTGAGGACGACAGCATTTGTCGACTTCCGATGCGGATGCAAGGACACGAAAGAACCACGCGCGCAACCAACACACGTGGTTCCTAGGCAGGTCGGCTGGAATGATCGGGCACAACCATGTGAGCCGTTTGGGCGTTAGCCCCGGTTGCGTGTGAAAACCGTGGCTAACGCCAACGGCTCACATACCCGATGACACCTGCGTACCTGCTTAGAGCATGCCCCATGACGTGACCGGCTAAGCAGGCACCAATTCTTGCTTGGGACCAAAGAACTCATACTGCAACCGATGATCCGCGACCCCCAGTTCAGACAACGTGGAATGAACCACTTGCATGAATGGCTTGGGGCCACAGAAAAAGAACCGAGCCGTTTCCACGGGCGCCCAGTCGCAGATCGTTTCTTTGGTCAGCAGCCCGGTGGCGTCGCACTTTCCGGAAGACAAATCATCCGCCAGCGGACTGTCATAGATGGTACGCAACTTCAACCTTGGCGATGATTCCGCGAGCGTTCGCAACTCATCCGCGAACGCCTGTGACGCACTGTTGCGAGCTGCCTGCACGAACACGACCTCCGCCTCGGGCTGAGCTTTCAGCAATGACTTTGCCATCGACAGCAGCGGGGTCACCCCGATCCCGCCGGCCAAGAAGACCACCGGTTCCGTCACTTTCTCGCTTGGATCAAGCGTGAATTCTCCACAAGGTGGTCCAACCTCGATCAAATCCCCCTCCTGCATCTGGTCATGCAAATGGTTCGAAATCAAACCGCCTGGCGCATCGGCTTGCAGTGCTCCCTCACGCTTCACGCTGATCCGATAATGAGGCTCTTGGCAATGGTCGGACAAACTGTAGTTGCGAGGCGAGGTGGGCGTGACCGGATGATCGACGTGGACGGTGATGTATTGCCCCGGTTTGAAAGCAGGCAATTCTCCTCCGTCCTCGGGAGTCAAATAGAACGATGTCACACAGTCACTTTCGGGCGTCTTTCGCGAGACCACAAACGTTCGCGTGCCGTTCCATCCACCGGGCATCTGGGCTTGATCCTGATAGATCTCGGTTTCACGACCGATGAAGATGTCAGCCAAGAACCCATACGCTTCCTCCACCGCACCCAGGACTTCTTCCGTCGCCCCTTCGCCCATCACATCCTTGATCGCTGCCAACAAATTCGCGCCCACGATCGGATAGTGTTCGGCTTGAATTCCTAGCGAACAGTGCTTCTGAGCGATCAGTTCCACGGCGGGCAACAACACCGCAGGGTTGTCGATGTGAGTGAAGTAGGCACAGATCGCACCCGCCAAAGCCTTCTGCTGACCACCGGTGTGCTGGTGCGACTGGTTGAAGAAAACCTTGACCTCCGGATTCACTTCAAACATTCGCTCATAAAAACGCCGGGTGATCGTCTCCGCGTTGGCGGCGACGGCGGGCGTGATCTCTTTGACGATGCGAATGGTGTTTTCACTGAGCAAGGCAGCTCTCCCGAATGAGGAAGTCGAAACGAAGCGGCCAAACATCACGCCGCTAAACATTCACCTCAACGTACAGGTTCATTTCTACACGTCAAGGTGGAGTTTCGATTCCGTGGCTGCTCCTCTTCGTTTGCGACACCCGATCGCCCGCCGAGAGAGGCGACTCATCCGCCATTCTCCAGCGATATTGGGCACGGATTGCCCGGCGCCGGCCGAGCCCCCAAGAGTTCATCTTTGCGCCAATCAAAGCATCCGCAGCAAAGTACACTGGCAACCAGTGCGGACCCCGTATTGAACGCTTCACGATGGACACAACAGAGATGGCCCCGATGAATTGGAAATGCTTTGCAAGCTTGTGGATGCTGTTGTTATTGAGCACCAATGTGTTCGGCGACGACGCAGCCCCCTCGAAGGGCACCCCGGCGGAAGAGAAATCGAGTGACGAGTTGACGGACCAATTTGTCACCACCGAGCACTCGTTCAGCGTGGCAGGTGAGACGATTGATTACACCGCCACCGCGGGTCGTTTGGTCATGCAAACTGACGAACTGGATCCCAAAGCAGAAGTCTTTTTCGTCTCGTACACCCGTGAGACCGACGACATTACCAAGCGTCCGATCACGTTCTGCTTCAACGGCGGACCGGGGTCTTCTTCGGTTTGGCTGCACTTGGGGATGCTGGGCCCCAAGATCATCCGCTTCCCAGACGATGCGTCTGTGCTGCGTCCTCCGTATCACCTCGATGAAAACCACCAGAGCCTCCTCGACATCACCGACCTGGTGTTCATCGACCCCGTCAGCACCGGTTACAGCCGTCCCGCAAAAGACGTCAGCAAGAGCGATTTCCATGGCTACAACGAAGACGTCCGCAGCGTCGGCCAGTTCATCCATGACTACACCACTCAGTTCGAACGCTGGCTCTCACCGAAATTGATCCTCGGCGAAAGCTACGGCGGACTGCGCGTCGCGGGGCTGAGCGGCTACCTGCGAGACCATTACAAAATGGAACTCAACGGGGCCATCGTGATCTCCGGTGCCATCAATTTTCAAACGCTGCGGTTCTCGCCCAGCAACGATGTCCCAGACGTGTGCTTTTTGCCGACCTACACAGCGACGGCTTGGTACCACAAGCAACTCGACGAGGAACTGCAATCGCTTCCACTGGCGGAAGTCGTCGCAAAATCGGAGAAGTTTGCGTACCGCCAATACGCCCCTGCTTTGCTGAAAGGTACCAGCATCGGCAAGAAGGAACGTCAACGTGTCGCCGAGGAACTCGCACGCCTGACGGGCCTGTCGGAAGAGTACGTGTTGTCGTCCAACCTCAAGATTTCGATGCAACGTTTCGGCAAAGAGTTGCTTCGCGATCAAGCGTTGACCGTCGGCCGTTTCGACGGTCGTTACACAAACATCGACCGTGACTCAGCCGGCGAGACGCCCGAATTCGATGCCAGTGGCGCCGCGATCTTCGGCCCTTTCACGGCTTGCTTGAACGATTACATGCATCGTGATTTGAAGTACAAGGACCGACGCGTCTACGAGATTCTGACCGGCAACGTGCACCCGTGGAGCTACAAACCCTTCGAAGGCCGCTACGTCGATGCGTCAGAAACCTTGCGTCGAGCGATGACAGCCAACCCGTCCTTCAAATTGTTCGTCGCCTGTGGCTACTACGATCTTGCCACGCCCCATTTCGCGATGGAGTACACCATCGATCACATGGGATTGTCACCGGAACGCAGCAAGAACTTGACGATCAAGCATTACGAAGGTGGGCACATGATGTACGTCCATGAGCCGTCCCTCAAGCAACTGCGTCAAGACCTGGTCGAATTCTACCAAGGTGCGGTTGGCGAAACCGCCGAATAACGGCCTGGTTCGCAAACGCACTGCCGCCTCGGCCACCAGCTGCTCTTTGCTCAGCTGGAGATCAACGCGGCTTCGGACCACAACGATGGATCTTCCGCGACCGGGAAATCAGTGCTGAGCGTCAAGGCTTGGTTGCCGAGTTCCCGATCCGCGACGAGGTAATAGAAACCGATCTGCGATTGGTCCTTGGGGTCGTATCCCGTCAAGGCATCGGCGGGAATCAAACCCGACAATTCATACCCATCGTGCCGCGGGATCGCGTGAATCTTCAGCGCGTCCGGACGAATGGGCTTGGGATTGGTTCGCGCCCGATTGATGGGCACCATCGCCGCGACCGCGCGCTCCCGCTTGGGGCCACCGCCGGCGGGCAACCATAAAAACCGATGGCAATGCTGGGTCGCCCGGTGAATGTTGGGACTGTTCCGGGTGTCCATCCAAAGGTGCAACCCATCGCTCTCGTCCAATCGGGTTTCGCGACACCATGGCAACTGACGTTTCCCATTGACCAGCAAGTGAAACCCGATGCCGGTGACGTCCCACGCGATGCGAACATCGGCAAAGATCGGACTGCCTGAGAGGGCCGCAAAAGAAGGCACTCGGCAGGATGTGGGCAGCGACAACCCTCGCGAGGTCCAATCCAAAGCGTGCTGCTGCAGCCGAACTTCGAACCGGAATAGCATCGTCGGATCGAGAAGGGGACCTTTGGCGGAACTCAAGACTGCAAACCTGCTCGGGAAATTCGCGGGACCATCGAACCGCAGAAACACTCCTGCGGCTACCAAAAGCGTACCGGCTTCGCCCCGTTTTGGAATGGTGGCAATCCGTCCTCGCCAGAGTGGTGAGGCGTGGCCGGTGAGTGCCCAAGCTCGGTTTGACGCTTGCGTCCAACGGCGTTTCGGCAGGCGAATTGTGGGGATATCGTCAAAAATGCGGCCGTGAAACCGCCGGGACTTTACCCAAACGGAACAACTGGAACGGTCGCAGTGAAAACGAATCGCTTTCCCAGGCGATTTCAATTCCCCAGCCGTTCAACTCGCCGATAGCGTGCCTTGGAGCGGGATCTCCATCCGGCGATTTTGGCAGCGCCAACTTCGGCACCCCCCGTTGCCGCTCTGTCCCACCTCACAGCCCACCATCACATTCATTCAAGCTCCGGTTTCGCAGTGGACACTTTATTCCAAGCCTTCGTTCGCTGATCTCCGGCCCAATATAATCATGAAAATCTTCACCCCCATTCGCCATTGTTCCACCACCGCCAAACGCCTCGCTTTGTCGGTCACCATCGCCGGTTCGCTCTTTGCTTCGGGCCTGGCACCATCGCTCGCTCATGCCAAGCAAGTCGATCCTGCTCTCACCGGCGGCATCTCCATCCTCGTCCACCGCTTTGACGAAGACGCCGCCCCCATCGACCCCGCTCCTGTCGATCCCGCCCCCATCGCCGCGGCCCCTGCCGTTGTTGTGGATGCCCCCCAAGCCCAACCCAAAGACAACGAAACCAAAGCCGGGGAGATCAAAGCCGAGGAAGCCGACGCCCAACCCGCCCAGCAAGCCATCATCTCAATCCCGGGAACACACGATTCCATCCCGACCGTCCGCGTTGACATTCAACCCGAGTCCACCGGCGACGAGCTGAAGATTGCCGCGGCCGACCTCCATGATGTGCCCGCTCCCGCGACCAGTGTTCGGCGCACCTCCTCGGACTTCAACGAAATGCTGGCCGCCGTCGCCGCTTCCACCGCGGCCAAGATCGGCATCCCGCTCGAACAGTTCCTTGAACCGTTCGCCATGATTCGCACGCAAGCCAAATTGCCACCCGTCGCTGGCGAACTGGATCCCGGGCTCAACGAAGAAGTGGCCGACGACCAAGCGTTGGCTCAAGCGGTGGCACTGAACCGTTGGTGGCTGGACGAATCGACGCCCGAAGTCACTTCCGACGCGTCTGTGCTGCAGAGCCAAGTGGTTCAAAAAGCCGTGCCCGCCAAGCCTGCACCGCACAAGTTCACGATCGATGTTCGCGAGGAGTTGGCTGCACTCGCCGCAGAAGAACCCTTGGATGTCACCCATCCAGGTGTGATCGTTCCCTTCATCGCCATGCATGACTTTTCAAAACCGGTTGGCAACACGGTTTTGCAAGCGGGCGTTGAACGGATTGCCGAGCCCGAAGTGGCTGCCCAAGACGCCAGCGATTTGGCAGGGAGCTCACCTGTCATCGTGACCTTGGCAGAAGCCTACTTGCCCTATGACCTGAACGAGGGCGATTTCCACGACGCTCAACTGGTGAAGGCATCCCCAGATTGCTTGCTGGAAGAAGCGGTTTGGCAAGTCAGCAAGGCGGCGGAAGTGGCGGAGTGCTTCTCGCCTCGTGAGCTTGGCGTGGTGCTGGCGGATGTGGCTCGCCGCCGGTCGGTGATTGAAGCGGATGTGTTGGATGTCGTGGCGAGTGACCTGGCGTCGCTGATCGCGAAACCTGTCCCGATGATGCTGGTGGATGGCGAACCGATCCCTCAGCCGGTTCCGGACGCGGAACCGGACACGGTTCACTCGATCGACACGATGGTCGTCGACGGGGAAGTCATCCCGGCTCCGACTCCGGATGCGGTTCCCGATGAGTTGCCCAACTCGGCAATCATCGAAATCATGCTCGTCGACGGTGACTTGGTTCCCGCGCCCACTCCCGACGACGCTCCGGATGCGATGGAATCGTCCCCCGCGATTCCAACCATGCTGGTGGACGGCGATGCCATTCCAGCCCCCACGCCCGATGGAATTCCGAACGGCATTGTGAGCCTGAACACTGCCACCGGAATCGAATCCATCGTGGCCGTCGACGTGGTCCCGGACTCAGCCTACCCCGAGCTGAATCCGGGGCTGGATCCCGCCGCGATGGACGCGGAAACGCAGTTGGCCACCCGTCCCGAGGAAGACAACGTTCAGCGTTAAACGTTGCCCCGAGACTCGCCACTGAAACGCGAGCGTCCCGACCTTCGATCGCCATCCGAAACCCACGTCGTTGTGAACCAACGTCGTGGGTTTCGCTCGTTTATACTTGCCGCACCAGTCTCAACCCTCGTGCAGCAGGTACCTCAATGTTTATCAGGCGGATTCTCGGCCTCGGACTGTTCCTCAGCTTGTGTTTCAATCTTCAAGCGTCCCACGGACAAGATTCCGAAAGCTCCCAAGGCAACCAACGCAAGAACGTGTTGTTCTTGATTTCCGATGATTTGAACACTCGCATCGGTTGCTACGGGGATCCGCTGGTCCAAACCCCCAACATCGATCGCCTGGCCGCCCGAGGCGTCCTGTTTCAGAACGCGGCCTGCCAGTACCCCCTGTGCGGCCCGTCGCGAAATTCGATGTTGTGCGGGCTGTATCCGGACACCACCGGCATCCACGGCAACGCCCAGATTTTTCGTGATTCGATTCCTGAGCGTTGGTCGCTGCCACAAGCCTTCCGGCTGGACGGGTACTTCGCCGGTCGCATCGGAAAAATGTACCACTACAACGTTCCCAAATCCGTTGGCACCAACGGCCACGATGACCCCGCGTCCTGGGAACTGGAACTCAATCCAGCCGGTTGCGATCGACTGATCGAAGAACCCGATATCTTCACGCTTCGCAAGAACGCGTTCGGCGGAACGCTGTCCTGGTACGCATCGCCTCGCCCAGACGAGGCCCACACCGATGGGATGCTAGCAGACGACGCGTCCTGGGTTCTGGAACGCTGCGCCAAACGCAACGACCGCCCGTTCTTTCTAGCCGTTGGGTTCTATCGACCGCACACGCCCTATGTGGCACCCAAGGAATACTTCGATCTTTACGACCTGGAAGACATGCCGCTGTTTGACAATGTCAAAGAAGACAACGCGGACGTTCCCGAGGCGGCCTTGCTCAGTCGGAAAAAGGAGCAAGAGCTACTCACCGACGATCTGCGCCGCAAAGCGGTCCAGGCTTACTACGCCAGCACCACGTTCATGGACGCGCAAGTCGGCAAGGTGCTCGACACGCTCAAACGCACCGGCTTGGACAAGAACACGATCGTGGTCTTCACCAGCGACCATGGCTACTTCCTAGGTGAAAAGGGATTGTGGCAGAAGCAAGCCTTGTTCGACCAAGTCGCTGGCGTGCCGTTGATCATCGCCGAACCCGGACGCACCTCCGGCGCGGTGGCCACCTCGCCCGTGGGGCTGGTCGACCTGTATCCGACGCTGACGGAATGGTGTGACGTGCCCACGCAAGAATGGATGCAAGGCCAATCGCTCGTTCCGATGTTGCGGGATCCCTCGGCAGCAGGCCGCGGTCACTCCCTGACGATGGTCGTTCGCAATGATCGTCAAGCCAAACAACGCTACTACGGGTATTCCATTCGGACCCAGCGGTACCGGCTGACCCTGTGGGACGACGGCAAACGTGGCACCGAGCTCTACGATCACCAGAACGATCCCGAGGAGTTCACCAACTTGGCTCACGGCGATCGCAAAAACGATCCCGAGATCGCCACCGTGATTCGCGAGTTGACGCAGAAACTCGAAGCCGAAAGAACCAAAGGGATGCCCGCGTCCGGCAAGCGAACCGAATACAAAGTTGGCAACTGGAACCCAATGCTCCGCATCGACAACTGATGCAGCCACGACAAGGGGGGCTAGCTTCTAGCTTCTAGCTTCTAGCTTCTAGCTTCTAGCTTCTAGCTTCTAGCTTCTAGCTCGTGCTCGTGCTCGTGCTCGTGCTCGTGCTCGTGCTCGTGCTCGTGCTCGTGCTCGTGCTCGTGCTCGTGCTCGTGCTCGTGCTCGTGCTCGTGCTTGTGCTCGTGCTTGTGCTTGCGGCACGAGCCATCGGTGCTCGATGCCAGCCCGTACCACGCTCCATCCCTTGCATCACCAACGCATTCTCCCGCTACCAGGCCAGCCCTCTGCCCATCAACGGTTCTGGATTCGAAACGCCAGCTGTTGCAGTTCACTGGCGAGATCCACGTTGATGATCGCTGTGCCAGCGGGCACGCGAAGGGTTGTGGGGGCAAAATTCAGGATGCCTTGAATCCCACCGGCCACCACGCGAGTGGCGACCTGGCTGGCTTGTTCACTCGGCACGGCCAGGATGGCCAATTCGGGTTTTGCGGTCGCCAACACCTCTTCCAAATCGTCCAGGGAACGAACCGTCGTGCCCCCGACTTCGCGGCCATACTTGCTTGGATCCGTGTCAAACGCGGCCGCCAGCGAAAAGCCCAGGCGTTCGAACCCGCGATAACGCAGCAAAGCGTTGCCCAGCGACCCGACGCCGATCAGGACCGCTTTCCACTGCACGCCTGATCCCAGAACGACACCGATTCGGTCGGCCAGGATCGCAACGTCGTATCCAACCCCGCGACGACCGATCGATCCAATCGAGCTGAGGTCGCGGCGCACGACAGCGGGCGACACATTGACCATCGCGCCCAGGTCACGGCTGTTCGTGGACGTTTCACCGGCATCCAGCAAACGGTGCAATTCACGGTAATACAGCGACAATCGTCCCACCGCGGGCGTCGACAACTCGGCCCGACGATCGCTCTCGTCGGGATTGTCGGAACCGTCCGCAGCGTGCTCTGTGTTCATGCCCATGACCGACCCGCACATTTGTTTTCATTGGAACAACCCGCAAGGTCGGCAAGACTCGACGACGCAATCGTTCCCTTTTGCCAGGACTTCCCTGTTTGCTTGTTCAACGCGTGTCCCGCAGACGATGAAGTTTGTGCATCAAGATCAGTTTTACTAGTCCGCAGAGTTTTCGCCTGTGTCACACACCTGGCACAGCTTATCTCTGACCGACTGGCAAGTGAAGCCTTACCGACCCTCCCTGGCCCACGTGTGGGCCATCCCGCTCTCACAACCGCAGCCTCGGCCTTCGTTCAGTCGACGGGCACACTGCAACAAGAGTGACAGTGAATCAGGCAGCGGATCGGTTTAGCAGTCTGGGTCTTGGTTGGTATGGAGGTCAAGCCGGGGGGTATCCGGCAGGCCAAAGGAAGCTGCGTTATTACAACGTCCCGTTGTTACCTGTGGAGAAACTTACGATGAAACGTTTGTGGTTGTTGCCTGCTCTGATGATCATCTCGGTCGTCTCGGGCGCGAATGCTGCTCACGCTGCTTATAGCGGTGCGATCAGTTACGAAGGTTGTAGCAGTTGTGGTGGTTCCGTTGTTGCCGATGGATCGGTGATGGCAGACGGCTCGGCTGTTGCTGGTGGTTCGGTCATCTCTGACGGTTCGGCCGTCGCCGGTGGATCGTACACCGTGATGCGAACTGTCCGCGAAACAGTGATGGAGCAAGTCCAAGAGACTCGCACCCGCACTCGGAACGAAGTGTACTTCGAAGACCAAGTGGTCAACCGTACGCGGATGGTTCCAGAAACTCACCAAAAAGAAGTTCAGTACACGGTCATGGTGCCGTCGTACGAAACACGCCAACGCACGATCAACTACACGGTCAACAAGCCTGTGTACGAGACTCGTGAAAAGGTGATCAACTACACAGTCAAGAAACCTGTGTACGAAACACGTACGAAAACGATCAACTACACCGTTAACAAGCCTGTTTACGAACAGCACCAACGGGTGATCAACTACACAGTCAAGAAACCTGTGTACGAAACTCGTACGAAGACGATCAACTACACGGTCAACAAGCCTGTGTACGAAACTCGTCAAAAAGTGACCAACTACACCGTGATGGTGCCAACGTACGAAACTCGTACGCGAAACATCAACTACACGGTTTACAACACCGTGCAAGAACAAAAGGTTCGCACGGAAAACTACCGCGTCAGCGTTCCTCAAACGTACACCAAGACCATCACGGTCAAAGGTGGACACTGGGAAACTGTCACGGAAACCGTTCCTGGACCGATGATCCGTCGGACCGTGCGTGAGCCCGGTACTTCGTACTTCGATGCAGCGACTTGCCGAACCGTGTACTGCCCCGGCAAATGCCGAGTGGAATGCGTTCAAGGTTGCCCCAAGACGATCTGCAAGAAAGTCTGGGTCCCAACTTGCGAGCAAAAAGAAGTGACTTGCACCAAGTACGTCTCAGAATGCCGTACTCGTGAAATCCCTTACACCGTGTGCCGTCGAGTTCCTGAGTGCCGCACCAAGACCGTTGAGTACAAAGTGTGCAAGATGGTTCCTGAGTGCCGTACCAAGACTTGCAACTACACCGTGTGCAAGATGGTTCCTGAGTGCCGTAGCAAGACCGTTGAGTACAAAGTCTGCAAGATGGTTTGCGAAAACCGTCAAAAGACCGTGAACTACACGACCTGCAAAATGGTTCCCGAGTGCCGCACCAAGACTTGCAACTACACCGTTTGCAAGATGGTTTGCGAGCCTCGCACCAAAGTTTGCAAGTACACCGTCTGCAAGATGGTTCCTGAGTGCCGCACCAAAGTTTGCGAGTACAAAGTTTGCAAGATGATCCCTGAGTGCCGTACCAAGACCGTGTGCTACACGACTTGCCGCAAAGAGTGCTACCAAGAAACGATCAAGGTCAAGAAGTGCCGCCAAGTGTGCGAGCCTTACACCGTGACTCGTTGCGTGCCACGAGTGGTTTGCAAGCAAGTTCCTGTCACCGTTTGCTGCCCAGCTCCTGTCTGCGGATGTGCAGACGCTTGTGCTCCAGCATGTGCACCTGCTTCGGCTGGTCCTATCCGTAGCTTGCTCAAGGGAATCCTTGGCGGCAACGGCTGTGGCTGCGGAAACGACTGCGGATGCGACGCCGGTTGCGACGTTGCTCCTGCTTGCGGCTGCTGATTGAAATTTGTTCTCAGGGGAGCCCCCCACGACGGGGCTACCCAGAGAACGTTGACGTAACGCTCTCCACACAGCGACCCCAACCTGACTTCGTCGGCCGTGCTGATTCGGACATCGAACCGAATAACGGATCACCGGCCACGATGTCACCGGGGTGCTTGAGTGGACTCCACGCGATCAAACAAAACCGGGGACGAACTTGCCTGACAAGTTCGCCCCGTTTTTTATGCGCTGAAGGAAAGCTTCGAGCTTCGAGCTTCGAGCTTCGAGCTTCGAGCTTCGAGCTTCGAGCTTCGAGCTTTTCGTGCTCGTGACTCGCCACTCGTGCGAGCCACACAGGCCTCTAGCCCTTCAGTGCCGCTTTGATCGCCGAAACCAACTCATCGTCCGAAGGTGCGACCTTCGATTTGTAACGACCGATGACTTGACCATCGCGGCCGATCAAGAACTTTTCAAAGTTCCAACTGATCGGGCCCTTGCCAGCTGGTTTGGCTTCGACGCTGGTCAACTGCTTGTACAACGGCGACGCGTCGTCACCGTTGACGTCGACCTTGCCCATCATCGGGAACGTGACGTTGTACCGAGCACTGCAGAACTCCAAAATGTCGGCGTTTGTCCCTGGTTCCTGCGATCCAAATTGGTTGCAAGGGAATCCGAGGATGACCAAACCGTCTTCCTTGTGAGCTTCGTACAAGGATTGCAAACCGGCGTACTGCTTGGTGTAGCCACATTTGCTGGCAACATTCACGATCAGGACAACTTTGCCTTCGTAATCGTGCAGATCGACTTCCTTGCCTTCAATCGTTTGGGCTTCGTGAGCCAAGACGCATTCGTGATCCGCCGTCGAATCCGCGGCGGAAATAGGTTGAGAAGCAGTCATCAAACAACCCAGGGCGAGTGTGAGAAGCAAAAAACGTGACATCGATTTTCCTGTGGAAAACAAAATGGGGGACGGGACATTCAACGCGAACACTATAACCGTCTCGCCAAGGGGGGATTGCGAAATGCCTGCCGCAAATCGAAAATCGAAGTTCACCCCACTGAACCATCCCCCCACACTTGCGATCCACCATGAACCTGAAAGACAAAGTCGTTGCCATCACCGGCGGAGGCACCGGAATCGGGGCAGGAATCGCTCGCGAATTGGCCATGGCAGGAGCGAAAGTCACCGTTGGCGGACGTCGCGAAGCCCCACTGAAAGAGCTCGCCAGCTCCATCGATTCCCCCAACCCAGTCCGCACCCACACGATCGATGTCGCTGACAACGACAGCATCGAAGGGTTTTTCCAAGACATCCGCGCAAGCGACGGCGACGTGGACATCTTGGTCAACAGTGCCGGAATCAACATCGCCAAGCGAACCATGGCGGACATGGATCCCGACGAATGGGATCGCGTCCTTCGGATCAACGCCACCGGCGCCTACCGCTGCATCCACCAAGTCATCGGTGCCATGCGCGACCGGCACGACGGCTTGATCATCAACATCTCATCCGTCGCTGGAAAGCGAGCGATCACATTGGGCGGAGTCGTCTACTGCGCCAGCAAATTTGCGATGACCGCGATGGGAACCGCCATCGCCAACGAAGTTCGCCACGAAGGCGTTCGGATCACCAACGTGTACCCCGGCGAAGTCAACACACCGATCCTGGACAATCGCCCGGTTCCGGTCAGCCAAGAGCACAAAGAATCGATCCTGCAACCCGAAGACATCGCTTCGGTCGTGCTCTCGATCTGCCAACTGCCACCTCGTGCTTGTGTCCCTGAAATCGTGATCAAACCCACCACGCAAGAATGGGTGTGACCCCGCCAACGAAGACTCCCTCCGCGATCGTCACAGGAGCCTCCGCGGGATTGGGCCTGCACGTCTGCCGGCAACTGCTCCGTGAGGGCTACCGGATCACGATGCTGGGTCGTGATCCAGAACGACTCCAACACGCTGCGGAATTGCTCTCGAAGGAACACGCCGCTGACTCCATCGCTGTGTTCGCGGGAGACGCCTGCGATACCGCATCGATGCAAGCCCTGGTCGATCAGCACGTCGCCCAGTTCGGGGCGCTCGATGCTTTGGTCAACGTGGTTGGGCGCAGTGATCGTGGACTGCTGATCAACAGTGCGCCTGCCGAACTCGAATCGTTGTTTCGCGACAACGTGGTCTCCGCCTGGACGTGCTGCCGCGCCGCTTACGAGGAACTGAAGAAGTCACGCGGCACGATCGTCAATCTCGGGTCGCTGGCCTCCCGCCTCGCGCCGCGTTACCTCGGCGGCTACGTCATCGCAAAACATGCCTTGGTCGGCTTTTCGCGTCAGCTTCGGATGGAACTGGAAGCGGACGGGATCCATGTCGGCGTCGTTTGCCCGGGCCCTATCCGTCGCGACGACGACCAACCGATTGACCGCTACCAAACGGACAAAAAGGCTGGCGTTCCCGCCACCGCCGCGCAACCCGGCGGCGGAGCCAAACTGAAAGGATTGCCGCCCGAGAAAGTGGCTGCCGCAGTGTTGCGATGCATCCAGAATCGCAAGATCGAAATCGTGATGCCGCCCAAAGTCCGAGTCCTGATGGCAATCAACGCGGTCTCCCCCCGACTCGCGGATTGGTTGCTCAGCAAAAGCACCGCCTGATGCCGCATCTCGACGGGGAATGCAAGTTCAGGCCGTAGCGAAAGTCGTCAAGACTTTCGGCAATCCAGCATACGAATCGAAACTCTTGACGAGTTCCGCTACGGGAAGACTTTGCTGCGTTGGCTGGCAACCAAGAACTCAAGCGTCGATGACGACTTCGCTGACCGGCTTGGCAACACACAGCACCACTTCGCCATCTTCCAGATCGCATTCCGGTGACTCGGCGTATGTCACCTTGCCCGAAACCAAACGACATACGCACGCGCCGCAATCACCTGAACGACACCCCGAATCAACCTCGACGTCCAACGATTCCGCCACGTCCAGCAAACCTTCCATCCCAGCCTCAAACGCGGCGGACTTCTCGCTGGTTTGAAACGTGACGCTCCAACCAACAGACTCATCTGCCCCCGGCCCATCGACACCTGCTTCATCCGCACCGGGAGCACAAGCCGGAACGGCCAAGGCCCCTGCCGACTTGGACTTACCGCCAAACGATTCGAACATCACGCGATCAGCCGCGGCACCACGTTCGATCAACCCATCCGCGATCGCGTTCATGAACACATCGGGACCACAGATCAAATACTCGCCGCGGTGATGACCGAGGCGATCCACAATCTGCTCCGCTGACAATCGCCCGACCGCATTGCCGGGTTCGATGTCACCGGCTTCCGGTCGGCTGAACCAAAGATGCACACGCACGCCTGAGGTCGCCTCCAGCATTTTCGCGATCTCGCGAATCGGGGTCAGGAACGGTGCGTCGATCGCATCCCGAACTTGATAGAACAAATTGACTTCGCGATCTGCTCTCTCGTTCAGGCTCTGGAACATCATCGACAACATCGGCGTGATCCCAATTCCGGCGGCGATCAAATTCAATGGCTGCGGATCGCGAGCCTGACTTTCGGCCACCGAGTAATGGAACTTGCCCTTGGGGACCTGGATTTCGATCGAATCGCCCACCCCAACGGTGTCGTGCAGCAAATTGCTCATCGTCCCGCCCGGCACTCGCTTCACCGTGATCCGGTAGTGCGGTTCATCCGGGCCACTGGAAAGGCTGTAGCAACGCGAGACATTTTTGCCCGTCGATGGATCCTTCAAACGCACGGTCAGATATTGCCCGCCTAAGAAAGGTGGGAACGGTTCACCATCGCTGGGGACGAACACAAACGAACGACAATCCGGCGACTCGTCCTTGATCGATTGCACGCTGACCGACCGCCATCCCTTCCACCGCAACGGATGCTGCGACACGTCCGGCTTGGCAACGGTCTGTGTTTGCTCAGCAGACTCCTTGGTGGCGGCTCGAAACGGATCGCCACGACGAAGTTTCGGAAGCCGTTTTCGCGTCAGCCGCTTCCATTCCCACTCTTCGATCGCATCGGCACTGCCAACGAACAACAGGAAACAGCTTCCACAGAAAATCGCGGCGAAAAACAACGATGGAGACACGGCTCAAACGCTCAGCAAAAATCGGAAGCAATCAAATTCGACAGGTTCGTCTGTGAATTTGTTGCTCCGCCAAGCCAGCGTGCACGCAACGATGACCGGAATCCAACGCAGTCCGTCCTTGCCTGGTCAGCTTGCAACGGTCGTGACGGTTGAGCCGCAACAACGCAGAACCCGCAGGCGGATCACTGGCCATTGCTCGCGGCAACGCTCAACGCGATTGCCAGCGAAACGTTTTCTTAACGCAGAGGCCGAGAGGCTCGGCCATTGTCCAAAACACACTCGAAACGTCCCAAGCAATCGAGTCCGGCTACATTGCACCGAGTCCGAATCCTTGGCGAATCCGGCTACATCGCGTTGAGCTGCTGAGCCCGTGCCATCGCGTCTTCGGCGGCAGCGATGTAGGCCTGGTTCTGCGTTCCCGCCCAAGCCCGCTGATAGGTGACGCTCATCGCGGTGAAGTTGAACGCGTCGTCGGGTTCCAGCTCGCAAGCCTTCTTGCCGTGCTCGATCGCTTCTTCGTGCTGGCCCGTTTTTGTGTAAACACGAGCGAGCGCCAAGTGAGCGATCACAAACGTTTCGTCTTCTTCCACCAACGGTTTCAATCCCGCGATGGCTTCTTCGAATTTTTCCTCGTCGATGATTTTTTCGACTTCGTTGTATCGTTCGTAAAGTTCGTCGCTGGCCATGTGAATCTAAATCAGAGAACTAGGTGGATTGAAAAGCATTCAAAAATGGACGTCACTGCAACTCATTCCTCGGGTAGCGAAACTCGTCAAGAGTTTCGAGTTGCATGATGGTTCGCCGAAAGTCTTGACGACTTCCGCTACGAATTGGTCCCGAAAACCAAGCGAAGACAAAAAGCTATTGCTTGGCGGCGATCAAATCGTCGAGTTCCTGCTTCAACTTTGGCAGGATTTCGTCGTACCCAAATGCACCGAGTGCTTCCGGGCCACGCTTTAGATTGACTTTTGCAGGCCCGCACCACAACCCGAGGTCCGCGTCATCCGTTTCGCCGGGCCCGTTCACACGGCATCCCATCACGGCGATCGTGATCGCATAGTCTTGAGCAAATGCCGTCATTTCCTTGACTTTGGCCGCCAAATCGATGAACGCCTCATTCTCGACACGAGAACAACTGGGGCAACTGATGATGTTCAGTTTCGAATCGTCGAACTTCACCACGCTGCGAACACGGCCCGCATGAATGTCATCGACAATCTGCTTGCCAGCATCGATTTCTTCCGGTTTGCGTGGGTTCGGCAACGTCAGCGAAACGCGAACCGTGTCGCCAATGCCTTTGCCAATCAATTGCTCAAACGCGATTCGCGTCTTGATGATTCCGTCTGGCGGCATGCCCGCTTCCGTCACGCCCAAGTGCAATGCGACATCGGGTCGTTGTTCAGCAAACAGCGTGTTCACTTGGACGACTTTGGACGGGTCGCTGTCCTTCAACGACACGACAAAGTTGTGAAACCCCAACGAGTCGACCAGTTCGCAGTGTTCCAGCGCCGATTCCAGCATCGGTGTGATTGAATCGTTGTGGTCGTACTTTTCCTTCTTCGCTGGATCAACACTGCCGCAGTTCACGCCGATCCGGATCGCGCAGTTGTTGGTGCCGGCGATGTCGATCAGATAGCGAACCTTTTCCTGCCAGGTCAACTCGCGAGCGTGGTGATACAGGTGGCCGGGGTTGTACCGAATCTTGTCGACGTGTGGCGCGACCTTTTCGGCCAAGCGAAAATTCTCCTGCAAATCAACGGCCAGGTTCGCTTGCGTCTGCTTGCGAATTTCCGCCAACGCTTCGGCGTCTTTGTCACTGTCGACCGCGATCCGGACGACGCCAGCACCACGAGCGTGCAGGGCTTCGGCTTGCTCGACCGTCGCGTCGATGTTTTGAGTCTTCGTCGCCGTCATGCTTTGAACAGCGATCGGGTGACCGTCTCCGATCGTGATCGATCCGATGGTGACCGGGCGAGTCGGGTTGCGGCGAATTTTCATGAACGAAAGCAATCAATCAAAGAAAAGGTTGGACGAAGGCAGCTTGGCCGCGTTGAGCGAGTGCCCGCTCGGTTTAAGAATCATCGCTCGCAAGCACG
Source organism: Rhodopirellula sp. P2 (assembly GCF_028768465.1). Lineage (GTDB taxonomy): Bacteria > Planctomycetota > Planctomycetia > Pirellulales > Pirellulaceae > Rhodopirellula. The sequence goes on from NZ_CP118225.1 coordinate 5,430,854, forward strand.
AATTCGGGCAATGACCGCTCTAGAACCCGTGAGTTTTCAGACGAAACGGCATCTGACAAGGCACCCTGTCAGAGAAAACCGCAAGAAACCCTGACGGATCACTCTGTCAGTTCAGCCAATTCGCGTTCGTAGAGCTGCCGAATCTGATCCAAGTCCGCGTCAATTTTGGGCAATTGGGGGTCCATGTCACGCAGCGTTTCCCGAACGATCGCGGCGACGGACGCATCTCGGTACCACTTTTTGTCCGCCGGGATCACGTGCCAGGGAGCGATTTTGGAATGACATTTTTCCATCGCGTCCTCGTAGGCTTCCCGGTAAGCGGCCCATTTGTCGCGGGCTTCGTAATCCCCCGCGTTCAGTTTCCAGTGTTTATTCGGATCGTCCAAGCGTTTCTTGAAGCGTTCGAGTTGTTCCCGCGGACTGATGTGCAGGTAGAATTTCAAAATCCGAGTGCCACGATGCGCGAGCATCTTCTCAAAGTCATTGATGATCGCGTAGCGTTCTTTCCAAACCGACTTCGGAACCAAGTCCTCCACCCGAACGACCAACACGTCTTCGTAGTGTGAGCGATTGAAGATCGAAACCTTGCCGACCGCAGGCGTCGCTTTGTGAATTCGCCACAGAAAATCATGAGCCCGCTCTTCCGACGACGGCACCTTGAAGGGATGCGTGCGACATCCCTGCGGATTCATCTGGCCGAGCACTTTGCGAATCAAGCCATCTTTGCCAGCCGCGTCGGGGGCCTGCAAGACAACCAGCAGCGACTGCTTGCCCTCGGTGTACATCCGGTACTGCAAATCGCGAATTTCGATGTTCGCTTGATGCGTGAACGCCCGACCGTGCGTCTTGCCTTCGAACGGCCCGGCACACTCCGTGTCGATCTTTTTCAGCGACACCTTGTCACCTGAAAATGGCAAACGATGGGCGTCGACGAAGTCAAACTTGGGATCGAGATCCCAATGCGGTTCGTTGGTTGAAGTTTCTTCCGTGCTCATGCTGTTCCTGTGATGGGGTGGAGCGGCTTCTCGTAATCCTTGTTGATTCGAAGCCCCCAGAACTTCACCCTCCCTCAGGGAGGGTCGAGCGAAGCGAGGGGAGGGCCGAGCATGAACTCATGCATCGAGCTCCCCCGGCCCACCGCGAGATCCGCCAACAAAATGCGTCAGTCGATTGCACGAATGACGACATCGTCGAATTCGTTCAGATCATCGAACGACCCCAGACCGACCCGGCCGGCTCCGAAGGTTTTGTCGACGACACTCATGTGTGGCGTCTCCATGTCGTCAAAGAAGACATCAATCTTTCCGGTCGCGATATCACGGCGAACCAACACGTTGTGCCAATCATTGCCCCAGGGCGTCAGCTTTTCATTCGTCGTCAACGCCAAGCGGGGCGCGTCTTTGACGATCATGATTTGACCACTGTGTGGGTCGGGCTTGGCACCCAAGTGGACGTAATAGAAATGCGATGAATCTTGGTAACCAAAGAACACGCAGCAATCTCGGTGATTCCCGGTGTCCAGCGTGCTGCGAACACGAAACTGGATCTCGCAGCTGCCGACCTCGAGGCCCTTTGCCAAAGCCACGTGGCCGGGGCTTCGGGTCGGAGGCGAGTACTCGGATTTCCGATCGGTGATCTCGATCGATCCATTCTTGGATTCGCCGGTGGGGGAATTGAACTTCCAAGTCTTGGGGTCCAGGTACTCCCATTTTTGGTCGCCGTTTTCAAAGTCGTCTTGAAACACGACTTTTGCCGGCCGAGCGTCTTCGGCAGACACAAGCGGGGAGTAAGCGGAAAGGGTGGATGCCGCCAAAGCGGCCGACAAAACGTTCGCAAAAAGAGGTCGCATGTTGGTCAAGGTCAGGTGGGAAAGGGGAGGGGAAACTCGGCGGTTCAACCCAACAGCGGGAAGAAAGGCATCCGATGGTTGAATCCAACCGTGAATGGGAAAACAAACCATGGAAAGGGCGAACCAGCGAGTGAACGTCCAGTGTAGTGCAACGAAAGACTCCGCGGCAGAGTTCGCGGGGTTCGCCGGAGGGGGGAGGTGAGCCCCGGTTTCGGTTCCAATTGCGGTAACTGAGTCGGTTGCAACAACTCGTGGGGATCCGAACCTAGAAAAAGTTCTCCGTGTCAGCCTGTCAGAGGCCAGAAAGGGTTGCAGCCGAAAGCGGAATGAAGCACAATCCCGCCTGACCGAAACACGTCACGCGGCGGCAACGTCTCGTGGGCACGTTTCCACCAGGAGCGGTGGCTGAGTGGTCGAAAGCGCCGGTTTGCTAAATCGGTGAACCGGGAAACTGGTTCCGCAGGTTCGAATCCTGTCCGCTCCGCTTGAACTCGGTCGGCCGGATTGCTTCTGCAATTGGCAGCTTTTTTTTCTGGCATTCGCTCTGGAATGTCGGTGAATCTCGCTCCACCGTTTCGGTTCAGTTCAAACCGACGATTCGTCGTCGGTCGAGAGTGTAGCTCAGTTGGCAGAGCATTCGACTTTTAATCGAATGGTCCTGGGTTCGAGTCCCAGCACTCTCACTTCTTTTTTCTGGCCCCGGCGTGGGCGAGCGGCCTGCGTGCCAAACTTGCCTCTGAGGTAGCCGGATTCGCCAAGAATTCGGACAGGCAACTGAAACGCGGGCGTCCGAACTCTTTTTCGACGCAGAAACGCATGGAATGGCGCGAGAGAGAATACGTTTCGAAGATGGATCGATCAGCCGATCGCCCACGCTTACCGGAAACCAACCAGACACGCTCGCCTCCCGGCTGACTCAATCAACAGTCTGCAGCGCAGCGTTCTTCCTTCATCCCGGCGGGGATAAAAACTTGCGCAACCACCTTGCGTCACAATCCAAAACATCAAGCCCCGTCGGCCAGGTTGCACCTGGCGACCGAGCCGATGCTTTGGAACAAAGCGAGGCGTCACCCCGCTCCACCCCAAGACCGAGATGGAAACTCAACCGGCCAAAACCATCGCCAGGTGGAACCTGGCCTACTTCAGCTCAAACGCCCAATGACTCCAGCAAGTCAGGCCTCACTACCTCGCCCGCCCGTAGGCCAGGTTGCACCTGGCAACCGAGCCGATGCTTTGGAACAAAGAGAGGCGTCACCCCGCTCCATCCCAAGACCGAGATGGAAACTCAACCGGCCATCAACCATCGCCAGGTGGAACCTGGCCTACTTCAGCTCAAACGCCCAATGACTCCAGCAAGTCAGGCCTCACTACCTCGCCCGCCCGTAGGCCAGGTTGCACCTGGCGACCGAGCCGATGCTTTGGAACAAAGCGAGGCGTCACCCCGCTCCATCCCAAGACCGAGATGGAAACTCAACCGGCCATCAACCATCGCCAGGTGGAACCTGGCCTACTTCAGCTCAAACGCCCAATGACTCCAGCAAGTCAGGCCTCACTACCTCGCCCGCCCGTAGGCCAGGTTGCACCTGGCGACCGAGCCGATGCTTTGGAACAAAGCGAGGCGTCACCCCGCTCCACCCCAAGACCGAGATGGAAACTCAACTGGCCATCAGCCACATTCACTTGCGTTACCATCCGGTTGCGATCACTCGTAATCCCATTTCATGATCCAGGGATCGTCGTACTTTTTCTGCAGCTTCTTGAGCTTCGCCTTGTAAGCCTCCAAGACCTCCGTGTGACTGCTGCTGATCGCCAAGTTGGTCGACTCATTCGGATCGGCCTCGATGTCGAACAGTTCAAACTCGGGACGATGAACGTACTTGCCGACCGTCTGCTGCCCATAAGGGGCGTCCATCCCCTTGGCCAACTGTGCCTGCCAGGAACTGGCGGCCCACAAGTCGCTGGCGAACGGGTAGTCCAACGCGTGAGCGATGTTCCAAATCAACTTGTACTTGCCGTCACGAATGACTCGCATCGGGTAGTACATCTGAATTTCGTGGAACGTGTGCGATGCAAAGATCTCTTCGTGATGAGACTTGGCCGGATCCGCCAAGACGTCCAACCAACTGCGACCGTGGTAATGATCCAGCGGCTTGTTGCCGTTGTGATTGTCCATCGGTGAAACGCCCAATTGATTGCGCAGCTTTTTCGCTGGGACCAACTTCCTGGGAGCGTTGGTCTTCCGATCCAAACCACCGGCGAAATCAAGCAGAGTCGGCGTGATATCGATGTGGCTGATCATCGCATCGCTCTCCACACCACGCTTTTCTTGGTAGGGATCACGAACGACCATCGGAACTCGCAAACCGCCTTCGTACACCGTCGTCTTGCCGCCGGCAAAAGCCATCCCGTGATCACTGGTGAACACGAGCATGGTTTTGTCGTAGAGGTCAGCCTCTTTCAAAATCTCGACGAGCCGTGCGACGCCCTGATCAACGCGGGCACAGGATTGGTAGTACTGAGCCAACTCCGAACGGGTTTCAGGCGTGTCTGGCAAAAACGCTGGCACGACCACGTCCTTGGGATCAAAGAAGACTTCTTCGACGCCCGGGTAAGCACCTCGTCGCGGTTTGTTGCCAAACAAATCGGGCTTGAGCTCCAACTCAGACGTCTTGTCGACGCCACCACCACGGTGCGGGTCCGAGGTTGCGAAGTACAGGAAGAACGGACGGTCATCTTCCGTATCCGTCAGAAAATCCTTCGCGGTTTCTGCCATCTCGACGGCACTGCGAGAGTTGGCCTTCAAGTAGGTTTCGTAGTGGTAAACCGATTCGGGCGCAACGTGATACTTTCCAATGTGCCCGGTGCGATAACCGGTGTTTGCCATCACACGTGGCAGAGCCAACCCGGCGACGTCATTGAACGATGCAAACTTGTGATAATGGTGTTGATGCCCAAACTGTCCGTTACGATGGTTGTGCAAACCACTCATCACCACACTTCGGCTGGCGCTGCACGAAGCCGTGGTGGCAAACGCGTTTCGAAACACCATCCCGTCTGCGGCGACGGCATCGATTGCGGGCGTCACTGCCGCGGGATCGCCATAACACCCCAGCGTGGGACTTTCATCGTCCGTGATAATGAACAAAACATTTCGTTCTGCCGCGTGCAGCGACATTGATGCGAACAAGCAGGCGACAACCGTCGTCACGACGAGGGAGCCACGTGCCACCAAGGTCCAAGGATTTTTCATGTCGAGAAAGGTGTGGGGAGAGAGAGAGGTGGGGAAGGTCTTCGCGAGTAAACCCGCGAGAGCACCACTATACCTGATCGCCGTGATTATTTGGCTGATTCCTGAACTTCCAATCCAGGCATCCGCGGACGACACACCTCCCACCACGGCCACCAAACACGTTGATACCGAAACGGTCGCCGAACCCAAAACTCCCGATCCCAGTTCGCTCGACCGAGTGACGGCGTTCATTCCGCTGCCGTCGGCCGCTGATCCACCCCCACTGGAATCGCAATCCGAATCGCCAGGTGCCCACGCCTTTCAGACCGCCGAGATGTCCGCCCGAGCGGACTCGCCCAACCCGGCCGACGAGATCTGGTCCGCCTACATCGATCTGTGGAAATCTCATCATGCGACCCCCAGCCAAAGAGAACTCCGAACCCTGTTTGGACTCCCCGCAGATGCCGATGTGCTGATCACGGACCGTCGTGGCCGAGTGGCTCCCAGCGAACTGCAATGGCGGCCCGGTTCCTTTCGCGTCTGGCAAACCGATCACTTCGAAATCCTCAGCCAAGCGGATGATGTCGCTTCCCGAACCGTTGCCGAGGCCCTCGAGCGAGAATACTGGGTCTGGACTCAAATCTTCTTTCCGATCTGGTCCGGACGAAGCCAAGTCGCATCGATCGTCAGCGACTGGGACCGCCAATCGACCACCGCGGTCGACCATTTGAAATCGAGGTCGTCGCCCGCTCGGCTTGCACACGGACAACGCCACCGCGTCGTTTTGCTGGCAGACCAGGAAAGCTATCGCGCCACGATCGCCTCCGCGTTTCGCAACACGGACACCTCTGCCGTGGCTGCCTCCACCGGATTCTACAGCGACACCCTGCGACTCTCGTTCTTCTTTCCTCAACGAGACCTGGCCAGCTTGCATCACGAAATCTGTCATCAACTGTTCACCGAAGCCTCCGCCAACGCATCCCGACGTCGGCCAACTCGCGGGCAAACCTTCGCGACGGCGACAACCGAAGACTTTTGGTTGATTGAAGGCATGGCGGGCTACTTTGAATCCCTTCGGTACGAACGATCGCTTGCGTACGTCGGCGGATGGGAATCCCCGCGATTGCAATTGGCTCGTTACCAAGCGTTGATCGGCGGAGTCCCAATCGCGTCTCTGGACGACCTGCGCGGCACTCGGGACCAGGTTCAATCCAAGCCCGATCTAGCTCGCTGGTATTCCCAATCCGCCCTGCGAACGCATTACCTGATGGACGCCGCTGGGCCCCCTCAACGCCGCCGACTGCTCAAGCAGTTGGCAGACCTCTATTCGCACCCCAAGCCAGCCGACACGACGGGCACAGCCGATGATGTTGCCGCAAACGAGACCAACCCGGCCGCCATCTTGCGTTACCTTCGAGTCGACGACGCTCATCTGAACCACAATCCGGCCAAAGGCGACCTGACAACGCTGTGCCTGGCCGGTTGCAACCTCACTGGAAACGGGCTAGCCAAACAGAAACGAATTCACGGTCTGACCTGGTGCGACCTTTCACGATTGCCTCTGACAGACGCCGACGTCCTTCGCTTGGTTGCTGACACGGAACAACTGGACCAACTGAGCCTGGAGGCGACACAGGTGACCAACCAAATCGCCACGCTGTTGCAGGGTGCGAACCAGTTGAGAGAACTCGACCTCAGCTACACCGCCATCGACGACTCCGTACTGAAGTCGATTCCGCAATCAGCCTCGACGCTTTGGATGACAGGCACCAACTTGACCGATCAAGCGATCGACACTTTGATCGCACTGCCTCGATTGAAAACCATCGATCTCCAACGCACCAAGATCACAGAGCGAGGATTGCAACGTTTCCGGCAAGCCAAGCCCGACTGCCAACTCAACCCGCTGAATATCCCCGAGTGATTCGCACGGCAAAGTTCAACGCCGATCCAACCGACCTGAACAAAGCCGATTGGGATCCTCCGTTTCGGCGTGAGCCTGGACTGCTAAGCAGGTACGCAGGTGTCATCGGGTATGTGAGCCGTTGGCGTTCGCCACGGTTTTCAAGCACAACCGTGGCGAACGCCAAAACGGCTTACACCTTTGCCTACATCAACACCAACCGGCTCACCTAGAACGGCAACTCAGGCAACACGACCTCGACGGCGCGTCCGTTGGTCGGGTCTCGAAACGACAACTGGGCGGCGACGAGCTGCAACGCGGACTCATCCGCTGCGCTTCCATACAACGGGTCGCCGACGATCGGGTGACCGCGGTGAGCAGACTGGATTCGCAATTGATGCATTCGGCCGGTAACAGGCCGAAGCTCAATTCGAGAACGATTCAACGTCGCGTCGTAATCCAGGAAGCTCACCTTTGTTTCCGCGGCGCGTGCATCGACTGTTTCAGGCCCAACGACCTCCGCACGGGCCTGGTCGGGCGTCTTGGCGAGATGATCCTGCCATGGCTCTTGCTTGCAAGCCTCGCGAGCATCGCCTTCCACCACCGCGATGTACTTTTTTTGAACGCGTCGCAACCGAAACTGCTCGCTCAGCAAACGCGCCGCTTTCTTGCGGAGTGCGATCAAGACCAATCCCGACACGGGACGGTCGAGCCGGTGCACGGCAGTCAAATAGCTGGCGGCGTTTCCCGCTTCAGCGAACTGTTCGCGCAATTGCGATTGAAGGCACGGCGTGCCCGGTGGCGATGTGGTCGGAAGGCCCGCCGGTTTGCACACGACGACACACGAGTGAGAGGCCCAAAGAATTTCAATCATCGACATATCGTGATCTCGGCTCACGACTGTCGCAACGCCAATCGCCCTGACCAACCCAACTTTTCACGCAACGTGCGATAATCGTTTTGGCCGGGAACTCGCAGCATTTCAAACGCCACCGGCGCCCGGTGCACACGAACACGATCGCCCGATTTCAACTGGCCGAGGATTCGACCGTCCACCACGATGCTGGTCGATGCATTGGGTTCCGTCACCGCCAGTTCCAAACGCGTGTCCGCGGAATCCACCAGGGGACGGTAGGTCAACGTGTGCGGGCTGATCGGCGAGATCACAATCGCTTGCAATTGCCGCCTCAAGATCGGCCCCCCGGCGGACAGATTGTGAGCCGTCGACCCCACGGGGGTCGCCACGATCAACCCGTCGCATCGATACTGGGTCGCCAATTCATCATCGGCGTACAGGTCAATGTCCAGAATCGCGAACGGCGGTCCGTTCAAAATGGCCGCTTCGTTGAGCGCCATCGATTGGGCGATGACCTGATCGTCTCGAACATGCTGGACCTCCAGCATCAGATGCCGAATGATCGAAAAGTCGCCATGACAGACCTTGGGCCAAGCGTCCAAGAAATCTTCCGGCGACAGCGCGGCCAAAAACCCCAGGCGACCGCAATTGATCCCCAGCACCGGAGTTTGATGGCTGCCCATCTGACGGGCGGACTGCAGAATGGATCCATCCCCCCCAATGACAATCACCAAATCGAGGTCGTCATCGGAGAAGTCATAAGTGAACTCAAAGTCGGCCGCGACCAATTCAGCATGCGACTGAATCGTCGGCCGAAGACGCTTCCAAGCGGAGGACACGTTGTTCTTGTCAGGTGCCCCCAACACAACAATTCGCGGCGGGCGACCACAGCCACACCAATCCGGAGCTTCTCCGCTGGAAGATGACATCAGACACCAACCTGCGAACCGACCTCAGAAGCCGCTTCACGACACACCTCGATCACCTTCTGGGCAGACAAAGTGGATTCGTCCAGCAACTGTGAACGGTCACCGTGCAACACAAACTCGTCGGGCAATGCCAATCGATGAACGGCTCGCGTGTCCAAGCGTTGGTCCACCGCTGATTCCAAGAATGCGGAACCAAAGCCGCCCACTCGAGTGCCTTCTTCCAGCGTCACGACAAAGCGTCCGTCGCCGAGAGCTGTGCGGACCATCTCCGCATCGATCGGTTTGACAAAGCGAGCGTTGACGACGCCGATTTCCAGCTCGCCTTCCAACCGCTCCGCCGCCACGATCGCTTGTTCCAGCATCGCACCGTAAGCCACGATTGTGCCGTCCGCTCCTTCGCGAATCCACTCGGCCTTGCCGACTTCGATCGGTGCTGGTGTGTGAGTGGCCTCGAGCGCCGATGCCTTCGGATAGCGAATCCCAGACGGATGATCGAGCGTCAGCGCCGTGTCCAACATCATCGACAACTCTTGGGCGTAGCCCGGCGCCATCAGCACCATGTTCGGGAACAAACGCAGGTAGCCGATGTCGTAAACCCCGTGGTGAGTCGGCCCATCCGGCGCAGTCAAACCAGCCCGGTCCATCATGAACACGACCGGCAAATCCTGCAGAGCGACTTCTTGGAAAATCTGGTCGTAGCTGCGTTGCAGAAACGTGCTGTAAATGTCCACGATCGGCCGCATGCCGGTCTTGCACTGCCCTGCGGCAAACGCAACCGCATGCGATTCGCAGATGCCAACGTCAAAGAATCGATCCGCGAATTTTTCGCGAACAGGTTCCAGCTTGTTGCCCTGGCACATCGCGGCGGTGATGACCGTGACTCGCGAATCACGTTCCATGGCCGCGCCAATCGCGTCGCGGGCGTGAGTCGTGTAGGGAGGCTGCCCGTCGCTGCCTCGGGTGACCGGCGTGCCACCACGGTCTTCGAAAGCGGGTGGCGTGTGAAAGAACACGGGATCTTCTGCGGCGGGTTTGTAACCGTGTCCCTTTTCGGTCACCACGTGCAGCAGAACCGGCCCAGGAGTCTCCCGGCACAGCCGCAAGTATTTCTGCATCAACGGGATGTCGTGACCATCGATGGGACCGATGTAGCGAATGCCGAGTTCCTCAAACAGCATGCCGCCGAGCAAACCAGCCTTGACGCCTTCTTTCATCTGCGCCAGCAACCGCTCGGCCGGGTCGCCGAACATCGGCACGCGTTCGAGCAACTTGGTGACCTCGTGCTTCAGCCCCGTGTAGAACGGGTTGCCGCGCAACCGGTCCAAGTACTGAGCCACGGAACCGGTGCGATGACAGATCGACATTTTGTTGTCGTTCAGAACGATCGTCAGATCGTCGCCGAGTTCACCTGCGTTGTTGAGCGCCTCAAAGACGACTCCACAGGGAAAGGCTCCATCCCCAATCACCGCCACCGTCCGGCGATCCTCTTGGTTCATCAGAATATCGCCACTGCGCAGCCCGACCGCCGTGCTGACGCTGCACCCCGCATGCCCCGTCATGAACAGGTCGTAGACACTTTCGTGGGGGTTGGGATATCCCATCAACCCACCGGCCGTGCGGATGGTCTCGAAACGGTCGTAGCGACCGGTGACCAATTTGTGTGGGTACACCTGGTGACCGGTGTCCCAAATCAAACGATCGGTGCGAAAGTCGAATTCGCTGTGCAGGGCCAGACAAAGTTCCACCACGCCCAAGTTGGACGCAAAGTGGGCGGTTCGCGTTGCCAGCAAATTGCACAGCACGTCGCGGATTTCAACAGCCGCGTCACTCAGTTGCGCGGGGGACCAGTTTGCCAGCGGCGTTGCATCCTGCAAACCAGCCAGCAGTGGGTGTTTGTGTTCAATCAATTTGTACGCTCCAAAACAAAGTCCGCCAATTCTCTTAACCGCTGCGCAGTCGCTCCGAACAACTGCAGCGATTCGTGCGCCGTGCAAATCGTCGCTTTGGCGTGGGCTCTTGCCCGATCCAGTCCCATCAATCCCGGGTAAGTCAGCTTGCCACGGCCGTCGTCTTTGCCCGTTCGTTTTCCAAGTTGTTCGTCAGTGGACGTGCAATCCAGCAAATCGTCCGTGATTTGAAAGGCGAGTCCAAACGCTTTAGCGTAATCGGTCAAGGCCGAAACCGCCCGCGAATCTGCTCCGGCGGAAATTGCGCCCATGGCTGCACAGGCCATGAACAATGCCCCCGTTTTTCGTTGATGGATCGCTTCCAGGTGCTTCAGCGCCGAATCGGGGCCACCAAAGTCCTCCACGGTGCGTTTCTCCGCATCCAAGTCATCGGCCTGGCCGCCGACCAACCCTGCAGGCCCCGCTGCGGTGGCCAGGGTCCCAATCAGCGCGGCCGAGCGTGCAGCGTCGGGGGTGCTTTGGTGCAGATGAGCAAATGCCATGGACTGCAACGCGTCACCAGCCAAAATCGCCGTGGCCTCGTCAAACTCAATGTGCGTCGTCGGTCGCCCACGCCGCAAATCGTCGTCATCCATCGCAGGCAGGTCGTCATGGATCAGCGAATAAGCATGGATCATCTCGATCGCCACCGCCGCTGGCATCGCGCCAGCGAGATCGCCACCGCACGCTTCCGCCGACATGATCGTCAACATCGGACGAAGCCGCTTTCCCGGAGCCAAGACGGCGTACCGGATCGCAGCCGCCAATCGCTCTGGCACTCCAGCCCGATCCCGGCAGGCTTCTTCCAAAGCCGCTTCCACTGCTGGACGTCGAGCGTCCATGTAGTCCTTCAATGATTCGTGGGTCTCATCCGACTGTTCGCGGTGTTCACCCGATGCATCCACACTCACTCATCATCCTCCAAGGTTTCCGCGCCAGAAACTCCGCGACGCTTGCCACGGGACGCTTGCTTTTGAATCAACGACTCGCTGCCCGACATATTTTCAAGCGGTTCCGTCACCGGACGCCCCTCCGCATCCACGCCCGCTAAGACGGAGATCTTGCGTTCGGCGACGTCGAGCAACTGGTAACACTGTCGCATCTTGGACACCGCCACCTCGTATTGCTTCAAGGATTCATCCAGCGTCAACGCCCCGGATTCCAGCTTTCGGACGATGGATTCGACATCTCCCAGCGTCGTTTCGAAATCCGCGAGATCCGTCGCGGATGCGTCGGTTGTGCCGGTCTCGTCCACAGGGGGGTTCCGTTTCTTCTTAGCCAAAACTTGATTTTCCCGGATTGGATGAGGATGGTCAGTGCGATTTTTTGACCAGCAATTGTTTGTGGTCTAGTGTTCCGGAGAAGCGGTGTTCTTGAACTATAGCAGACAGTGCATCGCACTCATCAGGCCACGCCTGACCCGATTTTGCCCCGGAATTTGAATCTCCAGCCACATGGCTCGAAATAACCGAAAACGTAAGCGACGACTGACTTCTCCTGCTCCGCAATCGCGGCCACAGGTGGAGCAACTCGGTGCTGGCAATATCGAAGGGACCGAAAATCCTTGCGAGCAAGTCCCTGAATCGACTGCAATGTCAACCAACACATCCACTCCAAACGATCCGAACGACAAAGTTCGAGCGAAATCCGCTGCAAGCGGCGCGGGGCTGACTCGCGCTGACATCGAGGATGTTGTTTCCGATGCTGCCACGCCAATCGATCTTCGCCTGCAAGAAATTGTCTCGCTCCTGAACGAGTTCGAAGGCCGCCTGACCACGCGACTGGACGAGTTCGACCTGCCGCCGAGGACTTCCTCCGAACGAGCGGAACTCTCGCTCGAAGCGGAAACGCCCGACGAACCCGACGAACTGACCTTCGCCGAAGAACCCGAAGACACGGAAACTCACGCGCATTCGCCAGAGATCGCCTACCACGATTACTCTGCCTATGACGAGAACCCTGCGTACGAGGAAGAGACGACCTACGCCGAAGATCCCTCGTTCGCAGAAGCCGCTGCCTCCGAAGACCCAGCGCCGGCGGCCCCAGCCTACGACGAGCAATCAGAATGCCCGGAACTCGAACCGGAGCTCACCGCCGAACCAGTCGCTGGCTCCTGGCAACCGCCAATGGCGGAGGAAGCACCAACCGACTACGTCGACTTGGTCTCGCCGGAAGTTCACCGACTGGAGGAAGAACTGCAGTCCGAACGCATGCGTTCGCACGAACTGCAAACCCAGAATGAAGAACTCGCTGCTCAACTGGCGTCGTCTGGCGTCACTCGCACCGTGTCCGACACGCAGGGCTGCGACGATTCGATGTCTTGGGAAGAACGCAAGGCAAAGATTCTGGAACAGATGGAGAATGACGACTTCAACGAGGAGTCATTCCTGGAATCCCTGTCGCAGTCATCTCAAGACATTGCTGCCTCGATTGATCCAGACTGGATTCACAATCCGGTGGCGTTCATCGACGACTTGGTCGACCGATTGGCGCAGGCTGAGCAAACGATTGCCGAACGCAACGCCGAGATTCACGAATTGCAAATCCTGTTGCAAAACCGTGCCGACACCCGCAATGACAACGTCGCCTTCGGTGCCGCCGCCATTGCAGGCATGGTCGACTCCGATGAATTGGTGATGGCCGAACGCGCCCGACTGGCAGAATTGAAAACCGAATGGGAAGACAAATTCCGCACCGCCGAAATCGAAGTTTCGCTGGAACGCGCCAAACTATCGCGTGAACGACAGACGCTGGCTCGTCGTGCTGAAGAGCTAGAAGAACAGATTGAACAACTGCAACGCGAAAAACGCGATGCCCGTGATTACCCCAAAGCCGGTCGCCGATGGCTGGCCGAACTGGGACTGCAATCCGAAGGCGAGTGACTTGGTAGCGTGAAGCGTGACGGCGAGTCGACTGAGTCGCCAACGACGTTCCAACGCATCTAGATGGGCACTTTTGCCCGTCAGAGTTGTGGATGTCGGCCAAGAGTGGCCAACCTGCAGCCAGGCCTCCCCTCCGTCACTCCATGCAAAAACCGCTCCAAGCGGGCAATCCACTTGGGCGGCGATTACCAGGCGGCTCCGATGGCTAAAAAATTTCAGCCCGCCAGCAAGGATTATTTCTTGCGGTGACGAATCTTGGCTCGCATCCGTCGTTTCTTGCGGCCTACTTTGCGTCGTCCCTTGCCAGATTTCTTGGTACCCACCTAGATCGCTCTCCTGGAAAAATGTTCGTGTTTTGCGTGCATGGCCAGATTTCGCATCGAGGAATCGCCAATCTTTGGCGTTCCAAACAGGGGCGAATCAAACACCGGCCGGATCGAATCGCGTAGCGTAGCAGAACACCAGCGACCGACAAGGTGAGTTTCCGCTCAGGTCTGCGAGGAATCTGTCCATGGCAGTTCAATTTCGCTGTTCCGCCACGCCGCCACAAATTCAGGCAAGCTAGGCAGTGTCCCACGTGCTTTGACGATCTCATTGGCCGTCATCCAGTGCACCTCCGAAACTTCCTCAGGATTTGGCACCGGATCAATTTGGTCAGGAAACTCCGCCAGCCACCAGGCCAACCGAGTTCCCCACGGCGTGACACTTCGCCAACACAATCGCGTTGGCGTCACGTCAATCGTCAACTCTTCTTGCATTTCGCGAACGAGCGCTTCTTCTTCGCTTTCCCCGGCCTCAATGCCTCCGCCCGGCAAACACAATTTGCCAGGCGCATTGACGGTCAATGAACGACGAATGATCAGCAATTTCTCTTCGCGGAACATCACTCCGATCACACCGCGTTTGCGGTTGCGATGATGAGAGTGCGGCTGTTTCGCGTGGGGCAATCGAGTCATGCTTCGCTTCTACCACCTGAGCGAAGTCACAACAAGGGAACCAAACCGAGTTTCAACGGTGAGGTGCTGACGCAATCACACGCCGACGAACGGCACCGGCACCAGCAAAGCGTGCTGGCGAACCCAGGTTTCCACCCCATCCCAGCTGGTGAATTGACTGCCCAACAGAACCAACATGTAGAAGCCAACGATTGCGGGCATGACCACCAAACGGACCGCCCAACGAGAAACGAACCACCATCGCCCCGCCCAAACGCTCGGCACCCATTCGCCCGATTCGGCCTCGGCCCGTCGCCGCCGGCATCGACGCAGCGCCAACCCTTCTGCGATTCGAGCCGGCAGCATGAAGGCCACGAAGACCAAGCAAGGCAACCAAGTGATTTCTTGCGGGGTGGCCTCGATCTTCAGCAAATACAACGGGATCGGCATCAACACCAACCCCACCAACATCGCTCCGGCCCAAGCCCAGGGTGCATAACGAAAATCGCTTCGAACTTGCCGCCACTGGAACATCGCCCGCCAATTGTTCTGGGCCGCAAAATGAGTTTGCAACATCGGCAAATACAGCAACACGAACGCGAGTGCAATCAATGCCACCACACCCAAGACTCCATCGGCCGCGTTGTCGCCCTGCCGAGTCACTCCCATGATCACAAACGCGGGGACCAGCCAAACCAACGTCAAGAACGCTCCGCGAATCCCCATCCAAAACAAAGCGGGAATTCGCAGGTCTCGCAGGAACTCCCACACTTGATCGGCGAACCGCGACCAAGTCGATGGACGCCATGCCTCTTTGAAAAAGCGTTTCGGCTGGGGCCACAGGTAATGTTTCAAACGACCGCCACGCACCCACGCCCAGCCCAAATAAACAGTCAAGAACGCCGACAGAGCGATCGCTCCAATCCTCAGTCGAGTCGCATTCGGCGAACCCGGATCAATCACTGCGGCGACGGATTCCCAGTGGGCCAGCAAACGCGTCGGCGCCGAGGCGATCGCCAACGCCAAAAACGCGGCCCCGCACACCCCTGCTGCATTCAGATTCGGCAACGCGCCCTTGAGCTGCCCACCGGAGGCCAAATGCCCGGCGACAGCCAGCAAGTATCCCAGCGTGATCAACTGCAACAGCGGCAGTGCGGTGACAAAAGCCAGGATCAACGCCAGCGACGCGAGGCAAAACAGCGTCCAGGTGGCTTTTCGGATGGATTGAAAGAATCGTCGCATACCCGGTCTTCGAACTCGCTCGAGCAATCTTGGCAAGGAAAAGACAGTTCGCCCGTCAAAATCGGGAGCAGGTGGGGGAGAGAGTTTGACAGGACCACAGGGAACCGCGTGCTGTTCACATCAACTTACCAGTATCAGACGCAAGCTTTTGGTCCGAAGCATCAGTTCTAAATGATTGACGTGAAACCGGTCGCACGGTGGTCCCCCACCGTGACCCGAGCACCACCAGAGTAGAACAATTGTCCCCAATTGTTCCGTCAACCAAAGCTCCCCCCCAAAACTCCTCCCACCCAATCCAAGCTTTCCCCCGGCCCAAGCTTTCCCCCGGCCGCGTCCACGCCAACAGCCAAGAACAACTGCTGGGCGCTCATCACCGAGGTGCCCCAACCAGCACAGGTGGCTTTTGGGCTGCCGCACGAACCCGCAGAATCGGTACAACCGTTGTTTCCGCTCAAGCTGGCACAACCGTCAGCCGATGAAGTTCGCAGCGGTTGTCGCGAGTATGACGATTGCGCCCTTTGACCGGCTGGAAACGACCAGCGAATTTGGCTGGCCCAAACATTCGCGTCGTTTCGAAAAATCCGGTTGTTTTTTGCATTCGCGCCATGCATGCAAATCGTAAAATTCGCGCACCGTCATCGCCCGTTTCACGACGTCCTTCCACACACTGAATTCCAGCGCCCATGTCGCCTCACGTTCACCTTTGCTTGGTTCTTCACAACCACCAGCCAATCGGAAACTTCGATGGCGTGTTTGAACAAGCCTACCAGGACAGCTACTTGCCGTTTCTGGAAGTGTTTGAACCGTACGACGCACTGAACATTTCCCTGCACACATCCGGCCCGTTGATGCTGTGGATGGCCGAACGCCACCCCGAGTACCTCGACCGGGTGCGTTTGCTGGTCGAAGCCGGACGCATTGAAATCGTAGGCGGGCCTCAGTACGAACCGATCCTGACGATGTTGCCACGTCGCGACCGAGTCGGCCAAATCCAGTCGTACAACTCGTGGCTGCAACGCAACTTGGGCGTCACGCCCGCTGGCATGTGGATGCCCGAACGCGTCTGGGAATCCGGCCTGACCGCCGACGTCGCCGCCGCCGGAATCCGGTACACCGTGCTGGACGATTACCACTTCAAATCCGCAGGGATGGCAGAAGAAGAACTGCGCAGCTACTTCGTCGTGGAAGACCAAGGCCAACTGCTTCGCGTCTTCCCCGGCAGCGAACAACTCCGCTACACCATTCCATTCCGTCCGGCTCACGAAACGATCGACTACCTTCGCGGGATCGCTCATTCGAATCCCGGTGCCGTGATGACATTTGGCGACGATGGCGAAAAGTTCGGTACCTGGCCCGACACCAAATCGCACGTCTATGACGAAGGCTGGTTGCGTTCATTCTTCGACGCGTTGACTGAAAACCAAGAGTGGTTGCACACAGTCACGTTGGCCGATTCGATTCAACGCGCCGCTCCCGCGGGCAAGGCTTACCTGCCCGATTGCAGCTACCGCGAAATGACCGTTTGGTCGTTGCCCGCCGAGTCACAAGAGATTCTCGATGACGTTTCCCACGCGATGGAAAATGACGAGCGTTGGGGCCACTTAGAATCATTCGTGCGTGGCGGTTTCTGGCGGAACTTCAAAGTGAAGTACGAAGAAACCAACGAGATGTACGCTCGCATGATGCACGTCAGCGATCGCCTGGCCAAAGCCGAAGCCAGCGGACATGACGCGGGTGAACTGGCCGAAATTCGCGATCACCTGTATCGCGGCCAATGCAACTGCCCGTACTGGCACGGTGCCTTCGGAGGGATCTACTTGCCTCACCTGCGCAACGCGATCTACGAACACCTGATCCAAGCCGACACGCTGCTGCAAGAAATCGAAGGCACGCTGCACACGGTTTCGGCGACCGCCGGCGATTACGACTACGACGGACAACAAGAAATCCGGCTGTCCAACGAAGCCATGGTCGCGTGGATCGACCCCGCCCAAGGTGGCCGGATGTACGAATGGGATTTGCGTGGCATCAACCACAACTTGTTGGCCACCCTGCAACGCCGCCCCGAAGCCTATCACCGCAAAGTCTTGGCGGGACCCAGCGCCGCTGGTGGCGACGTGGCCAGCATCCACGACCGTGTGGTGTTCAAACAAGAAGGACTGGATCAGATGATTCAGTATGACCGTTACGCTCGCAAAAGCTTGATGGACCACTTCTTTGACAACGAAGCGACATTGGAATCCGTCTCGCGGGGCGAATCCCCTGAACGAGGCGACTTTGTCGACTTGCCATTCGAAGCCAAACTGCGTCGAGGCAGCGACCGCGTCCAAGCTCAACTGCGTCGCGACGGCAACGCCTGGGGAATCCCAATCACGCTGACCAAAGCCGTGACACTGCAACAAGGCAGCGGCAACTTGTCCGTGACTTACTTGTTGGAAAACCTGCCACCGGCCAGCCCACTGCATTTTGCCGTGGAATGGAACTTCGCTGGCTTGCCCTCGGGAGCCGACGACCGATACTTCAGCGATGTTGACGGCAACCAACTCGGGCAACTTGGCCAGCGTCTGGATCTGCAAGACGTACACGGTTTGTCGCTTTCGGATCGCTGGCTCGGCGTCGACATCGACTTGCGAACAGATCGTGAAAGCGGTGTCTGGGCGTTCCCCGTGGAAACGGTCAGCCAAAGTGAAGCCGGCTTCGAACTGGTTCACCAATCGGTGTGCGTGATGCCTCACTGGATCATCACCGCGGACGCCGAAGGTCGCTGGGCGGTCACGATCGACATTGCCACTCGCTGTGAAAGCACGATCGAAGTCCAACAGCACGATCATGTGAACGTCTAAGCAGGTTGGCAGGAATGATGGGGCATCGCCATGTGAGCCGTTTGGGCGTTAGCCCCGGTTGTGCGTGGAAAAAGTAAAAGGCTCACAAACCCGAAGACTCCTGCCTGCTGGCTTCGAAGATGGAAAAGTTGGTTCGTCAAAGATTGGCTGATCAGCGACTTGTTTTTTCAACAAATGATTTGGTTGTGATTTCGATTGGTCGGCACGAGCTCTTCGCCGTGCGAATTCGATGTCCCTTTTGAGGCAACGCCCGTGACGGCACGTTTGAAATTGGTGATGGACCCCGGCGAATCGACGCGTCGGCTTCGCGTCGGCATGCGGTTGGACAAATACCGGCTCGTCAAAAAGCTTGGCGAAGGTGGCTTTGCAACGGTCTACTCAGCGCACGACACGATCGAGGATCGCGACGTGGCGTTGAAGATTCCCGAGGCCGCGTCTTCGGACTCTCACCAATCGGCCGACGATTTGCAACGCGAAGTCCGCATCATGGCAGGCTTGTCTCACGACAGCATTCTGCCGCTCAAGGACGCTCGCTACATCGACGGCCACTTCGTGATGGTCTTCCCGCTGGGGGAAGAGACCTTGCACGATCGCCTGAGTCGCCGCATGGCTCGCGCCACCACGCTGGACTACGTTCGCCAAATGACCTCGGCCGTGGCTTACGCTCACGAACGTCGCATTCTGCACCGCGATATCAAACCGGAAAACTTCATCCTGTTCCCCAACTCGAAGCTCTGCTTGACGGACTTTGGCTTGGCTCGGATTGAACGCGGCCGCCATGCCGTTTCGGCATCAGGAACGCTCGGTTACATCGCTCCAGAACAAGCGATGGGGAAACCCACCTATCGCAGCGATGTGTTCTCGCTGGGGTTGGTGATCTACCGCATGCTGTCAGGTGCTCTTCCCGAGTACCCCTTCGAAGCACCGTTGCCGTCGTATGCGAAACTGCGTCGCGGCTTGAACCAGGAGTTCGTCGATTGGATCCGCAAATCGATGGATCCCAAACCGCTGAAACGATTCCGGGATGGCGTCGCCATGGCAAACGCACTGGACCGAATCAAATCTTTGACCGTCCCAGGATCGACCTCGGGAACAACCTCGGCCCGCAGCACTCGCCACCGCACCCGCCGCGTCGCATAGGCGAAAGCTTGCTGGCCGTCGCGGCAACCAACCCACGTAGCCGGATTCGCCAAGAATTCGGATGATCCAGTTGTTGGCAGCTTTGCCTGTCGTGCAACGCTGGCCGGTGGTGTGTTCTTGACGCAGAGACGCATGGGATCGTTCGAGAGGAGCGACGCTCCCTCCTGAATGTGGCCTGGCTTCCAGCTTGGGAACGAACCAGGTGTCCCTCCGCTCCTGCGTCGACCCAACTCGCGTCCGCGCCGATCATCTCGCCCCGCCAGCGATCTCACGCAAACAGTTGAGGACAACTGTTCTACTCTGGGGACAAGAAGCTTCGCTACGATCCGGCCTGCAAATGCCGGATCCACAACCTTCAGTACCCCAGCCCTGGTCCATCCAAACAACTCGTTGGCACGCTGCCGCCTCGGACTTCGAACATGGGTCCGAACCGGTCCATCCATTCCGCGTTGCCTTCGGGGCAATACTGACGGCCATTGCTTTCCACCGCGGCGACGCCGGGGATGTGAGCCGACAATGACGCGGAGTGCAGCAGCGAGGCACCGACACACGTCAGGTCTTGCACGCACAAGAACAATTTCTCGTGCACCGCGACCGCGCCCAGCAACAACGCTTCGGCGTGTCCCTTGCAGGCCTTCAACGCAATGCCGCTGTAGCCTTGCGAGACCGCCAGGTGCAGGCTTTCCAATCCCGTCAATGATTCATCGATCACCACGGGAATTCTCGCCGCCGCTTGGTGCATCGTGACCGCACCCGGTCGCTTCAAATCACGGTGGGTCGGTTGTTCGATGTACTGGATCCGCCCGAACGCTTCCGGGCATTCGGATTCCAATCGATCCAACAGCCCCAGGACATAGGCTTCATCCTCACAGCGTTCGTTGAAATCCAACGAGAACCACCAAGGCTTGCCCGTCGACGCGCCGCGATCGGTCGTTTCATTCGCCACCGCGTTGATATCGCGAACCCGGCGAAAGTCCCAATCCGCATCGTCACCATTGAGCTTGATCTTCAGATGAGTCAACTCATTTCGAGTGATCCACTCGCCGAGCGTCTCCGGCAACCCGTCCCCGACGGGCGTTGCTAAATCCTCTTGCGTCAACGGATCGAGAGCCCCCACCAAGTGATACAGCGGCAACGTTGCAACCGGAGCTTGCGAGATGAATTGATCCAAACGCAAACCTGCGTAGCGATCGTCTCCCGTCAATTGCCCCAGGTCCGGTGGAAGATGCTCGGCCGAGAGCAAACAGTAGCTGCTCTTCCCGACTGCTTTTCCGTGAGCGTCAAACAACGCCGCTTCGATCGGCGACGCGGCCAGCAAAATCGCCAGTTCAGGGATGGGCGTGGTCAGCTCGTGGCCGCTCGCCACAGCTTCGACCAAGTCATCGCGTTGACTTGCCAATTGCAAACAAACTTCCATCGGATGGCCGGTCAATGTGCCCGACAGTTGGTTGGCCTGCGCGGCCATTCGGCTGGCCAACTCCAAAACCACTTCCAACTTGGTGGCATCGGAGAGCGACGCATCGGGCCACGCCCACGTGACTCCCATGGTCATGCTGCCCACGCCGATCTTGTCGCCATCCGCGACTTGCCCCGCCTGGTTCGTCGCGATGCACTCCGCCGTCAGCACCGTCACCTCTTCCACCACTCTCCCGCCGAATTTCATGGGCGTCCGATAGCGGTAAGACTCGGATTGCAACGTGAATGAGAACTGTTTCAGAGCGGTCGGGGCGGGATTCACGGGGAAAGAAAGTGGCTGTTGAGCGGACAAGGCGGGACTCGAGGTGGAAAGGACGAAGTGATTTTGCCAGCAGTTTAACGCACTCAATCGCTTTTCAGTGACCTCCACCAAGGCAGATTTTCAGCGAAACGATTGCCTTCGCTCGCCAATCTGGTTTACAATGGCAGAGCATCGACCTCCTAAGAACCAACGTCAACTTTCAGGCCGGTTCGTTTGCCCCGCCTCCCATTCCAACCCACCTGCCCACCACCACGCCATGAACGCATCTCGATCAAGCCGTCCAGGGAACTTTTGTGGTCGCACCCGCCGAGAATTCGTCTGGGAAACCGGCTGTGGATTCGGTGCAGCAGCACTCAGTTCGATGCTGGCCTCCGATGGTTTGTTGCCACAGGCATCGGCGGCGACGGCATCCCCCATCGCGGGATCAGCAGGACCGATGGCGATCAAGCCACCGCACTTCGCCCCCAAGGCCAAGACGGTGATCTTCCTGTTCATGTACGGCGGCCCCAGCCACATCGACACGTTCGATCACAAACCCGCCATGAAGGGCATGGATGGAAAGACGGTTGACGTGAAAACCTTCGGCCGCGGCGGACACAAAGCCGGCGGCCGAATCGTCGAGCCACGCTGGGACTTCGCCCCGCATGGCGAGTGCGGAAAAATGGTCAGCACGCTGTTCCCCAACGTCGCCAAACACGTCGACGACATCGCGTTCCTGCATTCCTTGACGGCGGACTCACCGATTCATGGCTCTGCCATGCTGATGATGAACAGCGGCAAAATCTTGTCGGGCTCGCCGGCAATGGGATCTTGGCTGACGTATGGACTGGGCAGCGAAAACCAGAACATGCCGGGCTTTGTCGTGATGCTGGATCACACCGGCGGCCCAATCAGCGGTGCGAAGAACTGGTCGAGTGGTTACATGCCCGCGACCTATCAAGGCACCGTGTTCCGCACCGAAGGCAACCCAATTCTCGACTTGAACCCGCCCTCGGATTTCCCACCCGGGTTGCAACGTCGTCTGATCGATTCGATCCAAGACGCCAATCGCCGTCACTTGGGTCAACACGTCGGCGAAGAACCGCTGGCATCGCGAATTTCGAGTTACGAACTGGCGTATCGGATGCAATCCGCCGCACCAGAAGCAGTGGATCTTTCCGACGAAACAGCAGAAACGTTGTCGATGTACGGGGTGGACAACCCCAAGACACAGGCCTTCGGCAAACGCTGTTTGTTGGCACGTCGGTTGGCCCAACGCGGTGTCCGGTTCATCCAACTCTACAGCGGCGGTGCCCACAACGATGACAACTGGGACGCTCACGGCGACCTGGAAATCAACCACAACAAACACGCTGGCGCCACGGACCAACCGATCGCCGCGTTGCTGGCTGACCTCAAACGAACCGGCATGCTGGATGAAACGCTGGTGGTTTGGGGAGGCGAATTTGGACGCCAACCCACCGCGGAATACGCCAACGGCAGCGGTCGCGACCACAACGCCTACGGCTTCACCATGTGGATGGCAGGCGGCGGGATCAAAGGCGGCGTCAGCTATGGCACCACGGATGAACTCGGTGCCGCCGCAGTCGAAAACCCGCTGCACGTTCGCAACCTGCACGCCACCATCTTGCACCAAATGGGCCTCGACCCAAACCGACTGTCGTACTTCTACGGCGGCTTGGACCAGAAACTGGTCGGAGTCGAACACGTCCGACCCATCCACGAAATCATCGCCTGAGCAGCAAATTGCACTCGGACTTGCGTCCGAGCCTATCGCCTGCCGTCGCTTCGCGACTGGTGCTTCAAAGTTCTCTTAGTCGCGAAGCGACGACAGGCACTAGCCTGGGACGTCAGTCCCAGGAATCGATGACACCGGCTCTCAAAAGTCGCAAAGCGACGGCAGGCGTCGCTCGGGATGGCCAAACACCTGTCGTCGCGAGGCGACTTTGCAGGTCGATCCTTCTCGTTGCACTCGGACTTGCGTCCGAGCCTATCGCCTGCCGTCGCTTCGCGACTGGTGCTCGTATCCCTTCGCGCCGGCTGGAATCAGGACACTCGTCAGCTACGCAACGTTCTCCTGATCGAAGACGTAGCGTGGGTCGAAATCAACACCATGGTTTTTCAGCATCGCTAGATACTCGTCTTCAAAAGTTTTCTTTGCATGGTGTTCTCGTTGATTCGCAATGTAAGTTTTGACCCTTTCGGTCATGGACTGGCTGACTGAAAACGCTCCGTAGCCCCGTTGCCATTGAAACGGCTGAATTGTTTTCCCTTGCTCATTGATCCATTTGGATGAATTGGCTTTCAAGAGCTGAATGGTTTTTGAAATTGCGAATGCAGGATGAATTCGAATCAAAAAATGGACGTGGTCTTCAATGCCACCGGACTTGAGCAAAACCGCTCGATGGTCCTGGATGACCCCGCCGATGTAGGCGAACAGATCATCCCGCCAACTGTTGGCGAGGAGCGGTTTGCGGCGTTTTGTCGAAAAAACGACATGCAGAAGAATTCCGTGATGAGTGGACATACTGGGTGACTCCTGCCATGGCTTCGCAACTGACGCATCAACGCAACCGAACGCAGATGCAATCTGCGATCAACTGAATGATACTCAATCTGAATGCAACCAAACAAATCACCGGAAATCTCTTCGTCGCGAAGCAACGACAGGCACTAGCCTGGGACGTCAGTCCCAGGAATCGATGACACCGGCTCTCAAAAGTCGCAAAGCGACGGCAGGTGTCGCTTGGGATGGCCAAACACCTGTCGTCGCTCCGCGACTTTGCAGGTCGATGCTTCTCGTTGCACTCGGACTTGCGTCCGAGCCTATCGCCTGCCGTCGCTTCGCGACTGATGCTTCAAAGACTCCGAAGTCGCGAAGCAACGACAGGCACTAGCCTGGGACGTCAGTCCCAGGAATCGATGACACCGGCTCTCAAAAGTCGCAAAGCGACGGCAGGTGTCGCTTGGGATGGCCAAACACCTGTCGTCGCTCCGCGACTTTGCAGGTCGATGCTTCTTCGTTGCACTCGGACTTGTGTCCGAGCCTATCGCCTGCCGTCGCTTCGCGACTGATGCTTCAAAGACTCCGAAGTCGCGAAGCGACGGCAGGCATTAGCCTGGGACGTCAGTCCCAGGAATCGATGACACCGGCTCTCAAAAGTCGCAAAGCGACGGCAGGCGTCGCTCGGGATGGCCAAACACCTGTCGTCGCGAGGCGACTTTGCAGGTCGATGCTTCTCGTTGCACTCGGACTTGCGTCCGAGCCTATCGCCTGCCGTCGCTTTGCGACTGATGCTTCAAAGACTCCGAAGTCGCGAAGCGACAACAGGCACTAGCCTGGGACGCCAGTCCCAGGAATCGATGACACCGGCTCTCAAAAGTCGCAAAGCGACGGCAGGCGTCGCTTGGGGTGGCCAAACACCTGTCGTCGCGAGGCGACTTTGCGTTTCGCTGCGTGCCCACGTTTGCATTGGCGACATTGAAATGGGCACGAGCTGATGCGGACGTATTCTCAGAGACAGATCAGCTCTTCTTGACGATTGCTCACCGGAATGTCCAGGTTGCGAAGTCGCGAAATGATTTCGCCGCAAAGCTCTCGATAGCGAGCGGCGAACTGTCGCCCGTACTTGGCGTCGCAATTCGATTGCGGCGTGCTCAGCTCACGCGGGTCGACGGCCCTTGCCAATTGGGCCGCATTGGGAATGATCGACTCAAATGGCGTGGGCAACTTCGCATAAGGATCGGAAACCATCGCGCGGTGCAGCGGCGTTTGCTGGCGATACAGCGTCCACAGCGTCCCCAGAGTATCGACGCGAAAACGCTTGAGCCGGTCCACCAAGTTCGCGGATCCTCGGACTGACAACTGGTCCGGGATGGATGGGATCACGCAACCATCCGCGATCCGCAAAAACATTTTGACTTGCATCGCAATGCTGGGCGGACAATCCACAATCACGAAGTCATACAGTTCGTTGAGCCAGCTCTTCACTCCAGGCATTTGCTTCTTGATCTGCGTGAACAAATCTCGCTCGGTGTCGAACAAACCCGAGCGACGCTTGGAACGAAACGCATTGTTGTAAAAGTCATCGATCCGAAACGAACAAGGAATCACATCCAAGAAGTCGTGCACCGTTTCGACGTTCGATGTCTCTTGAGCGATGAACGTCCGCAGGTCGTCGACTTCAAAATCGGGATCGCACATCTCCAAGAACACGTCATGCAGTGTGCGTTTCCGTTTCTCGCACTGAAGCATTCTCTTTTCGCCCAGCAACAACTCCCCCGCCATGCTCTGGTGATCCGCATCGATCACCAAGGTCTTGTAACCTTCCTCTGCCAATGTCTCCGCGATGGCGACCGTCGAAGCGGTTTTTCCAACTCCACCTTTGAGATTGATCATCAAAAGAACAGGCATGGGCTTTCTATGGTTTGAAGGGTTCGGAGGCATCTCACAGAACACCACCCCCGAGCGGGGAACGCGTCCTCTCAAGAATTCACCACAAACTCAAGGACGCTCAAATTACGCGGTCCAAAAACCGTTGAATTTGCTTGCCCCGTCCGCAAACCTCGCCCATCTACCCCATCCGGTTTCCAACCTTCATCCCGCATCACCGCTGCGATCGCTCACTCAACCGGTGTCGACCCGCCGCAGTGCATCAGGTGACACGCCACTCGAAAACACTCGTTGAATCCACCAATCCTCGGGCAGTCGATTGTCGGCGTGCAAGAACAGCAGCATTTGCCCGGTCGCCAAATCGCTCCATTGGCAAGCTGAATGCCGCGTCCAGGAGGCGACTGGAGCACTCGCACACGAGCGTCCTGCATCGATTGAACGATCGCCACGGTTTCGTCCTGGCTGCCTCCGTCGCAGAGAATGACTTCGGCAACACCGCAGGATGAATCGCAGCAGGGACGGATGGAAGCGAGACACGATGCAATGGCGCCTGCTTCGTTCCTCGTGGGGACAACGACGCTAACCTTCGTCACACCGTCTGAACATGACGCAGTCGTGAATACGCCAGCGGCCCAATGATCAGCAAAGGAATCCAAGCGGCGATGCCAGGCGTGACCAAACTCGTGCTCCCACCCAACGTGCTGGCGATGGTTTTGAGCGCAAAGAACCCGATGATCAAACCCACCGCCGATCCGATCAACACGAACAGCTTGCGTCCTCGTCGATTGACCACCATCGGCAACACCAACAGGATCAACGCGAAATCCAATGGGGCCCGTACGATTCGTTCGTGCGTGGTTGTTCGCAATGCCTTGCTGGTATGCACCGAAGGGTTGCGAACTCGGCCGGCAAGTTCCATCACCGATGCCAAGCGTGTCGCGGTGTCTTGTGTTT
This sequence comes from Rhodopirellula sp. P2, assembly GCF_028768465.1. Lineage (GTDB taxonomy): Bacteria > Planctomycetota > Planctomycetia > Pirellulales > Pirellulaceae > Rhodopirellula. The sequence continues at coordinate 5,457,693 of NZ_CP118225.1, forward strand.
GCAACATGTTCGGGTGAATGCTGGTGACGACGAAACACTCGGTCGCCTGCAACCAAGGCTGATCCGCGGGGGTCAAAATCACCAGGTCTTCGCGAGATTCCAGGCCGACCGACGGCACATCCTGCAGATCCTCGGGACGCCGAACCCCACGCAGCAAGTACCCGGTGACTTCCGGCATGCCAGTTCGCCCCGCCAGGTCAGTCCAGCTGGTTCGTTTTTCTTCTGTGTCGGACGCGGTGGAATTGAGCGACGCCAACTGCGCGGAAGCGGTCTCTGCGAGCCCACTTGCTGCCAACCCAGCCTCAGGCAATCCCTGGTTGTCTCTCCATTCCGCCATCGCTTGGGGGTCCCACCAAATCGCTTCGCGGGCCAACAAGACATCGTCAAATCCGGCGTATTCGCTGTACAAGCGGAAGTTCGGTCGCGTGATGACACGCCCAAGCGTCCGCAGTTTGTCACCTTCGATCAAAATCCCGGAGGATTGGTCGTAGGTCGGCATGACAGCCTGTTCGACGTCGCCGGACAGGTTTTTCGCCTTCATCGTCAGCGAATCGCGAAAACGTGGGATCACCCATTCTCGATTCATCAGCTGAACGGAAACGATCGCCAAAGAGGCGATCACCATCGGCCGAAGGATCCGCCCATGAGAAATCCCCGCTGACAAGGTCGCGGTCAGCTCCCCAGTTCGCCGCAGCCAGCCCGCCGTGAACAAGAACGCCATCAGGGTGATGATCGTCCCGGTCATATCGAAAAGCAGCAGCAAATACGGCCCGTAGAAGCGGCCCAGCACCAACGGCAAAGGCTCGCCAGCTTTGGATTGAGCGATCAAATCGTCCATCGCCGTGAAGGCGTGAAACACAATGAAGATGCCCGCCAACGACAAAAAACACACGCACACAGTGCGAAGGAAGAGGATCAGGACGTAGCGATCAATCTGAGTCACGATGCGGCGGACGACGACTTCAAAGGGATTAGGGAGAGATGAATACCGGACAGGGAAATTCTCCCGTCCCTGCTCACCATCGCATCCAACCCATCCACGCCTCAAGACCAATCGCTGGAGCCCTCAGGCCTTGGGTGACCCCCGAGTAGAACAATTGTCCCGAATTGTCCCGTCACCCAGCATTCAGACGTCGATCAGCTTCATCCTCAGTTCAACTCTGCCACCGGTCGCGTCACGACCGAAAACGGGCCGAACACGGACAGTCGAACAGTGGAGTCAACGGTTCGACATCGTGCACAGCTCGGTGGGGCCTCCACCGAGCAATGTTCTTTGAGGACAGCTTCAACGAGGCTGACAGAGGTGACTGACTCATCAGTCGACCAGTTGAGCACCGGGTGGCAATGGATCGGCGTGAATGATCATGTCGCCTTGTGAGTCCACGCGATTCGATTGGTAGGCACGAGGCCCGAACGAGTCGCCTTGGATCGCACCGTTGTAAGAGTCGACGGGATAGCCGCCTCCAGGAACAATCGTCTCGCCGTAACCCAGCGTGCCGCTTCCCAAGTAAGGATCGACAGCTCCTTCGTAGTAACCAGGCATTCCGACGGCATACTCACTGCCGCATCCGTCGCCCACATAGGTTTGGGGTGCGGGGCAAGTGCTGCAGGTACCAGCCGATGCATAAGGAGCGTAGGCAGGTGCCGGTGCGTAGACAGGCTGTTGCGGAATCATTGGCGGTGCGGCAACGGCCGGACCGCGATTGAACAGACCACAGGATCCGGTGTTGCAACCACCCGCGGTGGCGGCAGGCGGAGGAGCCAACGGATTGACGGCACGGCCAATGGCACCGACGCGATTGCAAAGACCACAGCTTGCGCCGCGGCCGAAGAAGAAGTTTCTCATTCCTGAGCAGCCGGTCGAGGTAACCGTGACCGTCACGAGCATCAGGAGCGTTAGAGTTCGGATTGTCATCAGAGTTTCCTTGACTGGCAAAGCAGGCGGATCGGGCAAGGTGAACCCAAAGGGAAAACCGAGCCTAAACGTTGGCCTTGGCATCAAGACCACTCAAAAGTAGGACGCTCTGAGCGTTGTGCAAACGCAACACGCTAATTTTGGGCAACAATTTGTTGATAAAACGCCACATCCCACCTTCAGAAGGGCTGTGGTAGCTTGGATGCCCCGCACGATTCATACGACCCGTTTGATTGTTCGCATGATGCAGCTCGCTCACCCACACGACCACAAGTCGCTGATGTCCACCGTCGTCATCGGCCGATCATCCGGTTTCTCGATTCGCCTCCTGGGCAGACGAGTTTCTCTCCCGGAGACGATCGCGCCGGTGCTGCTGTGCATCACCCTGTGTTCTGCGTTCGCGATCCAAGCCGAATCCATCAGCGCCGGGCAACCGCTCGCATTTGATTCGTCTGTTTTCTCTCAGCCGTTGTCGCTGTCCTCTGCCAGCGATTGGACTTCGCCCGAAACGATCGCTGCCGCAGAAGCCGCGGAACTCCATCGAGCCGAAGCGATCGAGATTCAAGCCGAGAACGAACTGGATCTGTCAAACTCACTGACATCCATTCCTTCCGCCTCTGTCCCGCGACATCATCCCAACAGGATCCCGTCGGGATCGTTCATGGTTCCGGCACCGTCCAGTCTGCAACAGGACTTGACGAGTGACCGTTATTGGTTGATCAGCACACGGCATATCACCAGCACAGCGTGCCGGGCCAACCTGCAGAACCCGAACCTGCACATCTCGCGATTGAATCGTTGCGGTCAAACCACCCCGTCCAGCCTCGACGAATACATCGCAACGTTTGACCCGAGCCGCCCCCGCGTGATTTATGTGCACGGCAACCGCCGCTCCGCTCCCCTGGCAATCCAACGTGGGCTGGATGTGGCTCGTGAACTGGAATCCAACCGCTGCGCCCACACTCCGATGGACTTTGTCATCTGGAGCTGGCAAAGCGATCGCGAAACGTTTGCCATCACCGACGCTCGGATCAAAGCGGAACGCACCGACGCCCAAGGTTTGTACCTGGCTTGGTTGCTGCATCGTCACGTCGAAGCCGCCCAGCCCACCGCGTTGATCGGATTCAGCTTCGGCGGTCGGATCGTGACCGGCAGTCTGCACGCGTTGGCCGGCGGCACCATTGGACGCCGAAGCCTGAGCGAAGAACCGGTCCAAGCTGCCAACCTGGACGTTGGGTTGCTCGCACCAGCGATCCAAAGCGATTGGCTGATGCCTCATGGCTACCACCGCCTCGCGACCCAAAACATGAATCGTCTGGTGCTGCTGTACAACCAACGCGACGCGATCCTCAAAAATTACTGGCTGCTGACGCGAATTCGAGGCACACGTGCCTTGGGTTACACCGGCCCCACACGGTTCGCGCCTCGCTACGATGGCTCACAACTGCCAGTGCGGTCGCGTGACTGTTCGCCCACGGTCGGCAAGGCTCACTCGGAAGAGGAGTACTACAAACGATCGTGTTACGCCGGCCGCGAAATGGCCAGTCTGCTGACCAGCAGTCTGCAAATCGACTGATTGGCCGTTTCAGTGAATGGGCCGTTGGTCCAATCAGCCGGCACGCGCTAGCGTCCGGTTCGCCGCGGTAACCGTGAACCATCGTTCATCGGCTGATGGTTGAACTCACCGTAAACCGAACAGTTTGACTGAACCGCTGAGTTTGCCTGTTGGTTGCGACGCGCGAAAGTGAGAGCGTGTTGTACCGGACTGATCGATCCTGACGATCCGATGGTTGTCGCGACGGATACGCGACACTTTGCCCGTTCGGTTTCGCAGGATGCAGTGCCGCCAGTCATATGAAACTCACCTCACTTCACACGTCGGTTCCCGTTTTGTTGGTTGCAATGTTGGCGAGTTGCGCCGGCGCGGAATGCCAAGCCGATTGGCCGTTCCCGCTGCTGCGTCCCGACGGAGCCCAACGGGTGGATGTGATCGGCCCCGTGGGCAGCCGGTTGCCAGAATCCTACCGACGCCAATACAACCGCCCCACCTACTTGGGCGGCAAAACTGCCGCGATCATCGCCCCGTCCAGCCAAGAAGCTCGCGCCTGGCAACGAGCGGACGCGTTGGGACTGTATGACGACAACGGCATCAAAGGTGCGGTCCATGGCAAACACTGCCCGCCCAAACGCGTGGAACAACACTACTTCTATCCCAAACCCTGGGAAGTCCTGACCGTCGGTCCGCGTCGCTCGGTCGCCGTCGAACCGAACGACGTCGATCGTTATCAGGAACCCGTGTTGATGAATGAAGTCGCGGAGGAATTGCAAAAGTCCGAAACGCTGCACCGTCCTTCGCCAGATGACTTGGAGCCGATCGAGTCAGCGATTCCCGCGCCCGTGCAAGACCCAACAACGGATGCGTTGGACCTGAACGATCAATCCTCCGCTCCCGCCGTCCGCGAGCCCGTCTTTGTGGCTCCCGTCAGTGGCCTGATTCACCGCTAAGCCGGTGGGCCAGCAACGAACGGGCAAAACCGTGTGAGCCGTTCGGGCGTTCGCCTGGACTGTTTTCATCCTGGTAGGGATGTCAGATGGTAGCCGTCGGCAAGCAATAGCGCTACCGACGGACATGCAAGTTCAGTCGAGATGTTGCCAACCAACCGCGGAGCGGTGACATTCGATAGCGTCGGGTTTCAACCCGACGTCTTGGGTGCCCGCACCTCAATTCAAAGCCGCGGAGCGGCGACAGATCGTTCCGAACTCGTTGCCAAATGCCGTCGCCCGCGACTGTTCGGACGCGATGTTGGCCAACCAACTGTGGGGGACGTTCGATTGACAGCTTGCGGAACTTCACTGTGGCATTGGCTTTCAGCCGGTGTTCAGCGCAATCACAGGCTGGAAGCCAACGCCACTTTTCCAAGCCCGACGAGAAACCGCCTGCGCAGGACGATTGGGAAGGAGGCTCATCGCATTCTTGCCTATTCTCGCATCACCTTTCCTTGACCGAGACAGCACACGCCATTATCCTGTCGCAAAGTGGGGATCACCCCCGCTCCCGCCTGCCACCCCCCACACGGCTACCGAATCGATTCATCCCCAGGATTGATTCGGATCGGCGATGATTTTTCGTCCCCATGCATTCGCTTGGAAGGAAATCGTCGTGACAGATATTTCGATGATCACGTTGTCCACTCGGTCACCGCGATCCCCATTTCCCCACCTAGCCGTTGTGGGACTTTTCTTTTTCTCTGCCCTCGGTGCCCCACCGAGTTCGGCAGAGGACGAACCCACCCCGGCCGAAGAAGTCTCTTCGGCCACGGGTTTGGGCATTGGAAACGTCAGCTATCACCGCGACGTTCTACCGGTCCTGCGAGCGAACTGCTTCGGATGCCACCAAGCCGCCAAGCAACGCGGCGAATACGTGATGACCGACTTCGACGCGTTGGTCCGCGGCGGTGAAAGCGGCGAGGCAGCGGTCGTTCCCGGTGATGCCGACGCCAGCCCGCTGGTTCTGCTAATCACGGCACACGACGGCATTGCCGAAATGCCCAAGGCCCCACGCAAACCACTGCACGAAACAGAAGTGGCGACGATCCAGCGCTGGATCCAACAAGGGGCGATCAACGACTCGCCCCAGCCCAGTGGCCCGCGAATCGATGCTGACCATCCGCCGGTCTACGCAGGGCCACCGACGTTGCCCTCGATCGACCTCTCGCCCGACGGTCAAACGCTCGCCGTCGCGGGCTACCACGAGATCTGCTTGTTGGATCCCTCAACCGGTGAGATGCAAACGCGGATGGTGGGCATGTCACCACGCATCAACACGGTTCGATTCTCGCCCGATGGAAAACGCATCGCCGCAGCAGGCGGCACGCCCGGCGAACTCGGCGAGCTACAAATTTGGAACACAGCGACCGGCGAACAGGAACTTTCGAAACAGATCACATTCGACACCATCACCGGCCTGTCTTGGTCGCCGGACGGATCGAAGATCGCAATCGGAGCCAATGACAACACCGTCCGCGCTCTCGACGCATCGTCTGGCGAACAAGTCTTGTTCCAAGGGGCCCACGAGGATTGGATTCGCGACACGGTTTTCACCAGCGATGGCAAACACCTCGTTTCCGTTGCCCGCGACATGACCTGCAAACTGACCGAAGTTGAAACCGAACGCTTCATCGACAACGTCACCTCCATCACGCCCGGGGCACTGTCCGGCGGCCTTTCCAGCGTCGCGATGCATCCGACTCGCGATGAGATCATCGTCGGAGGTGCCGATGGCGTGACCCAGGTCTACCGTGTCTTCCGACAAACCAAACGTCAGATCGGCGACGATGCGAACCTGATTCGCAACCTCCCGCGGCTCAACGGACGCATCCGGCAAGTCGTCGTGAACCCCGCTGGCACGCACTTGGCCGCCGTCGCCACGATCGACGGCCATTCCGAACTACGAGTTTGGAAGTACGACTTCACCGGTGAGTTGACTGATCTGCTGAAATCGATCCTCAGCAAACGAGTCGCCAATCGCTCCGCGAACGGGCAGAAACTTGTCGAAGAAACGATCAACGAACCCGTCACGCAGACGCTCCGCTTCGAACTGCCGGGCGCCGCCGCCTATGCCATCGAATTGACCGATGACGGAAGCGTGTTCGTCGCGGCCAACGATGGACTCATCCGCCACCTCGACCCGACCGGCAAACTGGTTCGCTCGTTCCCTGCGGTGCCGCAAAGCGATGCGACGTCCGAAGAAGCATCCCATGCTTCCGCCCCCGAGCTCAACTTCACAAGCGATGCAGCTGCTAACCAGGACGCGTCACCTGAATCGCCAGTCAACCTTTCGGAATTGGTCGGACTGTCGGTTGTCCCGGAAAGAATTTCGCTGACGTCGCCCTACGACTACGTGCAACTGATCGCGATCGCGACATTGGCCGATGGATCGACGGTTGACGTCACGCGTCAAATCACGATCCCTGAATCAGAGGATTACGTCGCATCGCCCAGTGGATTGATTCGTCCCCAACGCAACGCGACCAACGAAATCACCATCACGCTCGGGTCGCATCAACAAACACTCCCGATCGAGATCACCGGGCAAGCCGACTTCGACGTCGACTTCATTCGCGACGTCAATCCAGTGCTGTCTCGGTTGGGTTGCAACCAAGGCACCTGTCACGGAGCACAGAAGGGCAAGAACGGGTTCCGGTTGTCTTTGCGAGGCTACGATCCGATCTTCGACATCCGAGCCCTGACGGACGACTTGGCCGGACGGCGGATCAACCCGGCAGCCCCCAATGATTCCATGATGCTTCGCAAGCCGCTGGGCATCACGCCTCACGAAGGTGGCTCATTGATGAAAGAGGGCGATCCCTATCACGCGGTGCTGCATCGCTGGATCGCCGATGGAGTCAAACTTGACTTGGATACTCCCCGTGTCGCAGCCCTGGAAGTCTTTCCCCAAAACCCGGTCGTGCAGTCCACCGACGCTCGCCAACAGGTCCGGATTGTCGCGACCTATGTCAACGGCGAATCACGCGATGTGACCCAAGAAGCATTCGTCAGCTCCGGCAACACGGAAGTCGCCACCGCTGAAGCGGGCGGCATGCTCCGTGCCGTTCGTCGCGGCGAAGCTCCCGTGCTGGCTCGATTCGAAGGCGCTTACGCCGCCACCACGCTGACCGTGATGGGCGATCGTTCCGGGTACGAACAAGCCAAGGTGGACAGCTGGGGCCGCATCGACGAATTGGTCGCTCAAAAGTGGGATCGAATGAAGATCATGCCCAGTGAAGTCGCCGACGACGCCACCTTCCTCCGCCGCGTGCACTTGGACCTGACCGGGCTGCCCCCAACCAGCCAAACCGTTCGCGAGTTTTTGGCTGATGAAACGCCCAGCCAACTCAAACGACAAGCCATCATCGATCGCTTGATCGGCAACGAAGACTTCGTCGAATACTGGACCAACAAGTGGGCGGATCTGTTGCAAGTCAACCGCAAGTTCCTCGGCGTTGAAGGCACGAAACTCTATCGCGATTGGATTCGAAAAGCGGTGGAAGAAAATCGCCCCTACGATGAATTCGCCTACCAAATCCTGACGGCATCCGGTTCCAACCAAACCAACCCGGCCGCGTCGTACTACAAAGTCCTCCGGACCCCCGAGGACACGATGGAAAACACGACGCACCTGTTCCTCGGCATTCGCTTCAATTGCAACAAGTGCCACGATCACCCGTTTGAACGTTGGACCCAGGACCAGTACTTCGAACTGGCCGCCTACTTCGCGAAAGTTGATCGGAAGAAGGATCCCAAATCAGGCGACAAAAAGATTGGCGGCACAGCCGTCGAAGGGGCAACGCCCCTGTTTGAAATCATTGCCGATTCGGCTGATTCCGAAGTCCAACACGGCCGCACGGGCGAGAACGTGGTGCCGTCGTTCCCTTACGAATTGCCCGGCCAAGCTGCCAATGAACCCGACCAACAACAATCACGCACCGCTTCACCCAATCAGCAAACACTGGTCTCGCATTCCGACGATCCACCAACGCGTCGGGAAGAACTCGCCCAGTGGATGACCGATCCCAGCAACCCCTACTTCGCGCGTTCCTTTGTGAACCGAATCTGGGGATACATGACCGGCGTTGGGTTGATCGAGCCAATCGATGACATTCGAGCCGGGAACCCGCCGTCCAACCCCCAGTTGCTAGATTACCTGACGGACGAATTCATTGCCTCGAACTTCGACACCCGGCACTTGATGCGATTGATCGTCCGTTCGCGAACGTATCAGTTATCCGTCCAATCCAACGAATGGAACGCAGACGATCACCTGAACTACTCCCATGCGACGCCGCGACGCCTGCCCGCCGAAGTCATCTTCGACGCCGTGCACTCGCTGACTGGAGCAACCAGTCACATCCCCGGGATGCCAGCTGGAACGCGTGCCGCCGCCGCAACGGACTCGGGCGTATCGCTGACGGACGGCTTCCTCGCCAACCTCGGCCGACCCGTCCGCGAAACCGCTTGTGAATGCGAACGCGGCACCGACCTGCAACTCGGTCCCGTGATGGCGTTGATCAGCGGTCCCACCATTGGCACCGCCATCAGTGACCCCAAGAACGAACTCGAAAAAATCGTCGCGGAAAACTCCACCGACGAAGCCGTGACCGAGGAGATCTTCTTGCGAGCACTCGGTCGCCACCCGTCCGACAAAGAACGAGCCGCTTTCGCAACGATTCACGACCAAATCAAAAACGACCATGAAACGCTCGTCCAGCGATTGGCCGATGCCGAATCCACTTGGAAAGAACGTTTGCCCCAATTGGAATCAGCTCGCAAGGAGATGCTGGCGAAACTCGCCGATGACATCGCCGCTCGCCGTGACGCGATGGCAGATGAACGAGCGAAAATGCAGGCCGAGCGTCAAACGAAGATCGACGATGCCGCGAAGAAGTTCGCCGAACTGGAGGCCAAGTTGCCTGAACTGGTCGACGCTTTTTTGACCGAAAAGAAAGCCGGCACCGAATGGCATCCGCTGACGCCGATCTCGTTGTCCGCCACCAACCAAGCGACCTTGTCCGTCCAACCTGACCGCAGCGTTTTGGCCAGCGGAAAACAAGGTAATGGATCTTATGTCGTCGAGTTTGAGACGCATTTGACCGGCATCACCGGCTTCCGCGTCGAAGCGCTCACGGATCCGAGCCTGCCACAAAACGGCCCTGGTCGAGCGGGTAACTTTGTGGTCACCGAGATCACGGTTCGAGCCAGCTCAGATGAACCAGGCTCGGATCTCGCGGCCAGCCCCAGTGAATTGCCAGCCGTCAAGATTGCCCGAGCCTCGGCCGACTTCTTGCAAAACGGTTTTAAAATCGAAAGCGCGTTTGACGGAATCGATGGCAATCAATCAGCGTGGGCGGTCTCTGGTGCGAATGGGCATGAACACTGGGCCACGTTCCAATTCGCCAAACCAATCGAATCGGACGGCAAAACCCGCCTGAGATTTGAATTGGCTCAGAACCACAACGCCAAGGAACACCAACTCGGTCGGTTCCGAATCAGCGTGACCACAGCGAAAGGCGAGATCCCGCTGGGCCTGTCCGAAACGTTTGCCGCCGCGGAACGAACGCCCGCTGAACAACGCAGCGACGCTCTCGCGAAGGCAATCGATCAGTACGTGTCAACGATCAATCCCCAGTTGAAAGCGGCTCGTGATGCACTCAACCAAGCCAAACGGCCGCTGCCTGAAGACAGCCAAATTGTCGAACTGCAAACACGCCGCAAACGCTTTGAAGCCGAGACACCCATCGATCCGGCTTTGGTCCAACTGCGTGCGAACGTCGAACAATCCAAGACCCAACTGACGAACTCCCGTCTGACCGCGGCCGAAGACTTGGTCTGGGCTCTCGTCAATTCGCCGGCGTTCTTGTTCAACCACTGATTCACATTGGAACCATTCGGAAACAACTTCGGGATTCAAAAGTAGCAGAAGGGCGTGAGCACTCCGGTGACACACCGTGCGGCTCGCGCCGCTCCGCGACAGCCGAACTTGATTCCGAACGATTCCTTCGCCTCTCAACAACCCAGCCACGGAGTCAACCATGTTGTCTTTCAAAGGGCCTCGCGCCAAAGATCTTTGCGACCCTCACTTGGGTGAAACCCGGCGTGCTTTTTTGCGAGTCGGCAGCGCATCGCTGTTCGGATTGTCACTGCCTCAGATTCTGAAACTGCAATCGCATCAAGCCCAAGCGGCCGAAGCCAGCGGTTCGGGGGATTCCAACCACAGCGGTGGTCCAGGATGGGGAAAGGCCAAGTCGATCATCATGGTTTACTTGCAAGGCGGACCAAGCCAATTGGATTTGTGGGACCCGAAAGAGAACGTTCCCGACAACGTCAAAAGTCAATTCAAACCAATCTCGACCAAAATCCCCGGTATCAAATTCACCGAGAACCTGCCGCGTCTGTCCCAGATCAACGACAAGTTCACGATGATCCGGTCGATGTCCTACACGCCCAACGGCCTGTTCAACCACACCGCGGCGATCTACCAAATGATGACGGGCTACACGACCGACAAGGTCAGCCCGTCGGGCCAACTCGAACCGCCCTCGCCGAAGGACTTCCCGAACTTTGGCAGCAACATCGTCAAGATGAAGCCCATGGAAGAACCGATGCTTCCATTTGTGATGCTCCCGCGTCCGTTGCAAGAATCCAATGTGGTGGGCAAAGGCGGAACGGCCGGCTTCCTGGGCAAAGCCTACGATCCGTACACGCTGTATCCGCCCGGCGACGACATGGACATGGACAAGATGCAACGCATCCGGACCGACGACCTGTCGCTTCGCGATGAAGTCTTCGACGTCCGCTTGCAACGTCGTGCCAACCTGCGCCAGGCACTCAACGAACAAATGCCAGTCATCAACCAAGCGGTCGAAAAGTTTGAGCTGGACCAAAACTACGACCGAGCACTCTCACTGATCCTGTCCGGCCGAGCACGCGACGCGTTTCAATTGTCCGCCGAAGACGACGTTCTTCGCGACGCCTACGGACGCAACTCATTCGGTCAAAGTTGCCTGCTCGCTCGCCGGTTGGTCGAGGCGGGAACACGGGTTGTCGAAGTGATCTGGCCCAAAGTCGCCAACAGCGACAACCATTCCTGGGACCATCACTCGGGCCTTTCCAAACGAATGAAGGACCAGTCCGCTCCGATGCTCGACAATGGTTTGTCAACGTTGCTGGAAGACCTCGACCAACGCGGTCTGCTGGAAGAAACCCTGGTCGTCGCGGTCGGCGAATTCGGGCGTAGCCCGCAGCGAGGCGTCAGCACGTCCGGCAACAACAACTCCGACGATGGCCGCGATCACTGGCCGTATTGCTACACCGCCGTCGTTGCCGGTGCTGGCATGAAGCGAGGTTTCGTCTACGGCAAAAGCGACAAGACCGCGTCGGCTCCCGTCGACAACCCGCTGCATCCAGCCGAGCTGCTCGCCACGATCTACCACAGCTTCGGCATCGATCCAGAAACGCTGGTCTACAACCACCTCAACCAACCCCGCGAACTGGTCAAAGGCCACGCCGTCACCGCGCTGATGACCTGAACGAAAGCTGCGAGGTTCCGTCGCCGGATTCGCCAGCATTCGGACTCCGCCCAGAGCAGAACCGTTGTCCTCAACTGCTTGGAGGTCGAGCAGTTTTCTCGTGCGGCATTTTGGCGGGTTTTCACGCGGCGCACCTCTCCTGAAACGCAGTTTGGGGAGAGGTTGGCGAAGTCGAGACGCTCAGCGCGAATGGGGTGCAACTTCAACTTGAATCAACACGTCAATTCGGCTAGCAACCAGACACGACCGAGAGCGATGCCCGATGGAACAATTGGGGACAATTGTTCTACTCTCGTAGGGACCAAATTCTTGGCGAATCCGGCTACGGGAGACCGGAACCATCCGAAATTCTTGGCGAATCCGGCTACTGGAGACCGAAACCATCCGAATTCTTGGCGAATCCGGCTACTGGTTGTTGCCCCATTCCTCGTCGTACAAACGCACGAGGATTTGATCATTCAATCGGTTGGGCGGGACGTCGCGGGGCTGTTGATCAGCGGGTAAATCGAACAACCCTGCCATCGTCGAGGGAGTCAGGTATCGCAAGCCAGTGACATCGGCCGACAACTCCGGCGGCAACCGCCAGTTCGATTCCGATTCCGGATCCTGAGCAATCCTCGCGAGAGCAAAGCCCCAGATCCCAAACGTGGGCACGGGTGCATGGTACGGAGTGACATCAAACCCCGAGGCCTGCATCGTCCGCAGGATGCACCAGTACGACTTGGGCGCCACCAGCGGCGACGTGCACTGTATCGTCAACCCGGCTTCGTTGGTCATCCGCTCGCGAAGCATGTCGTAAAACCGCGAGGAATACAGTTTGCCAATCGAGTAATTGCCTGGGTCGGGAAAGTCGATCACGACCGCATCGAATTGCTCATCGCCTTCGCCCACCCACAGGAAAGCGTCTCGATGGACGACCGTGACGCGGTCCCTCTCCAGCGATCGTCCATTGAGTTCCGCCAGCGGTTCGAACTGGGTTGCCAAGCGAGTCATCGCCGGATCCAGGTCCACCAGAGTGACCGACTCAACATGGTCATAACGCAAAATTTCGCGAACGGCCAAACCATCTCCGCCACCCAGCACCAGCACGCGACGTGCATCCTTGCAAACCGACATCACCGGATGCACCAATGCTTCGTGGTAGCGATATTCATCGACACTGTTGAACTGCAGGTGCCCGTTGAGAAACAACTGGAACCCTTTGTCATTGCGAGTCACTGCAATGCGTTGAAAGGGTGACGTGTCCGCGTACACGATGCGTCCGCCCAGAGTGCTCTCTTCCGCGATGCTGGTGATCGAGTCGGCTTTAATGAACCCCACGATCAGCAATCCGATCACCAAGAACGCTCGCCCTCGAAGACCATCCAGCCCCTTCTTGGCGAGCAACGGACGCAGCAAATACGTCCCCCACAGCCCGACCAACGCGTTAAGCAATCCGAACACGATTGCGGTGCGATTCAGGCCCAGCTTCGGAACCAGAAAGATCGGGAACAACAGCGAGGCAAACAGAGCTCCGAGGTAGTCAAACGCCAGAACGCGCGAAATGAGTTCTTCGAACTCGAGATGTTCCTTCAGGATCCGCATCAATAGCGGAAGTTCCAACCCGACCAACGTCCCGATCACGATCACACTGCTGAAGAGCAACCACTGGAACCACTCGATCATCGGGAATGCAAGAAACAGCAGCGGCGTGGAGAATCCACCCAGAAGCGCGAGTGCCAACTCGACCTCGATGAACACGCGGGCGAGTTTCGAGGTCACGTACTGAGACAACCAAGCCCCAAAACCCAACGCGGAAAGGTAAACGCCAATGATCAGCGAGAACTGGGTGACGGAATCACCGAGCAAGTAACTCGCCAGCGTCCCCGCCAACAACTCGTAAATCAAACCGCACGTCGCAATGACGAGCACGTTGAGATACAGCAGATGCAGCGGGGCGCGATGGATCATTTGCTAGTCGCTCAACCGCGAAGGTTTCGCAGAACCGTCGGCAGGATCCCACCGTTTTGGTAGTACTGCAGTTCCACTGGCGTATCGATTCGAACGCGGCACTGGAATTCGGTCTTGGTTCCGTCGGCTGCCGTCGCAACCACGGTGATCAACGAACGAGGCTCCAGATCGTTGGACAAGCCATCGATGTCGAAGGTTTCTTCGCCGGTCAACCCGAGTGATTGCCATGAACCGCCTTCGGCAAATTCCAATGGCAACACGCCCATGCCGACCAAGTTGCTGCGGTGAATGCGTTCGAAGCTGGTCGTGATGACGGCTTTGACACCCAACATCATCGTGCCCTTGGCGGCCCAGTCACGGCTGCTGCCCGTTCCGTATTCTTTTCCAGCCAACACGACCAACGGCACGTTGTCGGATTGGTACTTCATCGCCGCATCGTAGATGCTCATCGTTTCGCCGGTTGGCAGGTAACGAGTCACGCCGCCTTCGGTGCCCGGAGCCAGTTGATTGCGAATGCGAATGTTGGCGAACGTTCCACGCACCATCACGCGGTCGTTCCCACGACGCGAACCGAACGAGTTGAACTCGCGAATCGGCACGCCGTTTTCTTGCAGGTAACGTCCGGCAGGCCCGTCGGTGGCGATCGCACCAGCCGGTGAAATGTGGTCGGTCGTGACCGAATCACCGAGCAATGCCAACACCTTGGCACCCTTGATCGGAGCGATGTCTGGCACGGCTTCCGCGGTGACACTGTCCAAGAACGGTGGGTGATGGATGTAAGTGCTCTTTTCGTCCCACGGGTACAACGCCCCGCCGGCGGCTTCGATCGCGTTCCACAATTCGTTGCCAGCCACGGCCGCTTCGTATTCGTTGGTGAACATCTCGGGTTGGATGCACGACGCTATGGTTTCGCGAATTTCTTCCGCCGATGGCCACACGTCCTTCAAGAACACGTCCACGCCGTTGGTGTCTTTGCCCAGTGGCTCCGTGACCAGATCGATGTCGGTGGTTCCCGCCAAAGCGTAAGCGACCACCAACGGTGGGCTGGCCAAGTAGTTGGCTTTCGTCAGCGGGTTGACCCGACCTTCGAAGTTTCGGTTGCCCGACAGAACCGCCGAAGCGATCAAGTCGCCATCTTGAATGGCCTTGGCAACGGGTTCTGGCAGTGGTCCCGAGTTGCCAATGCAGGTCGTGCAGCCATATCCAACCGTGTTGAAACCAAGCTTGTCGAGCGACTCGGACAAACCGGCTTTGTTCAAGTAGTCCGTCACGACTCGCGAACCAGGCGCGAGCGACGTCTTCACGTGTGCCGGCACGGTCAATCCGCGTTCGGCAGCCCGCTTGGCCAGCAATCCGGCACCCACCATCACCGATGGGTTGGACGTGTTCGTGCACGACGTGATCGCAGCGATGACAACCGCACCATGCGTGATGTCCGAGCTGGCACCGTTGTTGGAAACATGCCCGGTGCGTTTCAGATCCTCGGGAGCCAACCCGAATCCGGAGGCACCCACAGGAGCCGTCAACGATTCGTTGAACGCCTTCTTCATCGATGCCAATGGCACACGGTCTTGCGGACGTTTGGGGCCCGCCAAGCTGGGTTCCACCGTCGACAAATCGAGCGAAACCGTCTTGGTGTAGTTCAGTGCTGGACCATCATCCAAACGGAACAGACCTTGTTCTTTGCAGTAACGTTCGACCAGCTCGACGTTTTCTTTGCTGCGGCCGGTTTGACGCATGTAATGCAACGTCAAATCATCCACTGGGAAGAATCCCATCGTGGCACCGTACTCCGGAGCCATGTTGGCGATGGTGGCTCGGTCAGCAACGCTCATGGTGTTCATGCCGGTGCCGAAGAACTCGACAAACTTGCCAACCACGCCTTCAGCGCGGAGGATCTCGACGACTCGCAGCACCATGTCCGTCGCGGTCGCACCGGACGGCAACGCACCGGTCAGTTCGAAGCCAATGACTTCGGGCATCAACATGTAAAGCGGTTGGCCGAGCATGTTGGCTTCGGCTTCGATGCCGCCAACGCCCCAACCCAACACGCCCAAACCATTGATCATGGTCGTGTGCGAGTCAGTCCCGACCAGCGTGTCGGGCATCGCCACGGGGCCTTGCTCGTCCTTGCCCATCGCGACCACGCGGGCGAGGTATTCCAAGTTGACTTGGTGAACGATCCCAACGTTGGGTGGAACCACACCGAAGTTGTCGAACGCCTGTTGGCCCCAGCGAAGGAACTCATAGCGTTCTTTGTTGCGTTCAAATTCACGCTCGACGTTTTGAACCAACGCGCCTTCACTGCCGAAGAAGTCGACTTGCACGGAGTGGTCGATGACCAAGTCAACGGGGATCAGCGGGTTGATCTTGTTCGGATCGCCCCCGATTCGTTCCATCGCCGAACGCATTGCCGCCAAATCGACGACCGCGGGAACGCCCGTGAAGTCCTGCAAGACCACGCGGTAAGGCTTGAACGGCACCTCGTGAGGGGCCACCGCTTTGGCGTCCCAACCGGCCAGGTTCTTGACGTCGTCTTCGCTGATTTGAAAACCGTCGCAATTTCGCAGCACGGCTTCCAACAGCACGCGAATGGAAAATGGCAAGCGGTCAATCTGCCCCAAGCCTCGTTTTTGAAGCGCCTCCAAGCGATACATCGCTGCAGAGCCGGATCCGGTTTCAAACTGTTCGCGTGCGCCGAAAATATCCGCAGTCACTGCCTGGGTTCCTGTTGTCGAATTGTCGAGAAATGCCGAGTGGCCAACAGTTTAGCAATGCGTCTGCCAAAACCGTAGTGGTGGGATCAAACCATCCGCATCCGTTGCCATTTGCCTTGCAAAAAGCGTCCGGCCATGACGATTGCGAGGGTGCAGATCCAACCGGTGATCACCCACCACCACCAATCCAGCGCCAACAGTGCCCCAGCTTGCCCATCCGGGTCCTGGAACCGAACCGCGACAGGTTGCCACACTGTTCCCACGACCACTGCCACGAACGACAGAGCCAGTCCCGCCAACAACACGAACCACGTGTCACCCGCTCCACGGAGAGCGCCCGCCAAGATCAACTGCGTCGCGTCCATGATCACGTAAATCGCAACGAACCCCAGCAACTTTTCCGCGATCTCGAACGCGACTTCGCTGTCCACACCCGTCGGCGACAACGAATACAGGGCGATCAAACCACCGGGAGCGAAGACATAAGCGACTGCCCATACCGCCGAATATGCCCAACCAACCCCCAGAGCCGCGATCACGCAACGAATCGCCGGCCCAGGTCCCGTTCGAATCAAATGCTGGCCAACCAACACCGAGGCCGCAATCGACATCCCCACCAAGGGAACGAACGCAATCATGTTGAAATTGATCGCCATCGTCGTGGCTTGCAGTGGCACGTCCCCGAGTCGCCCAATTTGCAACACAATGACGGTGAAGCCACCCGCCTCGGTGACATACATCAATCCAGCCGGCAAACCGAAGTAAATCAGTCGCTTCATCATACGACGATTCAGACGAATCCCACGCAACAGGCCGTATCGTTCGCGTTCCCTGGGTTTCAACAGCAGCGCCGCGTAACAAACGCCTTTGAACCAAAACGACAGCGTGCTGGCGATCGCCGCTCCCACGATGCCCAGTTCCAAGAAACGCAAACCGGTTTCCGGATCCGGCGAACCGACACCAAAGATCAAGAACACGTCGAGCACCAAGTTCAACACGCCCGACGCCAGCGACACGACCATGATCGTGCGAGTCCGGTGCGTGCCGCTGTAGAAACCTGAGAGCGCTGTCTGCAGCACTTCGCCCGCCCCACCCCACATCAGAATGCGAAAGTAAGCCGCTTGCATCGGAATCAAGTGCTCAGGTTGGTCCGTCAGTCGAAACAGAGACTCGCCGAGACTTCCCACCACCAGGAAAAACGGCAACGTCGCGAGCGCGAACCAAGTCGCCTGCCACAGCAGTTGTCCCACTCGCTTGGGTTGATCCGCTCCGATGTACTGGCTGATGATCGCGCTGGTCATCGACGCGATGCCAACAAACACGCAGGTGAAAACCCAAAACAAGTTCCCAGCCGCCATCGCCGCTCCCATCTGAGACGGTTCATGCCACAACAGCAGTGTCCGGTCAACGAACAGAACCAGCGAAAACATGCCGGTGCTGACCATCAGCGGAACCGCAACGCGGAGAACTTCCTTGAGGGCGGGAATCATGCGGGGGACGATTGAGTGGGAGTTGATTTTCGTCAGGGAGCGGCGTCAGAGTAGAACCGTTGGCTCCAACGGTCCCGCGGAATGTAGCCGGATTCGCCAAGAATTCGGAAGAGGCGGCACCGCGAGTCGTTCCCATTCGCAGGCCAGTCCAAATCCAAGCGAATCAGACCTTGCTTGCTTGGGGTGAGGTGATGCGGGCTCATCGCATTCATCCGCCGGCAGGTTAAGCTGGTCGGCATGAAACACTTCGCTTTGATATCGCTGGTCGCGTTCATCATCCTGATGGGGACATGTTGGGCAACCAATCGGTTCGCACCCCATTTGGTACCCGATTCACCGAGCTACACCGAGTACTCGTTTGAATCCGCCGAAGCGATTGCCACTCAGATCCGAACACCGGGCTACCCGGCCCTCGTTCGATTCGCGAAAGCACTGGCAAATTCCAATGCGAATCAGCTGTTGGTAATTCTTCACATTGCTTTGCAAGCCATCGCGGTCGGCTGGCTGGCCGTCGAGTTATCGGCTTGGAAATTCTCCCGCCCCACCATTGTCGTCGGGTGCAGTGCTTTTGCGATCGGCTGCACGTTCTGGGATCACGTCAACACGATCGCGACGGACGCTCCCGCGATGTCGCTGGCCGCGATGATCGGTATCGGCCTGCTGCGAATCTGGCGAACTGACCTGACACTGCGTGCGGGGTTGTTCTTGGGTGTCCTCACCACCCTGGTGATTATGCTTCGCCCTGCGTATCTGTTTCTGATCCCGTGGTTGATGCTCAGCGTTTTTGTGCGTCCGAGCGTCACCTTTTCGCGTCGTTGGACGCAAGCGATCGCTGCCGGCGCGTTGCCTGTGACTGCACTGCTGGTGTGGTGCACCTTCCGCATGATCGCGGTGGATGACTTTGGGGTCCTGCCCTTTGGCCATCAAAACATGGCCGCCGTCACGACTCAGTTGCTCGACGCGGACGAACTCGAGGCATTGCCCGGCGAATTGGGCGAACTCGGTTCGGAAATTGCCAATCGACGAATCGAAATGGCGACCGGTGATCGAGCCACCTCCGATGGATTGGACCTCCGTCCAATCGCCGATGCGGGCCCGCGAGCAGACTCGTACACGACCATTGAAAATCGCTGGGACGCGATGACCTACATGATCGTGATCCCCGCAGCAGAAGACGTCGCGAACCGAACCTCAACAACAATCGCCCCGTCACCCGGACTGCAACGAGTCCGCCAGCACCAACTGCTTGCGGAACTCGACCGCACGATCGTTCAAAACTACTCGCTTCGGTATCTGCGCTGGATCGCGCTCGCCATCCGTCGCGGTGTCTGGGGATCCGTGGCCGACATGCTGATGCACCCGATCTACTTCGTCATCACGATGGGATTGGCCGTCGCCGCCTGTGTTGCTTCGATCCGGTTCTTTCATTCGCCCGCACAATCCAGCACGGACGAACAGCATCGCAACAACGATTCTGTTCACGCTGGCTTGGCCGCGCTGACCTGGCTGGCACTCAGCTACTGGCTGATCAAGATCGGATTCGTGTCCCTGACCAGCCCACCGATCGGACGCTTTTCGGACGCCGCGGCGGTTTGGTTGCCCGTCTGGATCGCGGCGATGCTTTGCAGCCGAGCGTTTCCGCGAGCACAAACCACCCCGTAGACAGGTCCCACTTGGCGAGGCGAAATGGGTGGACAGACTGAACTGGCAGACCGCTCCAAAACAATCGCGTCACGAGTCTCAACGAAAGACACCCTGCACGCAGACATTTGGGGACGAATGTTCTACTCTGCCAACGTAGGCCAGGTTCCACCTGGCGGGGTGAAATGCCAGTCAGCACCAGCCTTGCGAACGACGCGTTTCGCTTGGTCCCAAGGAATCGTCGTAATCGCCAGCTGAGACCTGACCCACAGCGGAATCCGCGTCCTACGAATCCTTTTCGATTTCGCTCAGCAACGCTTCCAATTCTTCAGGCGACAAATCCGACGCTTCGATGTCCGATTGAATGTCGCTGGCCGTGTTACTGCTAGCATCCGCGCCAGAATCATGCTCGGGACCACCCGCCAAAGTCTCTGCCAGGTACGCGGCCAAGCGAGCCGAAGTGGGGTAATTGAACGCCAGCACAGGAGTCAACTCGATCCCCAACCAATCTTCTAGTTCGCTGCTCAGCTCCACAGCCGTCAGCGAATCCATGCCGGTTTCTGCAAACGGCGTTTCCGGCGTCAACGAAGCGTTGCGAACTGGGCGTTCCCCGTCCTCGTGAATTTGTTCACCACTGTGGGCGGACAACCAGGCCAACAACCAAGCCGTGATCTGTTCGGTCGCTTCCGGAATCTCTTCGCGAGTCACCCGGGTCGGCAACTCGGGCAAGGCCACGGATTCGGAATCGTCGATGAATCGGTTGCGAGACCATTGATAGCGAGCCGCCAGTTCGCCGGCTTCAATCATTGCTCGACACTGCTGCCGCTGGACCTTTCCGCTGGTCGTCAACGGAATTCCACCGGGACGTGTGATCAAAACTTGGCGAGCATCGACTTCGTGATCGTCGATGATCGCTCGCCGAATGTGACGCACAATGTCCGGTAAATCGTCGGACTCAACATGTCGCGAAACTTCCGCGGCGATGGTCAGGGCATCCCCCGTTCGTCCCGTTGTGGCTACGGCGGCACACTGCAAAACGTTGGCTTGCAACAAACCTTTGACCGTGGCTTCGATGTCTTGCGGGAACAAGTTTCGGCCACGCAAGATCACCAGGTCTTTGCGGCGGCCGGACACGTAGACTTCTCCATCGTGAACGAACCCAAGGTCACCTGTTCGCAAAAACGTTTCTGCTGGATCCCCGTCGGCGAGCGTCGCACCAAAGACTTCAGCGGTGACCTCTTCGCGTTTCCAGTAACCCGATGCGACGGAGGGCCCGGCCAGCCAAATTTCACCGATCTCGCCGTCCGGTTGCACGCGGCGAGAGTCCGGCTCAACCACCAACACCGTCATCATGTGAGCCGAACGACCGGAACTGACCAGTCGCCGCACCGCACCATCGCCAGAGACGCTGGCTTGCGGAACCTCTTGCACGGCTTCACCAAGCGATGATTGACGCACGATGATCCCGCGGCCATGCGCGAGCTCGTCTTTGTCGACATCTAATAAACGAGGCGCGTGCCCTGAGCGGCAACTTGCCGCCATCAAGGTTGCTTCGGCCAACCCGTAACACGGACAGAACGTTTCGCCACGAAAACCAGCGTTGAAAAATCGATCCGTGAATTGCTGCAACGTGTCGGCGTTGATCGGTTCCGCACCGCAGAACGCCAACTCCCAACCGCTCAAATCAAGTGAATCCGCTTGAGCGGCATCAATCCGGTCAACGCACAACTGGTAAGCAAAGTTGGGAGCGCCACTGATGGTGGCTTTGTAGTCCGAGATCGCGCGCAACCAACGCATCGGCCGAGCCAAGAACGAACGAGGCGACATCAAAATGGCGTGCCCGCCGACATACAACGGTTCCAAAATGCCGCCAATCAACCCCATGTCATGGAACGGAGGCAACCAGAACAAACCACGTTCGTAATCGTCGCTGTCGTCGCCGGACCATTCGATCCCGAACGCCTGACGAATCGATTCCAAATTGCTCAGCAAATTGGCATGCGAAACCATCACGCCTTTAGGATCACTGGTCGAACCGCTGGTGTATTGCAGCAGCGCCAAATCGGTCGATTCAATCTCGCCGAGCGGCAATTCGTTGTCGAGTGATTCGGGCGTGGCCAAGTCCTCTTGGATCGATGCATCCGTTGCGACCATCGCCAAGGCAGCCGTTTCGGTTGACACTCGATTCGGATCAATTCCAGCGATCGTTTCTTGATCGCTGATCAAGACAGAGGGCCGACAATCCGCGACGGAGGTATCCAGCCGAGGCATCGCGCGACCAGGTTTGGGATAGCTGGTCGGGACCGGGATCAAACGAGCCATCTCGCAGGCCATGAACCCGATCATGAATTCCAGTCCCGGCGGGAACAACAACATCGCTCGCTCGCCTGGAACCGCACCCGTTTCTCTCACCAAACGCAACGCCACGGCACGGACTCGGCGGTGCAGCTCCGCATAAGTCAGCGTCTGCTCCGCTTCCGCCCCATCCATCGAATCATCGGGCAAAAACGTCAGTGCCGGACGATCGGGATGCCGCGCGGCACGATCGACGAGCAAATGAGCGAGCGATTTCCATCGCGCCTCATGGGGCTCGTGCGTCGTGGAATCAGCAATTTCTGATCTGCGTAACATACGGTCTCGGGCGGATGGCCGTTCAGGTGGGCACTTCGAAGTTTCTGGTCTCGCCGGGGCAGGATAGTGACTCTGGGGTGTCTTTCGTCCTAGCATATAACTCTGCTAGGTGGATGGAAAGCGTGATGGCGTTTCTTTGACGACACGCCCAAATTCGTGGGGGGGGCCTCCGTGCGTGCCGCACAATCGTCAGGAAAGGCGACCGTTCAAAACTTCTCAAGGTCCCCTATCGTTACAGGTTGCCAAGCGAGATCGAACCCCCCTCCCACGGTTGACGGGAAAAGGAATCGCGATTGACGCGACTCAGTTGTCTCGATTGCCAGCAAATCGCCGCAGCAAACAGCGGGGCGAGACGAAAACAGACGCCTCCAACAAACCTCCTCCGCAAATGGTTCCCACCACCGAGCAGGCGTCGTCAGCTTGACGAGCCGTCTCAGCCAGCTCAAACCGAGGCCTCAAACTGGCGTTTCTGATGCTGGGATCGTTCCTCCAGCGAACCTTCTGGGGTTCGTTTCACTTAGGCTAGGCACTCGCAGCGGCCGGGCCCGAGGAGCCCCCCCGAACTTTCACGGGGATCGACTGCTGCCCCACCTGACACTTTCCCACCCCGTCTGCCGAGAACCAGCCGTGTCAAAGATTCTTCGCCAGTCCTCTTCGCCTCGTGTTTGGGCCGGGGCACTGCTCGTCGTGCTCGCCGCTTGCCTTCCAGCCCATGCCCAAGATTCCGCCGGCAAGGCCCCAGCCCTCGCGTTTGATCTCGCGATCCTAAACGGGCATGTCGTCGATGGCACAGGAGCCCCTTGGTACGAAGCCGACGTCGGGATCTCCGATGGCAAGATCGCTCATATCGGTCGCATCGACCCGGCATCGGCCAAACACACCATCGACGCCGAAGGATTGATCGTCGCTCCGGGCTTCATCGACATGATGGGCCAAACCGCCACGCCGATGCTGCGGAATCCCTCCTCCGCGATGAACTTGCTGACCCAAGGCATCACGACGATCAACGCAGGCGAAGGATCGTCGGCCGCGCCGCTATCGTCACAGGACGCCAAATCCACGGGCTGGCAAAACATGGCGGAGTACTTTCAGTTGCTGGATTTGAAAGGCATGCCCGTCAACACAGTGCAAACCATTGGGCACACCCAGGTCCGCCGTCTCGTGATGGGCGAAGACAACCGGCGACCTAGCGAAGATGAACTGGAGGCGATGAAGGAACACGTTCGCGAAGCGATGCGTGCGGGAGCCATCGGGGTTTCCACCGCCCTGATCTATCCTCCCGCCGTTTATGCATCGACCGAAGAAATTGGTGCCTTGGCCGGAGTCGCGGGCGAACATGGCGGACGCTACTACACCCACATGCGGAACGAGGGCGACCAGCTTCTCGAAGCAATCGACGAAGCCTTGGAAATCGGTCGCGTCGGCAACACTCCCGTTCACATCTTTCACTTGAAAGCCGCCGGTCGTCAGAACTGGGGCAAGATGCAGTTGGCCATCGCGCGGATCAAAGCTGCCCGCAGTGAAGGTCATCCAGTCACCGCGGACATCTATCCCTACATCAACAACGGCTTGGGGATCGACGCTCTGATCCACCCACGGCACTTCGGCGAAGGACGAGCCAAGTTCCTCCATCGATTGGCCAACGACGCAGACCTCCGCGCCGAAGTTCGCGAGGAAATCGAATCCACCAGCGGTTGGGAAAATTGGTTTCGCCACGCGGGATCGGATTGGAACCGCATCATCGTCGGGCAAACCACAGAGCCTCATTATCGCGAGTACGCCGGTCAGTCGGTTGCCGCGATCGCCAAAGCAACTGGCGAAGACGCTTGGGACACGTTCTTTGGACTCTGCAATGCGTCCACGTTTGCTCTTCCCGAGACGATGAGTGACGCGAACAAGATTTTGGCAATGCAGCAGGAGTTCGTTTCTTTCTGCACCGACGTCGGTCCCGCAGGTGGCAACCGCGGCGCGTCACACCCTCGTTCCTACGGTGCGTTCCCACGAATGCTGTCACGATACGTCCGCGACCTGGGTGCGATCTCGCTGGAACAAGCGATCTCGCAAGCGAGTGCCGCAGCGGCCAACAACGTGATGGTTCACGACCGCGGTCGCATCGCCGAAGGCTTGGCCGCGGACGTGATCGTGTTCGATTTCGACGAACTCGCCGATCGAGCGGACTTCGAAAACCCGCACGCCGAATCGGTTGGCATGAAGCACGTGATCGTCAACGGAGTCGCGGTGCTCGCTGACGGCAAATTCACCGGCAAACGCCCCGGCCAAGTCCTCCGCGGCCCAGGCTTTGATGCCGCCACCGCGTCGCACGCGATCATCACCGGAGAAGACCAACCGGCGTTTCGCGAAATCGATGCGGTGATGCAGTCCTTCCTTCGCGAACATCGCATCCCAGGTGCATCGCTGGCCATCACCGACCATGGCAACCTCGTTTACGCGCGCGGGTTTGGGTACGCCGACGTTGGTCAGCGACAACCGGTGACGCCTGAAAGCCTGTTTCGAATCGCCAGCATTTCCAAACCGATCACCGCCGTCGCGATCCTGCAACTGATCGATCAAGGCAAGCTGTCGCTCGATGACAAAGTCTTCGAGGTCCTCGACCATGAGGCTCACATCGAAGAGGGGTCCCAAATCGACGAACGGCAAAACGAGATCACGATTCAGCATTTGCTGCAACATCGCGGTGGCTGGGACCGAGACCAATCGTTCGACGCCATGTTCCGCTCGACCCAATTTGCCAAGGCACTCGGTGTGGCCGCGCCTGCCACTCCCGACACCATCATCCGAGTGATGCGAGGTAAATCGCTCGACTTTGATCCCGGTGAGCGATACGCATATTCCAACTACGGCTACTGCTTGCTCGGCCGAGTCATCGAACAGATCAGCGGCGAAACCTACGAAGACTATGTCCAACAGCATGTGCTCGAACCAATCGGTGTGACATCGATGTCCATTGGTGCGACCCGTTTGGAAGGACGCAAAGAGAACGAAGTCCGCTACTACGATCCACGCCAAGGCGATTCCGTCTTCGCCCAAGACCTGAATTCGCGTGTGCCGCAACCTTACGGAGCTTGGCATTTGGAAGCGATGGATTCACATGGAGCTTGGATTGCATCGGCCAGCGATCTGGTTCGGTTTGCCAGCGCCTTCGACAATCCCGACAACAGCTTGCTGCTGACGTCGTCCAGAATCACGGAAATGTTCGCTCGCCCAGAAGGCTTGGCAGGGCACGACCAAGACGGCCAGCCCAAAGCCACGTACTACGGGCTGGGATGGTCAGTCACGACCGACGACTCCGGACGCATGAAAACGTCGCACAGTGGATCCCTGCCTGGCACGAACACGATCCTCGTTCGCCGTCCCGATGGTCGTAACGTGGCGTTGCTCTTCAACACCCGGGTCACCGCCCGCCTCTCACGAGTCACCGGGGCGGTTCTACCTCAGATCATGCAAGCGATCGACCAGATCGACGATTGGCCACAACCGAACTCAAACTGAGTTCCCTCACACATCGTTCTGGCTCGCTTCGCAGACTCATCATCCCACGTCCCGCAACCGCCTTCGATGCACAGTTCCCTTTGGAACAGACAAATTCGTGTTGCCGGTTGTTGGATTTGGTAAAATCAAAACGAGCCGTCCTTCTCAAACGGTCCCGCCTGCCTTCCCTCCAACCTCCATGAGCTCTCCGATGAACTTCAATCGTCCCAATGGTCAACAAGTTGCCCGACGAGACTTCGTCAAACTGGGAGGCGCTGTCGCCGCGGGAGTCGCGTCCGCCGGCCTCTTCAACGCCCGATTTGCTCATGCCGCAGGATCGACCACAACCTCCGCCGAGACCTTCGTTGGAGAACTGTATGCCTCTCTTTCCGACAAACAAAAGATCGCGGTCTGGCGACCGTTTGATCACGCCGATCGCCAAAAAATCAATCCGAACTGGCACGTCAGCAAAGCGACCATCGGCGACGACCTGTTCACACCGAAACAAAAGACGCTGATCGACCAAATCGTACGCAACATCACATCCAAAGACGGTTACGACCGGTTGATCGAACAGATGGAATACGATGACGGTGGAATGGACAGCTACAGCTTCGCGTTGTTCGGAGAGCCTGGAACGGACCAGTTCCAATTTGAGATGACCGGACGGCACCTGACGATGCGAGCCGACGGAAATCGACTCGACAAGACAGCTTTCGGCGGCCCGATTGTTTATGGGCACGGCGAAGAATATCTCCCCGACAGCCCGTTCTTCTACCAAACCCAACAGGCGAACAAGGTTTTCCAAGCGTTGGACGCCGACCAAGCCAAATTGGCGCTGCAAAAGAAGGCCCCCAGTGAAACAGCCGTGCAGTTGCAAGGTGCGAACGGTCACTTCCCTGGCATTGGCGTCGATCAACTTTCCAGCGATCAAAAAGAACTGGTCGAATCGACGCTCAAAATGTTGTTGGCCCCGTATCGCGAAGACGATGCGGATGAAGTCATGGAAATCCTCAAGGGCAGCGGAGGAATCGATCAACTGCACATGGCGTTTTATCAAGAAGAGGACGTCGACAACGATCGCGTCTGGGACATCTGGCGAGTCGAAGGCCCAACGATGGTCTGGCACTTCCGCGGCGCACCGCACGTTCATGCCTACCTCAACATCGGCGTGAAGTCGTAGCCCCTGTGGCATAGGCTTCTCGCCTGTGAAGGCTTCAGCTTGTTGTCCCTCACGATCACAGGCTGGAAGCCGATGCCACTTCGATGCCACCAGCAGACCAGACACCTCAGAGAAACCACATGCCCTCCTGCGCCGTCCGAACACCTCTCTTTCACCACCGGCTTCCCGCACCGTTTGTCATCGTCGCAGCAACCCTGCTGTCGATCGCAGGGTCAACGGATGCATTCGCAGCCGAACCACCCACCTTGATCGTACAGAAATGCGAGGACTTCGAGGTCACCGGCCAAGGCGACAACCAGGCCTGGAAAGCGTGCGACTGGGTTTCGTTGAACCGGCGCGGCAACGGGCAACTCGATTACCAATCGCGGTTCAAGATGCTGTACTCGGACAAAGGCGTCTACGTCTTGTTCGACGGTGCCGATCAAACGCTGACCGCCACGATGCAGGCAGACTTCTTGGACCTTTGGAACGAAGACGTTTTCGAATGTTTCTTCTGGACCAACGAAAAAGATCCGGTCTACTTCGAATACGAAATCTCGCCGCTCGGGTTTGAGCTGCCGATCCTGGTGCCCAATTTGGATGGGAAGTTTCTCGGTTGGCGACCCTGGCACTATGAAGGCGCCAAGAAGATTGAAAAGAAGGTCTCTGCAACGGGCGGCAAAAACGAATCGATGAGCACCGTCACCGGATGGCGTGCTGAAGTCTTCCTGCCCTACGCAGTTTTGGAACCACTTCGAAATGTCCCGCCCAAAACAGGAACTCGGTGGCGAGCCAACTTCTACCGCGTTGACTACGACCAAAAGAAAACCACCGGTTGGGATTGGGCGCGGGTTGGCCCCAGCTTCCACGACATTGAAAACTTCGGAACCTTGGTCTTCGGCAAAGTCGTCGAATCCGAAAAGCCCCAGGACGACATCCGTGACTTGAAACTTGCGGACTGGCAGCCAAAGTCGATGCTGAAGACCAAGGTCACTCGCGTCAACACGCCCTCGTATCCAGTCATCGACGTTCACAACCATCTTGGGGGCGGTGCGAACGTGCTGACGGAAGAACGCGTCAAACGGTACCTGCAAGTCATGGACGAGGCCAACGTTGAAACGGTCATCAACCTGGACGGAGGCTGGGATGACAAACTGAAGGAAACCGTCGCCGCCTTGGACGCCGCGCACCCGGGCCGGTTCCTCACCTTCGCCCTGATCAACCTGCGTGATTTTGAAACCGAAGGCTGGTCCGAGCGAGAAACCGCGCGGCTACGCAAAAGTTTCGAAGCTGGTGCGAAGGGGCTCAAGTTCCATAAATCATTGGGGCTGTCTTACCGGAACCAAGCCGGCAACCTGCTCACGATCGATGACGAACGGCTGGATCCGATCTGGGAGCTGTGCGGAGAGATGAAACGCCCCGTGATGATTCATACCGCTGACCCAGCCGCCTTCTTCACGCCTCTGGATCGGTTCAACGAACGCTGGCACGAATTGAACGCGCACCCCGGTTGGGTGTTCCATGGCGACCGCTACCCGTCGCGTGAAGAACTGCTGGAACAACGCAACCGAGCGATCGCGAAGCATCCCAACACGACCTTCATCGGGGCTCACTTCGGCAACAATCCGGAAGACCTGGAAACCGTCGGGCAATGGCTCGACCAGTACCCGAACTTCCACATCGACATCGACGCACGGATCTCCGAACTGGGACGACAACCGTACAGCAGCCGCAAGTTCTTTCTTAAGTACCAAGACCGAATCATGTTCGGCACCGACACGACGCCTGATCCCAACGCCTACCGGTTGTACTATCGCTTCCTGGAAACCGACGACGAGTACTTCGACACCGCCGAATCGCACCACCGGCAAGGTTTCTGGAACATCTACGGCATTTTCCTGCCTGACACCGTTCTTGAAAAGGTTTACCGCGGCAACGCGGCCCGAATCCTGGGCCTGAAGTCACCTGTCAACGCCGCCAGCAAAAACTGAAAGACATCCCAGTGCAACGATTCGTTTGGACATTCTTCATCCTCCTCTTCGCGGCATTCGTCAGTGCAGGCGAACCGCAGTCACTGACCAACATCCCGAGCCGCGTCCAAACACCAAAACCGCTCACCGAAGGCGGTGTGGTGCTCACCTTTGACGACCGCAACTTTCAGGACTGGATCCAGGCGTTGCCGCTGTTGGATGAGTTTGGCGTCCAAGCCACCTTCTTCATCAGTGGGAAGATTGACGGCCCGGCGCTCAAAGCAATTCAGAAACTCCAAGCTCACGGGCATGCGATCGGTTCGCACAGCGTCAACCATCTCAAAGCGGTGGAGTACTTCGAAGAAAATTCCGCCGAAACGTTCTTGCGACGTGAGATCACTCCTCAGCTGAACGAGCTTCAGGCCGCAGGTGTCGCTCCGGTCTGCTTCGCCTACCCGATGAGTCGCAACAATGCCGCGACGGACGAGGCGTTGTTGAACGTGTTCCGGCATTTGCGGACGGGCAAAAGCATTGCGGCCAACGAACGCCTCCGTGATGCCGACGCCTTCTTCGTGCCAGCGGCCAAGATCGCCGAGCAGGGGTGTTTGGCCGGCAAAGGAATCGACTTCGCGCCCACTCGGCCCGATCGAACGTATGAACAGATTGACGGCGCGTTCGATCGCGCTGCCAAAAACAACGAGATCATCGTGCTGTATGCCCATCGCATTGCCGAATCCGGAAACGGCAACTTCATCACCCCCGAAGCCCTCACCCGCATCCTGCAAAGTGCCAAGCAACGAGGCCTCCGGTTCTACACCTTCAACGACCTGCCCTAAAAAGTGGCATCGCCTTCCAGCCGGTGATCAAACCTGAACTTCGCCCTTCGTATTCACAGGCTAGAAGCCTAGTCCACTTTTTGCCACCAGACCTCCTGCCCCGATCACTGCGAGCAGGACGATTCCGGCGCAGCCAATGGATTGACTGTCAGCCATTTGTCGCGGATGTGTTTTTTCAAGCTCGTCGCTGAGTGTCTCGACTTGCTCTTTGCATTCACGGAGCGAAAAGTTGCCGGATTCCCGGACGAGCTTGATCGCTTTCATCTTGTTGCCTTCCAGGAGAAGTTCCCGGACTTGATTCAATGTTTCCTCGGGAAGCTCTTGCATGGATCTCTTCCTGTCCGCAATCGGTTGAAGAAAAAAGCTGCAGTTTACCGCAAATGCACACCGTCGACGGCACGCGACATTCGCGTCCCAAACAACTCGCGATGCTTCACGAAGAACGATTCAGTCACGCAGATCGGCCAAGGTTTTCAGCTCGGCTTCCGAGAGTGCCCGGTCAAACACACCGACGCCTCCAATCCATCCGGTGAAGCCAATACTGCGACTGCTGTGGATCACCCGCCCAATGGTGAACGGTCCGCCTTGTTCCGCGTCCGGTGGTGAGTAGATGCCGTGCGGGTACCACCACGGGTTCAAACGCAGGGCAACGAGGTCTCGGTTGGTCTCAACGAATGCACCGCTTTCATCCTTCTCCAGCGTGACGACCACTTCGGTGAATCGATATCGACGACGTTCTATTCGTTGGTCGCCGTCTTCGCGAAGGACTTCGATCTCGGACGCGTTGTTCTCTGGTGGGTTGTAGTATTGCGAAGGCGGAAACTCACTGTCTTCACCATCCTGCGTTCCCGGCGTTCGAGCGTAGTGGCCTTGCAGGTAAGCATTGTGGGCGTACGAAAGCAGGTTGTCGGAGCTTGGATTTTGAAGCCAACGTTCGCCAGCAACTCCGTTCAACCAGCCCGTGATTTCATCTTCCTCATCGTCAAACGTCATGGCGAAACACTGCCAGGATGCGGCGAGCTTCTCAGGCGTTGAATCGGCCGGAACGGTAGGAGACTGCCCCAGTGAATTGCATTTGTGCAACGCGTATTTATTGAGAAACGAACTCGCTCCATTTTCAGAAACGTGCCCGCATGCACTGCCCGCCTTGTTCAGGCCAGCGAACAAGGCGTATTGTCGCTGCCCGCGTTCTACTTTCTTGATCGAAGCCGTCGATGACTGCTTGAGGTCAGTGCCCTCGTGCCAAATGCCCGCCAGAGCATGATTGCCACTTTCACGAATCGCCCAGACAACGACGGTCACTGATTTCCCGTCTCCTTTGATGTCCAGCGGAGTGTCGTGCAGACGCGAGCGGGGAATGAACAGAAACGGTCGAAAGTTGGGATCCGATTCTTGGCGAATTCGAATCGCTTGACCGAAGGGCCCCTCGCTCAACAAAGGAAAATCCGCGTAGGACGCCGCCCGACCTTCGCCCCAATAATCACGCACATAGTTCGCGGCATCCAAGGGATAGTCGCTTGGTGATCCAGGTGGCACGTGCGCGGTGAAACGATTTTGCCCAGAGCCTTCCCGTCGCGTGAAATCCCAAAACGCGACCAGCCCCGGAGTGTTTTGAACAACCTCCCGATTGGCCGGCGGATCGAACGCCGAGAGCGTTCCCATTGGCATCGCCCCCACGAAGGTTGCGAGGAAGAACGAAAGAATGCGTTGCATGTTCAATTCCTGCTGATGAATCAAGTCGCTGCGTCGTGTGGTATTTATGAACAGTTGGCTGGGCCAGCGACGCTCTCAGGCTTGGGGCACAAAACGAACATCCATGAAGGCGCCCACCGCGTTGGCGTTGGTGACAAATTGCGGGATGCCATTGATCACATCAACCGATTGGCGATGCGTGTGCCCTGCGAAGACTCCCAGCAATTGGCTGGGATCAGCTCCAAAGACCTCGCGATGAAAATCGAACGTGGCCTGAGTGTGCCCCGATTCAGGCCACTTGGGGCGACGTTCAATCTTGTGATTCCGGTCGGTGTCAGCGCCCCACTCGGGATGCCCACACCCAAACCCCATGGAACGACCAGGAACATACAACGGGATATGAACCAACAGCACCAAAGGCAGCCCACTGCGAAGTTGCTCACGAAAGAACTCCAATTGCTCCGGCAGAACCTCGTAATTCGAGTTGTCGAGGGCGAGAAAGCGAACGCCGTGAATGTCGTACGCGGCCATCAAAGGATTCTTCCCCTGATACAGCGGTTTCAAGCGTCGTTCGATCCATTCCGAACGCAGGTCCTGCAACGAGCCCTCCATGCCTTCGTAGTGCCAGTCATGGTTGCCTGCCACATACAGCCAGGGCATCTTCAGGTCGTCGAGTTGCTCGGAAACCCATTCGATCGCCGCTTCCGATGGAAAACTGAAGATGTCCCCCACCAACGCCAACAGATCCACCTTTTGGGCGTTGGCTCGCTCAATCGCATCTTGGAAACTCTTCTCCGGAGTGGTGGGCTGACGAGTCTTGAAGTGCGTGGTTCGATTGTATGCCTTTGCCATCCGTCCGCTGAATTCGCGATACGGCTCGCCTCGATCGTCATCCGTGAACAGATGCGTGTCCGCGACCACCATCACATTGACAGGACGAGTCACAGCATCCGTGCGAAAGATGACTGCGTTGTCGTCGATGGCAAAGGCATCGTTGAGTTCGGTTCGAAAACCAGATTTCCCCTCGGCGGGTGGCGCCGCGTTCGCATTCGACGAGTGACCAACCGCGCCCACGGCGGATGCGGCCACAGCCGACTGCAAGAAAGAACGACGTTTCATGGTGGGGTCTCTAAGGCGACAAAATCAAAGGTTGTGGAAGTATAAACAATCCACTCATCCGTTGCCCCGCTCACTGCCCGCGATCACCTCACAAAAGCCCTTTGGACATCTGCTTTCGACCGTGCCTTTGCAGAACGATCGTTGGCGGAGGCGATTCTATTTCGACGATTGATCCAACTGGCCGATGACAGTCATCCCGGCTTTGGCCCGAGTGTTGTCAGGCGCCAGCAGCAAGGCTGTCTCGAAATGCATGGATGCTCGCCGCGTTTGATCCATCCGCAGCAACGTGTAGGCAAGGTTGAGATGAGTCTCCACGTCGTCCGGGAACGCGTCCAAAACGCGCTCGTACAACTCGATCGCCACCTCTGACTTTCCGATACCGGCACTGGCTTCGGCGAGTGCGAACACCACGTCCAAATCATCGGGCGCATGTTCGTGGCATCGCAGCAATTCACTGTGAGCGGCTTCGAAGTCACTGGCCCCTAAATGGGCGACCGCAAGCTGAAAGCGGGCCGACCAATGCCGCGGATCGGACTCCGGCCATCCAATCGCAGCGACAACCAACAGGTCTCGTGCCGACTCATACTCCCCCAACTCAAGCAACAATTGCCCGTAGCGTTGGAGTCCGCGATAGTAGTCCGGGTACGCTTTGACGCCCTGTTCGAATTCAGCCACCGATTCGTCAATTCGCCCGATCCAGCGAAGACAGTCGGCGAGAATGAACTGGCTTTCGACATCCCCGTCCAGCATTCGGATCGCATCCCGGGCACGGGGCTCGGCGACCTCAAATTTCCCCGCCCAGTGCATGACTTTGGCGAGGTTTCGCATCGCGATTCCTTGTGCAGTGCGGTCGATGCGATCCCAAACAGAACGGTCCACCTCGGCGACCGTTTCCGGGGGCAGTTCATCCAAGGCAATCGAATCTTCTGGCAACCAGCCCGCGTCTTGCATCTCCGAAATCAGCCACCGAGACAACTGACGGTGAGCCTCAATCGTCGGGTGAACGTGGTCCAGGAAATACTCTTCTCCCAGCACGCCATGCCCCTGTTCAGCACGGCAAACGTCACGCAGGGAGGCATCGAAATCGAGCACGCGAACATCGTCGGATTCGGGAAGCTCACGAATGAACGCAGCAAAATCACTGGACGCACGCAGCGGGCAAATGTCGCGATCAATCGCCGCTCGAAATGCCGACTGGGCAACATCGAAATCTCCAGCTTCGAAGGCACGTCGCCCGCTTTCAAACCAGTCCTCGTCGGGCCCCGGCTTGAAGGGACTGCAGTCCTTTTCGTTGGAAGCGGGAACGACGAACAGAATCTTTGCGTCCGCCGACCGAGCCATTGAAATCATCCGCCGAACGTTGAATCGAAAGTGTTCTCGTACGTTGTTGCTCCACTCCTCATCACGCACATAGTCCGAAGGCCCCACCGTGTGGTTCAGGCGTTCGTCCACCTCGGCGGCCAAATCGATTGAGTCAGCGCTGCGTTTGGGTTGTCGCGTTTTGCGAACGATGGATTCGATCACCCCGTACGTCCGCGTCTTGTTCAACCATCCGGTCAACCAAAGTTGAGCCTGCGATTGGTCAAAGAAGTCCGCGTAGGTTCGCCGCTCGAGAAACTCATTCTGCCCGGTGTAAACGATGAACAGATCCGGCTCATAGACTTTCAACTCTTCCATCACCGCCGCCACACGGTAGCTGGCATAACTGACCCCACCCGCGTTGAAGACTTCATGATGCCTGGCTCCATCGACATGCGGCAACCATTCTCGCAACCACCCCGCGAAGGAGGTGTTGTCGTCGTAAGGCCGCCCAAATGTCGTGGACCCTCCCAGGCAAAAAATCCGCTGCGTGTTGGCGGGTTTGTTCAGCGGAAAGCGTTGATCATTGAACCAAACCAGTTTGTTTTCCGCGGTTCGCATCCACGTCTTGCCGTCTTCATCGACGAAACGCTCCAACAAAGGGACTTGCCTGGAAAACCCCATCAAGGGATCCGCTTGGTCGGTCGACCGCCCAACGCCAACCAGCGTCAGAGCAAGCTCAATCGTCACCAGACCCAACACGGTCGTCACAAAACCAAAGCAAGCTTTCTTGGTTCGGCTGAGCGTCCTGGGAGCTTGCTGGCGAGACACCCGTGGACGGTCGGGGGCGGTTGTGTCTTCGTTCATAGTCCCGTGGAAGATTGTTCGCACCAAGCGTGCAATTGCGGCAGAAACGATTGGTACGCGGGGTCGGAAGCCACGTTCCGCGTCGCACCGGGATCGTTATCAAAATCGATCAGAACAATGTCTTCCAGCTTGCCCGTCTTGGATGAAACATACTCCGTGTAACGGAACCGGTCCGTTCGGATACTGGTCCCCAAAACGGGCCCAACTCCTGGCTTGGATTTTTTGTATTGGCTGAAGGCCGCCGGACGAACGGACAACTCCGGATCACGAACCACGCCCGCGATGCTTTTGCCTTGGCAATGTCCGGGGATCGGCAAGCCGGTCAACTCGCACAAGGTGGGAAAGACATCCACCAGTTCGACCAGTGATTCGGTTTTCCCCGCAGGAACCCCAGGTGCAGAGACGATCAACGGGACTCGTGTTGCGATCTCGTAGTTGGTGTGTTTGCACCAATCACCGAAGTCGCCGACGTACCACCCATGGTCGCCCCACAACACCACGATCGTGTTCTCGCGTTGCCCATTGGCTTCCAGTGCGTCCAACACCTTGCCAACTTGTGCATCCATGTAGCTGACCGCGGCTCGATAGCCATGGATCAACTCGCGAGTTTTCTCGTCATTCAACATGTTCGTCTTCGCGGGAATGTCGGTGTAGTTCTTCAGTTCTCCCCAACTGGAACGAGCGTACGGCAGACCATCGATGACATCTTTGCGAGAGGGAATTTCAATGGTGTCGCGATCGTAGAGGTCCCAGTACTTGCTCGGTGCATTGAACGGCAGGTGTGGTTTCAAGAATCCGACCGCCAAGAAAAACGGTTTGTCTTGGGTTGAAAACCGCTCCAGCATGGCAACGGCGCGGTCTGCGTTGTGGCCATCGGTATAAGCACTGTCTGGAACATCGCCCCCGTTTTCGATGGACGGTCCGGTCTTCTCGCTCGAGTTGGCAGGATTGCGTTTTCGAGGCAGTGCCTGAACGTATCCTTTTCCCTTGCTTCGATCTCGCGGAGCCCATTGGTTGGCATCGACGGTCCAAGCGTCTGCGTCGTCGCTGGGGCTATGGTAGATCTTGCCCAAAAATCCCGTGTCGTAGCCATTTCGTGAGAGGTGCTGTGGGATTGTCAACACATCGGGCATTTGCGACCGCAACAGGGTTTTGAAGTTCCAACACTGGGTTGTTTCCGGGCGGCAGCCACTCATCAGGCTGGCGCGGGAAGCGCCGCACACAGCCACCTGGCAATACGCACGATCGAATCGCATGCCAGCGGCGGCCAAGCGATCAATGTTGGGGGAATGGATGTCGGATTTGCCAAAACATCCCAGCTCAGGTCGCAGATCATCGACGGCGATCATCAAAACATTCAGAGGTTTGGATGACGGAGTGTCCTGCGCCGGCGTTGGCGTCGGCAGCGTGAAGGCGAAGCAGATCAAGCCAAGAAAAATGGCGAGAGGGCGAAGGAATTGCATGACGAGAATCACGAGGGGGATGACGAGGAAATTCCGTGTGGTGTCTCGTTATAGCTGAACGGGCAAGCGATTGCGAAACCCAAGGGCATCCAAGGGAACTGACCTGTCTCGGGTTTTGAAGTTTGCAATGGGACCGTAGGCTGGGGCGATGAACACTTTGTGTTGGAAGCCTCTGTTCCATCTGTTTGAATTGAATGCCTGATGCCGGCGAATGATGCCCTGTGCCAAATTGGTCCGCCATCCAGCTCGAAAGTTCATTTGCTGTGGGTCCCGCATGCCGGGGGTGCGACGGCTCCTCTGTTCAAACAGTTTCGCAGCCTCGCGGCATCGGCGAACGCACCGAAGTTCGTCAATTTCTGGGCGGTTCGGATGGCTGGGCGAGAATCTCGATTTTCGGATCCGCTGGAAACGGACATGGACTCGCTGGTCCAATCCATCGCGGCCGAGGTGGAACGAAGGTTTGATGCCAACGATGCGTTGGTGCTGGCCGGACACAGCCTCGGTGCATTGATCGCCTATCGCTTGGCGATTCGCCTGCTGGAAGGGCCCCGATTGCGAGAAGGATTGTCCGGTTCCACCAACGTGAAAGGGTTGATCGTGATGGGAGCCTCGCCTCCAAACCAATGGACCCAAAACCGCGATTGGCTGGACTGGGACAACACGGCGTTCGCGAACGAACTCGATCGTCGCTACGGCGGGTTGCCGGCGGGTTTGAAAGAGCACCCCGATGCGCTCGCGTTGTTCCTGCCCATCGTGCGTGCGGACTTGAAACTGGCCCGAGGAGTCGCGTCCGCGGAACATCCCGTCATCCCCATCCCCATCCGGGCTCTGGCCGGGGCAGAAGACCATGTTGCCAACCGAGCCAAGATGCAAGGCTGGCAATCACTCACGTCGGCTGGGTTCTCTTTGCGAGTGTTGCCGGGCGATCACTTTTTCCCGGTTGCGAATTTGAGCAAAGTGATGCTGACCGCGGAGACGCTGGCCGGGGGCGAGGGTTGAAAGGCTGACGCGACGGTCTAAGCAGGTACGCAGGTGTCATCGGGTATGTGAGCCGTTGGCGTTAGCCACGGTTTTCACTCGCAACCGGGGCTAACGCTGAAAGGCTCACATGGTTGTGCCCGATCATTCCAGCCGACCTGCTTAGGAAGACCATCGTACGGGGTTAGCAACGCGTGAACAACAAGTGACGATGTTAGCGGTGTGGCGCAAGCCGCCCGGTGAGGAACCGGAGGGCTCGCGCCCTTCCGCTACGTCACTTGTTGTTCGCGTGGTCCTTAGCAGGCTCGACGGTCTGGGAAGACCATCGTACGGGCCGCCATCAGTTGAACTTCCAACGCGGTGGTTCATCTCGCTGGAGCGGTTCTTGTTTCAAAACCTCCCGCAACATCGCGATGGGCAACATGCCGGATTCCATGATCGAATCGTGGAACTCACGTTCTGTCATTTCGCCAGACAACACCATCTCCCGATGCAATTGGCGGATCTGCAAAGCCCCCAGCATGTACGCGGCTTGGTACAGCGGCGGGTAGCTCGGGCCGATGCTGCGGCGGACTTCTGCGGTGGCGTTGCGGCGTTCGAACCCAACGTTGTCGACCAAGAAATCGACGCATTGATCCGGTGAAAACCGCCCCAAATGAAAGTTCAACGAGAAAATGATCCGAGCGCACCGATGGGCTCGCCAAACCAGCATCCCCATCCGTTCCTCAGGCGTGCGAGCAAACCCATCGTCGTACAATTTCAATTCCCAATAAACCGCCAGCCCTTCCAACCAAAACGGTGTGCTCATCGTCCGACGGTGGGGCTGGTACCGTTCGTTGCTGTACATCTGCAAATGGTGTCCTGGAATCAATTCATGATGCACGGTGGCGCGGGCGTACCCGATATTGTTGCCACGCAGACTTTGACGTTTGTCACTGGGGGACATCTCCGACGTGGGGAACGAAACGCTGATCACTTCCCCGCCGGTGAAGAACGGATTCACCTTTTGTCGTTCGGGAGTCATCATGATCATCCGCCAGCAATAATCGGCGAACGGTGGGACCGTGATCCAATCCCGCTTTCGCAACCAGTCGACGGATTGATCAGCCATTTCACCGATCAAGACAGGTTGTTGTCCCGGTGCCACGTGATGATTCTTCATCCGTTCAACCGCGGCTTTCCAGTCGTCTCCCAGCCCCATGTCCTGGGCCACGCGGACCATTTCGGATCGCACAATCGCGTACTCACGTTCCGCCAACTCAATCAGTTCCTCTGGAGAATGCTCGATGAATTGACGCCGTAATTCCAGCTCGATTCGTTCGCGGCCAACCGGTGTTCCCGACAAATCCTTTTCCACCGATGAGGTGGCCGGAGGCAGCTTCACGCCGGAGTCCTCGATCCGTTGGCGTTCGATTTGAGTTTCGACCTCGGCCGTCAACAAATGCCAATCGACTTGATCATCCAGCGACCATTCCTCGAATGGTTTGCCCTCCAATTCCAAAGCGGCCAGTTCCTCTTTCCAGCGTGGCAATTGTGCGTCCTTCTGCTCACGATCGCGACCGCGACGTGTGAAGCGACGGACGATGGAAGGCATCCAAGTCGCCTCTCGCTCGGACCATTCTTGGATTGGCGGGTACGCGTCTCCAAACGCAAACGCCGCTGCCGGTTTTGGCGATTGGAGTGAACCTCCGGCGACCAATTCGGTTTGTTTCTGTGTCAACGATTCGTCAACCGTCAGAGTCTCTTTCCACAACCGGAGGTTGTCGCCCGTTTCCTTTGCCAGATCGAGCACCCACCAGTTGAAATCAGGGTGATAGCCTTCGTAAAAGG
This sequence comes from Rhodopirellula sp. P2, assembly GCF_028768465.1. Taxonomy (GTDB): domain Bacteria; phylum Planctomycetota; class Planctomycetia; order Pirellulales; family Pirellulaceae; genus Rhodopirellula. Next base: position 5,496,827 of record NZ_CP118225.1, read on the forward strand.
TTTGCCAGGACTGATACGCGCGGATCAAGTCTTCCGCGGCGTCCAGCACCGGCTGGCTGACGGCGACGGAATTTGGCTCTGTTGCTTCGATCGACAGCTGGATCATTTCGTTGAGTTGTTCCATCTCCTCAGCCATCGCTTGTCCATTGAGCGTCTTCACTCGATTGGAAAGATCCGTCAGCGTGATCAATTGCGAGGTGAAGGGAGCCAACTCACGGAGCTTTTCCGACGAGGCCACGAGTGTTTTCAAATCAGACTTTTCGTCGTTCACCGATACCATCAGTTCTCGAGCGATTTCCGCATCCGCGTCACTCAGCGTGTCTTCTCCCTCATTGGCGATCGCGACCTTCAGTTGGTTTTCCCAGGCGTTCAAGAACGCGGCAGTTTGTGCGAGACGCTCCTCCGCCACTCTCACGGGCAAGCGACGCTTGAGCGTTTCCAGGTCGGTTTGATAGTGATTGCGAATGTCTTTCCATGCCGTCTGGGGTTGCAGTTTTTCCAAATCGATCAAGGCAGTGGCGACTTCCTCTGTGGTCCCGTCTGACTCGGAGGTTGACCGTTCGTTTGAACTCCCCGGCTGCAGTTTCTCGATGAAGAAATCCAGCGTGCGTCGCTTGCCATACGCTCCGCCGTCACTGTGTCCCACGCCGGGCATGACCAGCAATTCAAAGTCCTTGTCCGCTTTGATCAAAGCATCCGCGAAACGCAGAGTGGATTCCGGTGGCACGTTCGTGTCGACTTCGCCAACGATTAAGAACAGATCTCCGGTCAGGTTCGCTGCGTTGTCGATGTTGCTGCACTGGGAGTAATGGTCGCCGACCGGGTACCCCATCCATTGTTCGTTCCAAGAGGCCTTGTCCATTCGGTTGTCGTGACAACCACAGGCGGCCACTCCGGCGTCGTAGAAGTCACCATGGAACAACAATGCGGATCCAGTGTTTTGGCCACCGGCGGAGGTGCCAAAAATACCAACTCGTTCCAAATCCATCGCAGGATGCTCTTTCGCCAGAGCCTTCATCCAGGCGATGCGATCTGGGAAACCAGCGTCCTTCAGGTTGTGCCAGCAGACATCGTGGAAAGCTTTGGATCGGTTGGCCGTTCCCATGCCATCGATCTGCACGACGATGAAGCCTGCGTCCAAGTAGGCACGGTGCCAAGGTGCGGAACGAAACGACTTTGGAACGTGCGAATCATGAGGCCCCGCGTAGATGTACTCCACCACGGGATACTTTTTGTCAGCGGCGGGATCATAGTCCTCCGGGAAACACGCCAGTCCCCAAATGTCGGTTTTGCCATCGCGGCCTTTGGCAGAAAACACTTGCGGCAGATTCAGATCGGCGTCTTCGGGAGTGACCGTCGCTTGGGCCAATGTTTGTATCAGTTCGCCATCGGCGGAACGCAGTTCGTGAACCGGCAACGCATCGACACGAGAATGAGTGACGACCAAACGACTTCGGTTGGGTGAGAAAGTGGCGGTGTGAGTGCCATCGCCATCGGTCATCAGCGTGAAGTTCTCACCACTGAAATCAACGCGGGCGTAGTGCTTCAAATATGGGTCTTGGTCCTCAAGCACGCCACTGACGACCAAATCGAGGACGCGATTTTCTTCGTCAATGTGATCGATTGCACGCACAACAAACTCGCCCTGCGTGATGGGTTGAATCTCGTTCTCGCCCGACAGATCGACCAAGTAGAGATGTTGATGGCCATCCTTCTCACTGACCCAAATGACTTCGTCGCTGTCTTCGAGGTAACTCCAACGTGGCAAGTCCGTTTTATGGGTGGTCCAAATGAACGTTTCCGATTGCTCATCGATCACCGTGTTGACTTCGCCAGACAACAGATCGACATCGAACAAACGGAATTGTTGATGCCCACGTTCGGTGACCGCCAACAGGGCACGGTGAGGCCCCACGAAGCGCAGGTTCCAAAACCGCTGGGACATCCATGGCAAATCCAATTCCACGGCCTCGCCGGTTTCCGTATGGAACGCCAGCAGGCGGGTCTCATCGACAGGATCACCTGGTAATAAATACGGTCGCGATTTGAGCACCGCGCGACCGCCTGCTTTGGGCGACGATTCGACCAAGTGAACCGGTTGGGTTGGGTAGGGAATGACGGCTCGGACCACCAACGCGGTTCCATCAGGCGACCATTGTGGTGATTCCAGTTTCAAAGGTTCAGCCGATTCCCCCCCGCGATCGCCGAACGATTCCAACAATTGCGATTGTTCGATCAAGGTCTTCCACGGGGTCGTTTCTTCGTCGGGACTCGCATGTTGCAATTGCAAACGTCCTTCCGTCAAGCGAGCGATCACCTTGTCGTTGTCAGGTGCGGGAACCCCTGCGGTCCAATCCCCCTCGCTTCGAAAATCGCGACGTCGGCGTCCACGGCGTTCCGGTTCGGCCTGAGTCGCTACCGCGGGCTTGGAAACTTCCAATCGTGTCGGTTCGATGTCCGCAACGAAGTATCCCAATTTGGTTTTGTCTTTGCCAATGACTTCCCAGACATGACCGGCAAAGGTCGTGCGGACAAAGGTCTCGCCCACTGGGATCGATTCGTATGGGACACGCTTGCCACCGCTGTCCACCCAGAACAACTGCAACGCCTGCCCGGTTTGGTTGACAAACGTGATCTCGGTGTGGGCCTCGGACGATCCACCTGATCGCGGCGTGCGACCGCCCTTCAGCGTCACTTCGCGAACATTGGATTTGTCACCCGGTTCGACTTCCGTCATCTCGCCGGTCGTGGCATCCACCCGAATGCCGGTGAACGAACCATCGGCGTTCTGACGCCGGAACCAGAACGAATCGTCACTGGTCCAATGTGGCGTCAATGTCTGCTGGATGACGCGTGGACGCTGCGCCGTTGCCTCCAGTGCGTTCGCTGTCGATCCAAGCGTCACGAAGACGCCCCCAAGCAACAAGGCGGCAAGGTGAAGGCCAGCGTCCGCAGGCAGTCGCTCGACCAAAATTCCGCGCATCCAATTGTGAAACGGCAATTTCATGTTTATATGTTCTGTGGAATCGTGCGTGTCAGTGGGCGACGCCCCCGCAAATCGGGCTCTTCATTGCCCCCACTCCATTGAGCCTTTGAAATCCATTGATCTCGCAGGATGCGATCCACTTTAGTCAAGCAGATGACGGCAATGCGGGTTGTCGATTGATTCACCGCACAATGGCGAAATCTTGCACCTACTCTCTTTGATTTGGGAACGATGATGCTGCCTGCACGTGTACGGGTGTTGGATTCTCACACCGGTGGGGAACCGACGCGAATGGTGATTGGTTTGGAAGACACGCTGGTCGGCCCAACGATGGCGGACCGTCGTCTGCACCTCCGGCAGAAATTCGCAACGCTGGGAGCTCCGATCGTCAACGAACCTCGCGGCAACGACATCATCGTTGGTGCGTGGATCTGCCAACCAATCGACCCGAGTTGTTTCGCGGGGGTGGTGTTTTTCAACAACGTGGGTGTGTTGCAGATGTGCGGGCACGCAACGATCGGGGTGGTCGCGACGCTGGCGTGGCAAGGCAAACTGACGCCGGGCATCCATCGAATGGAAACTCCCGTCGGGATCATCGAAGTCGAATTGCATGCGGACGGCAAAACGGTCTCGTTCGAAAACGTCCCAAGCAAATGCTATCAAGCAGCTGCTCGCGTCGAGGTTCCTGGTTCGACGTCACTGGCCAACCGCTTTGTCACCGGCGACATCGCCTACGGAGGCAACTGGTTTTACTTGGTCGACGATCACGGGTTGGATCTCGAACTCAGCAACGTCGATCAGTTGATGGCAGCCACTCTGAGCATCAAAGCTGCACTCCGCGATCAAGGAGTCACCGGCGAAGACGGGGCAGAGATCGACCACGTCGAATTGGTCGGCCCCTCGGATCACGCCGATGCGAAGAACTTTGTGCTGTGCCCTGGCAACGCCTACGACCGATCGCCATGTGGCACCGGAACCAGTGCCAAGGTGGCTTGTTTAGCAGCGGCCGGCAAACTCGAAGTCGGCCAAACGTTTCGCCAGGAATCGATCACGGGCAGTTGTTTTGATGCCAGCTATCGATCGGACGAGTCCGGGAACGTGATCGCTCGCCTCACCGGATCAGCAGCAGTCATCGCTGAAACAACGCTGCTCTTCGAGCGTGATTGAAAGGTCTCGGTGAGCACTGCCAAAGCCAACGTACGAGTCGCAACGTAGGTGTAGCAACGAACGATGCCAGCTTAATTCACTGACACCCGATTCACTGACCCCCGATTCACTTGTCGCCTTCGTTGCCCCGACGCCGGTCTTCCAATTGCTTCGTTGCACCGCGGAGCGAGTCGAGCAAACGTGGGACTTGACCTGCTGCCAAGAACACGCGAGCACTGACGGCAGACTGAGGGAAGAAGCTGGTCAAAAAGTCCAGCCCAAACTCCGTCGCACCGTGACCAATCATGACTCCGTTGGCATAAGTTCCACTGAGCACTTCATCGGGCAGCTTCAGGTCATCATAGATTTCTTGCGGTGATGGTCGGCGTTGTTCCGCATTCGGATTGGGCGTCGGCGTTGGCATCACGGGATCGCCAAACCGGCCTTTGTACAAATCCAGGTTTTTCTGCAAAGCATCGACAAACTGTGGCATCACAGCGTGCGGGATGACCACACGAACCGCGACCCGGTGCGGACGCCCGACGGTTTGCAAAAAGTCGACGATGAACTCACTGGGGCCGGTCATCACGATCGCACCCGTGCTGAAACAACCGCCCGCCACGTGATCGGGAACCCGAGCCCGAACGGCAGGGTTCTCAGCAGCCGGATTCTCAGCGGGGTTGTTCGCCGGATTGGGAGATCCCGGTTGACCTTCCTCGGGTTGGTCACCGGTCGGTTGGCCGCCATCTGGCAGTCCATCGCCCCATTGCCCGCCACCAGGCTGGCCTTCGCCGGGTGGTTTTCCCCCGGACCCGTTTTCGTCGTTGGGAGGACCGTCAAAAGGTGGTTCAGAAGGCGTGTCAGAATTCATCGGGACCGCTATTGCAGAGAAGTGAAACGAGACAACCACCCCCATTCTATCGGGCGAGGGTTCATCTGTCGTCGGGACTGGATGCATCCAATGCCCCTGCCGCGGGGGAACGGATGATTCCCGTCCAAGTTCGAAGTCCAAGGTTTGTTTGCACTTGCGATCACTTCCTGCCATCTTAAGATGGACGTTTCATTCCCCATTTCCCGCTTCCCCGTTTGAGGTCCCCCCGCCGTGTTAACTGAAGCCACCATCGAACGAATGTTTCGTGAACTCGTCAACGACCCCAAAAAGTGCACGGAAGACACCTTTGAGCAAGCAGAAGAACTGCTCGAACGTGAACTGCGTGACGAGAGCCCTCTGCGTCACCGTTTGACTGTCGAACTGGAAGAACTTCGCACTCTGGCCGCTAAGTAATTCAGCTGAGTCGAGCGGACGCTCCACGGATCGACGACGCTCGACTCGCTTTACCTCCATCGCCAAAGCCTCCTGGCGAACGACGACCAACCTCCTGCCCAGGTTGGCCGCTGACAATCAAAATGAAATGAATGGCGCGGTTGACAACAACCGCCCCTTTCTTTGCTCTCGGTCTCATCTCCCGAGTCCCCCAGGTCGCCCAATCCCGCGGCGTCCCAGCCTGAACGCAAACGCTTCGGTGCCAAGCCACCCACAGCTCGCGACGAGTTGCTCTCGGTTTCCTGGGTTCAATGCCCGCTCGCATGCTGTCTCTTACTGAGCGTCGATGTTGCCAATGTCACGGTGGCCTTCGATTCCGATCTCACCGCGTCCCGCTTGCGATCCACTGGCGAAGAACTCTCGCCCAACAATCGCAAGCAGTCATGAAGCGTCATCGACATCGGATCCATTTCACGAGGATCAGCGGTTTCGAACAAGCATTCTCGGAACGCACTTACTAACGAACGCAACATCACTCGCCTCTTTCAACGAAGTGTTTTAGAAACCGCTTCGAAACGGTGAACGCCAGCGTAGTGCCAACGTCTGAAAGAAGTATCGTGCCGTCGGGTAAGAGATACCTGAAGCCAATCTAAACTTCAGTTCATCAAGCCGGATTTCTCGCTCGAGGCGGGCTGCGACTTTGGCAGACGCAGTGTGAAGCAGCTTCCGCTCCCCGGAGTGCTCACACATTCCAGCTTGCCACCCAGCGTGGTTGCGATTCGACTGGCGATCGCCAATCCCAATCCGGTGCCGGCAATCCCACGACGACGAGCATCACTGGAGCGGAAAAACGGATCGAATAACTTTGGAACTTCGTCGGCACGGATCCCGGCTCCTGAATCAACCACTTGAATCAGCGTCTCGTCATTTTCCTGCAACGCTCGAACAACGATCGGCGTTCCTGGCTGGCTGTACTTGACCGCGTTGCCTACCAGATTGTCGACGACGCGGGCCAGCAAGGCCGGCGTCGCACGGACCGAGGCATGTTCCGGCAACGCGATTTCCAGCTGAACATCGTCTCTTCGTGCCTCGACCGGCCACGTCGTCCGTTGAGATTCCAGCCAGCATGGAAGCTCAAAACAACGCAGCGTTGGCGTCGAAGAATCGCGGTCATTGCGAGCGAGAAACAACAGCGATTCGACGATCTCTTGCAAGGTGTGCGTTTTGTTTCGCAACGTCGACAATGTCGACTGATACTCGCTTTCGCTGCGTGGACGACGCAGCGTCACATCGATTTCGCCTCGCAACACCGTCAGCGGGGTACGCAACTCGTGAGCGGCTTCCCCTGCGAATCGACGCTGCTGATCGAATGCCTCCTGTTGCCGACCAAGCAATCGATTGAAAGCCGTCGCCAACTCAGCCAGTTCGTCCCCTGAATGCGTGTGCGTCAAACGCGAATCGAAATCGGTTCCGGAGATCGCCTGCGCCTGTTCCGCCATCGCCGCGACCGGACGAAGCGCCTTTCGAACCATCCACTGCCCCAGCAACGCGGCAATTGACCAAGCCAGCAAAGGCAAGAGTGTGACCAACAACATCAACCGAAACAGGATCGCATCTCGCGGGGCCGTCGACCGTCCCACCACCACCTTCAACTGATCAAACTCATCCAATTCCCGCAGCAAGCGAACTGGCCGTGGTGCGGACACTTGCCGGCTCATCATCGCCCAGCCATCGGACAAAGTCGTCTCCGCAGCAACATCGGTTTCCACGTACGGCCCCAGCGGGATCGATGTGAACGCCGTCAGGCCAGCGACCCGCGACATGAACTCCTGATCAATCGCTCGCGAGCGTTCGACGATCACGCCATCGTCCCCAATCACCACCCAGTGGACCGCACCGAACTCATCGTGCACGCCAAAGTCGATCGAGTGTTCCAACGGCTGCCATTTGACTTCCGTTTCCTCGACTTCGGCGGCCGCGATCAGTGATTTCAGCACGCCCCCCAATTCGTCGTCGAAGCGAGAACGTACGTGCTCGCTGGTGATCGAATAGAACACCAACGAATACCCCGCCAGGATGATTCCCAAAGCAGCCAAGAAGAAAACGCAAACGCGATTGGTAAGACTCATGCGTTCACGGCGATGATTCCAGAATGTATCCCTGCCCACGACGAGTCTGGATCACTCGCGGACCGGCCTTTTCCAACTTGCGACGCAGGTCCTTCACATGCACTTCCAACGTGTTGGACAGCCCATCAAAGTTTTCGTCCCAAACGGTTTCGTAAATTCGAGTGCGCGACAACACGCGACCTGGGTTTCGCACAAACATCGTCAACAACGACAATTCCTTGGCCGTCAAATCCAACGGCACCTCGCTTCGGGTGGCGCGTTGTTGAGCCAGATCGATTCGAATGTCCTGGTATTCCAAGTGCAGCGAATCAGATTGGCCTTGGCGTCGAAGAAGCGAACGCACTCGGGCCAGCAATTCTTCGAAGGCAAACGGCTTGGTCAGGTAATCGTCCGCCCCCGCGTCCAATCCCGTGACCCGCTCGCTAACGCCATCGCGTGCGGTCAAAAACAACACCGGAGTGGAGCGGTTCTTCTGACGAAACCGCCGCAGGATCTGCAGCCCATCTTCGCCTGGCAACCACCAATCCAAGATGACCAAGTCCCAGGTCTCGGACTGCAATCGCAACCAAGCGTGACCGCCGTCCTCGCAATGGACCACGGAATAGCCTTCTTCGCTCAGACCTCGAACGAGAAAATCTGCTATCCCCGGCTCATCCTCGACCACCAGCACCCGCACGCTCATTCAATTGCTCGCTGCATTTCAATTCACCGCATTTCAATTTGATTCAAAGCCCACACGATGTGCTTCGAAAAACGTTCCCGCCAGACACGCACACCAGTCTGGTCATCCAGATAAGCCGGCCATGAACTCAAGATGAAGAATTCTTTATCCTGGCCGCCAGGAGGCAACCACGGGCCAGCCAAAGAAAAACTTTGCCTCAGACTTAAAGCATGCTTTAGGTTCTCTTCAGAGACTCTTCAGCGACACCCGGCATATTGAGATGAACTTGCAAACAACCTCCATTCACAGGAGCGAACATGGTCAGCCTCATCATCGTCGTCCAGTCCACCGCCGCCATCACTTCCGGCATTTTGTTGTTGGTCGGACTGACCGGGTACATCAAATGAGCCGTGGAATCAGAGTTCCGGGCCGACGATCTTTGGCAATTGGCGATAGAGAAATCTCGGCATCACGGCCAAGAAACCGTCCGACACCGGATCGTGTTCGATGGCCAAACCAACCCCAACCAGGCGAGCGGATTCGCGAATTCGGTGCAGCACGTCGTCGCGTCGAGGCCCCAATGGTGCACTTCGAACGACGACCGGCAGTCGATCATACGTGGCCGATGTTCCAACCCACCAATGCGATGAATCGACCTCGCGAATTTGCAATCCCATCGGATCCAGCGTCCGGTTGAGCATCTTGCCCGCCGGGACTTCGTTGCCGGGTTCCCCCGCATACGCCATCACCAACTGCCCCGGTGACAAACGGCGCCGTTGAGCATCCGTCCAGTTGATGATGCAGGTTGCACCGTTGACGCGAGCGGTTCGTCGCAACAATCCCGCCATCGCGATCGCCGTGTCCAACTGCGATCCCGGTTCGCCCTTGACGAGTTCCGGCCAAGCGGGCGGCAAGCCTGCATCGACCAAAGCCTCGGTGGGCTGATGAACGTAGGCCGCAGTCCAGCGAGCCATCACATCGTCACTCAGCATCGACTCATTTTGCCGCATCCGACGCAGTGACTCCGTCGTCAAACAACGCAGGTGCAACGCGTCACGAGGCTCCAGTTCCACGGCGGACGTGAGCCGATCCAACAGTGTTTCTGCTGAACCGCGTTCATCGCCAAAATCATCCAGCCCGACCAGAGTTTTGGTTTTCGCTTGCAACGTTTCGATTGGCAACGACAAATCCAGCCGGTTCTCTTCCACTTCGATCTTCAGACCAGCAGAACGTGCCGCATCACCGAGCAATTGCCCCATTGTCGTCCACCCCTTTGCGTTGGTCGCAACGGGCTGCCGCAAATTCGTGCCAGCCAAATCCATCGACACCCAGTCCAACTGAATCGGAATCAGCGTGGCTTCGCCGATGAACAGGATCAAATCCGACAACGGGTATCCCTTGGTGCTGATCGCCAACCGCATCTTCAGCGCCGTCTCGATGTCGACTTCCTCTGGCGGAGTCGCGATCAACATCGGATCCACAAATTCATTCGCGGCCACATCCAGCACAACGTCTTCTAGCACCGGAGCCTCCGACATCGGAGGCGCGTCGGGGGCTTGTCCCGGCATCTCCAACAGCATCTGAAACTGAGCAAATTCTGGAGGCAACTCCATCACCGGATCTGGTTCCGTTTCCTTTGCAGGCGGCTGAGCCACCGGCCCCGTGGATGGCTGGTCGCGACCGAGCACGGCAGGCGATCCATCCAGCGGACTGCTCGGCATCAGATCATTCGGAATCATTGCCTGGGAATCACTGCCGGCAACCGTTGCTCCATCCGTCGCCGGGACGGCGGGCGTTGCCTCCGAAATGCCACCGTTCCCGAAAGTGGTGTCCTCCGGCGAATTCACTTCGTCCCCAGGAGGCACTGAATCGGTTGGCAACAAACCGGGGTCCTTCGAGCCTGGCTGCAAATCGGACTCGGTTTCCAGTCTCGGATCCTGGCTCGCTGGATCATTCGCGGTGTCCACGGGCGAGCCAGGGCCCGTTGAACCAACTCCCGCTGCCACCACTCCAGCCGTTGAATCTGGTTGTCGCAGCCACCAAACCACCCCCGCCATCAGTGTGACGCTGAGCAACGATCCCACGATCCACATCGCAACGGACTTGGACGTCCCACGGCGCCGTGCTTCGTAAAGCTCGTTGGGGTCGACACCACCATTCAGTTCACTCGCAACCGCGGCGTTTTCCGCGACGGTAGAGGCCGCTGCACTGGTTCCGCCTTCGCTTTGGAAAGCCACGCCCGCTTCGGTCTGGGGTGGGGGAGTGTTGAGCCGACGAGCCTCTCCCTCGCCGCTGAGATCTCTCCTGCCGGACGGAGGCACAAGGCCTGGATCGTCGGGGTTCTCATTCGCGAAATCCCCCGGCAGATCACCGACGGACATGCCGGCTTCCGTCATCGCCTCGCTACCAATCGACTCGTCCCCAAGCGTGACTTGCGGAACCGTCGACGCCCGTGCGGGCGCAGGAGGAACTGGTGGTGGAGATGGCCGCGTCTTCCCCACGTTTTCAGAATCAGGCGAATCAATTTGGACAAATGAATTGCACTTGGGGCAATTCACGATCGTGCCAATCAGCGCAGGGTTGCTGACCTTCAATCGAGATTGGCAACTGACGCACTGAACTGCGAAAGGTCTGAAATCGCCTTCGGAAGATGCCGCGTCAACCAATGATCACTTCCCACCCGCTTCCGCGATCATGCTGGACACTTCCACCGAGACCAACGAGGAAGGCAGCGCGTAGCTGACCACTCGACCGGCGCGAGCGATGTTGATTCCGATGACCTGGCCGTCACTGTTGAGCAACGGCCCGCCACATTGGTCGGGGTTCAACACCGTGTCGTGCTGCAAGACCTCTTCGAACCCAGACAGCCGAATGTTGCGGGCTCCATTCACGCGAGCGTCGTTTTCTGATTCGGTGACAATCGATGCTTCCCGCATCTTCGCGGACAACTCCTTGGTGTCACCGTCGCGAACAATGGTCAACTGAACGATCTCGCCAGGGAACATCCTTCGCAAAGTCGACATCACCGCGTCTTTGTTGTTTTGCATTTGCCCGTTGATCGCAATGATCCGGTCCCCCGATTCCAATCCGGCTTCCGACGCACTGCTGTTGGGAAGGATCTGTTCGACTTGTGCGCCTGCGGTGGAGGCATTGGGGTTCAACTGCACGCCCAGCATCCCGCGATGTTCGACGCGGCGTGGTCCCGCCCCCATGACGCCCAAACCGATGACTCGATTGGTTCGATCCGGGCTAATCAAAAAGCTGCCGACGACAGGAACCGAGGAGGTCAACGTCACCGGGCGAAGCATCGGCAACGTGCCCGTGTGGTCGCGTTCGATCACCAGCAACGCCAAATCGCTTCGCCGTCTGACCGCGGCAACTCGCGCCGGAAACATTCGGCCGTCACGCAGTCGAACACGAATCGGGTCGTTGGACAATTCGCTGCGTTTGGTGATCACGTAGGCATCGGTCGTTGCCACCGCCGCACCGCCCATCAAGCTGGATTTTGCGACCACGGTTCCCAGCGAAACCGGACGCCCACCGCAGATCACGCCGACCACGCCATCTGCCGCACGCTCGGCGATCGGACGCACCAACTGCATCATCTCACCATTGTCACGGCGGTGCATGACGCGTTCGACCAAGCGTTCTTGCAACCAAGCCGGCACGGACGCTTCTTCTTGCGCTGACGCAGGCCCTGTGATCGACGCGGCAACGATCGCCACCGTCGCCAGAGACGTGAGCGCTTGCTTCAGTGACTTTCGAGCTGTGTTCTGCATGTCAATCTCCACGGCCAATCTCCACAATCACTTTGACAGGTTGGCCATCACGTCGCAGCCAAATTTTCACTCGTTCGCCGGGCATTGTGTCGGACACCGCGGACTTCAATGATTCAAAATCGGTGATGTCCACTTCGCCAAAGGTCACCACTTGGTCCCCCTCGCGAATGCCACCCTGATCCGCGGGCGATCCCGGACCGACTCGCACCACGTTGGCGATTCCGCCTTCGCTGTTGCCCCGGATCCCCAGCACCGGACGAAAGCCCGGCAAGAATCCCCAAGCGTTGCCGCCCTGCATCTTGTCCCAGTGCTCATTGTAGTGGTCCACGGGAACGTGCAAGTTGTCGGCGACATCGTTTCCGATCCGGCTGTGCACCGCAATCAGTTTGCCCGACAAATCGAACAGCGGCCCGCCGGAGTCGCCACCGATCAACGCACAATCCGTCACCAATCGGTCGGGATAGACGGCCAAGATTCGGCCCACCCGTGTCACCATGCCGCGGTCGGCTTCGTAGCCGCCGGGATGCCCGGTTGCGATGCACCACATGCCAGACTTGAGATTCTCGCTGGTTCCCAACGAAGCATGTGGCCAACCGATTTCACGACCAGTCGCATCGCGAGCGTTCTGGCCGGGATCAATCTTCATCAGCCCCGCGTCGACGCTGCGGTTCATTCCCAACGTTTTCGCGGTGACCGTTCGACCGTCGTTGAGCGTCAGCATGGCGGACTTGCCAGGACGCATCGCCACGTGAGCTGCCGTCAAGACATAGCCGGTGGAAGTGATGATCACGCCACAACCTTGGGCGGGCCCAATTTGAACGCTGACGGTGCAAGCTTCCGCGGCGGCGGCGACGCGTTGCTGTTGCCGCTGCAACAAACGCAACTGATCCAATGATGTCGGAATCCCCCCCGCTTCCACCAACCGTTCCAATTCGAACGGGGGCTCAGTGAAGGTGCCACCCGTTTGATCCGTCAAAGCCCCGGAACCAGAATTTTGGGCGAACGCGTTTTGCGTGACCGGACCTGACGGGACCACTCGGGGGACGCTTTGTGCCGGCGGCACCAAAATCGCCCCAGGTGGCAGAGGCGGCGCACCGCCAAAGGTCGAGGGCACTCCCGAAACAATCTGCGCAGAACTCACCGAGTGAGGCATCGCCAGAGCGAACAAAAAGCAACTGGCAAACAGCCTCAGTCCGAGCGTGTCGTGAAATGGCATCGCGTGATTCATCAGGAGGAAAGACGGACGGTTCCCATTGTACCCCACCGACCAGGACTTGGTTCAAGGTCTCGCCGCTCGCGACAACGTCGTTCAGTCGATAAAGTGCCGTTGCAACACCTTCCATCCGGCCAACCCCCGGAATCGTTGCAATTGCACCATTGGGCGGAGGCGTGGCGGGGATCGCTCTTCGGGGCATCCGCTCGCCTTGGATGCCAGGGCCCAACAAAACGTTCACGCCCGCTCCTATTTCGTTGCGGTTTTCTCACGAATCCGCCATTTTTTTTGTCCCTTTGGTCGCCACTCCGCCCATCCCCTTCTGATTTCAAGCTCGGAGGACAAGCCAATCCGATCTCGCTTCGGTTGACCTGCCCTCGGATCTCACCGTTCCTACTTCCTCCGCGGTTGCCAGTTCTGCCATGTCAAAATCGTTGCTCATCGTCGGTTGCGGGTACCTCGGTTTGCGAGTCGGACGACTGGCCCAACAATTGGGATGGCACGTCGCCGCGACCACCCGAACGCGGTTCGAGACGCTCGCCGCCGAAGGATTCACCCCCATCGCCTTTGATTGGAACGATTCGCGGACGCTGCAGCATTTACCAGCGGCGACCCACGTTCTGATCGCGGTGGCGTACGACCGAAACAGTCGCGTGGAACGGTTTGCGTCTCAAGTTGACGGGTTGGCACGCTTGGTTCGCCACTTGGACCAAGGCCGATCGCCGGATCAGTCGCCCGATGTTTGCTACATCAGCACAACCGGGGTCTACCATCAATCCGGTGGCATGTGGGTCGACGAAACATCGCCCACCCAACCTTCGCGAGAGGGCGGCAAAGCTCACTTGGCCGCGGAAGCCCAACTCCGATCGCTTCGATTCGGTCGCCCAACGACGACCTTGCGTTTAGCGGGAATCTATGGCCCCGGACGAGTCCCGCGGGCAGCCGATGTGATCGCTGGTCGCCCGATCGCCTCTCCAGCGAGCGGGCACCTGAACCTGATCCATGTCGACGACGCTGCAACCGCTGTCATGAACAACTTTGACAGCCAACGCTTCGATGAGCGTTCACGCTGCCCGCTGTACGTGGTCAGCGACGATGAACCGGTCGTGCGACGCGAGTTCTATCGCCAGATCGCTCGAGACACACGATCCCCCAAGCCAACCTTTGTCGAGCCGGATGCGGATTCAGGAGTTCGTTTCCGTAGCGAAACCGACAAACGCATTTGGAACCGTCGCGTTCGCCGCGACTTGATTCCGGCGATGAAGTTCCCAACTTATCGTCAGGGACTCCACGACGTTCTCGCCGATCTCACGCCAACTCGTTGACCCGAAAGTCAGGACGGCATCGCAAGGAAACCGTTGAGCTGACGTTGATTTCCCACGATCCGTCTCGCCGATCCCAACCGCCCGCAACTTACAACAACGGCGGTGGCGGTGGTTCAGGCTCTGGTTCGGGCTCCGGTTCAGGCTCCGGTTCGGGCTCCGGTTCGGGCTCTGGTTCAGGCTCTGGTTCAGGCTCTGGTTCAGGCTCTGGTTCAGGCTCTGGTTCAGGCTCTGGTTCGGGCTCCGGTGGTGGTGGTGGCGGCGGAGTCGGGATGGTTCGGCTCATCACCATTGCGGCACGCTCGGTGAGCAATCTTGCTCGGCCAGTCAGACTCTCGCCAAACAACCCTGGACTGATCCAAGTGTTCTGAAGCAGTGGGACACCGACTCGAACCTCGACCTCCGAGGTGTCTTCCACGATTTCGTCCGGGATCACAGTCACGGCAGCATTGCGAATGCCAACCGCCCGCATGTGCGTTTGAACGACTTCTCGGACCTCTTCCGAGGTGGCGCCTGTGATGATCCCACGCCGCGCACCAATGTAGGCCCCATGGTCCGCAGAATGCCGGAGCATTGCGACGCGAGTCAGCTCGATGCCAGACACCAAAATGGTGAACAGCACGGTGGAAACGATCGCCATTTCAACCACCGTCGCTCCTACGCGAGCGTTAGTCGTCAAGGGTGGCCGCTGAAGCTGGGTGTGAATCATGATGCGAAACCGCGAGGCGGAGAACAAACGAAAGAAGGTAAATGGGCTCATTGGGTCATCAACGACGGAAGCTTCTTCGCAATTTGCTCAAACGCGTTTTGCAACTGGGTCGCATCCGATGCATGAAAGTGCTCTCCGCCGCACTCATTCGCCAGACTCGCCATCCGCCACTGATCAGCATCGTCGCTGAACGTGATCGTGAACAAGGTCACGCCAGAACCCTTCAAAGCGTATGTCATGCTCTCGGGACTCCTCCCCGTGTTGTGGTGCCCATCGGACATCAACACCATGGTGCGGACGGCATAGGGTCGAGCATGCGTGGCATCGGTCAGTGCCGCCAAACCACTTTCCAACCCATATCCGACACTGGTCCCACCCCCATCAAACTGGTACGAGATCCCGTCGAGCTGATCAGAGATGTACGAATAGGTGTGAGTCAAATCACAATTTCGAGTCCCGCTGTCGGCATAGGTCGTCAGACAAAGTTTTTCTGACTGCGGCGAATCCTCAAGAAACCCGCTGAACGCATTGACCGAGGCGACCAAATCCAACCAACGTGAATTGGGAGGCACGGGGGCACCGTAAGTCCACTCGGGCGGCGCAGCAGCCGGGTTGACGTAAGGATCCGGCGTTTCATCGCTCGCGTACGCCATCGAACCGCTGCGGTCGATCACCAACGCCACGTCCATGGTGCTCTGAGTGCTGACGGCAACCCGGCGTGGACGGATCTCAATGTTGGTTCCCAGAGTCGGGAACAAAGGTGAGAAAACCGCGTTCGGTGCGTTCGCCAATGACAGCGTTGTCAATCGAACCGCATTTCCGAGTTGGTTTTCATTGGTCAACGGTTCAAAGCTGTAGCTCTCCTCGAGACTTTCACGAACGCTGATCCCAAATTCGAGATCACCCATGCTGATCGGCACGACTTGCCCCGCAACGGGATTCCGCGCCGCGGCGTCTTGAGCGGCGGCCAGCGCGGCGGCCTTGTCCCCGGTTTGAACGTACATCCGTCCCGCGGCACACACCGCTGCGTCGGTGACGACTTGGCTGTCCGCCGTGACCGCTTCGACGTAAGCGATGTTGATTGCATAGGCCGCCATGATCAGCAACACGGGCAACATGATGACGAGCAGCACAATGACTGCCCCTTCGCTTTGCCTGGATTGGCTTCTCAATCGATTCATCGCTGTTGATTCCCAATCACGGTTTTTGAAGAGTGACCGACTCGGCCAAGTCATAGTTTCCGAATCCCCATCCACCCATCAAAGCATTCGAAGAGAACGGTGCGCGGACTTCGACTGTGAACCAGTCACCGGAATCCAACGTCCGCGGGTCAACGGGATCCAAGACGACGACGATGTCATTCAATCGCTGATCGGCGCTCAACGTCTCGCATTGCCATTCCACGTTGTCCGCCATGGCTTCAGGCAACAGCCCAACGCGTGCGCCCTCGTAGGCAACCATTTTCATTTTTTGCTGCAAGCGAATCATCGTGCACGCTTCGACCGTGCCCATCATGACCACCAGCAACAACGGCAACCCCACGGCCAATTCCGTGACGGCGATCCCGTTGCGATGCGATGGTTTGTTTCGAGTGACCATGGAGATTGGTTCCCGCGTAGGTGGTGTCATGGGTCCGCAACTCAAGCGAACAGATGCAGCCTACGTCACAAAAAGCCACCACTCCGCGATCATTCCGACGGAAGGCATCCTTCTCCGTGGGCAATCGCCCGTTCAGCCAAACAGTCCAATCGAATCTTCCGATTGCAACGGTGCCAACGAATGGTCCACTCGGCAGGATTGCCCGGCAGGCTTGCCCGGTCAGATCGCCCCAATGGACGAACAGGTAGCAGGGGCACAGAAAGGCCCCAAGCAGAAAAGCCCACGGAGAATCGCCCGCCAGATTGGGCGGGAAGACATCTCACGGCTCACTCAAACTCACGCCGCAGCTCCCACGTCCGCTGCGAACGGAGTCTCGACGGAGCTCAGAACTTGTAAAGCAGCAACGCGGAGTAGTAGAAGTCGTTCTTCAGCGCACCTTGAGGCGTGCTGTCATATCGGTCCGTGAGCGACAATCGCAACGAGAAGTTGTCGGAGTCACTGAGCAGGGTCTCCCACGCAACGTCCGTTACCAAACGGTAATCGCTGAAGTCATCCCAGGCCGGGAAGAAATCCAACTTCGCTTTCACCTTCTGGCGAGACGTCAGCTGATGATCCGCTTCGATGCCCAACACAGCTTCCGGAATCCAGGAATCATCTGGTGACCCAATCTCCTTGGACGCACCAGCACCAAAGCGAGTGACCAAGTTCGTTGTGTCGTTTCGAATCCAGTAGTAGCCCAAACCTGAATTCAAATTCAAACGCAGATCAAAGGATTTGAACTTGTCAAATTCCATCCCGAACTTCCCAAACACCGACCAATTGGAATCGTTGATCAAACGGTCGTAATCCAGATTGAATCGACCGTTGTCCTCGGTGATGACGTCGCTGGCACTGGCCTGCCGATAATCAAAATCCAACGCCAAGGTGTACTTGTCGGTTTTGCGTTTCATCTCCAACCCAGTCTGCAGAGCCAACGTGTCTGCGTTGCCCGAACTGCCATCCAAACCAAACTCCGCATGATTCTTCCAACCCTTGGTCATCCAAACCCAAGGTCGCTGGTACCAACTGACCACCTCTTCCTGCAAAGGAGGGGACTCGATCACATGGCCTGATGCAACCACATCGGAATAGCTGGTTGACTGAATCACGCTGTCAGGCAACGGAGCATCCAGGACCGGCGACTCCAACTGGGCAGGCGACAAACCAAACGCCTCGTTCCATCCCGATGGCAATTCGTTCCAGTTCATCGAGGCTTCCTGCCCCGACGCATCCGCTGGCAAGTCCAAGGAGTCCGTGGCGGTCGACGGGGCACTCTCGGCCGCAGGAACCGCCGCCGGAGCGGGAAGTGGTTGAGGCAAATCGTACCCCGAGCCATTGAAAGTCGATTGCCCCATCTGCCAGCCAGGGCTGGACTGCGCGTGCACACAAGTTGTGAGTGCGAGCCATCCGGCAAACGCGAACAAGATTCTTTGAAGGGGATGAATCGAACGCATGAGTTGAAAATGCATGAATATGAATTGCACGGCGATGAAATGCATTGCGTGAACAAGGCAGCGATAATGTTGTTGCGTCGCAAACAACTGCTGGACAAACCTTCCTCTAACGCCTGTACAGAAGTTGCCTCTTTCAGGAAAAGGGCGAATCATGAATCGAGTGATTCTTGAAGCTTGTCAACGGACCTTCTTGTCCTTCGGTTTCGGCTCCACCGCAATTTTCGCAGCCGGTTTGGATTCCTTTGATTCAGGTGTGTCAGTGCCTGTGTCGGCCCCCCCCGCTTCGCCGGCTGCTTCTCCATCCGCGATCATCTCGGACGAAACCCCGACGCCTGGCAACGGTTCCCCCGGCAACAACCCGCCACCAATCATGCTTCCGTTGTCACCACCCAATACCGGCCAACCGTTGTCGAACCGCGTTTCGGCCGTGTAATCGACTGGTGGACGAGAGAATTGAGTGGGAGGTGATCCGGTGGAGCGGCGTCCAAAGTGAATCAACTTGCTCCCAGCCAAACGAGTTTCGTCACGAATCGAGCCACCTTGAAACGGTCCCACGCCCAAAACCCAAGTGTCTCGTGCGGTGGATCGCGACTGACTGATTCCAGATTGCCAAACGGCTTCGCGAGTCTTTCGGTCGTAAGCAAACGCGGCCACTTTCGCGGCCCCTTCGCGAGCGTCGCGACGGGCGATGGCAATTTCCGGGATCTGAGGAACCGATGGAGTGCTGGGCAGCAACGAAACCGTCGAGTTGATTGCATTGTTCTCCGGAACACCCAACGTCACGCGGTGGTCGTCATACCCCAACGTTCCAATCCGAGCCTCGATGATGATGTCCGCGTCTGTCGCAGCATCCTGCATGTAACAGCCTGCCGCCATGACTTGTTGACGCAGTGCACTTGTGACGTAATCCGCATTCACAATCGTGGGCACCTTCGCCGAACGAAGATAGCTTGTGTCAAGGTAAACCTTCTCACCTGACAAAGGTCGAAAGTCAATCGTCGAAACGCTGCGGTCAACGGCGTCCGACAACAACAATTGCTCGGTCGCTTGCCGTTCTTGGGTCGTGCCGCAACCTGACAACAAACACACCATCAACCCGAACGCGGCGATGGAAGCAAACGATCGCGGGGAGAACCAGCGAACAGATTGACATGCATTCGGTTTTTGAATCGTTCGCAAACTGAACACTTGCCGTGAAGATGAGTCCCGGCACCAATTTGCGCAGCGGTGACCAAGGTATTGGGGGAGCAGGCGATGATGCAGCGGTTTCCGAAACATCGGACGCGCGTTCTGGTGATTGCAAGGTGGGTGGTCAGGGAAGGCGGTTTCGGCATGAAACCGGTCGAGGCTCTGCTCAACTCTCAAGGGCTTAGCAAAGCAACGCCAACAATCGCAACTGAGGTTCTGTATCAACGGCGACGATCCGCAGGCAACCAGGAACATGTGAAACACCTTGGAGACAAAGTACATTCAGTCAGAACACCTCCTCCGCCTTCGCTCATCACCTTCAACGACGATAGGCGAGGGGACTTCCGCCGAAGGTGCAAAAACCGAACAGAGATTCAACGCAAACATGCCGTTTTCTGAAAAAGAAGGCAGGAGCACGCCACCAAGTTGATGTTTGGCGAACCGCTCAACACCGCCTGCTCTACCTGGACCTCCCAGCGTCACAGCTTGGACGGATGCAAACCGAGCGTCGGGTGATCTCGGACGGGCTCCATTGTGCGGCCGACAAATTTTCTTTCCACATCCAATCACGACTGGGGCAATCAAAATCCCCGCCAATTTGACAGCCCGATGAAATCGCAAGCACGACCTCCGAGTGAGATGCGGACCGCAAAACCAAGCCGCCGGAAACGTCAAAACGTCGAGATTGACTTCTCTCAACGCTTCCGATCGTACTCCCGCCGACCGGCCAGAATTCACGCGAATCAATTTGAGCCGAATCCCGCCAGGCACCGTCGGCAGGCAACCAAGCCCAAAATGATTGATTGGTCTTGCCGCAGTTTCACGAAATCGGCCTTTCCACAAAATTGCCGATTCGTCTAAAGTCTGCCCGAGTTCACCCATTCCAGTGGTGAACACAGGATCCGGCAAAGGTTCCCGCGAGTGGGCAGGATGGCCCACTTTTCTTTGCCAAGGACCTTGGACCCTCACAGGGCGTGATCACGCGCAGCCACGGAAGGAGCGTTTTGCGATGTTGTTGGATCGAATCGAAATCGACAATCATGGCCCATTGAACCGGGTCGAACTTGGACCGCTATCTCACCATTTGAACGTGGTGCTCGGCCCCATCGGATCGGGGAAAACCGCGATCAGCCGCTTCATTCGCGACTCCTTGGTTTCCCGAAACTATCCCACCGGGATGCTCAGCGGATCGACTGGGCGAGTCGTCTGGGTCGACAACAATGGCTGGGTGCATTGCCGCCGCGAAGCGGATGGCACTTCGCAGGGCCGTCGCACTGTGGAATTTGAACCACGCAGCGAAACCACCACCGCTTGGGAAGGCTATCACGACGGCTGGTTTGGTGATTCCAGCGACGCCTCTCCTTCCAAATCCAACACGACTCTGGCCGCCCGCGCTCTTCGCAGCGTGCAAATGCCAGAATCCATCGTTGACGGCGTGATGGTCGACACGACCGTGACCAACGTTTCTCGGGTGGTCGCCGCTTGCATCCAATCGGGATTGGATCACGAAGGATTGGCAACCTTGCCCTACGAATCAGAAACGGCTCGCTACACCCACAGCCACCCCGCCTACAGCAACTCCGTTCACTCCGGTGAATCGACTCATTCCTTCACAGAAAACGATGACCGTCGCCGGCGTGCGTTGCGATCGGAACTCGCTGACATCGAAGCCCAATTGGCGAGCTTGCCAACCCAAGACTTCGACTCGTCGGACTGGCAGGACAACTCGCTGGAACACGACGCCCAGTGGACCAACGCCACTCGGCGTGCCGAGCAAATCCAACGTGAACTGGCTGACATCGAACGCCAACGCGTCGAGACCCTGCGTTTGCGTGAATCGCTGACCGCTCGCCGCCAGGCCATCCACGCACAGCGTTCACGTGCGACTCGGTACGACAGCATTCACGCCGAACGCCGTCGTCAACACACGCAACGCTTGCACGAATTGCACACGCAAGCCGACTCCTTGCGTGCCCGTGCGGCTGGCCTGAAACGCTGGATCGCCGACCTGGATGCGAAAGCCTACTCGACGCCGCGTTCGACTTACACCAACCAGCCGTTCAGCTACGGCACCGATCCACTGGCGTATGCCCCGGATCATCGCGATCACTACGCTGGCAGCGACTACCGGACCTCTGACCTGCGTTACGCCGCCAAGTTGTCAGCCACGGAACTGCGAGACCAACTGCGTCACGCGGACACGGAAATCATTCAACTGCGTCGCACGTTGGCCGAAATCCGTGGGCTGCGAGATTCCATCGCCACCGCCCGTCAACACACTGCGTCCGTCGACATCGACGGAATTCGAGGTCGCCGTTACGACCACTTCATCCACGCCATTGACCGCTACTCGGTCGATCACGCGTGGGATGACTTCTATCGCGACGCGTATCGCCCTCTGCACCAGATCGACGACATTGACTTGCGAATCAATTCCGCCACTCAGCAAATCGATTGGTTGCTAGGTCGGATCGAACGCGAATCGACTGACCTCGGAACCGTCCCGGTCGCCCCGGCCCCGTTTGAGCCGCTGCGTGGTGCTTGGAACCGCCAAAGTTCATTGGCTGCGACGCTGCGTCAGATTCGCTCGGAACTTCGACGTTCGCCATACGTCGTGGCCGATCACGTCGACAATGTCACTCGCCAACTCGCCGACACCCTGGATCAGTTGCTGATCGACCGAGCCCGGATTGTCGAAGAATTGGCTGCCTCGCGGAGCGAGCTGCACGACTTTGCCACCCTCACCGGCCATCACCCGGACTGGGTCGCCGAGCGAAACGCTCGCTTGAGCGAACTGAACCAAACGGAAACTCAACTGCGGAGCGTGCTGGACGAAACGGCTCGCGTTCGCCGCAGCCTTCGTTCGCTGCCGATCGTGGATGTCGACTACCCGATCGGGATGCCGGAATCGGCACTCGATGTGAATTCGGTCGATGACCGTCTGCACCGGATCGATCGGGAACTACAAGTCCTGGCCGCGCGTCAGCACGAACTGGAACGGATTCCCCGAGACATTCCAGTTCGCCCCGCACCTCGTCCAGTGATTCGCAACACGCGTCGCGCTGAATTGCTTCGCCGCCGTGACGAACTGATCACCGAACTGAACCGCTATCGTCCGGCCACACGAGCCGAATCGTCGCTGGTGGAACTTGCCAGCCGCTGGTTGGTTCGTTTGTCCGGTGGACGCCATCGCCGCGTGACCTGGACCACTTCAGTCGTCAACGTCGACCCACACACGTTGGGCCACAGCCATGCCGAACAGCGATTCACCAACACTCGAGCGATGGCGGCGGGACGACAAGTCCACGTCCGAATCGACGACCAGGACGAAACAAACCTGCCCGGCGTCACCCGTGCGATTGCCGCCATGGCCGTTCGCATGGCCGCTGGTGAATTGATGGATCGCACCGGACGTGCGGTGCCGTTGGTCTTGGAAACGCATCGCGAAATGTTTGCAGCCGTGGACAGTCGCACCGACATGCATGGGCTCAACGATGCATTCCGTCCTTGGACCGCCGAAGGCGTGACGGGCGACGCGATTGCATCGGCGTTGTCCGACTACGCTTCGTCTGGTCGACAAATTGTGTTGCTGACCAGCCACGAACCACTCGCATCGTCGCTCTCACGCAGCGGCGCGAGAACCTTCCGCTTGCACGCCTCGCGAGTCGTTCACGCTCACCAACCGGTTTGGCGAAACGGACGTCGGCACGATCGCTACGTTGGTCCTCACGGACTGGACAGCCAAACGGAACTTGGAACAGGCGATCGCTCGCGTTGGGCCCACGGTGCCTCCGCCGACGTGAACCATGAGTTCGAAGCTGCCTACCGCGAAACAGCTGGACTGGACGAAGACCAATGGGTCAGTGGTCCAGCCCCGATCCGCGGATCACGACCAACCCACGAACAAGCTTCCGTTTACCCTGCGGCTCCGGTGCACACCACCGCTCAGGGCCACTCACCCAACGGAAGCTCGCACAACGGCTTCGTCCCCAGCCACTCCGCATCGGCAACCGACCACGCTCCTTCGGGAACCGAGTATCGCGATGGATACTACTACGCCGACCAAACGTCGTCGACGATTCCAATGAATGGCAACGCGACCACCGAACATGGTGTTCTCGCAAATGGGCACGCCGCTGAAACACAAGTCAACGAGACGCCGTTCTTCTTGACCGTCGACAGCCCCATCGATTCGGCACCGTCGATCGATGGAGTCGCGGCAGCTCGCCTTCGCCGGATCGGCATCTCGCACATCACTCACTTGATGAACCAAGACAGCAACCGATTGGCCGACACACTCGGACTGGCCGGTGTTGACGCTCGCACGATTCGTCGTTGGCAATCCGAATGCCGATTGATGTGCCGTGTGCCCCAATTGCGTGGCTTCGACGCTCGCGTTCTGGTGGGTTGCGGGGTCAATGATCCCGCCCAGTTGGCCGCGATTCACCCCAGCGATTTGTTGGACCAAGTCAAAACGTTCCTGGCAACCGAACGCGGCCAACGCATTTTGCTCAGCGGAACCAGCTACGAACTTTCCCGTATCACCAGCTGGATCGCATCGGCCAATCAATCCACGCAAAGCCGAACTCGAACCCGAACCGTTGATGGTCGCACGTTGAACTCCAGTTCGCGACGTGCACACTCGCTCAACGGCCGTTCGGTTGGCGGACGCCATGCAATCGATCGCGAACTGGACCTTCGAGACGATGACGCGTTCGACCAAGAACGCTATGAAGTCGAATCAGCCCGTCGCAGTCGCCAACTGGCAAACGAGATGCAATCGCTGCGTGAAAGCAAACGACGCGAAAGTGAACGCACCCGCTCACGAACAACGTCCAGCCGTGACAGCGAAAGCGGTCGCTCCGGACGCACTCGCACCTCGGTCACCAGCAAGTCGAACAGCCGCACTCGCACCAACCCAGCGAACGGCAACGGCTCAGGGAACGGAAACGGGAACGGAAACGGCTCCGGCCACGGCTCAGCAAACGGCTCCGGTTCTGGCAGCGGCCATGGAAATGGCTCCGGAAACGGCAACGGTTCCGCGAATCGGACCCAAGGCGTGGTTTCGATGCGTGAGCATGAATCCAGCCGCGGCCAACGCAGCTCCCGCAGCGAACGCGATTCGCGTGGTGAACGGGAACCACGGGCGGAACGCGAAGCCCGTGGCGAACGCTACGAGCGAGCTGAACGGTCAGAACGCTCAAGCTCACGCAGCTCCAGCAACGAAACCGAATTGCGTTTCTACTTGGAACGAGCCAGCGACGTCGTCGACGCCCCTTCGATCGGACCTCGAATGGCCGAGCGACTCAACGAAATTGGCATTTACACCGTCGATGACCTGCTGAAATCGACTCCTGAAAAGGTCGCCGAGCAGCTGAACCACCGTCGGGTCGACGCCGAAACCGTGCTCACCTGGCAACAACAAACCACCCTCGTATGCCGCGTGCCAATGATGCGAGGCCATGACGCTCAGTTCCTGGTCGCCGCCGGAGTCACCTCCGCGGAAGAGCTGGCGGATCAAAACCCGGTGACGCTGTTTGGCGAAGTCGACGCGATCTCCCATTCTCGAGAAGGAAAGCGAATCGCTCGCGGCGGCAAACTGCCCGACCTCGAAGAAGTCACCGAATGGGTGACCTACGCGAGCCAGCATCGATCGTTGCAAGCCGCTTAATCTGGCATTGGATCCAGCGAGCCCCTGATTTCACTCGTGATTTCGGGGGCCGACCGGTAAATTTCGCCGATTGTGACTGGACACCCGACAACCGCTGGACTTACGACTTGCCAGCAAATCAAACTGTCGATAACCTGTTCGACTTGAACGTCCGCTTTCCCCTCGATTTTGACACATTTCGCCATGACCATGGATCGCAGCCTCAAGGTGCAAGCCGGGGCCATTAAGAGTCGCAACGTCCTGACGCGTGCTGAACGTGTTGAGCGTATGAAGGATCTCGACAAGTTCAACGAAGAATCAAGCATCATCGGCATGCCGAAGACACGTGTTCTGAAAGTCTCGTTGAAGAAAAAGAAGAAGGTCAAAAAGGCCGATGAAGCCGACGACAAGAAGAAAAAGTAGTCGTGGCGGGAGCATTTGGCTCCTTTCCTCCAAAAACAAGCGAAGGCGATGCATCTCAATGGATGCGTCGCCTTTTTGCGTTCAGCGACGGTCTGGTGGACCGAGACCTGCCTGCTGCGAAAGCCACCCGATCGCCAGAATCCAGGAGCCACGACTCGGCACGGATCCCCGTGGCGTGGCCACCGGTGGGGCCGAGAAGGATGGTCGTCCCCCAAGGCAATGTCCGCACGTCACGCGTTGCCCACTTCACGCGTTGATTGACACCGGCTGCGGAGGGACGGGTTCCAAAACAGGCTTTTTTTTGGGCGCATAGGCTGGTTGTGCGGGATTTGTTGCCAATCACCCTCCCGAGCGGTTCCAAAGCTAGCTAGCATGGGCCCGAAACAGTCGCCCAATCCGCGGATTTTGATTCCTTTTGGGCCATGAATTCCAATTCACCCTGGTTCTGACGATGTCGACTTCCGAAGCCCCCGCACCACCTGAATCTGCCAAACGGGACACTCTGGTCTGCGACGAATCCAATGATTTCGGTTCGGGAGCCGTTCCCACCGAAGCCATGGCGATCGACGAAACCGGTCGCGATCCTCAGCGGATCCCTCGCCCCGAGGAAACCGAGCCCCTGCGGATCATGTGGCGATACGTGATCGTGCTGTCGCTGGTCCACCTGGTCGCACTGGCCGCCTTCGTCCCGATGTGGTTTTCCTACCTGTTCACTTGGTCGGGCCTCATCGCTGGGATCGCCGGTCACTTCGTGTTTGGAATGCTGGGAATCACGATTGGCTACCACCGCCTGCTGACCCACCGAGGCTTCAAGTGCCCCAAGTGGATGGAACACACGCTGGCGATTCTTGGAATGTGCAATCTCCAGGACAGCCCGGCTCGTTGGGTTGCCATTCACCGCATGCACCATCAACACAGCGACCACCAACCCGACCCGCACTCGCCATTGGTCAACTTCCTTTGGGGACACATGGGCTGGGTCGTTTGCCGACACAAAGACCTGGACAAAACCAGCCACTACGAACGTTACGTTCGCGATCTACTCCGAGACCGTTTCTACTTGAAACTGGAACGCAAGGACGGATGGTTCTTCGTCTTCCTGATTCACGCAATCATGATTTCGCTGGTCGGCGGCTTGGTGGGCTACTTGGTCAGCGGTGGAAACTGGGCCGAATCCTATCGCTACCTGCTTTCTTGGACCGTGTGGGGAGTGGCGATGCGAACCGTGTTCGTGCTGCACGGAACATGGTCCGTCAATTCACTCGGTCACGTGTTTGGCTATCGCAACTACGAGACTCGCGATCACAGCACCAACAACTGGTTGGTGGCCTTGATCAGCCACGGCGAAGGCTGGCACAACAACCACCACGCGACCCCACGATCCGCTCGCCACGGTCACAAGTGGTACGAGTTTGACATGTCCTGGGGCGTCATCCGAACCTGGGAAATGATGGGACTGATCTCCGACGTCCAGCGTCCCACCAAAGCCAGCGTCGCTGGCAAATAGTGCGAGGTCATCCGAGCTGACTGGACCGATTCGCTTTCGCAGCCGGATTCGCCAAGAATTCGGTTTCCAAGCAGTCAGCTGACGTTCATCAGCCATTGCCACTCGGTCCACTGGACTTGCTGGCATGCCTGGACGTCTTCGCCGGTTCGAACCGCCCGTGCGACTCGATCGACAAATTCATCGGCGTCGGAATGCAGTTCCGGGTACATGCCCGACAGGTCGCTCAGAATGGAATGCCGGCCAACCCGGTGAAACCAATACTTGGCATTGCCAAAATCACCTTCGCGGCGGTGCATGATCCCGTGCCAAAAGCTTCCTTCGGGCGATTTTTCGTTTTGGCTGATCGAGTGGGACCGATCCAAGTCCCCGGCCAACAACCACAGACCGCTACGCTGCAGCGGCGTGAACGACTTCGACGAATCCCCCTGCAGAAGCCCCACCAACTCTTGATTGACGGGGCCTTCCCCCAAACCTGGCAAATCAGCGGCTTGGATCGCCGCGAACCAAGGTTCAGCGACGCTCGGGGCCAAATCGGTCAACCAGGATGGCAAATCGTTCGAATTTGATGCGGAAGAAGACGTGCAATCGTCAAAGTTAGGCATGGTCTCGAAGGTTGTCGGCGGATTGTGCGAGGACAGATCCACCGAAGGCTACCGAGTGGCCCTCCTGATTGCTAGACTGCGGGACGCCTCTGGCGCGATTGCCATTCCACTCTTTCTCAGATCCCCCCTGACTGTCCATGAGCAGCGGCGAACCATCCACCGACGCAACGGCCGAGAACCCATCCTCGGACGCCCCGACCCCGGAAGCCTCCGCATCAGGGACGCCCGCCTCGCAAGAGTCGGCTCCTGCTGAGTTGCCTCCTGCTGAGTCGACGGCGCAAATTCCGGCGGAACAGGCTCCACCAAGCCCTTCCAAACCGAGCGGCCCCAAAAAATCCAAAGCCCCGCTGCCCCGAATCGGCGGCGGCCCGTTGGCGGCACGCGGACTGGGTGTTGCCAAACCAGTTTCTCCCGCTGCGGTTTCGACCGAACAGCTGGAGGGCGGCAAGGTCAAACACAAAGGGAAACGAGGCGGCAAACCCGGCGAAGGAAAACCGGGCGGGAAAGACGCCCCATTGCCACGCCTGGCCGGCGAAAAGAATCGTGAGAAAGGCGACAAGCCCTACGTCCCGCAACACAAGAAAACGGCGGTCCCCAACGTTCGCGATGAACTCAGCGACGACCTCCTAGCCGAACTGGATGCGACCCTGGCGGAAGCCGACTTGGACACCATCCTCGGCGGCAACGCGGGATTGCCAGATCGACGCGAACCACTTTCCGAAGGCGCTCGCGTTCACGCCCAGGTGATCAAAACCCACCAGGACAACGTGTTCGTCAGCCTTGGCGGCCCCGACGAGGGCACCGTCGCTTTCGAACAATTCACCGAGGAAGAACCGGTTCCCGGTCAATCGATCGAAGTCATCGTTCGCGGGATCAATTCCGAGGACGGACTGTATTCGTGCAGCCTGCCCGGCAAAGCGACCGAGGTCTCGGACTGGGACGACATTGACGAAGGCAGCGTTGTCGAAGCCACCATCACCGGCCACAACAACGGTGGTTTGGAATGCAAAGTCGGCAGCGTTCGCGGATTCATGCCGATCAGCCAAATCTCGGAATACCGAGTCGAAGACTGCAGCGAGTTCGTCGACCAGAAAATGGTCTGCTTGGTCACCGAAGCCAACGCTCGCCGTGGCAACCTGGTCCTCTCACGACGTGCGATTCTGGAACGAGAACGCGAAGTCAAACGCCAAGAACAACTCGAAAAGATTGAACCCGGCGACATCCTCGAAGGTGTCGTTCGCAGCGTCCGCGACTTTGGCGCATTCGTCGACGTCGGCGGACTCGATGGTTTGATCCACGTCAGCAAACTCAGCTGGGAACGCATCAAGCACCCCAGCGAAGTCATCGAAGAAGGCCAAAACGTCAAGGTTCGCGTCGACAAAATCGACAAGCAAACGGGCAAGATGTCCCTGACCTATCGCGACTTGCTCGAGAACCCTTGGGACACGGCCGAATCCATGTTCGCCGTCGGTTCGGTGCACAAGGGCGAAGTCACCCGGACCGCCGAATTCGGTGCGTTCGTGCGTCTGACAGCAGGTGTCGAAGGGCTTTGCCACATCAGCGAATTGGCAACGCACCGTGTGTCGCGAGTCAGCTCCGTGGTCAACGTGGGCGACGAAGTCGACGTGAAAATCATGAGCTTCGATCGCGACTCCCAAAAGGTTGGGTTGTCGATCAAAGCCGCCACTGCCAAACCCGCCGCCGAAGGTGCCACGCAGGAAGACGAAGTCATCGAACCACCACGTGAATTGGCGGTCAAAGCTTCGCATTCCGGCCCACTCAAAGGCGGCAACGATCGCCCCAGTGGCGGCGAACGTTTCGGCCTTCGTTGGTAGGCCTCTGAAGCACGCCATTGATAGCACGCTCACTTCGTGGGCGTGCATTTTGGCAACGCCTTTCCTCGCAAGGACTCCGTGTGCGATTTTTGTTTCTCGGCGATGTCGTCGGCAAACCCGGCTACTCCGGCGTGCTCGCGCGGACCGGGGAACTCCGCAAGCAACACCGCCTCGATGCGGTGGTCATCAACGCGGAAAACGCTGCCGATGGCGCGGGGCTGATGCCTCGTCAGTATCGCCGGCTGTTGGAAGCTGGCGTGGACGCGATGACGATGGGCGATCACTTGTATCGCCGCAAAGAAATCATCCCCATCCTGCAAACCAGTCAACGGATTGTGCGACCGGCCAACTACCCCGAAAGCTCTTCGGGAAAGTCTTGGACGGTCGTGCAAACTCCCGCTGGAAAACTGGGAGTGATCTCGCTGCTGGGACGCGTCTTCATGCGTCCAGTCGACTGCCCGTTTGCCGCGGTTGACGCGGCGCTGGCGGAAATGGCCGCTGAAAATCCGCGTTGCATCTTGGTGGATGTGCACGCCGAAGCGACCAGTGACAAACAAGTCCTGGGACGTTACCTCGACGGCCGGGTCACCGCAGTCCTGGGAACCCACACGCACGTCCCCACCGCAGACAGTTGTGTGCTGCCAGGCGGAACCGCGTTTCAATGCGACGTGGGAATGAGCGGCCCCTACGACAGCATCATTGGTCGCGACATCAAACGCGTGACCAACACCACGATCAGCTTTGAACCGTGCCACTTTCACGTCGCCACGCGAGACGTGCGGCTGTGCGGGGCGATCATCGAAGCCGACGCCGACGGCAAAGCGATCTCGATCGAACGCCTGGAAGACCGCCTGGAGTCTTGACCGTGTCTGTCACCGAATGAGCATGCGTGCTCGTGCTCGTGCGACCAGAAAAAATGGAACCCGGACGCGTGAGCGAGGCACCACACCGCACCCCACGCCGGCCCCCTCCGGGGCGACCCGCCAATTCTCGCCATGGATCTCGGGGCTTCCGCCCCGAGCTACCGAAGACGGCCCCATCCGGGGCGATCGCGGCAATGCACCAAAGG
Organism: Rhodopirellula sp. P2; assembly: GCF_028768465.1. Taxonomy (GTDB): domain Bacteria; phylum Planctomycetota; class Planctomycetia; order Pirellulales; family Pirellulaceae; genus Rhodopirellula. The sequence continues at coordinate 5,527,402 of NZ_CP118225.1, forward strand.
TGCAATCGGATACCCGACGCGTGAGCGAGGCACCACACCGCACCCCACGCCGGCCCCCTCCGGGGCGACCCGCCGATTCTCGCCATGGATCTCGGGGCTTCCGCCCCGAGCTACCGAAGACGGCCCCATGCGGGGCGATCGCGGCAACGCACCAAAGGTGCAATCGGAAACCCGACGCGTGAGCGAGGCACCATACCGCACCCCACGCCGGCCCCCTCCGGGGCGACCCGCCGATTCTCGCCATGGATCTCGGGGCTTCCGCCCCGAGCTACCCAAGGCGGCCCCATCCGGGGCGATCGCGGCAATGCAACAAAGGTGCAATCGGATACCCGACGCGTGAGCGAGGCACCACACCGCACCCCACGCCGGCCCCCTCCGGGGCGACCCGCCGATTCTCGCCATGGATCTCGGGGCTTCCGCCCCGAGCTACCCAAGGCGGCCCCATCCGGGGCGATCGCGGCAATGCAACAAAGGTGCAATCGGATACCCGACGCGTGAGCGAGGCACCACACCGCACCCCACGCCGGTCCCCTCCGGGGCGACCCGCCGATTCTCGCCATGGATCTCGGGGCGTCTGCCCCGAGCTACCGAAGACGGCCCCCTCCGGGGCGATGGTGCGGGGCCGCTTGCATCGGGCGACGGAAGCTCAGTCCGGAGTATCCAGGTACGGATCCTGACCGATTTCACGCTGCATTTTCTTGCGTTCTTTTTCGTGGTGCATCAACACCATCCGATCGCGAAAATGCCGTCGTTCGACTTTCCGCTGGGCCCGGTGGAACATCGCCGCCAACCGATCGACACTGCCGCTGGTCGCTTCGCCGCGTTTCTTGAGCTTCTCGGATTTGATCGCCCCGTAGCCGCCTTTCAAGATGTCATCGTCCAGCGATAGATACTGGCGATACGATCCGCGGTCACCTTGCCGTCCACAACGCCCGATCAACTGGCGGTCAATCCGAGCGGCGTCGTGCAGCTCGGTGCAGATCACATGCATCCCGCCAATCTGTTCGACGTCATTGGAAAGCTTGATGTCGGTACCACGACCGGCCATGTTGGTCGCCACGGTCACTTTGCCGTTCCCGCCTGCTTCGGCAACGATGTCCGCCTCGCGTTCGACGTTGTTTGCGTTCAGCACTTCGTGCTCAATCCCGAGGTCATCCAACAGTTTGGACAACAGCACACTCTTGTCGATCGAACGCGTCCCAATCAAAACCGGTCGTCCGGTCGCATGGACCTCCGCAACCTCCTGCGCGATCGCTTCAAATTTGGCCTGCAATGTCCCGAACACCCGCGACGGCAACTGCACCCGTTGTGGAGGCCGGTTGGTGGGGACGCGGACAACGGGCGTGCGATAGATTTTCCGAAGTTCGCTGGCACTGGTGGCGGCCGTACCGGTCATCCCTGCCAAGTGCGGATAACGCAAAAACAAGTCCTGGACGGTGATCCGTGCGGCTTGCCCGGTTGGCACGCTGATCTCGACACCCTCTTTGGCTTCGATCGATTGATGGATGCCGTCCCGCCACTTGCGTCCTTCTGCCAAGCGGCCCGTGAACTCATCGACGATCACGATCTCGTCCACATTCGGATCCTTCTCGCTAGGACGAATCACGTACTGACGATCCAGCAAGAACTCACGGTGCGTTTTGATTGACCGTTCGATGTATTCATACAGATCGACCAAGCCCATCGTGCGAACCAGATCGCTCTTGGGCAAGGCTCGGACCTTGCTGCGACCTCGGGCGGTCAACTCGTAGCGTTTGGTTTCGTCATCGATTTCAAAGTGCTCATCGAGTTCAAAACTTGGCGCGTGCTCCGCGGCCCAGAGATAGGTTTCAACGATTTGATCGCGGACGGTGTCTTCGATGCTACCGATGATCAACGGCGTCCGAGCCTCGTCAATGAGAATGCTGTCCGCCTCATCGACCAAGCAGAAGTGCATGCCGCGCATCACGATTTGATCACCGGAGTTGCTGAATCCACCGTCTCCGCTGCCGAGCATTTCAGTCTGCATTCGGTTCTGAGCACGCAACAACAGCCGATCGCGCAGGAAGTCGAACCCGAATTCCTTGGCGGTTCCGTACGTGATGGCGGCACCGTAACTCTTCCGGCGACTTCCCTGGTCGTCCTCTGTCTGAATGATGCCCACGGACACGCCCAGCATCTCAAACAGCGGCATCATCCACTCGGCATCACGTCGGGCCAGATAGTCATTGACCGTGGCCAGGTGAGCCCCCTTGCCGACCAGGCTGTGCAAGTACAGCGGCAGCGTCGCGGTCAGCGTTTTGCCTTCTCCGGTTTGCATCTCGGTGATGTGGCCTTCGAACAACGCGATGCCACCGAGGATCTGAACATCGTAGTGACGCATCGAGAGACTTCGCCGCCCTGCCTCGCGGCACAACGCGTAAGCTTCAGGAAGCAACTCGCCAAGTTTCTCACCGGCCATCGCGCGATAACGAAGTGCCAAACTTCGCTTTCGCAACGTCACGTCGTCTTCTGCTTGCAGTGTGCTTTCGAGAGCGTTGACGCGCGCCAGTTGCCGCTGCCAACGAACCATTCGCGGCCGCCAATTGGAAGCCTTGGTCCACTTCTTTTTGTTCGCTGAGGGATCGCTGGAACGGCGCACCACCGCCTGAGCGGTGGTGCCAGCATCCGTCGCCTCCGATTCCTCCAGCGGCTCATTGGGAGCGAGCGGATCGAGCGAGGGCAATTGATCAGAATCGTCTGGGTTGGTCGTTTCGCGAGCGGGAGATTCGGACATCGAGCGGGCCAACGAAAGAAAAGCGATGCAAAGAATTACCATTTTTACGCACGAGATCGCACGCAGAGCGACCTCCAATCGCCGTGAAACACCATTTTATCTGGCTTTCAGGGAAGATAGCGAACTTGTACCACGCCCGAGGTTCAAAACAGGCAATCTGCGTCGGCTGTTCCAAGCGTAGGGCTGGTTCTGAATGGTCCGCTGATTCTGGTCGAAACAGTTAACCAGATGAATCCCGTGTTCCCGGACTACACGAGAGTACCAATGGAAACGAAAAAAACGACGAAATGGAAGTTGCTCGCGTTGGCAGCCATGCTGTCAGCAGGATCCGCCTCGGCGGCGGATCAAGGCAACTCGGACATGACTCAATACTACACCGGTGCTGCACCGGTGTCCGCAGAGGAAGGCGACATCGTTTATGACGACGTCGACTATTCCGCCGACAACATGGCGGCGTCCTTCTACGGTAACGAAGGACAATCGCTTCAGCCGGTTGCCTTTGTTGGTGACCAACAACTAGGCAGCGGTGTTCCAACCCCGTCTCCGATGATGGACGATTCTTACATCGTCAGCAACGGCGGCGGCTGCAGCACAGGCGATTGTGGCAACGGCTACGAAATGGCCAGCAGCTGCGGCTCAGCTTGCGGCGGCAACTGTGGCAAATGCCGCAAACGCCCGATCCGCAAGATGATGCAAAAGCACGACGTGTGGATGACCGCGGAAGCGTTGCTGTGGTTCACCCAAGCACGCTCGACCACGCCTTTGATCACTCAAAACGCTGCGGGCGTCGATCCTGAACTGGATGTCGCTGGCACCTCCACCCTCTTTGGTGGTGACGAGTCAATCGGTGGCGACATGACTGCCGGATTCCGCTTGGACTTCGGTAAAAACCTCAGCGACGACTTCGGTGTCGGTGGCCGCTTCTGGTGGCTTAGCGAAAGCAGCGAAGACGCCAGCTCTGGTGGCCTCGTCAACGGCAATGCTCAGACCTACGGTCGCCCGTTCTATGACACGAACATCGCGTCGGACAACAGCACTCTGATTGCCAGCACCGGAGTTCCCGGCAATGACAACTTTGAAGGCTCGTTCTCCGCAGAGAGCTCGCTCGACATCTACGCCGCGGAAGCTTATGCCCGCATGAAGATGCTCAGTGGTTCGGGATTCCGTACCGACTTGATCGGTGGTTTCTCGCACTTCGGAATCGACGACAGCTTGACGGTGAACAGCACCAGCATCCAAACCACCGATGCAATCGCTGGCAGCATTGGCGACACGACGGTTCTGTACGACAACATCGAAACGGAAAACCGTTTCTACGGTGGTCAGATCGGTTTTGAAACCATGCTCAACCGCGGCAAGTGGAGCTTCAAGGCGTTGACCAAGGTTCACTTGGGCAACATGGAGCAAATCTATCGCGGCACGGGCTTGCGAACCTTCACGGACGCTGGTTTTGTTACCACCACGTCGACCGACGGTGGTGTGCTCGCCCTGGGCGACACCTTCAACACGACCGCACTGGACCAAGACAAATTCACCTTCGCCCCTGAAGCGAACGTGAAATTGGGCTACAAGTTCCGCCCGAACGTTTCGATGTCCGTCGGCTACAGCTTCATCTACTGGGATGACGTTTTGCTGTCAGGCGACAACATCAACAACGTTTACAACGGTGACGGAATCACGTTCCCACCAGCACCATTGGCCCAGCCCGCGTCAGAACGCAAGGACAGCTCCTTGTACACGCACGGCATCGACTTGGGCTGTGTCATCGACTTCTAAGCTGAACTTAGCGGGAACAATTGTTCCTGATAGGCGGTAAGTTCTGCCGGGTGGACTCCGGTTTGATAACTGTCCGGGGTTCCAAGTCGGAGACTGCTCGGCGAAAGCAAACAAGACGTGCGAGGATTCAAATCCTCGCGCGTTTTTTTGTGCGCTGATTCAACAGGGAGACTCCTCCCGTGCAGCGGACATCAGTCATCCAAATCGACGGTGACGTCCACAAAGTCCTCTTCTGACAAGAACTGGATGCCGTCCAACGTGGCACCGTGTTCTCTCGCAATCTTCATGACTTGATTGTGGGCACCGGCCAAGCGTTCTTCATCGTTGCTGCCTTCCTGAAACACGAAGACGCCAAATCGACCGGCTTCATCGGGATCGTCGTCGGCTTGACTGTTTGGGAAACCGCCTTCGATCAAAGCTGCCGCCAGCTTTTGCATTTGCTCCAGCGTTTCCCCCATCAGCAGAAACACCCAAGGCAGCTCTTCGCCAGGATTCAATCCGCTGTCACTGAAATGCCGAAGTCGCCACACCGCTTCGTCCAAACTCAGCCAATCGAACAGCTCGTCATCATCGATGGCGTCGAACACTTCCACGCCTTCGTACTCGATGCCAGTGCGTTCGGCGATCTGTTGCATTCGGTCCGCGATCTTCTTCACTTCGCTGGGCACCAGCGCGCCGGTCTTGACCACACTCAACATGGGCCGTCCGAGCGACAACCTTCCCTTTTCATCGATCTCTTCGACCGACTCTTCCAGCTCACACAGGTAATCGCCCAGCGTCTCGGCAATCGAGCGCAACTGCCCGATCTCGGCGCCTCGCAAGGTGAACGTCCAATCCATCGGCACAGACAACTCAACCCCTTGCTCTTCCACGAGATGCGAAAAGAGGGCGTCGATGTCAAATGCCAAATCGGGTTCGTCAGAGGATGCGTTCATGACGCCAGATTACCAGATTCGGTGGTCACCGCCAGAACCGACGACCGGAACGCCAGAGCCCCCTGCCACTCCGGCTTTGTGCTACATTTTCAGCCATGACGACGGACATTGAAAAACAACTGATCGAAACGAACCTTCGCTTTCGAATTGCGACGCGAACGGCAAAGCTCGGCTATTGGGTGTTTGAAGTCGAGACGTCCGAGGTGGAGGTCTCGGAAGAGTTGCTTCACCAACTTGGCCTGCCAGCGGATTTCACCTGGTCACTCCAGAGCTGGAAAGACCGCCTGCACCCAGACGACTACGATCGCGCCATCACACAGCTCGCGACCGTCACCGAAGGAAACCCCTCCGCGTATTTCAACGTTTTTCGCCTGCGACATTCCGATGGTGGCTTTCGCTGGATCGAATCGATCGGCGATTTCATCCACGACAGCGATGGAAAACTGGTCCGGATGATCGGGACCCACCAAGACATCAGTCGTCGGATCGAGATCGAACAGGCGCTGGACGCGGCTCTGGAAAACAGCATCCAGACCAACGAGGCGCTGCAACGCAGCAATCAAGAACTGGAACAATTCGCCTACGTCGCTTCGCACGACCTGCGTTCACCGCTTCGAGGCCTGCAGAACCTGGCAACGTGGATCACCGAGGACATTGAAGAATCGGGGAAAGAAGTCCCTGAATCCGTCCGGGAACATTGCTCGACCATGAGCAAACAAATCGAACGCATGCAAGCGTTGCTGGATGGCCTGCTGGCTTACGCGAGAATCGACCAAAGCTACACATCGACCGAACCTGTCGACCTGAATCAAATCGTGTCGGAAGCCATCGCGTTCGTCGAAGCCGACTCGAATTTTGAGGTGCGACTGGAGTCCGACCTGCCCACCGTCATCGGCAACTCATCCCCGATGATGCGTGTGATGGTGAATTTGATTGACAATGCCATCAAACACCATCCGGGGCCTTCCGGAAAAATCATCATTCGCGGCGGGATGGTGGAGGACGGAACCGCGGAGGTGATCGTCGAGGACGATGGCAACGGCATTCCCCCCGAACACCGCGAACGTGTCTTCCGAATGTTCGAAACGCTGGGCAGAAATCGCCAGAGCGGGAAAGGCGGAATGGGATTGGCCATGGTCCGCAAACTCGTGCTTTCTTGTGGAGGCACGATCCGTTTCGACGCCTCGCCACTGGGCGGCGCCGCTGCGATCACGCGGTGGCCCACCGATGCGTCGCGGCCTGCCAACAAAAAATCGCCCGAACTGACCCACCGCTTGCTGGAAGCCATCACCGGATCCAGCGACCTCACGGATGCCGATCCCGACGCGGCTGCCGAATAGCTGAACGGGGCCATCTTGGGACCTCAGCCTTCTGAGTGACCGATTTGAGCGTGCTAGTCTGCGGAGGCCGAATGAAGGAGGCTTTGCGACGCACATCCCGCAACACTCGCCTGAACGTGTCGGCTCACCTGCCGGAGCAGCGTCGCAGCGGCTTGATCCGGCCTACCTGAGAAATCGATCACTTCTAAAATCGACGTCCTGCGGTGATTCCGAAACGGGCAATCTTGGCTATGGGCGGAAGGAAATGCTACGCATCTATGAAAACACCCAGACACGAGGTCTGGGTGCGATGATTTCAGTCGTTGCTGGTGTGGATCAGCCCAGGAAGGGACTGTTCGTTGTCAGCATCACGGTCGGACGAGCCGTGTTGGTTTTGTAGTAGTCGGGTCCCCAGCGATTCAGTTCCACGAACATCGCGATGACCGCGATCAACATGAACAACATCGCCAGCAACAACATCACCGTGTAAACACTCGGTGGTTGCTTGCCCGTCGGAGCATCATTCGATGGAAGTGTCGACACGATCGCCCTCCTCCACTACGCCTTCACTGTAGTCCCGCATGATTTCAGCAACCGCACGATCCGGTTCTGTCTCACGCACTTTCAAACGCGTCACATAGCGGCCACCACGGGTGACTTCTAAGTAGTGACCGTTGCGAAGCCCGTCGTCGTAGCCGATCGAAACTTCGACCAACTTGCGAGGTCGGTTGACGACCAACACGGTTCCGTTGCGTTCCGGCGGAGCACCGTCGAGCGGGTCGTTCATGTTCAACCCGGCGGCGTCGACGACTTCTTTGTATCGCGTCACCTGAGTCAACATTTGATCGTAGCGGTCTTGTTGCAACTGAACCGTGCCGCGAAGGCTGTTCATCTGGTCGGTCAATTCCAACGTGCGTGCGAACAAGGTGTCACGATCTTGCTGCTCGGTGCGAATTTGCTCACGCAATCGAGTGTTGTCCGCGGTGATCTTTTCCAACTCTTCCGCGCGAGCCCGGTCGATCTGGGCCAGCTCGGTGCTTTTAGCTTGCAGCTGCTGCACGGTCGATTCGCTCTCACGCAACTGCGATTCCAACTGGTCCAGCTGGGTTTGCAGAGCGGCCAAGGCGGTTCGACGAGCGGCTTGTTCGCGATCCAAGGACGATTGGGTACGTGCTCTTGAATCACGAAGCTGTTCGTTCGTGCGTGCGACGGTTTCGATCTGGGCCTTCAAACCCTGAGGTCCGAGCACGACATCACGCCAATTGCGATGAGACGCGTTGACGGCGAGCGCCAAAACCATAAAAACCCCGCTCAAGAGCAGGATTATGACCGAAAAGGATTTCCCGAGTAGGGTCATGGGTGGTCGGTTCCGGATGGAGAAAAGAGGTCGGGAATTTCATTTCAAAGTATAGTTACGGCCAAAAATGAGTGTCAACAAAATTGCTTGAAACACATCGCAAATGACGACACCCGCCGAAACGTAGGAAAGTGTAACGATTGTACGGGTTCCCACGGCCCTCGTTCCGCAACCCTCCCCCCTCCGCAGACGAGAATTCAGCCCTGTTGCGAGATCGCCTCCAAGGTTGACTGGTAGCCTCGCAAGATGCCCCCACCCGATCAGCGTGGGCTCGTTGCCACGGAAGGACCTGCCAACCCTCACGTTCCCGCTCGCAGCAACAGCTCGCTGATCCGATCCACCGCAGCACTCAGACCATGGTTCTCCCGGACCAATTGGCTCGCATTGGCAACGTGCCGATGACGTTGATCGGCTTGCCCGGCGAATTCTCGAATCGCCTGAGCCAAGGAGGCTGGGTTGTTGGGTTCCGCCCAGTGGCAAGTGGGAGCATCCTCCGAAATTTGCAGCTCGACGGTCCCCCCGGCTCGCGTCGCAACGACGGGCGTTTGCAAAACGAACGCTTCCAGCACAACGTTGGGCAACCCCTCGAAATGCGACGGCAACACCAACCCGTCCGCCCCTGCGATTTCAGCGGAAGCCGGTTGCACCGCCCCCACGAACTCCACCCGATGCAGCGTGTCCTTGGGCCCCGCCGCCAAAACCATGTCTTTCCAACGAGATTCCAAATCGGCTCGCCGGGGCCCCTCCCCAATGAATCGAAATTCCAGCGGAGGTAGCGAAGCGGGCCACTCCTTCATCAACCATCCGATCGCGTCGAGCAGCGTCGCATGCCCTTTTTCTTCGGTCATCCTGCCAACGACCACCAGTCGCAGCGCATCCCTTGGATCGCCGGCCATGCTGCTTGCACGACTCAAGCCTTCCGCTTCCCCCGGGGTGTTCGGGTTGGCCTCGATCGTCTCGGCGCCAGCGGCAGCCCGAATCGCATCCGCATCGACGGGGTTGCGAATCGTTTCCACCAGCGTTTCCGGCAACCCGTAGTACTGAATCGCGGATTGGCGAGCAGCCTCACTGACCGCGATCACCGCGGCGCTCCGTCGGTAAGCCCGGGCCAATCGCCGCCGCTTCAACCACACGAATCGCTTTTCAACCAGCGGCAGCGCCACCTCAGGCGGACTGACAATCGTCGACACTCGCGGACGACGATTCGCAGACGATCCACGCTCGACCGTGGGATGACCGGCGATCAAGGTCATGTGAAAGGTGCGGTCATAAATGACATCGACTTGCGCCCTGCCAACCAATTCACGAAACCATTCGGCCTGTCGGCGGAGCAGCCCACCGGGAATCCGATCCCAGAGTTGAGGCGGAAACGACTCAGGAGGATGGTGCACGACAACGTCCCCGGGAATGGTGGTGAGCAAATCACCAACCGCTTGGGTCAGATACAAATGCACCTCGAAACGCTCGCGATCCAGGTGCCGAGCCAACATGGCGGTTTGCAGCTCACTGCCGCCGCCGCGCATCGAACTGGCCATCAAAAGGACTCGGCGGCGTGGCATGGCGGACTGGTTGGGATGGAGAGTTGTTAGCCGGCGTCCGTGCTGGGTCACCATCTAGATTCTATGGTAACGCAGCCAGTCGGCCAGGTTCCACCTGGCAATGGTGACCAGCTGTAGGCCAGGTTCCACCTCGCGATCGAGCCGATGCTTCGAAAGAAGCGAGGCGAGCACACGAACAGATGCTCCCTCGCGAGCGTCGCTTGTCACGGCATTTCACCAATGCCATGTGAAACATGGCCTACGTGGATGGCATCAGGATTCTAGCGAACCCAAGCCATACCTGGCCTGCTGCCCAAGCACAAAAAAAGGCCGCGAGGCGGAGGGCTTCTCCGGTCTCGCGGCCCATTGATCATTCGTGGAATGGTGCCAGTTTGGCTCGATTCACTACGCCTTCAGTGCAGCTTGAGCAGCGGCCAGACGTGCGATTGGCACGCGGAACGGGCTGCACGAAACGTAGTCCAGACCCACTGCGTTGCAGAACTCGATCGAGGCGGGATCACCACCGTGCTCGCCACAGATACCCACCTTGAGTTTCTTCTTGACGCTACGGCCCTTGGCAACGCCCATTTCGACGAGTTGTCCCACACCGCTGGTGTCCAGCGACTGGAAGGGGTCGACGGGAACGATCTTGTGCTCGATGTAATCGGGCAAGAATCCGCCGACGTCATCGCGGGAATAACCGAACGTCATTTGCGTCAAGTCATTGGTGCCGAAGCTGAAGAAATCAGCGTACTCAGCCACTTCGTTGGCGGTCAAACAAGCACGAGGAATCTCGATCATGGTACCGATCAAGATGTTCAAGTCGCCTTCGAACTTCTTCGCGGTCTTGGTTGTTTCGATCGTTTCTTCCACCTTTTCACGCAAGATGCGAAGCTCAGCAGCGGTGCCGACCAACGGGATCATGATCTCAGGCTGAGCGTCGATATTCTTCTTGGCACAGCTGATGGCTGCTTCGACGATTGCCTGGACCTGCATTTCCAAGATTTCGGGGTAGGTCACGCTGAGACGGCAACCACGGTGGCCGAGCATTGGGTTGGACTCGTGAAGAGCCGCACCACGCTTTTTGATTTCGGCCAACTTGACGCCCAACTCTTCTGCCATTTGCTTTTGAGCAGCCGGTTCGTGTGGCAAGAACTCGTGCAATGGTGGATCCAGCAACCGAACGGTCACGGGGCAACCCTTCATGGCTTTGAAGATGCCTTCGAAGTCTTTGCGTTGGAATGGCAACAACTTCTTCAGGGCAGCACGGCGAGCGTCTTCGTTTTCGGCCAAGATCATGGCACGCATGTGAATGATGCGATCGGCTTCGAAGAACATGTGCTCGGTGCGGCACAGTCCGATGCCTTCGGCACCGAAGTCACGGGCACGTTTGCTGTCGGCAGGCGAATCCGCGTTGGTGCGGATCGAAAGGCGACGGTATTGATCGGCCCACTTCATCAACTTGGCGAAATCGCCAGACAACTTGGGCTCTTGGGTTTCAACTTCGCCTGCCATCACTTCGCCGGTCGTGCCGTCCAGGCTGATGGTGTCCTTGGCGGTGAACTTGCGTCCGCCAACCGTGATCGTCTTGGCCTTTTCGTTGATTTCCACTTCGCTGGCACCAGCGACGCAGCACTTGCCCCAACCGCGAGCCACCACAGCAGCGTGGCTGGTTGCTCCACCAGTGCTGGTCAAAATACCAACAGCAGCGGACATGCCTTCGACGTCTTCTGGGCTGGTCTCGCGACGAACCAAGATGACATTTTCGCCAGCTTCGAAACGCTCGCGAGCGTCCGTCGCGGTGAAGGCCAACTGGCCAACCGCAGCACCTGGCGATGCATTCAAACCACGGCACAACACGTCGGCGGCGTTGCGAGCGGTGGGCTTGAACGAAGGCAACAAGCAGTGAGTCAAGTCCGAAGCAGGAACGCGAAGAACCGCTTCCTTTTCAGTGATCAAACCTTCTTTGACCATGTCGCAAGCGATCTTCACAGCTGCGATGCCGTTTCGCTTTCCGCTCCGAGTTTGCAGCATGAACAACTTGCCACGCTCAATCGTGAACTCGATGTCCTGCATGTCGGTGTAGTGGTCTTCCAGCTTCTTCTTGATTTCCATCAGCTCTTTGTGAGCCGCTTTGTCCCACTTCGCCATTTGAGCGACAGGTTGGGGTGTGCGGATACCAGCCACCACGTCTTCGCCCTGAGCGTTGATCAGGAATTCACCGTAGAACTTGTTCTGTCCGGTGTTGGGGTCGCGAGTGAAACCAACGCCCGTTCCCGAGTCGTCGCCCATGTTGCCATAAACCATGGCTTGGACGTTGACGGCGGTGCCGATCAAGTTGTTGATCTCGGTGTTGCCCTTGGCCGATTCGATGCGGCGATAGCTGATCGCACGGTCAGCGTTCCACGAACCGAAAACGGCTTCGATGGCCAACTGAAGTTGCTTGATCGGGTCTTGAGGGAAGTCTTCGCCGGTGCCCTTCTTGTAAACCGCTTTGTAGGCATCGCAAAGTTCACGCAAGCCTTCGGCGGGGACTTCGGTGTCTTCGGTGACGTTGTGTTTTTTCTTGACCTTGTCAAACGCAGCTTCGAACTGCTCGTGATGCAGGCCCATCACGACGTCGCCGTACATGTTGATCAGACGGCGGTAAGCGTCGAAAGCGAAACGCTCGTTCTTGGTCGCTTTGGCCAGACCTTCGGTCGCTTCGTCGTTCAGTCCGAGGTTCAAAATGGTGTTCATCATCCCGGGCATCGAGACGGCGGCACCCGAGCGGACGCTGACCAGCAACGGGTTTTCGTTGTCGCCGAAGTTCTTGCCGAGTTCCGTTTCCAGGATTTTGACGGCATCCTGAATTTCGTCCATCAATCCCTTGGGAAGCTTCTTGCCAGCTTTGTAGTAACCGTCGCAAACTTCGGTGGTGATCGTGAACCCGGGAGGGACCGGCAGTCCGATGGAAGTCATTTCGGCCAAGTTCAGGCCTTTACCGCCCAGGATGGCTTTGCTTCCGCCTTTTCCTTCGGTCTTCGTTTTGCCGAAGTAGTAAACCATCTTGTCTTTTTTTGCCATCGTCGCTGTCAATCCCTGTGTGGGGTTTGGAAATCAAAAGAACGTTTGGCCGCAAAGGGTATTTGGCACGCGTAGTTAGGTCAATCAGTCAAGACAGGTGAAACCGGCAAAATCACGGGGTTTCCGCACCGTTTGGGCCTTCATTCGGACTCTTCGTCGCGTCTGCTGATCGACACGCTCAACAAACCTCTCGGCGGTCAGTCGTGGCGGCGTAAGTGACCGGCGCTGGTTTGGAACATTCGCCGACGCCGCGACGCCGCCTCTTCCGCTGATCGGCCGCGCGCCAATTGCTGGTTCAAATCATCAAAATTGGCGCGGCAAACACGGCATCCAATTTCCGTCAGGTGAAACAGAACATAGTCCGCCATCTCGGGTTCCAACTGATTGGCGACGTAGGCCTGCAGCACCGATCGATCGGGGCACGAAAGCTGCTGCCGACGCCAAATCGCACCAATTGTGTGCAATCCTGCGACATCCTGCCCACGCAAATGGATCAGTCGTTGACGCAGTTTTTCGTCTTCCCGCACCGCTTGTTCGATGGCGGATGACCGCGACGGTTCGAGCTGTTCGTCCAAAAACGCGACCAGCTCGGCGTCCGTGAATCGATCGGGCGAGGAAGCAAATTCAGCAGACACCAGAGAATTCAAACGTGTGAGAAAATGGAAAGGAGCGACGATGGTCGGAAGATTCAAACGACTCGGTATGGTAGCGTCTTTTCGAAACTCGGGCGGAACGACGCTCCGTGAAATCGTCGCACCAAAAAACTCGACTTCTCACTCACCGATGCCTGACTTCCCGACCAAAATCCTGAATTCACCCGAAGCCGCCGAAGCGGTTCGGATCATCACCGAACTGAAGAAGGCTGGTTTTGTGGCCGTCCTGGCAGGCGGTTGTGTCCGCGACGCGCTGCTCGGCCGCACACCCAAGGACTTCGATGTCGCCACCGATGCGACTCCCGAATCGGTCCGCGATGTCTTTGGAAAACGCAACACGTTGGCGTTTGGGGAATCCTTCGGCGTGATCGGCGTGCTGCCGCCACGCCCCGCGACGGCGGAGAATCCCGCCAGCCCCCCCCAGGAATCGGCGGGCAAATGGATGCCGACGGAAGTGGCCACGTTCCGCGCCGATGGAAGTTATTCCGATGGCCGCCGGCCCGACAGCGTCACCTACGGCGATGCGGAAGCCGATGCCCTCCGCCGCGACTTCACGATCAACGGGATGTTCTACGACGTCTTCGAATCACGGATCATCGACCACGTCGGCGGAATCGATGACCTCGCCAAGGGCCATCTGCGCACAATCGGCGAAGCCATCCAGCGGTTCGAAGAAGACAAACTTCGGATGCTTCGAGCCGTTCGATTCGCGACCACACTCGGGTTCTCGATCGAACACAAAACCTTTGCCGCCATCCAAAATCATGCCAGCGATATCAGCGTGGTCAGCGGTGAACGCATCGGAGCCGAGATGCGCCGCGTCATGACCGCCCCCGCAGTCGACTTTGGTTTGGAAACCTTGGTCGACACGGGACTTTCGCTCCATATCTGGCCGCAATTGCAAACGATGAACTGGACCGAATTCTCGAAGTCGATCCAGGCTTGCAAACATCCCTCGTTCGAAGTCGCGATGGCAATCGCCTTGTTTCACCTGCCCGGTGATTCCACGCACACCCTGCGTTTGATCTTCAACGACTGGAAACTTTCCGTCGCCGAACGCCGTGCCATCGAAGCCGCACTCACTCACGCTGAAACGATCACTCAGTGCGACGGATTGGCTTGGTCCAGGTTGCAGCCGATCTTGGTCGATGCCGATGCACCGACGATCGTGGGCACCGCGCGTGCCCTGGCCCCAAAATCTCGCGGCGTCGCCCGCGCCGGCCGAGCTTTGTCGGGCGACCCGATCGAACTCGATCCGCCGCCGTTGGTCACCGGAGCCGATCTGATCGCCAATGGGATGCGTCCTGGCCCCGATTTCAAAGCCATCCTGCAATCCATTCGCGACGATCAGCTCGACGGAAAACTCAACTCCCGAGAAGAAGCCCTGCAACGAATCCCGCCGAGTGACGATTGACGACGCTTTCCGACACGTTTCCACGCAATACCCCTCACCCGAAACGAAGTTTTTGGGGAGAGTGGCCGTGCAGTCTTTAAACGCGGTGTTTGTTGCGTCCTGCGAAGCCCGCCCGAGGAAGGAGGTCGTGCAGTTTTGAAGTGCAGTGTTCCTGACGTCTTGCAAACCCCGCCCGTGAAACGGGAGGGGTCGGAAAGCGAGCGTTCAGCGAGATTTCCGGGGGAGGGCAGTCCGCGCCCATTCCCTGCTCGGCCCTCACCCTCGCGTACGCCTGAACGGCGTCGCTCGACCTCTCCCCAAACTGCGTTTCAGGAGAGGTGCGCCGCGTGAAAACCCGCTAAAACGCGGCCTCGATAAACGCCACGACCTTGCAACGGGCGGGGTTGCTAAGACGTTCCGAGCACGCCTCAAATGGCCAACGTCCCAATCCATCCCTTCGACAGACCTACTTCAATTCGCGAATTTGGATGTCACGCCAGCGGACTTCGAACGGGCCGGTGCCGGCCTTGATGCCGTGAACCTGCAACCCGAGGAATCCGTTGGTGGAGGACTCGGGGTCTTGGATGTCGCTGATCTTTTGATCGCCGATCCAAACTTGAATCCGGTTGCCTTGGGCTCGCACGAGATAGCGATTGAACTGATTGTTCTTGTACGCGTCCTTGATCGGCTGCTCCTTCGTGATCCATCCGCGTCCGGTGGCTTCGGAGTAGATGTAACCGGCTTCACCAGGAGCGGATTCAATTTCGACCTGGGGACCGTAGACTCGTCCGCCCTTTTCGCGAGACTGGGAACGAATTTGAACACCGCTGTTGAGACCTTCGTCCACGTTGACTTCGAACGTCAGCTCAAAGTTGCCGTAGTTCTCGTTGCTGCACAAGAACGAGTTCGGGCTGCCTTCTGAGGTCGTGCCGACAACCGCGCCGTCTTCGACTCGGTACTTGGCGGTTCCGTTCTTGCGGTTCCATCCGTCCAGGCTCTTTCCATCGAACAACGACTTCCAACCGTCCGCTTTCAAATCAGGTGCGGCATCAAAGTTGACGTTGCCGTTCGATGTGGCAGCTTTTCCATCGCCCTCGACTTCGGATGCCTGGGCGGGATCGCCTGTCGCGGCTTCGTCGCTGCCCATTTTGGCAGCGGAAACGGCAGGCAGGGTAACGTTGCCGGTGGCGGCCCACTCCGTGCCGCGACGCAGCGAGGTTTGAAACGCCAGCCCCTTGATGGCAGGAACATCGTGTCCGAGCGTCGTGTGGAAGACACGGCCCTTTCCAAATTCGATCGTCATCAGGATGGGCTCATGCTCTCCCGTGCCGCCCGTTGCAGGGTTGCTGTAAGCGGTCGCCAACACGTTCATGTTCTCGGCCGGGCCGCGCAGTTTGCCGTACAGTTCATCGGCGACTTGCAGGAACGACTTGGGCAATCCAGCAGTGATGGGGTGCGAAGCATCGCGGACAACCATCATGAACGGCACGCGTTTGCCGTGCTGGCCGCCGCCGCCCTTGGACATGTCCCGCGTGAATTTCTTTTGGTCTTCTTTCCAACGGACATACGGACCATCCTTTTCGTTCCGACCGCCCCAGCCGCCCACGCCGATCATGCGGTTGTAGGCATCCCAGTGGGGGAATGAATTGTCGGCCGCGTGAACGGTCACGAATCCGCCGCCGTCACCGACGTAGGCCTCGAAGGCCTTTTCGGTTTCGCTCGACCAAGCTTCGCCGTTGTAGTTCGACACCACAACGTCGTAGTCAGCGAACTTCGGTGCAAAACCGGACTTGTCTTCGCCTTTGCCCGGCGCAGTCGCGACGGTGACCTGGGCGAAGTCACCCGATTCCAAGGTGGCTTGGATCAGAGGCGTGGTCTCTTGCCACTTGTGATTGTTTTGGCCGTCGATCAGCAACACGTTCAGCGGTTTGGACTCCGCTGAATCTTGTGCGGTGGCAACCGCGGACGAGGCGAGCACCGCGAAGGCGGCGAGCAAGGTGCAAAGTCGAAATTTCATCGGCGTTGTATCTGTGGGGTGGGTGGGGCAAGGTGAAATTCGAAAACGTCCCTTTCGAGACGTGATTGAGCGGGGAATCAGTTTAGCAGATCGGCCGGGTAGGCTTGGCACGTTCTGTGACGCAAAATGGGAAACGTCTCGCGGTGGTTTGTGCTCAGCCACAATCGCCGCCGCTGTTCCTCCAACGATTTCAGGGTGCTCTTTTGTCCCGATTTTCTGGCCCACCCGCTCCGCGTGCCGCTTTCCCCGCCACCCGATTGCGCCGTGTCCGAGCGACGGATTGGTCGCGCCGCCTCGTCCGAGAAACCACTTTGTCGGTCGACGATTTGATCTGGCCGCTGTTCGTAATGGATGGCTCCGGCCAACAACCCGTCGGATCGCTGCCCGGCGTGAACCGGTTGGGAGAGGGCGAAATCGTCGCCGCGGCCCAGCGAGCCGTCGACCTGGGTATCCCCGCGATCGCGTTGTTTCCAGCCACGGATCCGAAATTGAAAACCGAGGACGCGGCCGAAGCGTTCCATCCCGACAACCTGGTGTGCCGGGTCACCCGCCAAATCAAAGACGCGGTTGGCGATTCGCTGGGCGTGATCCTCGACGTGGCACTGGACCCCTACAGCAGCCACGGCCAAGACGGGCTGGTTCGCGACGGGCAAGTCATCAACGATGAAACCGTCGACGTGCTGTGCAAGCAAGCGATCGTGCAAGCGGCGGCGGGATGCGACATCATCGCGCCGAGCGACATGATGGACGGACGCATTGGCGCAATCCGAACCGCCCTGGATCAGGCTGGTCACTCGAGCGTTCAGATCATGTCGTATGCGGCGAAATTCGCCAGCGCGTTCTACGGACCATTCCGGGACGCGGTGGGCTCGGCAGCCAACCTCGGGGCCGCCGACAAAAAGACCTACCAGCAATCGCCGTCGCAGTCCGACGAAGCGATTGCCGAAGTCGCTCTGGACCTGGCCGAGGGAGCCGACAGCGTGATGGTCAAACCCGGGATGCCATACCTGGACATTGTCGCTCGCGTCAAAGAAACCTTTGGCGTGCCAACGTTTGCCTATCAAGTCAGTGGCGAATACGCGATGCTGCGTGGAGCGGCCGACGCCGGCTGGCTGAACGGAGAGGCGGTGATCCTGGAAAGCCTGCTGTCCTTCAAACGAGCCGGCGCTGATGGGGTGCTGACCTACTTCGCAGCCGACGCAGCGGAACTGCTGCACCGCAGTTGATCTCGCTCAACAACGTTCTCGTAGGATGGTCTTCCAAGACCATCCTGGAAATTCCGCAAGTCCGCCTGCCCAGACCGCCCATGTCGAACGCGACGGTCTTGGAAGACCATCGTACGGGCGACAAACCGCTTCTCTCTTCATCCGATCTTTCACGAACGCATTCAACATGGCCGACTCGCTTTCATTCGCTTGGCACTGGGAAGACACCTTGATCGCTGGCAAAGAACGGCCGCTGGCGGTCGCCTCGGATCCCGATGCGATGTTGATCGAAGCATGCGAACGCCAGGACGCAGGCGAAGAAGGCGTGATCGATCCGTTCTGGGCAACGACCTGGCGGGCCGCTTCGGGACTGGACCGCTTCTTGGATCGCGTTCCCATTCACAACCAAGATGTCTTGGAAGTCGGCTGCGGAACCGGACACGCCGGCATCGCCGCTTTGCTGCGTGGGGCTCGCGTGACCTTGACCGACGGTGTGGAAGACCCGCTGCAATTGGTGCGGCTCAGTTTGTCTCGTCTGGGATTGCACACGGACGTGCAAGTCTTCCGATTGGGCGAGGATTCGCTGGCCCCCAAGAAGTTCCCGTTCATCCTGGGCAGTGATGTCACGTACCTCCGCACGCTGTGGCCAGAACTGTTGCAGTCGGCCGCGGAACATTTGACCGACGACGGGCAATTGATCTTGAGCGATCCGCAACGGCTGATCGCGACGGAGTTCTCCCAATGGGTGAAGGACCAACCCTGGGACTACACCGAGCACACCGTGGAAATGGACGACGACCCCGAGCACCCCATCCGCATCATGGTGTTGACGCAGGATTAGCGAGCCGCCTCCGACTCGGAGTAGCCGGATTCGCCAGAATTCGGAGTCACCAAGTCGTCGGATTTTGCGAGTCGTTAAGATCCGAATTCTGGCGAATCCGGCTACGAAGAAACGAGCAACGTCCTGCGTTTTTCTGCACAGCAACAAAGTAGAACAGTTGTCCCCAACTGTTTGCGTGCCAGGGATGGAAGCTTCGAGTCGCGCAAAGCGAACACGGTGAATCTTCGAAGTGGGGTGTGGCCCCGCGATGTCATCCTTCGCGGCGGAACAATGGGGCACAATTGTTCCACTCTGGTGATGGCTCGTGCGTGCCTCGCTTTGTCGCACAGCAACAGAGTAGAACAGTTGTCCCCAACTGTTTGCGTGCCAGGGATGGAAGCTTCGAGTCGCGCAAAGCGAACGCGGTGAATCTTCGAAGTGGGGTGTGGCCCCGCGATGTCATCCTCCGCGGCGGAACAATGGGGGACAATTGTTCCACTCTGGTGATGGCTCGTGCGTGCCTCGCTTTGTCGCACAGCAACGGCGTGGTCGCCAGGTACAACCTGGCCTACCGATTGTTTGGCCAAATTTTCTTTGCAAAAATCGCTTGACCCCACTGCCGCACCGCTGTACCGTTTAACCAGTACACCAGTTAACCAGCTTTGGGCATCGGTGCGAACATGTTTTTTACAGTCGACCCTTCCAACGGTGTGGCGATCTATTCTCAGATCGTTCGCCAAGTGAAATTCGCCGTCGCGGAGCAAACCTTGCGTCCGGGACAACTTCTCCCCAGCGTTCGGCAACTCAGCCAGCAATTGGCGGTCAACCCGAACACCGTGGCTCGGGCCTTTCAAGACCTGCAATCCGAGGGCGTGATCGAAACGCTTCGCGGACGCGGCGTCGTGGTTTGCAAGGGCGCCGTCGAGCGTTGTCGCAAACAGCGGCAATCGATTCTCGCCGCACGCTTGTCGGCGGTGCTGACCGAGGCTTTGCAGGCCGGACTGTCAGCCAAGGAGGTCCGCAAACTCGTTGACGAGCAACTGCGGACCCTCGACGGAACCATCGAAGCGATTGCCGAGTTGCAATGAGCTTGCCGTGCGGGCGAGCCAGATGGCTCGAACGCGTTTGATTCGACGCACACTGACCACCATCTCATCGAAGCAGGATCGTCATCATGAACCCCGTCATCTCGACCGATCAACTGACCATGCGTTTTCGAGGCTGCGATGCCTTGCTGGGCGTGGATCTGACCATCCAGCCCGGAACCGTGTTTGCCTTGCTGGGCGAAAACGGTGCCGGCAAGACCACACTGATCCGAATCCTCACCGGGTTCCAAAAACCGACGTCTGGTTCGGCCTCCGTTTGCGACTTCGATCCACTGAAACAACCGCTGGAGGTTCGTCGCCGGGTTGGCTACGTCTCAGACAATCCCGCCTTGTACGACTGGATGACGGTGGGCCAAATCGGTTGGTTCACGGCCTCGTTCTACCCGGAGGGCTTCTACGAAAACTACCGCGAATCGATTGCGAAGTACGAGATCCCCGAGGACCGCAAAATTCGCGTGCTGAGCAAAGGCCAGCGAGCCAAGGTCGCCTTGTCGTTGGCTCTCGCACACGACCCAGAACTGCTGATCCTGGATGAACCGACGTCGGGTCTGGATCCGATGGTTCGCCGTGAGTTTCTGGAAAGCATGATTGGCCGGGCCGCATCGGGCCGAACCGTGTTCCTTTCCAGTCATCAAATCAACGAAGTCGAACGGGTCGCCGACACGATCGGAATCCTCCACAACGGGAAACTCCAAGCCTGCGAACCGCTGAACGATCTGAAGGGATCGATGACGGAACTGACCGTGTCGCTAGACGATTCGTTGGTGGAACTCCCGACGCTTCCCGAGCCAGCCCAAACGCTACTCGAAGAAAACCAAGGCCGCCAACGCCGGGTGCTGGTGCGGAACTTTGAGCCGTCCATGATCCCGGTGATCGAATCGGCCACCGGCGTCGTCGCGGTGAAGGATCGCACAATGACGCTGGAGGAGATCTTCATCGCCCACACTCGAAAAGGCTTTGCGGGCCCGCCCGGACCGCCTCCTGAAACATCTCGCGGCCCGTCTCCATCGCCGGAGCCACCAGCCGGCGACGGCGGACGAGAATCCGAGGTGGTCACGTCGGGAGAGCAATCATGAATGACACACGCGTTTGGCAAGGTTTGCTCTGGAAAGAGGCCAAGCAAATCGTTCCGTTGATAGGCATGCTGCTGGGAGTGACAGCGTTCCTGTTCATCGTCTGGGCCGCCATGTCCCAAAACCTCAATGTCACGCTGAGTGCGGCGGGAAATATCGTCCCCCTGATCATGCCGGCGCTGTTTGCCGCGGGTGCGGGAGCGATCTTGATCAGCCATGAAAAAGAAACCCGCACACTGAACTGGCTGGCATCCTTGCCGATCCCCGTCCGGCCCATCGTGGCCGCCAAATTGCTCGTTGCGATCGTTGGCCTGCTTTTGATGTGGGTGGGATGCGTCGTGCTGGCTTTCCTCGCTGGACTGGAACAAAGCCCCACGCAATCGGGAACCTTCGAACTCAGCCAAGTGCACCCCGCATTTTGGTTTGTGCATTCGTTCTATGTGCTGCTGTGCGGGTTCTACACCTCCTGGCGGAACAAGAACGCCTTCCCGGCTTTGGTTTGGATCATTCCTCTGGCGCTGCTGCCGTTTTTCGTGGCGGAGATTTGGACCTCACTGTTTCAAAGTTCAACGGGGCAGTTCACCGACGTGAATCAAAAAACCTGGGTGCTGGGAATCATCACCAGCCTGTTTCTCCCCGCCATCGGCTGGCTGGCGTATCGCGCCGGCACCACTGCTTTGCAAGCCGATGAACCGGACGACCTGCGGCCTCGTGATTCGCTGACTTCGGTGGATGCGTGGCGTCCACCCGAAATGGCGACTCCTTCCCGCCAACCGTTCCGCGACAGTTATGCGACCATGGTTTGGCAGACCGTCCACGCTTCGCCTTGGATGTCACTGGGACTGCTGGTGCCGCTGGCTGCAGGAGCCATCGCCTGGCTGGTTGCCACCAACATGCACGACTCCCTGCAAAGCTGGATCGGAACCTCCATTCAAACCACCATCGGATTGGCATTGCTGGCCGTATCGTGGCTGGGCGTGGGTGTGTTCACCGGTGACGGGGCAGCGGTCCGGCTGAAGTTCTTGGCCGACCGCGGTGTCTCGCCGTCACGAGTTTGGCTCGGCCGGCATTGGTTTGGACTCAGCTCCCTGGCGGCGACCGCCCTGCTGATCTTGGCAGTGCAAGTCCTGATCGGATCCCCCGATCCGATCGAGCATCAGAGAGCCCCGATCCCGGAAATGTCGCTGCTGACAATCGCCTCGGTGCTCCTGGTCATCTACGGAGTTTCGCAGTGGGTCAGCCAAGTGGTGCCGATGCTGGCCGCTTCAGCGTTTCTGGCCCCCGTGTTGTCGCTGGTTGCCCTGGCCGCTTTGGCCGACGCCGGGATCGGAAATGGGGTCCGGTTTGGCTGGTTGCTGTCGATTGCGTTTCTGCCTTTTATCGCAACTTGGTGGACCATGCGAACGTTCATGGATGGCAACCGAGGGCTGGGATACTGGGCGTTCAACGTGGTGGCAGGACTCGCATTCATGTTCCTGCCAACCGTTCCAGTTTCAATTGCCCGTTCACAACTGCCACAAATGTCGGCAGAGCGTGTGGCAGAACTCCTACCAGAAGCACAAAAACTGGACCGCCAGCATTCATTCAATGCCATCTCAATGCGTTATGGCGACCTGGAATTGCAAGATGATCTCAGCGTCTATGCAGGTGTGGAAATCGATGGTGAAACAGCCGTCGATCGAATGCGTCGCCGAGAACTCTTGTCTCCTGATGCTTGGATTGTGATTGGAGACATGGATGACGCTCCACTCCGAGGGGACCAGGGGATCATCAAAAGTGCACTGGATGCCGCCTCACTCGTGAAGATTCGATGGCAGCAAAACCCGGACGACCAAGCCGAGAAAGAACGCCTCGGCGCATTCTTCAGTCGCCTGACAACTGTGGTTCGCCGCCTGCGGATGAGCACACGCTGGATCGACCAAGAAATCGCCGACCAGACCGAGATTTGGCTGGTTGCCAACTTGATGGACCCGACGCTGCAACCACTTCAATCGGAGCCTTTCTACCAAGAGGCCGTGGCCTTGGTCGGCGATTTTGAAGCCCGCCAAGAAGCACGGCGAATGGCGTTGCTGGTGTGCTGGATTCGCGACCGGAAATCGCCGTCGCTCCTCAGAAGAACAAACGACGGAGTGGGCCCCTCCGATCACTGGCTAGAAAAAATCCCGGCAGGGTGGCGTCACTCGGTTTTGCACCGGAAATTCGGAGCGGTCGTTGATCGCTGCTTGAGCTTGATCGAAAAGTCAAACTCCAAGGCCGCGATGGAAGCAGACTTTCGTGCTTTGGACCTACTCGTCGGCCAACCCGGTGGCGAATTCGAAACGGGGCCGTACGGAGACCTTTATCGAGATGGCCAGGACTCCAACGCCCTGACCAAGAACTTTTCTTATCTCGGCTACCCGGCCACGAACTGGTTCGAAACCTGGGAATACGACGCACAGCAATTAGCGATGACGCCCCAGGTCCCGAAGGAAGATTCCGCAACCCCGCAAATCCCATCGGTGGAGGAAATTCAATGAGCAATCGAATGTCCGAGAGAACGTTTCGTGCGGCAATGTGGGCCCCACCAGTCCTGTTGATTGCTTTGCTCGCCTGGGGATTTACGTGTGAGCGATGGGCGACTTCCCTGTATCACGAACGCGTGACGGCACTCGCGAAGGACGGCGTGCCGGTGACTTCCACCGCGATGCTCAAAAAATACAACACTGACGTGTCGGCTGATCATGCATTGCAGTGGAAACAACTACTCGACGCAGCGAGTCATGTGCAAGCAATGAACCGTGATTCCGTGGCTGAGATGGAAGACATTGTTCCTGAATCGGAGCCTTGGCAGGCTGAACTGTTTGCAGAAGCAATCAGCGAACAGGCAAGGCCGGTGCTGAGCCAACTGAGGGAGTTGCTCGAGTCAGATCAGCCCGTCTGGCAGGATGCTCACCTGGAAAGGCGGCACTGGTCCACTGGCTACGAAATCCGTTCGTTGCGATGGTTGCTGGACAACGAGTTTCGGCTCGCATTTCATGCAGGGGACTCACAACGAGCACTCGAAACGCTCCAGACAGTTGCCAAACTTCGAGATCGGATCGACCAACAAAACGAGATACTCCAATCCGTTCGACGCGCACTATCGAACGAACTGAACAAAACGATTCGCCAATCGGTCAGGTTCCCCTTCTGGAGCGAACCAGAACTCGGTGAATTGCTGCGTTTGGTCCTGGCAACCAATAGCGATGTGAACGTGGAGGCGCTCAACCAAATCCGGCTGGAGAGGTTCGTGACCTCATACCCGTTGAAAGACACCGGTCGCTGGGTTCAGTTCGAAGATGACTACACCCGGGACGTGCTCCCCTTTGGAGCTTCCAGCGTCCATGCGTTGGCGGCGTTGGACTGGCTGAAGTCGTCCGCCGAAACGGCACGACCTCCACGCCAGAGCCGAACCCGCGGGCGCTCCACCGAGTCAAAGGAACGCGAGGCTCGCACCGAAACGATTGATCAGTCTCGGAGCTTGGTCGCTATTCCAAACGCAACTTTGAATTCCAGATTGCAGAGTCACTGGAACGTGCCCGATCAGTGGTTTCGCAATCAGGCGGACGCCTATCAGGATGAAAGACGTTGGACGTCAACGGGCGTCTACCTACGAAAATACCAAGTTGTCCATGGCGAATACCCAACACAATTGTCCTCGTTGCAGTCCGTCGGTGCCACGCCGGAATCCTGGACACACAGCACGGGAGAACAACTCGGCTATCGCGTCGATAGAGATGGGAAAGCGGCCGTCCTCTGGACCGACGCTCGCAACAACTACGCGGAAGACGAGAAAGGCGTCGGCAGCATCCCCTACAGCGAACGCAACTGGGGCGCCGGCCGAGCCGACCACTACGAGCTCTGGTTGCGGGGAGACGCCACCGATCAGTAGCCAGAATTCAGCAGTAGGCCAGGTTCCACCTGGCGCTGGTGACTGGACGGCCCTCACTAAACTTGCCCCGCAAACGCTGCACGCCTCGCTTTGTTCCAAAGCATCGGCCAGGCTGCCAGGCACAACCTGGCCTACGCTTGCGAGCCAACCAAAGTAGGCCGGACCGAAGCGATAGCGGAGTTCCGGCCCCCCAGCAGAACAACCGCTGGCCCCCGACGCTCGCGTCCCATCACAAACCAAATCCGTAGGTAGGCCAGGTCCCACCTGGCGCTCGCGACCGGACGGCCCCCACTGAACTTGCGTCACAAACACCGCACGCCTCGCTTTGTCCCAAAGCATCGGCAAGGCTGCCAGGTACAACCTGGCCTACGTTTGTACGCCAGCCAAAGCAGGCCGGACCGAAGCGATAGCGGAGTTCCGGCACCCCAGCAGAACAACCGCTGGCCCCCGACGCTCGCGTCCCAGCACAAACGCAAATCCGAAAGTAGGCCAGGTTCCACCTGGCACTGGTGACTGGACGGCCCTCACTGAACTTGCCCCGCAAACGCTGCACGCCTCGCTTTGTTCCAAAGCATCGGCAAGGCCGCCAGGTACAACCTGGCCTACGTTTGTACGCCAACGAAAGTAGGCCGGACCGAAGCGATAGCGGAGTTCCGGCACCCCAGCAAAACAACCGTCGGCCCTCAACGCTCGCGAGCCCAGCACAAACGCAAATCCGAAAGTAGGCCAGGTTCCACCTGGCGCTCGCGACCAGACAGCCCCCACTGAACTCGCGTTACAAACACCGCACGCCTCGCTTTGTTCCAAAGCATCGGCCAGGCTGCCAGGTACAACCTGGCCTACGCCTCTCAATCCTGACGCACCAGCGCCCCATCACACTTCTCGGGCGACCCCATGCGTCTCTGCATCAAAAACGTTTCGACACTCGACGCCGCTCGAATTCATCCCACGCAAATCACTTGCAACATTTGAATTCTTGGCGAATCCGGCTACCGAGTGCTACGACGAAACCGATTCTCGATACGGCTCATGGCCCCAACCCGCGAGCTTGGCGTTTTTAAAGGACTCAAATTCGCCCGCTTCGATGGCGTCTCGAGTCGCCTGCATCAAACGGCCGTAGTACATCAGGTTGTGATGCGACAGCAAAATCGGACCAAGCATCTCGCCCGCAACAAACAAATGCCGCAGATAACCGCGACTGTGCCGGCATGCGAGGCACGGGCAATCGTCCATCAGCGGCCGAGTGTCCAGCTTGTGGACTGCGTTGCGTAGCTTCAGCGGTCCTTCATCCGTGAACGCCAAAGCGTTCCTGCCGTTGCGAGTTGGCATCACGCAATCGAACAGATCAATTCCGCGAGCGATGTTTTCCAGCAGGTCACGTGGCGTGCCGACGCCCATCAGGTACCGAGGTTTGTCCGCCGGCAAATGCGGGGTCGTGAACCCCGTGGTCGTGTACATGTCTTCGGGAGGTTCCCCCACCGACAACCCGCCCACCGCGTAGCCCTCAAACGACATCGCCGCGAGTTCCGACGCGCATTGCTGACGAAGCGTCCGGTCCAGCCCACCTTGAACGATCGCGAACAGAGCCTGGTCCTCACGGTCCGCGGCGTCGCGACAACGAGCGGCCCAGCGAATCGAGCGGGCCAGCGCGTCCTCGACTTGCGTCATCGGAGCAGGCAAGGCGATGACGTGATCCAAGACCATCGCCACGTCGCTGCCGAGAGCTTGCTGGATTTCGATCGAATGCTCCGGCGTCAGCTCGATCTTGGCGCCGTCGATGTGTGAACGAAACGTCGCCGCATGTTCGGTGACCTTGTTGATCGCCCCCAGCGAGAAGACCTGAAAGCCACCCGAGTCGGTCAGAATGGGACCGTCCCAGCCACACATTTTATGCAGACCACCAAGAGCCGCGACCGTTTCGTGACCGGGTCGCAGACGCAAGTGGTAGGTGTTGCCCAGGATCATGTCCGCGCCGGTGGCGGCGACTTGATCAATCGTCAGGCCTTTGACCGTTCCAAGCGTTCCGACCGGCATGAAGCCGGGCGTGCGAACGGGTCCTCGCGGCGTGTGAAAAACGCCGCGTCGGGCACCTCCATCGGTGCCAATCAATTCGTAGCGGAACAAGCGGGTCAGTCGCCCCGCATCTTCAATCCGAGGTCAGCCAACTTCTCACGCACTTCGTTCAAGCTGGTCACACCAAAGTTCTTGCACTCCAGCATGTCGTCACCCGATTTACGGATCAGCTCACCGATGGAGTTGATCTGCAAACGAGTCATGCACTTGCGAGCACGAACAGACAGGTTGAGATCAGCAATCGGCCGTTCCAGCAACGCTTGTTCGTCAGGCGACATGTGCGAAGTGTCGACAGGCGGGTCGCTGGATTTCTTTTCGCCAGCGAACTGGCCAAGCGACAAACCTTTTTGCGAAAGCATTTCGCGAATTTCGACCAAGCTGGTTTCGCCGAAGTTCTTGCTCGAAAGCAATTCTTGTTCGCTGTGGCGGGTCAGGTCGCCAATCGTTTCGATGCCCATCTTTTGCAAGCAGTTGCGGCTTCGAACGCTGAGTTCAAAGTTTGCAACGGGCATGTTCAACGTTTGGGCCAAACGATCGTTGCGACGCTGAGCTTCTTCGTCGTACAGCATGTTGCCGGTCGCCGAAGCGTCCTTCATGTACAGCTGTGTGCGAGGGTGATCGGGATGACAATCCAGGATTCGCTTGTAGCACAACTGGGCTTTGTCGTATTGCCCGTTGTCTTCGTACATGACGCCCAAGTTGATCAGGGCACCGATGCCAGTGGGGAACGCCTTGGCAGCACGTTCATACAACCGCAGGGCTTCGTCATCGTTGCCCAAACGGTCGTTTTCAAGAGCCAATCCGAACAAGGCACCCGCGTGATTTTCGTCGGTCGAAACCGCACGCTGGTACAGGTTGATGGCTTCTTCCATGCGACCACCGATTTGAGCAGCGGTTGCCGCACGCTGGTACATGTAGTCCGCGGTTTGTTCAGCGGGACCAAAGATATCGTCCAAAATCGCCATCGCTTCTTCGATCTTGCCTTGATATCGCTTGGCTTCCGCGATGCCAATTTTGCATTGGTCTTCGTTGTAGCCGGACGTCTTGGCTTGTTCGTAGCCCTCGATCGCACCGTCGAAGCTCGACAGTTCGAATTGGCAACGAGCATTGTAGAACAGCGCCATCGCACTGCCATCGGCTGCCGAGAGTGTTTGAGAGGCGTCCTTGAATCGGCCCAGCAAGAACTGACAAACACCCATCTTGGTTTTGCCGGCAGGAGTCAGGGCGTCGTCCTGCTCCATTTCGTTGACCGCGTCGCGCAGTTCACCAAAATGTCCGTAGTTTTCGGTGATCGCCTGCCGAATCTCGGCGACGTCGCTGGGGCCGAACGAGTTGCTCGCCAGAACCATTTGCTTCAGGTCGAGAACTTCGAGTTCGACTTCGCTCATCTTCGTTTTGTCCGGGGCTAACTTCGGCTCGCTCGCACAGCGATCCGAAAGGAGGGAAAAGAGTCAGGTGGCGCTCAGGATCCTGCAAGCCATGTGCTCGGCAGGAACGCTATGTTTCTACGTTCTACTGAGTGTCTACGTTTCTACTGAAATTCTGCCGAGAGACCGGCCCGCAAAAATGCGACGCCCAAAAGTCCCCAACAGTGAATGACAAAAATATTTTTTTGCCGATCTAAGCCAGCGGCCGGATTTGAACCGGCAACCCTCGCATTACGAATGCGATGCTCTGCCAATTGAAGCTACGCTGGCGACTTTTCCAGAGAATACGTGTCTTTGGGCTAAAACGTCAAGGGCCGTCGGGACAGCGACCGACCACCCGAGAGAGCTCGGAAGTCATCCCAATGCGTAAAAAATTCCACATTTTTTTGCGAGGACGGGAAAAAAATTCCTAAAATTCTAAAAAAGTTTCCCGAAAATTTCCCACCGCACGTCACCACACGTCGGTCACCCATGCCCACCGACCTGGCACCCCGACGCGTCAGGGCTGTCTGATTGAATCCGAACCTGAAGCGTGAGCGAGGGACCACGTGCCATTGCAACGAGCCTGTGGGTCCCTCGCTCACGCGTCCGGTTGTGAACTCGAGTCAATCAACAAGCCGGTCAGCGAGGCACGCGCAGCGAAACTCCGATCGAACGTCGATGACGATCACCGCTTCGCTGAGCACGAGCGCGACAAAGAGCCAGAACAGCACGAATTGCCAACCACCTTCCCAGCCACAACCCGCGTGATCTTCGCCCCGGACGGGGCCGACTTCCGTAGCTCGGGGCGGAAGCCGAATGGCACTTACTTCACCCTCCCTCAGGGAGGGTCGGCCCGCTTCGGGCCGGGGAGGGCGAACCTGAAACCCGGTGTGTAGCCCTCCCCTCGCTTCGCTCGACCCTCCCAGGGGGAGGGTGAATTGGTAAAGTAAGTGCCATTCGGCGGAATCGCCGAGACCGATCACGAGAAATCAAAAGTCCGCCCCGGATGGGACCAGCGAGGTGATAGAATCACGGGTCATTCGAATGACGACACTTTTTGCGTTGCGGAAATCGGAGACCGAAGTGGCCGACGGACGGCACTGAAACGAGACGACGCAAATCAGCGGTCGCCGCGTCCCTGACAAAAGGATGCCGACGGCGGTCGCAAGAATCTGTCGACACGAGCAAATGGAATCGTTCGCGAAATCAATGGGAAGGTCTTTCGAAAATGAATGCCACACAAACACAACTTCAAAACGCAGACCAACAATCGGTTGCTGCGACGGCAAATGAGCTGGGCACGGAAATGCGTGATCGGCAGCCACCTTTGCATCCGGAGCCCCCGACTCCTTCCAACACGCCGCGCAAGGATTCACTGAACCAGTTTGCATCGTGGCTGCGACGGGACGCTCGAGACGAAGCGACGACTTACCTTCATCGAGCCAACACGCACCACGACGGCGAATGAAATCGCCAGTGGCGAAACTGGCCATCCGCCAACGCCTGTGCCGGCGACTGATGGGAATGGAGACCGAGTACGCGACCTTCATCGATCCGCGAGACGGGGCGTTGCAGGCGGATGTCTCGGCTCGTGAAGTTTACGTTGCCTTGCGAGATGCGATTTGCCGCCAGATGCCAGCGGTGGAAGGCTTGGACGGCGGGGACCGTCGGTTTCTGGCCAATGGCTCGGCACTCAATCTCGAAACCCACCTGGCTCTCCGCGACGGCCCCGGTGGACTGGTCGAGATGGCCACGCCGGAAGTTTACCGGCCCAGTGACTTGGTGGCGTGCCAGCGCGCGATCGATGAAATCATGCGTGACGCATCCGGCGAGGCTCGCTGGTCAGCGAAACAAAACGTGGGGCGAGTTCGCGTCCTGAAGAACAGTTGCGACGCGGCCGGTCACCTGTACGGCTGCCAAGAGAACTACGAAACCGAGGTGGCAACGGGCGTTGGATTGCTGATGTATCGGATCGCCATTTGCTTGGTGTGGGCGACGCAGGTCGCTTGCGTCCTGTTCTCATTCCCCGTCGTGATGATGATCGTCGCCGCCTCGATGATTCAACAATCGAGCCAGCACGCCTCGTCAGTGATCCAGCGTCGCGGTGATCGGCACCGCTCTGATCACCCCAGCGGTCAAACGGACGCTGCCGAGCGAAATGACGAACCTGACGGGGAAGAACAGTCCGACACAAATGAATCAGAAGAGAGCTTTGTAGCCCTGCCCAAATGGTTCCAGTGGCTTTCGATCGCTTCCTTGCGTGCACTGCACCTGCCGTTGGTAATGGCACTGCGTGTGGTCGGGTCTCACTTTGCGTTTCGATCTCAACGCCGCCATCTGACGGGATTGTTGGTGTCGCGAGTCGCAATCATGGGAACCGGTCACCTGGACCACGACGGTTGCTTCTTTTTGTCAGGCAAAGCGATGGGGGTGGACCGAGTCGCAGACATGGGCGGCTTCAACGGCGAGCGTCCAATTTACGTTTACGGTCACTGGTTGACCAAGTTGTGCGGTCGTTCGTGGCGTTCGCTCGCGGAAACTCGTCAGCTTCTCAAGCGTCGCCAGCGATTGCAGATTGGATTGTCGGATTCCAACCTCAGCGACCTGGCTCAATGGGCCAAGGTCGGCAGCGTGGCGTTGGTCCTGGACATGATCGAAGCCAAGCGAACCAAAGACTTGCCGCGGCTTCGACACCCAATCCAATCGCTGCATGTTTTCAATCGCGATTGGAATCTGCTCCGGCGGGTTCCGACCAGCCACGGTGAAATGACGTCGCTGGAGATTCAAACCAAGTACTACCGGGCCGCGGAACAGTTCGTGCGGGAACAGAGCCAGCGTTCCGGTCGCGAATCGGAATGGGACGAAGCCCAGCGTGCCCTGCAGCACTGGGCGGAATCGATTCGCTTGGTCCGTCAATTCCGCAAAGACGGTGAGCAAACCGCTCAGGGACTGGGCCGAATCGACTGGTTGGGCAAACGTTGGATGCTCGATCAAGCGGTCGGTGAGGAGCCCGGCGAGCCTGCCGCCTGGATCACTCGCAAGAAAATCGATCTGCGGTACCACGAACTGTCGGAGGACGGGTACTTCGCCCGCTTCATCGCCAATCATCAAGAACGAGAGCTGATCGCTGACGTCGACATTGAGCTGCGGCGGCGGAACGCACCAGCGGATTCACCGGCGGCGCACCGCGGATGGATGATTCGCGAATTCGCCGGCGAGGTTTCGGTGGCAGGTGGCCCGACCATGCGAACGGATTGGGAACGAGCCCTGGTCGACCACAACCGTGCTGTTCGCACCGTGTTCTATAGCGATCGGACGGAAGGCAACCGGGGGGCACGTCGGCAGCACCCGTCCTAGCACGGCGACGCAGAAATCCCCGTTGGCTTGGATGCCATCGGTCATCCAGATCGTGATTCGCCCCATGCCGTGAGCCCCGTGTCGTGATTCGCCGCCCACCGCGAAACGCTGCGATAGGCTGGCCCGTGGATCGTTGGTAGGATGGAACTCACGGACACACGCACGAATTGAATTGGGAATCGGATGGGTCGTACTGAATCGTTGGATCCGGAGCTTCGTGATTTGTTATCACGGTTGCGCGAACGGGTGCGACGCTACATCGTTTGGGATTCGTTGCTTGCGATCGCCGCGTTGGTGTTGGTCGTCTTTTGGGTGGCGCTCGCGGTGGACTATTTGCCGGTTCGAATCGGCGGCAGTGAGATGCCACGGTCGGCGCGTGCGGTCGTGCTGTTCGTCGTGGCCGCGCTCGCGGTCCTGATCCTGGCCAAGTGGTTGTGGGGCAGGCTCAACCGTGAGTTGCCCGATGACTCGTTGGCACTGTTGATCGAACGACATCACCCGAGCCTGGGTGGGCGACTGGTCACCGCGGTTCAGCTGACACAAGAAAACCGGTCGCATGATTCACACAGCCCCGTGTTGTTGCGACACGTTCACCAAGAAGCCGCCGCGGCGGTGGACCAAGTCGACTTCGGACGCGTGTTTCGCTGGGAACCGATCCGCCGCAAGTTGATGCTGGTCGTTCCGTTGTTGTTGGCAGCCTTGGTGATGGCCATCGCCAGCCCGCAAACGTTCGCCCGGGCGATCGGAAGATTGTCGTTGCTGTCGGACTCACCCTGGCCTCGCAAAGCCTCCTTGGAAATGATCGGGGTCGAATCGCCGATCATCACCGCCGACGAAACCGAAGAGGTCGGCACCGAGTTGCTGGCGTTTGAAAACAAAGTCCTGCGATTGGCTCGCGGCAGCAGCACCACGCTGCGAATCCGTGCGGCAACGGAAGAGCTGGGACACGTCGTCCCTGAAGTCTGCACCGTGTCGTTTGTCGATGACGCGGGCAACCGAGGCCAAAGCAACCTCCGCCGGGTCGGCCGAATCCAAGACGGATACCAATCCTTCGTGTTGGACGGGCCGCCGCTGGCGACCCTTTCCGAATCGGTGACGATGACCATTCGCGGATTGGACGACCGCCTGCTGGATTACCGCATTGAAGCCGTCGACCCGCCCGCGATTGCCGACATGGAACTGGCGATTCGTTACCCCGACTACTTGCGGATCTTCGATGACAAAGAGGCCGCAACCGGTTCCGCAGACCAAATCCTGAAGTACCAAGCGGGATTCCGAATTCGCGAAGGCAGCTCCCTGACTCTTCGCGGAACCAGCAGCAAACCGCTGGGCGCCGTGGATGTCGCAACGTCATCCGAGGACGCAGGTGCAGCGGCCGAAAAAGATGCCAGCGAACCGGTCGTCAAAATCGCCGAGGACCGCCTGTCGTTTGAGTGGTCCGTGACGGATCTGCGAGAACCAACGTCAGTGCGTTTGGTGCCACGAGACGAAACGGGGATCTCCGCACAAGCTTCTTACCGTTACTTCATTGGCGTGGTCCGTGACCAAGTTCCTGAAACGACTATG
This sequence comes from Rhodopirellula sp. P2, assembly GCF_028768465.1. Lineage (GTDB taxonomy): Bacteria > Planctomycetota > Planctomycetia > Pirellulales > Pirellulaceae > Rhodopirellula. Next base: position 5,560,730 of record NZ_CP118225.1, read on the forward strand.
ACGATGAAAGGCATCGGATCTTCCATCACCCCGATTGCGATGCTGCCGATCCAAACGAACGCGAAAGACGACTATGGAGTTGAATCGCTCAGCCTGACCATGGCAGTTCGTGGCTCCGATGATGCGGAAGCCAACGCTGCCAGCCAAGGTGACAGTGCCATTGGCGACGATGCCATTGGCGACGATGCCGAAAGCGGCGAGCCAAGCTCCCGTGAAAAAGGTTTGCAACAGCACACCGTCCAACCTGAAATGGATCGCGACGGCAACGCTGCCTGGACATTTGACTTGCGAGACTTGTCGGACGACGGCACCGTGAACGGGTTGGCTCCCGGAGCAAGCGTGCAGATTTTCACAACTGCCAAGGACGGCTTTGATCTCGGGAAACCACATGTGGTCCGTGGCGAAGTGGTGCGTCTGGAAGTCGTGACCCCGGAAACATTGCTGGCAACCTTGGAACGTCGCGAACTGGAATTCCGCTCGCGATTGGAACAAGCGATCGACGAGACGCAACGCCTGCGTCAAAGCTTGGTCGCCGTTCAAAACGATGCGATCGATGTGCTGCAGTTTGCGGAACAGGAAACCGGTTCCGAATCAGAAGGTGAGGCGGTTGATTCGGACGAGGCTGAGTCCCCAGACGAATCCGGTGCTGCGGACGATGCCAGCGAAGAAACGGATGGCGAAGAAAACGCCCGAGCACGCCAACGCGTTCAATTGCGAATCCGCCAAGCCGAACTGCAGGCCACCAAGTCGACGGAAGAGTTGGCTGGGATTGTCATCGGTCTAGAAGATCTGTTGCTCGAAATGGTCCAGAACCGAGTGGACTCGGTCGACCGACGCGAACGATTGGAAGATGGCGTTCGCAATCCCTTGTCCAAGGTGGTGACGGAACCCTTGCCGCTTTTGCAGCGTCAAATCACTTCGATGGAGCAGGTTTTGATGGCGGAGGAGGCGACGGAATCGCCTGCTGCGGAAATGACGGACGCAGCGACAGCGGCAATTGCGACGACGGACGAAGTGCTTTTGTCACTCAACGCCGTCTTGGAAAAGATGCTGGACCTAGAAAGTTTCAACGAAATTCTGGATTTGGTCCGAGGCTTGATCAGCGATCAGGAAGAATTGATCGAGCAAACCGAAGAAACTCGAAACCAGCAGGTCCAGGATCTGTTCAAGTAAGAACGCAGTCGTCGGGAAATCGGTGTCTGGCACCCTGTCCCCGTGCCACCCTGTCCCCGAACCTTGCCCAGCGACGATCCCCGCGGATGGAAACTCCAATCCTATGAACAACGATTGCATGAACCAGGCTGACCGCACGCACCGCTTCGTTCCTACGCTTGGAAGTGTTCGGATCTGGCCCGTTTGTCAGTCCGCCTGCTTGCTGGGGTTGGTTGCGACCATCGTGGCCCTGTCGATCCCGGCGCCCCCGGCCTCGGCTCAATCGTCCACGGGCGACGAAGTCACCACGCTGGCATCGCGCCAGTCCAGCGTCGCCACCCGCTACGAGCGTCTCGAAGAACTGCTGCTGCGATTGGCGGACATGGAAGCCAGCGAGAACCCGGAACGCTCCGCGTTGCTCCGCCGCGTTGCCAAACAATCTCGCGAACGCTTCGTGCTGGAGAAACTTCGTGGCGCCGGCAAGATGATCGGCGACGGCCAACTGTCCAAAGCAATGACAGATCAAAAATCCGCCACCGATGAACTGCAATCGATCCTGAAACTGCTGATGAGTGAAGATCGCAGTTCGCGAATTCGAGATGAGAAGAAACGCATCTCTGATTTGATCAAACAACTTCGCTTGACCGAACGCAATGAACGCAGCGTTCGGGCTCGAACCGAAAACGGTGTCGAGATGAGCGAAGTCGAAAAGGAGCAAAAGGCGATTGCGGAACGAGCCGAGCAACTCCGCAAAGAACTGGAGGACGAATTGCCCGCGTCGGAAGCCGAGGCTTCGGACAGCGAATCGCAAGCAGACCAAGAAAAGGGGGCCGAAAGCGAGCCGGACAACAAGAGCGTCCCGAAACCGGGTGAGCAAGAACCGGGTGAACCGCAACCGACGGAACAAGAATCAGGCAAACAAGAACCGGGAACAGAAAGCAGCAGCGATCAACCCCGTCAAAGCGACCAGCCAAACGAAGGTTCCGAGAAGCCACCTGAAACCGGTGGCGAACCCCAGGATGCGTCCGAACAAGGGGAACAACCCGAAGGCGAAAAGGGATCCCCCGAGGGCGAACCCTCCCCAGAGGAGTCTGCCGACGAAGACTCGGAGGCCGAGAAGGGTGAGCAGTCACCGTCCGGCGAGCAACCATCCCAAGACGCTCAAAAGCCATCGGGAGAACAACCATCCGGCCAGCAGCAGTCTTCTTCTCAACAACAACCGCCTAAACCTCAGTCACCTCAAGAACAAGCCGAGGAACAATTGCAGCGGGCAATTGAGCGGATGAAAGAGGCTCAGGACAAACTGGCTCAGAACGACCGACAAGAAGCAACCAAGCAACAGCGACAAGCCGAGGAGGAACTGCGTCGCGCAATCGACCGACTCGAAAAGATCCTTCGTCAACTTCGCGAAGAAGAGATGGAACGCGAACTGGCCAAGCTGGAAGCTCGCTTGCGAAAAATGGCAGCGATGCAATCCGCCGTGCTGGACCAAACCCTCCAACTGGCAAAGACCCCCGAAGTGCAACGCAACCGCGCGACCGACTTGAAGGCCGGTGACCTGGCTTTTGAGGAGCAAAAAATCACTCTCGAAGCCGACCGTGCGATGTTGCTGCTGCGAGAAGAAGGCTCAAGTGTCGCGTTCCCGGAAGTCGTCTCCCAACTGCGGGAAGACACCGTGCGGGTTTCGACTCGTTTGGGGCAGAGCAAGATCGATCTGGTCACCCAAGGTCTCCAAACCGACATTTTGGCGGCGTTGGAGGAAATGATTGCGGCTTTGGCCCAAGCCCAACGTGACCTGGAAAAAAAGAAACAACAGGAACAACAGGGCGATGGCGGGGGGCAACCTTCGGGTTCTGGCGAAGAACCCCTTGTCCAGAAGTTGGCAGAGCTAAAATTGATTCGAACCATGCAAACTCGCATCCAGGGGTCCACGGACCGCTATGCTAGTTTGTCGGATGACAAAGCAACTTCTGCCGAAGATGTCTTGCCATTGCTCCGCGATTTGTCGCAAAGACAGGATCGGCTGTATCAGATCACACGCGATTTGGTGACCGAGCGGAACAAGTAGGGAACCACGTCCCGAGACCTTGATTGGACCATTGCTGATGAGAATTCGTTTCGCTGCTGCGATCTGGACACTGGTGCCCGCTTCCTTTGCGGCGTCGCCAGCGATGGCCGAAATCGGTCCCCCTGCGGAACTCGCCGTCGTCTCCACCGCGATCCAATCTCCCTTCCCAGCGAACACCCCGTCCGCCTTCATTCGTTCCGCTCCTGTTCAGATCATCCCCGAATCAGAAGCCGAACCGCTCGAATCCAATTCGCCCACCCACAACGGCCTGAAGAGTGGTGCCGATTGGCCACTGCGAGATTCAGACGAGATGGCGCAGCAACTTCGCGCGACCCTGGATGCGCTCGGCGTGGCACCGGACTTGTTGGATCAAGCCGCAGAGAATTTTTTGGTGGGAGTTCAACGCGACGACATCGAACCACTCAATGCTTGGGTCGATGCAGCGTCCGAACAATTCGATGTGCTGTCCGAATTGATGAGTCGTCTGAACGGCGATTTGTTGACCACCGCCCGAGCGATGGACCCCAGTGGGCCGGATTACGCACTGGTGGAATCGATGCCCAACGAACTGCGAGCCGCCCTGCGGACTTGGATCGGTCGCGAATTGGCGCGGGCTCGTTACTACGACGAAGCCCTGCCGATCTTTGCCGAAGTCGATCCGATGGTCTGCCCCGATCCCGCAACGCTGCTGTTCTATCGCGGTGCCTGCTACCACGCCCAGCTCAAAGTCAAAGACGCTCTGTCTGACCTGCGTCGACTGCTGCAACGCAAGGATGAGATTCCTGCTCGTTACGCTCGCACCGCCGAGATGATGGTCGCGGATATCAAACCGCTCAAGAAAGATTCACTCGACGAAATTTCGCGGTTGATGAGCGATGTGACGCGCCGCCTGGATCTAGGACGCGCCGACGAAGCCACCCAAGAACGTGAGCAAGAGGTCATCGACAAATTGACCAAGCTGATCGACAAGATCGAAGAAGAGCAGCAGAAGCAACAACAACAGCAGGAGCAACAACAAAATGCCAGTGGAAACGGTGGCCAAAGCGACGGGCAAGCGTCACCGATGGACGACAGCCGCATCGCCGGTGCGAGTGGCCAAGGGGACGCGGACCGCAAGAAAATCGACGACCAGAATGGCTGGGGAAATCTGCCGCCCGCCGAACGTCAAGAATCGCTGCAGCAAATCAGCCGCGACCTGCCAACGCATTACCGCGAAGCGATCGAAGCCTACTTCCGAAAATTGGCCACGCAAAAGTGAAGCCCACCCGGCTTCCAAGCCCGTCAAAATGAAAACCCGACGCGTCAGCAAGGCTGTTGCTGAAATGCCCGACGACGGCCCCATCCGGGGCGACCATTTTTTTTCCATGATCACTCTCGGTGCTACCGCCCTGAGCTAGGAACGGCGGCCCCTTCCGGGGCGAAGATAAACTTGGGTTGCCCCAAGGCTTCCGTCGCTCCGCGACTGATTGTGTCTGTCCGAGGGAACCAACAACCGCGGAGCGGTGACATCCGTCAGCCTCGGGTTTTCAACCCGAGGTCGCGAGCGTCCCTCACCACGCTCGACAAGCCGCGGAGCGGCGACAGGTGGCGAGCGATGGGATGGGGGATCGATTGAAAAAGTGAAATTGTAAATTGTAAATTGCAAAATCCCGGCGGTTGATACGATCAGCCGATGGGCGACAGCCCACGGTTACCGAAGGCGAACCGAACCTGATCGAGTTCCGGTCGGACATCGATCACGAGCACCGCTTCGCTGAGCGCGAGCACGAGAACGACGCGTCTGCGAGGCTCATGCGACTTGCCCGACGGCGGCCCCTTCCGGGGCGAGGATAAACTTGGGTTGCCCCAAGGCTTTCGGCTTCCGTCGCTCCGCGACTGATTGTGTCTGTTCGAGGGATCCAACAACCGCGGAGCGGTGACATCCGTCAGCCTCGGGTTTTCAACCCGAGGTCGCGAGCGTCCCTCACCACGCTCGACAAGCCGCGGAGCGGCGACAGGTGGCGAGCGATGGGATGGGGGATCGATTGAAAAAGTGAAATTGTAAATTGTAAATTGCAAAATCCCGGCGGTTGATACGATCAGCCGATGGGCGACAGCCCACGGTTACCGAAGGCGAACCGAACCTGATCGAGTTCCGGTCGGACATCGATCACGAGCACCGCTTCGCTGAGCGCGAGCACGAGAACGACGCGTCTGCGAGGCTCATGCGACTTGCCCGACGGCGGCCCCTTCCGGGGCGAGGATAAACTTGGGTTGCCCCAAGGCTTTCGGCTTCCGTCGCTCCGCGACTGATTGTGTCTGTTCGAGGGATCCAACAACCGCGGAGCGGTGACATCCGTCAGCCTCGGGTTTTCAACCCGAGGTCGCGAGCGTCCCTCACCACGCTCGACAAGCCGCGGAGCGGCGACAGGTGGCGAGCGATGGGATGGGGGATCGATTGAAAAAGTGAAATTGTAAATTGTAAATTGCAAAATCCCGGCGGTTGATACGATCAGCCATTCGGCGATCGCCCACGGTTACCGAAGGCGAACCGAACCTGATCGAGTTCCGGTCGGACATCGATCACGAGCACGAGCACCGCTTCGCTGAGCACGAGCACGCCAACATCCAAGAACCGGAATAGCACAAGACGCCAGCCACGTCGCGACCAGCATCCATCCCCCCCAACCCATTCCCAATCAGATCTTGATCTTCGGCGGGGGCGGCAACTCTTCGATCGATCCTTCTTCGCTCAGTTCATCCTCTCGGATTGCTTCTTCCGAACCTGCGGCGTTGGCTTCTTCGGGCGAAGGTGCCAAGGTCGGTTCGTTGGACATCCTCTCCTGTGTTTGCGAAGGCTCCCCAGCGATGGGAACCTCCGACTCCGGCAAGATGGATTGAGACTGCGAAAGAACCACGAGAGCGTCGCGTGTCTCAGCGAACCCGTCCAATCGGGCGATGCGGCCAAGCTGGCCATTGGTGGTGACGCCTCGGTACGCCTGCGCGGCGGACTCAATCGTTGCCGCTGCTTCACCGGTCATCGAACCGTCGGTGGTGACTTGGGCATTGTCGGTGACTTGCCGCAATGCATCGACCTGCAAATAGTCCCACCAAATGTCGCCGTCATCGATTGTGTTCAAAGCCGCGGCGAGACGTTCGACTCCTTCGGCCAGCTGCGTCGCGACATCAAACGCGGGTCCTGGGACGGGTGGGTAGGCCGCGACGATGGGATCTGATGAAGATGCCAACCCGGACGGGGACGCCAATCCAGACGGGTACGCCAGTTCGGGCGCGTAGGGCTGAGGCGCCGGTAGGCTGAGTCGAAATCCAGGGGTGTTGATTTCAACACGCCCGAGCGAGGGAGACCGATAGACCGGCGAAGCCACCATGACCGGGGGTGCGGGGGGGAACGGCAGCACCGGAATGGCCGGGCCGATTGGGGCAGCGCCGCGATAGCGATAGAGCGGATCACGATAGGAACCCGGCCTCACGGGTGGTGGCCCGACCGGAACAACGGCCCCGGGACCAGTTAAAAACGGGGGCGGCACAAGGTAGCCAGGAGCTCGGTAAGCAGGTCCATAGAATCCAAAGCCGGCGCCCGGCCCCCCACGGTAGCGGGCAACGACAGGCTGAGCGTCCGCTGTCGGCGCAAAGACGCCGAATATCAAGGCCGAAGCAACTAAAAATCGCCGCATGTCACTGCTCTGTTCTCGTTGGAAGGAAAGATCCGCTTGTCTCCATTTTAGTTCACAAAACCATTGACTTGCGGATCAAAATCAGTCACCCGATGAACCCAGGTGTGTGATCTCGGGTATAATTGCCTCCATACCTCGACGCAGTTTGCCTGAACCTCAGCTTTTGACTCCCGGTTCGAGTCCTTGAAATGAAGCTGGTGTCGGTGGCCAGCGGTCCTGGATCCCACCTCGTTTCCAACCTCTCGCGGATCTCCTGACCCCATCGGGAACCGCTCAACACGTATTGCTACAGGAAGTCTCTGATGCCACAGCCGAAGCCAACCGTTTCCAAAGAAGCCAGTCGCACCATCGATGCGAGTCGTCGTTCGTTCCTCAAGGATTCAGGTCTGATCGCAGGGACCACGCTGGCCGGCAGCACGCTCGCAGGCGTCTCCATTCCCAACGCTCATGCGGCCGGTGACGATGTCATCCGCTTCGTCGTGATTGGTTGCGGTGGTCGTGGCACCGGTGCCGCTGCCAACATCATGTCCACCAAGGGCAACGTGAAGTTGGTCGCCGTGGCCGATGCGTTCGGCAACAAAGCGGAAGGAACCATCAACGGCTTGACTCGCAAGTTCGGCGACAAGGTTGCCGTTCCACCCGAGAACGTCTTCACCGGATTGGACGGCTACAAAGCTGCCATCGACGTCGATTGCGACTTGGTCGTCATCGCAACGCCTCCCGGATTCAAACCGCAACAATTCGAATACGCGGTCAACAAGGGACGTCACATCTTCATGGAAAAACCCGTTGCCACCGATGCTGCTGGCGTCAAACGAGTTTTGAAAGCCGTGGAAGAGTCGAAGAAGAAGAACCTGATGGTTGGCGTTGGCTTGCAACGTCGTCACGAACCTCATTACATGCAGTGCATCGAACGCATTCATGACGGTGCGATCGGCGACGTGCTCTCGCAACAGGTTTATTGGAACGGTGGCGGCATCTGGTATCGCAACAAGGGCGAAGACCAAACCGAAATGGAATTCCAGTGCAACAACTGGTACCACTTCAACTGGATCGGTGGCGACCAAATCTGTGAGCAACACATCCACAACTTGGACGTCGGCTGCTGGGTCAAAGGCGAATACCCCGTCGAGTGCAACGGCATGGGCGGTCGTGAGCAACGCATGGGTGGTGACGCGACCAAGTCACAAATCTTCGACCACACGTTCTGCGAATACACCTTCGCTGACGGATCCAAGATGCACAGCCAAGGCCGCCACTTGGCCGGCGGTTGGAACCACGTGGGCGAATTCGCCATCGGCTCCAAGGGTTCCGCCAACCCATCGGGCACAATCATGGGCGAGAACAAATGGTCCTTCGAAGGCAAACGCCTGAACGGTCACCAACAAGAGCAACACGATTTGATCGAAGCTCTGATGCGTGGCGAGATCTACAACGAAGGCGAGTACGGAGCGAAATCGACGTTCTGTGCGATCCTCGGTCGCGAAGCTTGCTACTCCGGCAAGATCGTCAAATGGGACGACTTGATGGAAAAGGGCAAGGACCTCTGCCCAGGAATCGACGAGTACACCCTCGAGTCGACTCCTCCAACCGTTCCCGGCGAAGACGGCAAGTACCCCGTCCCAACGCCCGGCAAGTACTCGCCGTTTGCGTGAGTTGGAACCAAGTCCTGGCGGGCTGACAGAGGCCACGTCAACTGAATATTAAAAACAGCCCGAGAGTTCTCTCTCGGGCTGCTTTTTTTTTGAGTCCTGCGGTCCGGTTCCCACCGAACCCGCGATGCTTCAGACAATCTTTTCGACCTGGCAGTCTTCGAGTTTCACGCTGACGCCTTGCTGCATGAACCGGACATAAACCAGCAACCGCGATTCGTTCTCGCGGCGAATGACGGTTCCCTCGTAACCCGCGAACGTACCGTTTTTCACGCGGACCTTTTGGCCAGGCTCCAGTCGGCTTTCGACTGTGAGAGGCACGCCCATCTCGATCAAGCTTTGGATTTGCCGCAGGTCGTCGAGTAAATCGGGGACCTCGAGAATCTCCGACGCCTTCAAAACGGAACCGGTGCAGATCGCTTCGTAGCGAGCTTGGTCGTCCCCTCGCAGAAAGACATACGTTGCGAACAACGGCACAAAGGATTCACGCAATCGCCCGGCTGGCGAACGAAAACGCTGCTTGATCATCGGTGCGTAGTGCGGCACGCCCACCTCACGCAGCTTGCGAATCACCGCCTTTTCCTGGCGAGACTTCGTGTACAGCAACCACCAAGGTGAATCGAGTGACTCCTCTTGGTCGATCAGATTTTCCGGGTAGCAATCGGGTTCAAAAGGCAGAATGGGCATCGAAGTGACAGCGTCCGTGAGTCAGAGATGAGCCGAATTGATCGCCGCGATGACTTTGTCCGTGGGAACATCCCCGACCATCGCGACATGCCCGATCCGGTCAGGCAAAACGAAACGCAGCTTTCCATGCGACACTTTCTTGTCATGCGACATGACAGGCAGCATCCGTTCCGGATCCGCGTCTTTCCATACCAGTGGCAATTTTGCAGCGGACAACACCGCCGTTTGTTCTTCTAGCAAAGATGGGTCGCAGAGTTCCATGTCGATGGCCAACTGAGCTGCCATTTGCATCCCAATCGAAACCGCTTCGCCGTGCAGACACACTCCATAGCCCGCGGTGGCTTCGATCGCATGTGCAAACGTGTGCCCGTAATTCAAGATCGCTCGTCGGCCAGAAGTTTCACGCTCGTCTTCGGCAACCACACGGGCTTTTGATTCACAGCTTTTCCCAATCGCATAGCGGAGCGTCTCGGGATCCTTCTCGATCATCCGCGAGGCATTGGTTTGCAACCACGTGAAGAATTCCGCGTCTTCGATCACGCCATACTTGATGACTTCCGCCATGCCACTGATGAAATCGCGATCGGGCAGGGTTGAGAGCGACTGCGTGTCGATCCAAACCATCTGAGGCTGCCAAAAACTGCCGACCATGTTCTTGCCGCCGGGCAGGTTGATCCCGGTCTTGCCACCGACGCTGCTGTCGACCATCGAAAGCAGTGTTGTGGGAACCTGCACGAATCTCAACCCGCGAGTGAACGAAGCGGCAGCGAACCCAGCCAAATCGCCCACGACCCCGCCACCAACCGCGACGACAACGCTGCGACGATCTGTCCCGGATTCCAACATCGTGTTCCAAATCGACTCCAGCTGCGAAACCGATTTGCTGGTTTCCCCCGACGCAATCGTGATGCTGGTGATTCGGATGCCAGCCTGCGAGAGCTGTTGCTCGATGGACTGGGCGATCGTGTTCGCCACGGCAGCATCGTGAATCAGAACCACATGCGTGCAGTCGCCCACGGCGTTTTGGAAGTGCTCGGCAAAATGGGATGGCTCGGCGGAGTCGGTCAGCCCCGTGGTGATCCAAATCGGGTAACTGCGTTCGCCAAGCGAGACTTCGATTGATTCAATCGGTTCGGTCATGAGGTCGATGGGTTGGGGCAAAGTTGGTTGCACGGTTAGGATAGTGTAGCCGGTGAGCCGTTTTCACGGCATGCCTCAGCGGGCCTCCCGATCGTGGACTGGTTCTGCTGCTTTTGTCTCTCACGAATTGTTTTTCTTTGATGAACGAAAACGAGTCGCCCGCCGCGGATCCTCATGCGGACAAATACAACGACCCGCGGGTTGTCGTCACTCGAGGCCAAATCGGGGCCTTGGTGGCGATCGTTGTGGTGGGTGCGATCGTTGCCGTTCTCAGCATCGCTGCTCGCCGAACCAAGCTGGTCAAGACAACCGAGTTCTGGGGGCCCGAGGTGATCACCGCGATTCAATTGGGCGACCACGTTGAGCTGATTCCCGGACCGGGCGCCAATTTCAAGCAAGTCGAACTGACCGCTTTTCCGGGACTCGGGCACCTTCGCAAAGCGTTGTTGGAACAAACCCATTACCAATGGGAGACGGTCAAACCGTTGTCCGTCGAATCCTTGGTGACCGCCGCCGCCGACATCGATCCCGATCAGGCGGTGGAAGCGTCCGCCGTTGGAACCGATGAAGAGGCTGCCCAGCCCATCGTTGTTCGACTGGAATTTTCAGACCCCCACTACAAACGAGTCCCCCCCGCATCGATCGATCTCGAATTGGCCAGCGGAACCATTGGCCCAGCCGATGGATCCAAGCGAGTGATGGTCACTGACCGGGTTCGCCCCGCGCTGCGACACCAACTGGGATTGCTGATGAAGGTCAGCGAACTGCGTTACGGCCAACGAAAAATTGCCGAGGACGAAGCTGCCAAAACGACGGAGTGATTGCTTCCGTCGCAGCGGCTTGTCTTGGTGCCACCACCCCGCCCAGCCAGGTCGTTTGTTTAGCCGTGTTCAGCCAAGCCAGGGCCATCGCCCTGAAAATGAAGGCAGAAACCAGCTGGTTTGGGCAACCGTCAAGCTCACCCCCAATGCAGCGGATTCAATTTGACCGATGCTGATCAGCGGGTGAAGAATCGGTGTGAGGAGCGGTTCGCAACGTTCCAATTTCAACGCAAACCCAGCCACAAAATCGCGATGACTGCGAGAACATGAATGATCGCGGCAATCGCGAATTGAACTCGATACGAAACCTTTGCCGTCTTGTGCCTGAGTTTCTGTCCGGCGAGGTAGCCTCCGGGCCATCCGCCCAAGACGCTGGCCAGCAACAAGGTCTTTTCCGGGATCCGTTGGGTCCCGGCGCGAGCGGCTCGTTTGTCGATCCAGTAGAAAACCGCGGTCAAGACACTGGCAAAAAACGTTTCAGCGGCGATGATGAGTGCGAGCGTCACGGACAGTTTCTCCGAAGGCGTGTTCCATTCCCGCTGCATCTTGCCGCGGGTTCGTTCTCTCGATTGTTCTTCGCATGTCATCACGTTCACGGAAAGCCCGCTCCAAAGCCAAGTCCCAACGAGAAGGCAAAACCGCGTTCAAAAACTCCGATGCCGGCTCGTTCGGCGATGGAATCCTGTCCGGGAGCAAGCACAATGGTTCCGACTCAGCCAACGGTGGTCTGGCCAATCTGAACGTCCCGTATCCCGATGGATTGCCGACGGATCGCCCGCTCGACCCAGAAGACTACTTCGAACAACTCGCCATTTGGTTGGATTTAGAAGCCGAGGCCGAACGAGCCCGCCTCGCCAAACTGCGTCAGATTCGGTCGCAGCGTGACGCCGAAAGCACCGGCCAAGCCATCGTGGGTCTCGACATGGTCGATTACCACACCGGATTGGCAGGACGCTACCTGCTTGATCTGGCCAAACCCGGCGGGAAAGACCTGCCCATGAACCGGCTGAAGGTCGGATCGCCTATCGTTCTGTCGATGGACAACGATCCCTCCGATCAAGGCATCGCGGGTGTCGTCAGCCGTCGAAAAAACAACTCCATTCAAATCGCGACCGACACGTTTCCAATTCGAGATGAAGACGACCTGAAAAAGAAGAAGGGCGTTGGCAAGCATGGGAAATCAGTCCCACGCCCCGCCGTTGTTTCGGACCGCTTTCGCTTGGACATGTCCCCCGATGAGACCACCCGGCTACGGCAACTTGCCGCGATGGCCAGAGCTCAAGAAATCCGAGGCCGATCGGGCAAGCTTCGGGACGTGTTGCTAGGGATCAAAACACCTCGCATCGATGGCAACCCAATCGACACGCACGACATCGATCCCGAGAGCTTTCAGTTTGAACTGAACGACATTGACTTTCGAACCGAGCTCAATCCACCCCAGCGTGACGCCGTCGCATTCGCGATGATGGCCGATGATGTGGCGATCATTCACGGTCCGCCCGGCACCGGCAAAACAACCACGATCGCCGAGATCATCGCCCAGTCTGTTGAACGCGGCGAACGGGTCCTCGCGTGTGCGGCCAGCAACACCGCCGTCGACAATCTGCTGGAACGTTTGGTTCGCTTGATGCCCAATGTGGTTCGCGTCGGTCACCCAGCTCGCGTCTTTGAATCACTGCAAGAACACACACTCGATGCCCTGGTCGAATCGGATCCGACCAGCACGGTGATCAAAGACCTGCGTCGCGAACTCGATCAAGTCCTGCGAGAAGCCAACCGCCCGAGTCGCGACAGTGGCGGCCGAGAACGCAAGCAACGCTCCGAACTTTTCAATGAAGCCGGGCGTCTTCGCGGCATGATCCGATCTCAAGAACGCAGCATCGTTCGTGCGGTGATCGACCGCGCCGATGTGATCTGCACCACAACCACCATCGACGAAGAACTGCTCAGCGACCAGTCCTTCGACTTGGTCGTGGTCGACGAATCGTGCCAGTGCACCGAACCGGGAATGTGGCAAGCGATCCTCCGAGCCGACCGATTGATTTTGGCTGGCGACCATTGCCAATTGCCACCGACGGTGTTGTCCGATGACGCCGCACGAATCGGCATGCGTGACTCGTTGATGCAGCGTTTGGTGCATCGGTACGGTGAGCAAATCTATCGCCGACTGACCGTGCAGTACCGCATGAACGAATCCATCATGCGATTCAGCAGCGATCACTTTTACGACAGCACCTTGATCGCGGACGCTTCCGTCAAACGGCATTTGCTGTGCGATTTGCCGGACGTCGAAGAAAGCGACTTCACCCGCGAACCCTTGTTGCTGATCGACACTGCCGGTGCGGGCTACGAAGAAGAACTGGAACCCGACGGACAAAGCAAACTGAACCACGGCGAAGCCAAGGTGATCCTGCAAATGGTCAAACAGCTTGCTGAAGCGGGAGTCACCGGCGACCAAATCGCGGTGATCGCGCCGTACGCCGCCCAGGCTCGCAACTTGCGAATGCGACTGGATCTTGATGGAATCGAGATCGACACGGTCGACGGATTTCAAGGTCGAGAAAAAGAAGTGGTGCTGATCACGATGACTCGTAGCAACCCCGATGGCGAGATTGGATTCCTGTCCGACCAACGCCGCAGCAACGTGGCACTCACGCGAGCCAAACGGAAACTGATTGTCGTCGGTGACAGTGCGACGCTGTGCAGCCACGACTTCTACTCAGAACTGTTCCGTTACTTCGAAGACGCGGGGGCCTACCACAGCGTTTTCACGCTGGAAGGCCACTGATTCATCACATCAGTCACTGCTTGTGACGCTCGACGCTTCCAAGACAACCGAAGGCGCATTCAAGGGTCCGGCGAAAAGTGCGTTTGGCTCCATCGTAAATTCAACGATGGACAAACCGTCGTGAGCACAGAATGACGGAGGTTGATCTCAACGGCTTCGACGAACCCGTTGGATCAATCCAATCCGATGGCCCGACGTTGTTCGGCCAGTCTAGCCCGAGACTGTTTGGTCAGTAACAGTTCCGCTGGTGATTGTCTCGAGGTGACCATCAATAGATCGGTGTCACCAAGAAGGTGCAGATCGTTTTCAGGATGCGTGCCCGTTGGAAGCATTCCCATTTCGCGTTCGCTCGACAGATCCCAGAACCGTATCAATCCCTCTTCACCGGTTGTGGCCAGCGTCCGTCCACGATCAAGAAAGATGCTGTCAGCGATCGGTTTGGAATGACCTCGCAACACCGCGATCGTCTCGTTCTGCGGATAGCTGCGAACCTCCACCAATCGATTGTCGAATACCACCGCCATTCGGCTGGCGGTGGCATCAAAATCGACTCGCACGTATCGCACCGCCGCCGTGGACGATGCTTCGAAAACGGAGACGCTCGAATTCTCGTAGGTGCAAAGCATGTTGGACGCTTTGATCATCAGGGCGTCGCTGTTCGGAATAGTCAGCAGCAGACTGTTGTTGTCGCTGGGAAGATCGTGGGTTTCAATGAGCGAATAGTCCACCGTGTCGTAAACCAACAACTGTTTGCTCAACAGCACACACAGTTTTCCCTCGACAAATTTCACATCGCTGATCGATTCAGTTTCGTACGGTGGAATGATTCGAGCAAGCAACTCAGACGACGCCACGTCGCGGACTTCGACTTCGTCACTGTTCGCGATGGCGATTTTTGACGCACGCGAATCGCAGCCAAACTGAAATCCCCATTCTTTTAGTTCGCACTTGATCGGCATCATTCGATTCCAATCGCGTCTGGCGTCGTAGTGCCAAACACTGTTGTCTTCCAACCTCAAAAAGACATCGAATGGTCGCTCATGATGCGAATACGAATTGATGATGTGAGCGGTCACAAGCGTGCGTCCCACAGGGTTTGGACGAACCGGCAATTTGTCAGTCAAGTCCCATAGCCGAACCCGACCGTCTTCGCCGGTTGTTACGACCCGAACTGATTCGTCGTTCGTGGGGACCGCCTGAATGCTGCTGATTCGACCTTCCGCCGCTTGGAATATCATCGGCGGTTGTAAATCGCCCGACTCCGTTCGGTTGGTCAGCGTCCACGCGTAAACCAGCCCATCATCGGTCCCTGCAAACATGTCTTCGCCATCAGCGGAAATGGCGACACAGCGAACCGGCGCATTCAAGGCAAAAGCTTGAGCGAAATGCCTTTCGTTGGTGGAATCCGTGACCTTGATATACTTTTTGCCAAAGGCCACCGTGCGATAGGGATCACCGGCTGGCTGCACAATTGAAAACTGAAGTGTTTCATCTTCAATCGGGATGCGAGTTTCCTGATCGGTATCGAGGTCGATGGCATGCAGCAAACGTTGTTTGCCAACCTCTTTCACGTAGGCGAGTGTATGACCGTCACCCGCAAACTGCAGCGATTCGTTTCGCGATCCGCCATAGACCGTTTTGACCGCCGTTCCATCCAGACGATGAACCTGAACATCGCGATATCGCCCCGCCGTCGCGAAAAGTGTTCCGTCGGAAGAGAACGCGGCGGATTCGATGTTGTGCCAATGCCCGAGCAATCCAAGCGTCTCGGTTCCTGTTGCGATCTCACGAAGCGAGATCGAGTTGAAGCCCACGTCGCCGTTCAGACCAGTCAGAAAATGTTTGTTGTCCGGACTGATCGCGATCGCGTCGAGACGTCCGGAAAGCTGGTAGCGATGGGTGAGTTTTTCCGATTGCAAATCGATCACATGGACCTCGCCATCTTGGCTGACCGAAATCGCAATTTGCCCGTTTTGCGAAATGGCGACCTCGGTCGCCGGCGAATTGTGCTGGGTCAAAAGTTTTGACGGCGGAGGCGTGACCAAGTAGTCGAGGATTTCAAAAGCAAATCGGCTGGATCCGCGTTCCTCAGGTTTCGGGCGATGCTTGTCGAGCAGTTCCTGGGTGGCCTTCAGGTTGTGCCCGTTGTAGGCCTGGAATGCCAACGACATGTCCGACACATACAGTTGTTCTCGCAACTGTGCTTCGCGAGATTCCAGTTCCAGGTTGGTCTCGATCAACTCGTCATTGCTCTCCGCGAGTTTTTCGTTCACTCGCGTGAGTTGCTCCGAATGCATGGCCTGCATTCCCAACACGGTCATCACGAGGGTGATCGCACCGATCAATGTCGCCAAAGTCACCGCCGGGTTGCGACGGCTCCACCGCATCAACCGCTCGGACCAGCCAGGCATTTTCGCATGAACGGATTCGCCAGCTGCGAAGCGACGTAGATCGACGGCAAATTCTTCAGCAGTGGAATATCGCGAGTCAGGCGAACGCGACATCGCCTTGCAGATGATGGCTTCGAGTGGCCGTGGCAGGTCGCCGCGAACGCTACCAGGAGTGACGAGGCTGCCATTGGCAACGTTGGCCAATATCTGATCACGATTGCCTTGAAAAGGCCGTCGCAAAGTTGCCCACTCGTACAGAGTGGCTCCCAAACTGTAGATATCAGATCGACGAGTGATGTCGGTCTGCGATCCGAAGGTTTGTTCCGGGCTCATGTAAGCCGGTGTGCCTAGAATATCGCCACTGAGCGTGAGCGCTGTGTTTTGATCTTCGATCAGCGCCAAGCCAAAATCTGTCAACCAGATCTTCCCCTCGCGGTCGAAGAGCAAATTCGATGGTTTGATGTCTCGGTGAATCACTCGCTCGTTGTGAGCAACCTGCAGCGCGTCGGCAATGTCAGCAATCGATTCGGCGATGAGCTCAAACGAAGCCGTGGCGGTTCCAGCACGATCACATTCCATGTCAGCCGTTTCGCATTCATGAATCGAGTCCATGGAGAACTCTTGCGATTCATGCTCGCCAGTGGCTTTCAAAATGCGATCGGCGAGCGTTGGTCCATCGATGTAACGCATCACCAGGTACTGCATTCCCCGCTCGACGCCAGAATCCATCAGCGGAACGATGTGTTCGTGTCGCAGTTCTTGAACCAGGTTGGCTTCGCGTTCGAACCGCCGCCGCATCCTGACCTGCTTTGAAACTTGGTGCTGCAACAACTTCAACGCGACCTTCAGCCCCGTCGTGACGTCCTCCGCCAGGTAGACCTCGCCCATTCCTCCCGAACCGAGCGTTCGGATGATTCGGTAGTTGCCAAAATGTTGGGTTGGCGTACCGGCTTGATCGTCCTCGCTCCTGGCTGCTTCCGTGGGGGCGTCGTTTGGCGAATTCACTTCGTGTTGGACTCAATGGATCGGAGGGCAGGGAGTGTCTGATCAGCGATGATTCTTTGCACCGACAACCAAGACCGAAGGGATCATCACCGAAAAGACTTCGAAACTGCCTCGATCGCGAAAGCATTGTTCACAGACTCCAGACGGATTTCATCTGCTCATTTTTCCTCCGTTCGCAAGTGAGGCGAGAGTTTTGCTTGACTCCGGTCGGTCACCCAAAGCTCCATCGGTGCTGCAGCAGACGTTGCTAGCAACATATCAGCCTCCTTGAAATAGTGCAGGCAGTTTGAATCGTGTGTTCCAGTCAGCAGGGATCCCATTTCACGCTCGCTCGCGATGTCCCAGAACCGAACGAGTCCTTCTTCGCTCGTCGTCGCAACCGTCATGTCGTTGTCCATGAACGAACAATCGCTCGGGTGCCGAATATGCCCTCGCAACACAGCGAGAGTCTCGCCTTCAGGGAAGGAACGAATTTCAACCAGCCGATTCAACCGGATGATCGCCATTTGTTTCCCGCGTGAATCAAAGACCACTCGATCGAAATAGTCAGCTGCTGAGCCCGCGTTTTCAAAGAGACTCGCGGACATGCCCTCCAACTTGCACAACGCCCGTTCGGTCACGACCAACAAGGCATCTTCCGACGGGATGCGGGTCAACGAGTTGGCGTTGTCCACTGGCAGCGTGATCGTACCTGCCAATGAATAATCAGGAAGGTCGTAGACCAACACTTCCTCGGTGTAGAGAACATACAAACGCTGCCCCAGGTAATGAAGTCCACGGCAGCTTTTCTCCAAATCTGGACTCGGAATTGTCTTGATGAGACGCCTTGATTCAACGTCGTAGACACTCAGTTCGGTGTCCGTTGCGACCGCGATCGTAGAGGCGTCTTCCGTGACCGCGATGTCATCCGTGCCGCGAATGGGTTGGTGTGCGACCACTGAGAGTCCCCGCAATTCTGTTTGCGGGTTGTAGTGAACGACGGCGCCACCACTCATTCGAAGGAAGACATCCGACGATCCGTGGTGGGGCGTCGCCAACTTTAAAACGGACGTCCATGGATAGGGAACTTTCGGGTGCGATGGACGAATCGGCATCTTTTCTTGGGTGTCCCAAAGAATGACGTTTCCGTCTTCAGCCGACGTCACAAACCGAGGCATTTCGGATTCTTCTGGCACCGTCGCGATCTCATAGATCCGACCGTTGGCGGCCGGCACCAGCAAAGGACGAAACAATTGGTTGTAGACGTCTCGGTCTTTCAATCGCCACACATAAACGGATCCTTCATCCGTGCCACTGTAGATCATCTCTCCATCGCGGCTGATCGCCACGCACCGGAACACCGCATTGAAATGATTCACCTTCACAAACGGAGCGGACTGATCGGAATCGGAAACAGAAAGGGATCCGTAGCCCTGTGTCACGATTCGAAATGGATTCGACTTGCCGCGAGGATGAGCGATTGCAAACTGGGCCGTCATCACGTCGGTCGGGATCACTGTCTCGTCTTCCGTGTCCAGGTCTCGCACTCGGACTTCGTGACCGGCTTGCGATTTCTGCACGTAAACCAATCGGTGACTGTCTTCGAGGAAACACAGCGACTCATTTCGGGATTGTGCGTCAAACGAGTCGATCACGTTTCCGTCTGTGTCATGCACCTGGATTTGTCGGTACCGGTCGGCCGTTGCAATCCACTTCCCATCGGATGAAAAGGTTCCGGATTCCATGGAATGCCAATGCCCCAGCAAGCCCAGAACTTCTTCGCCGTTGTCAACGCGGTGCATTTTGATCGGGGTGAACCCGATCGATTCATTCAAACCGGTTAGAAAAAACTGTTTGTCCGGGCTGATTGCAATGGAATCGAGCCGTCCCGGCAACGAATACTTGTGGAGCAGTTGTTTTGTCTCAAGATCCACCACATGCACTTCGCCGTCTTCACTGGCGGACACCACCAGTTTGCCATCTTCCGAAACCGCAACTGCGGTGGCAGCCGCCTGGTGCTTGGTCAGCAGAACCGAAGACGGCGGCGTGGCAAGGTAGTCCAACAGTTCCAAAGCGAATCGCCGAGATCCAAACGGCACCGACTCTTCCCGATGCTTGTCCAACAACTGTTTGGTCGTGATCAGGTTCTTCGCTGCAAAGGCTTGGAAGGCCAGCGACATGTCTGAGATGAAAAGCTGGTTGCTCAGCTCGGCTTCTCGGGCTTCCAACTGCAAGTTCGACGTGATCAGATCATCGTTGCTCTTGGCCAGCTGCTCGTTGATCCGAACCAATTGACCGGAATAGATCGCTTGCATTCCCAACACAGCGACCACGGTCGTGATCACTCCGATGAACGACGCCAAAGCGACCAGCGGATTTCGCTGGCTCCACCGGAACAAACGCTCCGTCCAACCTGGCATTTTGGCTAGGACAGGTTTGCCATTGGCAAAACGTCGAAGGTCGTCGGCAAACGCGGCCGCGGAGGGATAGCGAGCCTCCGGCGAGCGAGACATCGCTTTGCAAATGACAGCTTCAAGTGCCAGCGGAAGATCAGCGCGAAGACTCCGCGGTGTCGCCAGACTTCCTTGAGCCACATTCACCAACACCTGTTCGCGGTTGCCGCTGAAGGGACGATGCAGCGTGGCCCATTCATAAAGCGTCGCTCCCAGACTGTAGACATCCGAACGACGAGTGACTTCGGAATGCGAACCGAGCGTTTGCTCGGGACTCATGTAAGCGGGTGTTCCCACCAAGTCGCCCGTCATGGTCAGAGCCGTTTGCTCATCTTCCAGAAAAGCCAAACCAAAGTCGGTCAACCAGATCTTGCCATCGCGATCGAGCATCAAGTTGGACGGCTTCACATCGCGGTGAATGATTTTCTGAGAGTGCGCAAAGTGCAATGCATCCGCGATATCGGCAATCAAGTTCGCGATCGATTGAAAATTGGTCGCCTGGTCATCGGACTCCGCTTGCGTCGGCGTCATGACCGCCGTCTCCAACTGCGAAGCGTCCTCCACTGCCATCGACTGTTCGATGCCTTTCAATTCCAGAATCAAATCGGCCAGGGTTTTGCCCTCGATCAAACGCATCGCCAAAAATGGCACGCCCGATTCTTCTCCCGTTTCTAGCAGCGGCACGATGTGCTCATGATCCAGCCCCTGAATCAATTGAGCTTCGCGTTGGAATCGTCGTCGAAAACGCTGCTGGTTGGCGACATGATGCCGCAACATCTTCAACGCAACCGATTGCTGCGTCGTGGTGTGCTGAGCCAAATAGACTTCGCCCATCCCGCCCGTCCCGAGCGTGCGGACAATTTTGTACTCGCCAATGTGATTGACGCAGCTTTCTTCGGAGGCCGAAGTGCGAACTTCGGTTGGATCTTCGGATGGGGAAGGCACAGGCTGGATGCCGAAAGCTTAATCAATAGAGTCGCATGTCAAATCGCATCATTTACAGCTGCGTATTCTAATCGATCCGATCGACTTTTCAGAGCGGGAAAGCTTGCTTTCGCCCCAAATGAAGACGTTCATTCGCCGGTCCCCCCGAGCAGAACTCAGGATCCCGAGCATTCAGCCAACATCGCGCCTTCCGGCCAGTTTTGAAAACACAGCGGTCGCACAAAACGCTCCAAACTGGCGTGCCCGACCGAGGTACTTCGGCCGTCCAGGCTGGCCGGAAACGGGCCGCCATGCTGAGTCGCGGAACCGATCTCCATTCCCGTTGGCCAACCGTTGAGAATGATTCGGCCGCCAAAGCGTTCCGCAATACGAAGCCAACGTTGGGCAAACTCATTCTCAGAGGTCTCGGTGTGCAGCGTCGTGGTCAGTGAACCATGAAATTTTTTGGCAACCCGCAGCATCTCAGCTTCATCCCGACAACGCACCAAAATCGAAACCGGGCCGAACGTTTCGCTGTGCAGCCAACCGTCACGCATCGCCGTCTCCGCGTTCATGCCAAACCAGTGAGCCCCTCGATGCCAGGGGCCTTCTGTTTCGATTGCTTCCGCAACGAACAATGAAGCCACACCTTTGGCAGTTCGCAGCCGTTCGATCCCGCGATCAAACGCCTCGGCAACAGGACCACTCAACATGGGCAAATTCGGATACTTGGCGAACGCATCACGGGTGTCCTTGACGAACGCATCGGCGTCCTGCTCTTGAATCACCACCACACCGGGTTTGGTGCACATGTGACCGTTGCCAAATCTCAGCGACGCGGCAAAACCTTCCGCGATCGCCCTCGCCCGAACAGCCATCGCGTCTGGGGTGACAAAGACCGGATTGGTGCTGCCCAGTTCCGCGAAAATGGGAATCGGATTTTCGCGATCCAAGATGGCCTTCGCCAGCGCCCGGCCCCCTTGAGGACTGCCGGTGAATCCGACCGCGGCGATGGCTGGATGCGAGACCAACCGAACCGACGTTTCCGGGCTTCGCCCATGCAACAATCCAAACGTTCCCAGGGGCAGCTCCAACCGCTTGACGACCTCTTTGACGGCCTCGCCAAGCAGTTCGCAGGTGCCCGGGTGGCTGGGATGGGACTTCACGACCACCGGATTTCCTGTGGCGATTGCAGCGACAAAATCATTGCCAATCACCGAGATCGCCAATGGAAAATTGCAAGCACCAAACACCGCCACAGGACCAACCGGAACAAACCGCCGCGCCATGCTGGGTTTGGGAAACGGCCTGCGTTCGGGATCCCCCGCTTCGGATGTCACACGGTTCCAAGGTCGTTCGACCGCCAATCGCGAGAACAGATCCAGTTGTCCCATCGCTCGATCGAACTCGCCTTCCACACGCGCGTTCACGTAACCCGTCTCAAGTTGGCAACGAGACACGATTTCATCCCGTCGCGATCGAATCTCGGTCGCCACCGCGGAAAGGAATTCACCGAGCGTCTCGGGCCTCAATTCGCGGAGTTGGAGCGCGGCCTTGGCGGCTTGCTGGCAGACGAAATCAATTTGCTCGGCGGTCGCTTCGGCAAATTCACCGGGAAGTGACTCGCCGGTCGCGGCGCAGGTGGCTTGGAATGCGTGCGTCATCTTGGTCGCTTCAAAAGATTATTGTTTTCGGAGAACAAACACGGCGTCAGTCAGGTCGTTGTCCATTTCTCGCTGATGTTCGATTTCATAGTCGAAATCATGGACACCGACAATTTCCAACTCATCACTGACCGACTTCAACATCGTGACGGCTTGTTTGGGCGTGTACAGCCGCAACGGAAATTCGCTGCGGACTCGTTCGACCGTTCCATTTTTTCGAGTCGCTTTGATTGAAACGCGAAGTGTTTCACGCCGTTTGCGTCGCTGAAAATCAACCACTTTCAAAGTCACGCTGATGTTTGTGCCCCCGTGGGACGCTTTCCAACGCTCGATGCACTCCGGATCCGCGTCCATGGGAATGCAGTGAAACCCGAGCACATAGATCCCGCCGGTTCGCAAAGAAGCCGCCACGGCTCGCAGATGCGCGACCGCCGCGTCTTCGTCCATCATGTGACGAAATGTGTTGAACGTGCAAAACGCGGCATCCACGGGGGGCGAACACACGTGGGACGTCATGTCGCCATTGATCAGCTCGGCGGACAATTTTCGACGTTGCAGTCGACGCCGCAGATAAGCGAGCATCGCGTCGTTGTTATCCAACCCAATGACGTCGTACCCGCGGGCTGCTGAGGCGGCCACCAAACGACCGCTGCCGCACCCGGGTTCATAGACCCGCGAAACGGTTCCGGTCGCATAACGCTGGTACGCCTCGTCAAAGAATGCCATTTCAGTTGCCGTTTCGTCACGGAACACCATGTCAAAGTACTGAGGCCGATCGTACCAATCGATCGTCGCGGTGGAGGCTGGTTTGCGTGGCTTGGTCGAAGGGCTCTTTGTCACGGGGCAAGGCGAGGGGGCATGAGGTGATTTCGTCAGAAATGAATGAAATTTGTTTCAGACCCTGCGGTCTGGGTGACGACTGTAACGATTAGACGGCGTGTCCGCATTCTCCCACTTGTTCCGCCTAGGAAACTTCGACCATGTCTTCGGTTGAACACTCTTTTCACGTGCCTCCATTCCCGCCCTTCCCCAGTGCGGAACGTTACGTTCCCGTTGGCTCGCAGGACGAGGCCTTGCAACGAATCCAACGAGCAATTGAAGCCTGGGAAGCTATTTCGCTCGTCATCGGCCCCCCCGGCGTCGGCAAATCCTTGCTGTGCCAGTTGCTGCTGAAGCAATTCGCGGGTCGTCGCGAGGTCGTGGTGCTCGGTGACGCGATGCTGGACAATCCCTTGTTGTTCCAGCGTCACCTGCTGACGCGATTGAACCGAGTCCGTGGGATTCACTCGACACCGTTGGCACCCAACGAAGATCCCCAGTTTGCTTTGGTCGAGCGGCTCGCTCGCAGCACCGCGGAATTCCCCGGTTTGTTGCTGCTGGTCGACGAAGCCCAAGCGTTGACCCCTGAAGTGCTGGAAACCATTCGCATCATCACCAACACGATGAGCGAAGGCCAACCACGCGTCAGTGCGGTTCTGCTGGGCGGCCCCAAGCTGGACGAGACCTTGGCGTTGCCATCGCTCGAAGCACTCGTGCAACGCGTCGCCACTCGGTGCTACCTGCACCCACTCAACGGCGACGAAGCCCTGACATATGTCCAAGATGTGATCAAGAACTGCGGGTCCAATCCCCAGGAAGCGATCACCAACGAAGCGATCCGTGCCATCCACCAAGCTTGCAGCGGCACGCCCCGTTTGATCAACCAAATGATGACAGCCGCCATCGATTGCGCCGCGTCGCTGAACCAAAGCATCATCGACAACAAAATCGTCGATCGTGCCTGGGCAACCCTGCAACAGCTGCCAAGCCCGGTGATGGACGAGCCCGCCATCGCCCCGCCCAACGGGGAATCCTCCAACGTCGAATTCGGTTCGCTCGATGATTCAATGTGGGGCGAAACCAGTTCAGATGAACAACCCGCCTCGGCAACCTTCGCTTCCGCGACCTTTGAATCCGACGACGACGCCAGCGATCTGGGGCGACGCTGGAACGATCAGGCTTTGCCGAACGAAAACGAAGTGCTCGCAGAAGCCGAAACGACCGACTGCGAAACGCAAGCCTGCAACACCTCCGAGTGCAGCGAAGAAGCTTGCCAAACAACAGGCCAATGCCAAAGCGACCAGTGTCATAGCGATCAGTGTCATAGCGATCAGTGTCAGGCCGAACCTTGCCAGGGTGAGCAACTCCCAAACGGCTCGTTTGCCACTTCGGAACCCACCACTGACCAGCAAACCAGCGACGAATCACTCGTTTGCGAAGCTGCCACCGCCTCGGCAGAAGCCACCGACAACATCGAGTTCGGTTCGCTGAGCATCGATTGCCAGAGCTACGAAGGCGACTACGAAATGGTCTCCGACGTCATTGGCTCGGCTCTCGCTACCAACTTGCCCGAGATCGACGAAGCTGAATCGCAACGCTGCGAAGCACCCGTCGCTGCCACGCCAACGGCAGACCAACTGTTCGGTGAGTTCGACGACGAAGAGGAAATCAAACCCACCGTCGACGCCTTGGTGGCCTCGGTCGACCCCGTTGCCGAATGCGACGCAAACGATCATGTGGCTTCCGATCTGGAAACCTCGTTGCACGAAGAAATCCTCAGCATGCGTGGTGCGGCCAACTCGCCTTTGTCGTTGCTCGGCGACGATGCCAATGACATGGACGAAGTCTGCGAAGAAGCCCAAATGGGCGAGATGCAAAATCAATCGGCCATGGCTGCTTCGGCACCCGTGTTGTGGATCGAAGAAGATGGCGAAGACATCGCTGTCAACCACGACGACCGTGACATGCTGGTCATCGAAGACGACGTGCAAGTCGAAACCGCCGCGTTGCATCATGAATCAGCGGACGTGTCCGCCGGTCGTCCTGTCGCGGTCGACTTCCAAGCGATGTTGGCCAAGATGCGTTCGCCGCAATCTTGATCGCAGGCCACCGGACCTAAGACAGAATCGGATGACGGCTCGGTCAGAACCGAGCCGTTTTGTTTCTCTGCGATTGAACTGAGCTTCGTCTCACTCAATGAACAGAGTGTTGTTCGAGCTTGAATCTTCTCTCGGGCTTTGAATCCCTGCGTGGTCGATGTTCACACCGGATCATACTTTGCGAACGTTGCTGCACCGAACCGTCGAACAAGCCGTTCGCTACGGCAAGACTCTGGTTTTGGTCACGCCTGATGAGCTGCGACTGCAGCCCGCCTTCTTCGTCGCCTTGGGCCAAGCCTGGCGAGAAGCCAACGCATCGCAACAGTCCGAGGGCCACGAATCAATGGCCATGCCGCGACTGCGAGTCGACTGGTGTGCTCCCGCTTCCCAGGGGTTTGGATGGCGATCACTCCAAAACAAGTGGCACACAAGTCGTTGTGAACGATTGCTCCGCCGCGAAAACTTAGACGACTGCGTGCAGCTCTCTCAGTGCTTGTTGATCGGCAAAGCCTCGCAGCATCCCTCGACGATTGTGCTGGGGATCACCAACGAGGCCACCGAATTGCCCGAGTGGACCACCCCGGTCCCCATGCAGCGCTAACGCGTTCCGCGAGATGCAACCCCAAGGCTTCCGTCACTCCGCGACGGGGGGACTTTTGCGTCGTAGATGACCTCGGGTTGAAAACCCAAGGCCAGCCAACTGTCGTCACGCCGAGACCAATTGTGTCCGTCCGAGTGATCCAACAACCGCGGAGCGGTGACATCTGTCAGCCTCGGGTTTTCAACCCGAGGTCTCGCGAGTCCCTCCCCCTCGCTCCACAAGCCGCGGAGCGGCGACAGTTGCGAGCAACGAGATGGGGAAGATTGAAAAAGTGAAATTGGAAATTGGAAAATCCCGGCGGTTGAGGCGATCAGCCGATGGGCGATCGACAACGCTTGCCGAAGACGAACCGAACGTGATTGTTCACGACGGGCCAGCCAACTGTCGTCACGCCGAGACCAACTGTGTCCGTCCGGGTAATCCAACAACCGCGGAGCGGTGACATCTGTCAGCCTCGGGTTTTCAACCCGAGGTCTCGCGAGTCCCTCCCCCTCGCTCGACAAGCCGCGGAGCGGCGACAGTTGCGAGCAACGAGATGGGGAAGATTGAAAAAGTGAAATTGCAAATTGGAAAATCCCGGCGGTTGAGGCGATCAGCCGATGGGCGATCGACAACGGTTGCCGAAGACGAACCGAACGTGATTGTTCACGACGGGCCTGCCAACTGTCGTCACGCCGAGACCAACTGTGTCCGTCCGGGTAATCCAACAACCGCGGAGCGGTGACATCTGTCAGCCTCGGGTTTTCAACCCGAGGTCTCGCGAGTCCCCGCCCCCTCGCTCGACAAGCCGCGGAGCGGCGACAGTTGCGAGCAACGAGATGGGGAAGATTGAAAAAGTGAAATTGGAAATTGGAAAATCCCGGCGATTGACGCGATCAGCCGATGGGTGATCGACGACGGTTGCCGAAGACGAACCGAACGTGATTGTTCACGACGGGCCTGCCAACTGTCGTCACGCCGAGACCAACTGTGTCCGTCCGGGTAATCCAACAACCGCGGAGCGGTGACATCTGTCAGCCTCGGGTTTTCAACCCGAGGTCTCGCGAGTCCCCGCCCCCTCGCTCGACAAGCCGCGGAGCGGCGACAGTTGCGAGCAACGAGATGGGGAAGATTGAAAAAGTGAAATTGGAAATTGGAAAATCCCGGCGATTGACGCGATCAGCCGATGGGCGATCGACAACGGTTGCCGATGACGAACCGGACGTGATTGAGTTCCGGCCGGACGTCGAGGACGAGGACCGCTTCGCTGAGCACGAGCACGAGAAGTCGGTCCAAATGGAAACCCGACGCGTCAGGAAGGACGAACCCGCACTCGCCTCGCTCACGCGTCGGGTTCCCTCTATGATTCGCTTGCAACCGCGTCTCCCTTGTTCTTGCCAGCGTTTTGTTCATGCCCACGCAATGCCTCATCAGCTTCGGTTCCAACCTCGGTGATCGCCGAGTGGTGATCGCCGAAGCGGCTCGCCGGGTGGCCGAATCAGGGCTGGTCGCCGCGCCCTGCGATCAGCAACACAACGAAGAAGCGACAACCACTCCGGCCTCAGTCGACTCAGCGCACCCTCTACGAACCAGCCGCTTGTTTGAGACGCCACCGATCGGTGGTCCCGGTGGCCAATCACCATTTCTCAACGCGGTCGCGGCGTTTGCAACGGAAGCCTCCGCCGCGGAAGTGTTGGATTTGCTGCAACACTTGGAAATCGATCTGGGCCGTAAACGACTCGTTCGCTGGGGCGCCCGAGTGATCGATCTCGACGTCGTTCTGCATGGCCGTTTGGCAGGGCCGCCGCGAGCCGCCGGACTGCGGGGACTGATCGGCGGACGCGGCCCGGCAGGATCCTCGAAAGCTCTGGTGGTTCCGCATCCGCGTTACACCGCCCGGCGTTTTGTGCTGGAACCCGCCTGCGACGTCGCCGCTGATTTCTGCGACCCGCGTTTCGGATGGACGATCGAAGACCTCCGCGACCACATCGCCGCTGACGTGCCATCGATGGCCTTGGTGGGCGGCGACGCGGAGTTGCGGCAAGTCATTTGCCAACGACTTTCTTCCGAACACGGCATCACAGTGATCGATCCCGATCACCCCGATGCCGCAAAAGGTTTGCAGCAGTGGATCTCATCCGATCCTCCGGCTGCCCTGCGAGATTCTCAAGACATCAGTGAACAACCAGGCTCCTCATCTGGATCACCTCGCCTGTGTTTGCCACGACTCTTGGCGAGGATTCAGCACACGACCGAAGAAGACCGCTGGCCAGCGCCGCACCAGATCTGGCCGGCCGGATGGAAGTGGCCGGAGTATCGACTCGAAGTCGACGACCTGGACTGGGCCGTCGGAGAATTGGCGTCCGCGATGGATTCCATGCGATGCGACATCCGTCCGATCACTGACGACGGTCACTGGTGGTGAACTCCGCACGGGAGTGAACTCACGCGCGCCCCGCGAAAGCCAGCATCGACCGTGACTCAGGAATCCTCGAGATCATCGTTGCGGAGCACGCTGTCGCCTGCCGACAGATTGCCGTCGATCAGTTTTTGCTTGATCTGTTCGCGAGCCGCCAGCAATCGTTGCTTGCGTTCTTCGTTCTTGGCTTCGCGGCGTTTGAGCTTGGCGTAGCGTTTTTGGATGCCTTTCTCAGCTGCGTCCAATTCCGCCAAGCGATGTTGCAAATCCGCGGGCAATGCAACCGAACGAGCACCACTGCTGGAATCGGTTCCCAACGAGGTCATGACACCGGACAGGGACGCATCTTCGTGGCCATCATCCGCTGATTCCCCCAAACGCTTGCGACGAATCCAATCCGGCGAAACAAAGATCCCGTTGGCGGCGATCATCATGGCACCAAACGTGATCATGCCCAGGAACAAGGCGATCCCACCGTGAACGGCGACGGCGAGCGCCAACGTGATCCCGCGAGTCAAACGCGGCCAAACCAACGCACAGTAGAAGATCTCCCAGAACATCGTGATGTGCGACAACGCTGTGAAGACACGCGGAAAACGCCCCAAGAACGTCATGTCAATCGACTGATATTCGTAGTTTGCCACAGCAAACCAAACGGCCGTCCCGTCCCACCAAAGTTCACCACGCGCCTTCGCAATGCCACCGAACAGGTAGATCACGCACAAGTGAATCTGCAGCAATCGCGTCGCCACATTGGCCGAGACCGTCTTCTTGTCCGCCGGGAACAACCACGCCTTCCAACCCGAAAGCGTTTTCTCACCATCACCTGTCAGACGTCGGCGGAGCTTCGCATCGATGGACCAAACTGCACCGCAGGGAACAAAGGCCAAGTACATCACGCAGTAGGTGACAATCTGATCCAGCCCAAACAGGCTGCCGAGCAGTCGATGCACCAACATCAATTGCAGGAACCACGCCAGCGGCCCAGTCAGGCGAGTCAAGAAGCCCACCAGAAAGCACCCCGTGACCAAGATCGTCACGAGGTGATTCAGCCATAAAACGGTTGCGTTGTCGACCAACCACAAGTACGACCAAGCCGCGGTCGATTCACCAAGCGTTCCATCATGCAGCCACGCGCTGGTCTCATTGTCGATCCAAGCTTCCGTTCCAACGAAAGAAGAAAAGTCGGCCGCGAGCACCAGGTGCGAATACAACAGCATTGCACCAGTGACGATCCGCAGCACGGCCAACGTATCAATGTGCCGAGGCGTGAACCAAAACCGATCCCAGGCATCCACCCAAGACGACGCGTATTGTTTCGCAAAGTCAACGATCACGACGCGTCCTCCGGTGCAGTGCTTGGTTGCTCCAGTTCATCCGGTGTCGGATTCTCCGCCGTGGGACTGCCCGCGTCCTTCGACCGATCTTCAGTATCTTTCTTCCGTTCACCTGCCGGAACAGGAACGGGCTCGGAATCCTCTGGGTCCAAGACCATTGCGTCGCCGTCTTCCGGCTGCGGAAGCGACTCAGGGACACTCCCTAGCAAACTCTCCAGCGTGATCGGGAGATCGGGCAATTCGATGTAAGACCGCTCGTCGGTCAACGACAGGTCCTCTTGCGTGAACAAAACAAAGTCAGGCATTTGATGTTCGATTCGCTGGATCGACACGTCTGATTTCCCCGTCGACTGCAGGTGTCGGACCATCGAATCAGCGATCCTTTCATAGCGTTGTCGCCCCAACCGCAGCGTTTGAAGTTCTTCCGGACTGAGCTCGGGACCGATCAACTGACTGACCTCCAGCGGCAAAGCGGGCTGGTAGGAGTCATTCAAAAATTCCGCCAACATGAAATGCCGGTGGTACGACAATCGAGGCCACTGGTCCTTCAGATCCGGAAACAGTTGCGTCGATTTGCCACCCTCCGAGCTCGCCCGAATCAGGTGGCTGGGGCCGGGATCCGGAGCAAAAAACGCGTAGCCACGATCCAAGTAAAACATCTGTGCGACCGGAGAAACCATCGCCAACAGGGTTCCGACGGACGGCGACAGCCCGCGTGCACCGCGTGCCTGGAACGCCAACGGCGGCAGAGCGATCGTCAACAGCATCCCTATCAACAGGATGCTGATCAAAAATCGATTTCGGCGTGAAAGCGGCAAGGAATCAGGCTGGGTCACGTTTGTTTTGAATTCTCAGAGAAGGTCGCGGCGACCGAGCAATGGGCAGTCGCTGAGGCGTTTGGTCCAGTTTCACAGTGAGTTTCCGCAGCACAGTGAGTTTCCGCAGCACGGTTTCATGGTGCGATTCCCGCGGCAACTCCGGCTGCGATTCACTCCGAGAAACAGTGCTCCAACCGGGGACCGGCTTCATTTTTTGACCAACCTTAATCCGTCTGCCCCCCATGTACAGGCGAGGACCTGGCCTGCCCCCACCGCTGGGCTGGTCTGACCGGCGACCACCAGCCCCTCCAACTGCGAAAGTTTGGGTCCGCTTTCGTTCCACAGCGGAATTCATCTTGGTTTGGAGTGCCCATTTTAGGCATAAGCGTTTGATCGGCGAAAAACGTCTCGTCGCCGTCCTTCTCAATTGCTCCAATCCATCAGTCATCGAATGCGTCAGGATTCCCGACGATCGCTGTTGTTGTGGCCAATCACAGCGTCCATCGCTGTCATTGCGACCACCACCATGCCATACTTTCTGAACTCGACCGGTTTGCTGGAACCAGGTGGATTGCTTGCCCAATTTGGCAACGGCCCACCCGCCCAGGCAAATTTGGACGTGGCTTCGGATCCCGCGTTCCAATACTTGACGTCCGACCGGAACGGCGAAAAACATTCCAACGACGATCCCTCCGCAAACGCTCCCGACGGATTGGCAGCTTCAAACCGCCACGGATTCGGTACCGCGGAACCGCTCTCGCCTTGGAACCAATCCGACGCCCTGCCTCCACAAACGCACGCAGAAGATGCCCACCGGACCGACCACGGTGCGCGTGGGTTGTCCCTGCCCGAGCGTTTAGCTAGCGATGCCTCCAGCACGCTGCAAGCTCCCGTGATCGATATCGAAACCGAACTCGCTGGCTTTGCAGAAACATTGGAACAGGAACTCTCCTTCGAGCCATTTGCACAATCCGTTCCCGCTTCCCTGTCGCCTGGGTTGGATGACCCGACATCAACCGAACCGACGTCGCTGTCGTTGCCCGCGGAAATGTTCCACACCGATTCGCAACGCTCCGGCTCCGAGTCCGTTTCGCTGATTCCGGAATCTGTCGCGGTGTTGGCCAAACCCAGTGTTCCGGTTGTGGAGCTTCCCGAACTCAACCTGGACCTGCCCCGCTTCGTGCGTCCGCCAGTGGTTTCGCCCACGGACGCGGCCCAAGCAGCCAAGAATCACCACGTGACCGGCTGGCCTCTCGCCAAACAATTGCGTTTGGAATTGTCCGAGCTTTCGTCGCACGCCAATTTGGCGGTGGATGCCAATGAAGAACTGAACGACGTGTTGCTGACTTCCGTCGACATGGAACAAACCGATCTGAAAACGGCTCACGAGGAGATGCTGCGCAGCGGCGACCACCACGGCCTGTCAGCTTCTTCCGAAGAAGCCGTCCATCGTCAAGCGACCTCGATCGTGATGGGACGTTGGGCCGGAGAGGTTGACGAACGATTGAATCGACTTCGCCAGCTCTCTCGCTTGGGCGATCCCGAAGCCGGCACCGTGCTTCGCGAACTGTCCTCCTTGGCGGCCGCCGGTCTGCAACTGGCAGAACGAGCCCCCGCTCGCGACCAACAAGTCCGTTGGCTGCAGGCTTCCCACTCGCTGTCCCGTCGCACAAGCATCTGGGCGTCGATTTGGCAATTGGCGCGCGGCCACGCCGACTCGTTCGATCCCTCCGGGACCCTGCCTCACGAAACACTGACCCTGCACAGCCAAACGCGAACCCATCAGCGTTTTGATGTTCACCAACTGATTCGGGACGTCCGTGAGCAGCTTCCTGAAACGGGAGACCCTCAAGGTTGGACGACGTTCCTGCTGCTCGACAAGATTCAAACGCTGGCATCGTCCGACGACATGGACCAACGCGCCCTCACGGCTCAGCGGTACTTGTCCCGAATCACTTCCAAGCGATTGGCACCGGCACACGAAGACTGGTTGAATCAACCCGCACTTCAGCAACTGACCGAAGCGATGAAGACTTGGAGCGCGATGCCGATCGATTACGTTGCCTTGCTCCAAGACCTCGAACGCGCCGAAGCTGATGCGATTGACTTGGCTGCCGTGAAGGTCACCAACGCGTTTCAGTCATTGCGATTCTCGGATGACACTCACGCGGCACGTGTCGCCAAGGCAATCGACCTGAACTACCGCAATGCCAACGTTCGCACCGCGATCTCCGCGAAACTGATCGAGCGTTTGATCCCCTCGGTCCCCGACCGCACCTCGCCGATCTCAACCCAAATCGCTGGCACACCCGTCCGTGGAACCAGCAACGTCAGCACCGCCATGGACCTGCGATTGAATCCGACACCGGGCCAGTGGAGCATTGACCTGCTGACTCGCGGCGACGTTTCGACCCACAGCCAAGCCGCGAAAAGTGGCGTGACCGTGCATTCCAATGGCTGGGCCAATTTTGATGCCTCCACTCCGATCCGCATTTCAGCGGACGGCCTGACCGTTGGCGGCACGGAAGTCCAAGTCAACGCGAACAATCGTTTGTCGCGAGTGGACTCGAAGGTCAACGAATGGCCATTGATCGGATCCTTGGTTCGCGGCATCGCGGAAAAGAAATACGAAGACACCAAATCGCTGGCCAACCAACGCACCCGGCAACAAATTCGCGAGGAAGTCGTGCAGGGAACCCAATCGGAACTGACGACTCAAACCAGCAAGGCTTCCGAAAAGTGGGACGACCTCGTGCTCGGACCTCTCGGACGCCTGGAACTGGCACCGACGGTGATCGACTTGGAAACCACCTCGGAACGCTTGATCGCTCGCTACCGCTTGGCAGGTGATTGGCAACTGGCCGCTCATACCCCTCGCCCGCGAGCCTGGAACGACAGTTGGTTGAGCTTGCAAATGCATCAATCCGCGATCAACAACACGCTGGAACAAATCCTTCCGCGTGGGGAAGTCAAAACCTTCCAAGAGCTCTACACCGACACGTTTGCCTTGTTCGGCAAAGAAGGCGTGGCGTTGCCCGAAGAAGTCCCTGGCGAAGCCGAGATCGCCTTTTCGCCCACCCGTCCCATGACGATCGAAATCGAAGACGGCAAAATGTGGTTGACGTTGCGAGTCGTTCGGCTGAGCCAACCGGGCAGTCCCAAGCTGACACGGTTCATCGTTCGCGCGGCCTACAAGCCCGAGATCGACGGCTTGAACGCACGACTGGTCCGAGACGGTCACCTCCGAGTCAGTGGTCCAGGCATGTCGATGCGACAACGCCTGCCGATCCGCGCGATCTTCAACAAGGTGTTGGCCGAAGATCGAGTGATCCCCCTGACGACTCCCAAACTCATCGAGCATCCCGCGATGCAGGACCTCGCCGTCAGCCAACTCGAACTTCGCGATGGTTGGCTCGCCTTGGCACTCAGCCCGGTGGAAGCCCCCAGCGTCGCCACCCGGCCGAACTCTCGAAAGTGAGCTCCTAGCTCCTAGCTCCTAGCTCCTAGCTCCTAGCTCCTACCGTTGGCTTTCGTGCAAACGATCGCCCCGGACGGGGCCATCGTGCATAGCTCGGGGTGGAAGCCCCGAGACCCATCACGAAAAAAAATATGGCCGTCCCGGTTGGGGCCGGCATCGGGAATCCCGCGCAAGCCTCGCTGACGCGTCGGGTTTCCATTTCGATGGGCTGGCCGCCCGCTTCTCGTGCTCGGGCTCAGCGAAGCGGTACTCGTCCCCGCAATCGACCTCCGCCCGAAACGAGCTCGCGTCCCGTTCGTCGCCGGTACCGCTGAGCCATCGCCTCAACCGCCCAAGTTTTGCAATTTACAATTTGCAATTTCACTTTTTCAATTTTCCCCTCTCATCGCTCGCCACCTGTCGCCGCTCCGCGGCTTGTCGAGCGAGGAAAGGATCGCCCGAGACCTCGGGTTAAAAACCCGAGGCTGACGGATGTCACCGCTCCGCGGTTGTTCGAGCACTCGGACACACACAACCAGTCGCGGAGCGAAGGAAGCCGAAAGCCTTGGGTTTTCAACCCAAGGTCCATCGACGACCAAAACATCCCCCCAGTCGCGGAGCGACGACAGTTGCCCTCCCCGCCGCGAATGCCCCCGTGGTTCATTACCGACAGGCATGGCCCCCCATCGTACGCGCGATCCCCCTGAGTCCTGAGTCCTGAGTCCTGAGTCCTGAGTCCTGAGTCCTGAGTCCTGAGTCCTGAGTCCTGAGTCCTGAGTCCTGAGTCCTGAGTCCCTGTGGCCCTGTGGCCCTGTGGCCCTGTGGCCCTGAGTCCCTGAGTCCCTGTGTCCCTGTGTCCCTGTGGCCCTGAGCCCCTTCCCCACTTCCCTCAAATCACCTGCAAATAGCAACCAACAAACAACGCCGCATGGGCCAACAAACAGATACCCGCGGCAAAGACTCGCGATGAGAACATGCCCAGGATCGACAGGCCGCATCCCAGCCCCGTGACCAGGATCCCGCCGGCCGGGAACAGCCGCCAGCAGGCCAACGAAAACACCAACACAATCATCGCCGCGAGCACGCTCGCTTGCAGCATGCCCGACTCGGGCACCCACGCCTCTTCCTGGATCATCGGCGTGACCGAGTCGATGACCGGTCGGTCGGAGCCCGATGCAAAGGGATTCCCACGCCGGACCGCGGCCTCGTTCCCCGGACGGGTCTGCTGCGATGCAGCTGGGGGCAGGGATTGATCCGCAGCAGTCGTCGAAGGATTCGGTTCGCTCATCGAGACGGAGACACCGAGTTTGAGACAAGGATGGCAGGCAAATATTCGGTTGGAATGCCAGATGCAGGGCGGTTAATCCTTGTTCATCATTCCAAGCCGCAGTTATTCTATACATACCGCTCGCCGCCGCCCAATGAGGTCTCTTATCTGCACCATGACGCCGTCCACCGATCCTTCGTCCCGCTCGTTTTCTCACTCGCTTCCTCGTTCATGGCGTCATTCGAGACCTGCCTCTCGATTCGTTCGCTGGATGGCTGGCGTCAGTCTCACCCTGGGCACGTTGTCGTTCACCGCCGCCCTGCCTGAATCGATCTTCGTCCACTCGGCCACGGCAGCCGAACCAACCGCCCCATCCGTCTCCACGACCAAACCTCAGCCGTTGCCGCCGCAGATCGCAGAGGCCTCGGACGAAGCCGCCCAAGCCATGGCCGGATTCAAAATCCCCGACGGCTGGACGATCGAACTTTTCGCGGCCGAACCCAACGTCGCGAACATCGTCGCGTTCACTGTTGATTCCCAAGGACGCGTCTACGTCTGCGAGAGCTTCCGACAAAACCGCGGCGTGACCGACAATCGCGGCCACGACGACGAATGGTTGCTGGCCGACCTCGCCGCCGAAACCGTTCAAGACCGAATCGACTACCACAAACGCTTGCTCGGCGAAGCCGCGATCACCTACGCCCAACATGACGATCGGATTCGCCGCTTGGTCGACACCGATGGCGATGGGGTGGCCGACGAAGTCACCGTGGTCGCCGACGGATTCAATGGACTCGAAGAAGGCACCGGTGCTGGGATCTTGGTCCATGGTTCCGACATCTACTACACCTGCATTCCCAAACTCTGGAAGTTAACCGATGCCGATGACGACGGCGTCGCGGAAGACTCCCAGGTGCTGTCCGATGGTTATGGGGTCCGAGTGGCGTTCCGTGGACACGACATGCACGGGTTGATCCGTGGTTACGACGGACGACTGTACTTTTCGATTGGTGACCGCGGCTATCACGTCACCACTCCCGAAGGAAAGCTGCTTTCCAATCCCGCCGTCGGTGCCGTCTTCCGCTGCGAGATGGATGGCAGCAACTTAGAAATCTACTGCAACGGTTTGCGGAACCCGCAGGAGTTGGCCTTCAACGACATCGGCGACTGGTTCACCGTCGACAACAACTCCGACAGTGGCGACAAAGCCCGCTTGGTCCAGCTGCTGGAAGGTGGCGACACTGGTTGGCGGATGCACTACCAATACCTTCCCGATCGTGGCCCCTTCAATCGATTGAAGATCTGGGAACCTCACCACAACGAGCAACCTGCTCACCTGGTGCCCCCGATCATCAACTTCACCGACGGCCCCTCGGGGTTGGCGTTTTACCCGGGCACTGGTTTCGGCGATCAACTCAACAACCAATTCCTGATCTGCGACTTCCGAGGCGGTCCCTCCAACAGCGGCATCCGCTCGTTCTCCGTCGATCCCGACGGTGCCTTTTACAAAATGGGCTCAGACAACCAACCGATCTGGAACATCCTCGCCACTGACCTCGCCTTCACCCCGTCGGGCGACCTGTTGGTCAGCGACTGGGTCGATGGCTGGGATGGAATCGGCAAAGGTCGCTTGTACAAACTCAGCGACCCCGCCCAGCAAGACTCGGACGTGGTCACGGAAGTCCAAGAATTGCTCAGCGGTGACCTGTCCGCTGCTTCAGTCGAAGACTTGGCCCAACAACTGCGGCACATTGACCGCCGCGTGCGATTGAACGCCCAGTGGGAACTCGCCCTTCGCGGGGAACTGAAACCGCTGCTGGAAATCGCCTCCGCCACCGACCTCGACGCTCGCTTCCGCCTGCACGGAATCTGGGGATGCGAACACGCGGTTCGTTTGGACGCCGCCCGACGCGCCGATGTGTTGGCCTCCAACCGCGGCTGGCTCACCGATTCCGATCCGCTTCTCCGCGCCGCTGCCTGTGCGTTGGCGGGCGACCAAAACGATGCCGAATCGATCGCCCAAGTCACCCAACGGCTGACTGACGAATCCCCACGCGTGAAGTACTTCGCAGCGATTTCGCTGTCCGAACTCTTGACCGCTCAAGCCAATGGCGCCGCTCCCAACCAGCAAGCCTTTGGAAGCGTGCTGCAAATTCTCGCCACCAACAACAACGTCGACCCCGCTCTGCGTCACGCCTGCACCTTGTTCCTGCGACGAGTCGCCACGGAAGACATGCTGGCTGGATTGGCATCCCACAACAGCGTCCCGGTTCGCCGCGCCGCCATCGCCGCCCTGCGTGGACAAAGCAGCGAAAAAGTCACCGCGTTTCTGTCCGACGCCAATTCTTTGGTGCTGGCCGAAGCCGCCCTGGCGATTCACGATCACCCCATCCCGGCAGCCACCAACGACCTGGCGCAATTGATTTCCGTCGCCGATCTGCCGCTCACTTCGGAGGCCTTGGTGCGCCGCGTGTTGGCCGCCAACTACCGCATCGGCACAGCCGACTCCGCCGCCGCACTGGCGTCCTTCGCCGCGTCGGGTGAAAAACCAACCTGGGCTCGCATCGAAGCGATTGACATGCTGGCCAACTGGGCCAAACCCGATCCACGCGACCGCGTCACGAACGAATTCCGGCCTTTGGAAAATCGCCCCGAAATCATCGCTCGCGAAGCCCTCGCCAAACACATCGAAGTCCTGATGATCACCGATCAAAAGGTCCGCGAAAAAGCGATCGATGTCGGGTCCAAATTGGGCATCAAAAAGATCGCCCCACAACTGATCGCCCGCACGAAGGACGCCCAGTCACGGCCCGCGTCGCGAGCGTCCGCGCTCACTGCCCTTGCCCGACTCGAACCCGCACAAGCGGTTCAGATCGCCCGAACGATTGACTCGGAGCAACCGACAGCCTTGGTCACCGCCGCTCTGTCAGTGCTGGGCAAACATGACGGCCCCGCATCGGTCGATCGCTTCATCGCCGCCACAGCCACGGAAAGCCAACTCGTTCGCGGACTTGCCTGGGACCTGTTGGCAGACATCGAATCCCCCGAAGCAGTCGAACACATCACGAAAGGCGTCAACGCTTACCTCGAGAACGACCTGCCCGCCGACGTCCAACTGAATGTCGTCGAAGCAGCCACGAAACGCCTGCCCGAAGATTGGAACGCAAAGATCGCGACTCATCGCGAAAAGCTCTCCGAGACCGAACCGCTCGCCAAATGGATGGACTCGCTGCACGGCGGCGACCCTGAAAAGGGCGCCGCGCTGTTCTTTGGCAAAACCGAACTCTCGTGCGTGCGTTGCCACAAAGTCGACCGGACGGGCGGCGAAGTCGGCCCCGCGCTGACCTCCGTCGGAAAGATCCGCGACCGTCGCACCTTGCTGGAAGCGATCGCGCTGCCCGACGCCAAAATCGCGGAAGGCTTCGAGACCGCCATCATCGCCGATGAAGACGGAAAAGTCTTCACGGGGATCGTGGGTGCCGAAACCGACGACGTGATCGACTTGATCGCCGCCGACGGTTCGCGAACACAAATTGAAAAGGATTACATCGTCGCTCGCAAAAAGGGCAAGTCCTCGATGCCGGCTGGACTGACCGAGCAAATGACCGCTCGCGAACTGCGTGACTTGGTCGCGTACTTGGCCAGCCTCCAAGTTGAACCACCTGCCGGCGAAGAAGGCGGCCACGAGTGAGCCTCTCATGAGCGTCGTGACCACACTGAGCTTCGGCGGTCGAACCGAAGAAGCGGTCCAACACTACCAATCGGTGCTCGACGCGCAAGTGTTGATGCTGATGCGGTTCCGTGAATGCCCCGACCCATCGATGGCGAAGCCTGGGTTGGAAGAAAAAATCTTTCACGCGACGATCCGCATCGGGTCCACCGAGTTGATGGCCAGCGACATGGGCTGCGACGATCCCAATTTCGAAATAGCGTTCGCCGGGTTCGCCTTCGCCGTCCGCGACGATTCCATCGAAGACGCCGAACGTCACTTCGCCGGACTGAGTGAACACGGCCGCGTCCTCCTCCCGCTCGCCCCCACCTTCTTCGCAACCCGCTATGGAATCGTCATCGACCGCTTCGGCGTGTCATGGAAGATCACGGTCTCCGGCGACGTCCATTGATCATCTGGGAAAATCGGTTGAATGATGGACCGTTTCCTTCCCTGTTCCCTTGTTCCCAGGCTCTGCCTGGGAACACACTGCCTTGGAGGCTCCGCCTCCCGATTCTGTCTCAGCAGGCAGGGAATGTCGATTGATTCAGGGCAGCATTTGGTAGTGGACGAGGCAACAAGTCCCTTGCCTGGGGAAGGACTCGTCGCCTCGTCCACGACGGTTCAGGTCCTGGGCGAAGGAAGCCTCGAAGAACGTCAGTAATCAAATCGAGGTCCTGCGATGATCCGTCCATTCCTTCATCGCCCCTGCCCGATGGATCCGCCCCGGTCGGTCGACACACAATGTGCAACAACACCGCGACGCCGACGATCACGGCATGAAATGCGGCCAACGATATCAGGCGAAAACTCCCCGCCTGGATCCAATGATTCAGGTAGCCGTGGCCTAAGTCACCAACAAGTCAACCGAACAGATCATCGCGACACCGACGCCGATCAAAATCGTTAGCAGGCAGGTGGCTGGAGTACGCACAACCTCCACTAAGCAGGTACGCATGTGTCATCGGGTATGTGAGCCGTTGGCGTTAGCCACGGTTTTCACGCACAACCGGGGCTAACGCCCAAACGGCTCACATGGTTGTGCGTGGTCATTCCTGCCGACCTGCTTACATCGTGATCTTCAATCATCGACTTTGTTTTAGATGGATGCGTCACGGCTTCGCCTGGCTTTCACCCGGGCTACTTTTCCCAGCGGTACCCCCGAGAAAGCACCTGCCCGTTTCGACCGTACGTTGGCTCCTGCCAGACCTTTCGGTAGCCCGTGCGATTCATCCGATGTTCCACGGACCATTCACTGAATCGCCGCGAACTCTTTCTCAGAGTCTGCACGGACAGCAAAACCACGACGCATGCGATCAAACATCCGGTGGTGTAAATCAGCCCGGGCCTGGATTCCACCTCCAACCGCGTTCCCGACGCCTTGGCGGTCAAACCGAAAAGAATCACGAATGCAGCAAGCGAGAAGTAAAGCACCGTCGCGACCACGGGACGGACCACCGCCAACTCAAACGAGGCCACGACAATCGGCAAAGCGATCAACGTTGCGAGACTTAAGCGAAACAAAGCTGGCCTCCGAAAGCAATGACAGGTACAGGCAACTGCGCCCGCATTGGCACTCGCCCCTTGCACCAGTCTATCGGGTGGCTGCACAAATGTCGTGGCGGCTCATTTGGCCTGCTG
This sequence comes from Rhodopirellula sp. P2, assembly GCF_028768465.1. Classification (GTDB taxonomy): domain Bacteria; phylum Planctomycetota; class Planctomycetia; order Pirellulales; family Pirellulaceae; genus Rhodopirellula. The sequence goes on from NZ_CP118225.1 coordinate 5,601,273, forward strand.
ACGACGCTCCAGCTCTTGCAGCGTGGCGATGCGTTGATCGGCGTGCCGGATCAAGCTTTGCACGACGGCGATCCGCGTGTCCAAATCACCCGTCAATTCTCGTTGCAAATCAAACATCGCGACTTGCCAACGCTGGGTCTCGGGGGGCGCGTCGCTCAGCGGCAACGCCGTCTTCTTCACCGAATCCAGCCGCCGCTGGGTCTCGCGAGATTCCCCGCGTTGACGGATTGCCTTTTTGCGTCGCGAAATGGTCAAGCGGGCCAAAGCCCATCCCAGCATCAAGAAGCCGGCGACCAACCACAGGGTTCCGCGGTCAAACGAGACCGATTCCAGTGCGCTTTCCGCGAACAAGCAAACCGGGAATGGATGGCTGAGTGTCATGTCTTTCTCATCGAACGTTGACGGCCCAGCCCCACAATCATTCTCCCGATCCCCGTCAGCGTGATTGACGGATGGGCCCAGTTTTGTCGATCATGGCAGCCATGACGAAAACGCCCCCCACCCAAACCCACACAACCGATTCCCCCCAGCCCTCCGCTGCGCCGAATCATTCCACCAAACAGCAGTCCCCGATCCAGCTTTGGTATGCCTCGGCGGCCGCCGACACACCCGGCAAAATCGAAGCGTTTTGCATGCGTTGGCTGGCACAAGAGGAGCACCAATCCGCCGCCAAATTCCGAGTCGCCTCGGCTCGGCACCAGCACGTGATCGGTCGCGGGATGGCCCGATTCCTGATCGCGGACACGCAAACGCCCCCGCATCAGATCCAGTTCCGCAACCTGGACCACGGCAAACCCATCGTCGAAACCCCAGAGCTACTGCGTCGGCCGTTCAACATCGCCCACACAAAAGGGCTGGTGATCTGCGGTCTCGGAGCCGAAGCGGCCGACGAATGGTTGGGCGTCGACATTGAAGGCCTGGACCGAAAAACCGATCCGGGACTGGCTCAGCGTTACTTTGCCCCCGAAGAGATCGAACAGCTCGACCGAGTCAAAAACAGCGACGCGAAGCAAGCCTTGTTCCTCAAGATCTGGACGCTCAAAGAAGCGTTCATCAAAGCCATCGGCACCGGGCTCAACACGCCTCTGGACCAATTCGCATTCGAGAAGGCCGCTTCGAATTCCCCGCGATTGATTCTGAAAGATGAGTCCCTTGCGCAAGGCCGCCACTGGCAGATCCGCAACGTGATCCCACGGCAAGGCTACATCGCCGCCGTCGCGCTCGGAACGAAAGCCAGCAACGTGGTCCCCAAGATCGAACTCGCCGACTTCCGCAAACGCATGCAAGACTGCTAGCTCCTAGCTCGTGCTCGGACCTTCACCCTCCCTCGGAAGGTGCCAGCGCAACCCTGAGTCCCTGCGGTTCTTCCCCCCCCTTCCAAGTGCCGTGCAAGCAACATCTTGCGCCCCCCGCCCGTTGCTAACCGGATTGTTGATTTAGTCAGCCGGAACGCGATAGCGTCCGGTTCGTTTCCGGTAACCGCGGGCTAGCGCTGAACGGCACTTACTTTACAAATTCACCCTCCCCCTGGGAGGGTCGAGCGAAGCGAGGGGAGGGCTACACACCGGGTTTTAGGTTCGCCCTCCCCGGCCCGAAGCGGGCCGACCCTCCCTGAGGGAGGGTGAAGTAAGTGCCATTTGGTTACCAACTGCTTTCTCGGTGAATCCGGCGACGGGTGCGCTGGATGGCCAAAGTCAGTCGGACCGTGAGCAACTATCAACAGGGCTCTTCAATGGCCGGGCACCAAGGCCTTACTTCTCGGCCATTTTGTCTCGGAGCTCTTGGCAGGCTTCTGAGGGCGTGCTGCACATCGTGCAGCGAGACACGCCGTCCTCGTCGATCTTGGCGTTCAATCCACCACACGATCCGCTGATCGCTTGACGTCCGAAAATGACTCCGACGGCCATCGCGAGCAACACCGCGCCAAACGTCAACCCGGTCATCAACAACACGGGCGCCATTCGCTGAGCAAACGACTTTTCTTCGGCTTCGTCGGTCGGCGTCACGGCGATCTCGTTGCCCACTGTGGGTTCCGAAACGTCGACGTCGGCGTACTGCGTTAACTCGCCCGTGCCACTGGAAACCAACCCGTCATTGAATCGCTGGACGACCAACACGCTGAGATCATTCTCGCGTGCCAATCGCATCGCGTCTTCAGCCCCGACCACGTTCAACGCTGTTGCCCAGCCATCGGCGAGCATGCAGGTGTCGGTGATCACACTGACCGACGCCACCCCATTGGTGACCGGGCGGCCGGTGCGTGGATCGATCGTGTGCGAATAACGCTGGTCATCGACTTCGAAGAAGTTGCGGTAGTCACCCGAGGTTGCCATCGCGGCATCGCGAATCTTGTGAGCGACCAACAACTCTTGCCCACCAGTGTCAGGTCGCTGAATCCCAACCTTCCATGAATCGCCGGACTTATCACCCGCCACGCGGACCTCGCCACCGACTTCCACGAACACATTCTCCGCCCCACGCCCTGCCAACAACTCGACAATTCGGTCCACGCCGTGGCCCTTGGCAATCGAAGACAGATCGACTTGCAGTTCCGCGATGTCCTTTTTCAGAGCCGGTGGATCGAGGCGTGACTGCAAGTGTTGGTAACCGATGTTCTGCTTCAGCTCCCCCAACTCCGCTTGGCTGGGGACATCGTTTTTGCGTTCGCCAGCACCAAAGCTCCAGCGATCGACCAACGGTCCCACGGTCACATCAAACGCACCGTCCGTTTTCTCTGACAGTTCCAATGCCGCGGCAACCACTTCCGCGGTTTCAGCACTGACGTCGAACCAGTCCATTGATTCCGACGCGTTGAACTGGCTCAACTCCGACGACTTCAGGTACGTCGACATTTGATCGTTGACCGACCGCAACTCACGTTCGATCGCCGTCGCGGTCTCCGCATCCCAATCGGGTGTTTCCGGCGGCGAATGGACTTTGACCATGTAGGTCGTCCCCATCGTCGCCCCGCGAAACGTCAGTGGATCCGCAGCACCAACCGGGGAGAACCAACACGACGTCGCCAGGAACCAACAACCTAAGAACGCGACGACGCTGGAATGTTTTCTCATCGAAAGATTCGCATGTGTTCGAGTGCTGAGAGCGAACGAGCCCACCTCATCCGCGAGCGGTGGCGTTCCATCCCTCAATCATGCAGCTTGTCGTTGCGTCACTTCACTGAGGGCCGATGGCCTTCTTCGATCTTGCATTACGACGCCGACCATGTCTTGGATCGATGCATCGCGATCATCGTCTAGACGCCTGTGGATTTGGTCAGCCGGAACGCGATCGCGTCCGGTTCGCCTCCGGTAACCGTGGGCGAGCGCCCGTCGGCTGATCGTTCAATCTTTGGAACGTATTGAATCAACAGTCTGCTAGCCGCTCGACGATCACCGCCCCGTTCGGTTGTGGTGGAATCGAGGCGAAAGTCTCCGTCATTCAACAGCCCGCCACGTTTCGCATCAACGACTCAGCAATCCTGAGTCCTAGAAGCTAAAAGCAAAACCTAGCTCCGCTGATCAGCCACCGAAGTCATCGTAGGCAATGTTTTCGGGTTCAACACCCAAGTCATCCAGCATGCGGAACACAGCGGCGTTCATCATGGGTGGACCACAGATGTAGTACTCGATGTCTTCCGGTGCCGGGTGGTTGCGGAGGTAATTGTCCAGCAAGACCTGGTGAATGAAGCCGACGTACCCGTCCCAGTTGTCTTCCGGTTGAGGCTCCGACAATGCGATGTTGAACTGGAAGTTCGGGAAGTCCTTTTCGATCTCACGGAACTGATCGATGTAGAACAGCTCACGAAGGCTTCGACCGCCGTACCAGTAGCTGACCTTGCGGTCCGTTTTCTGGCGTTTGAACAACTCAAAGATGTGACTTCGCAGAGGTGCCATCCCGGCACCACCCCCGATGTAAACCATTTCGGCGTCGCTGTCCTTGATGAAGAATTCACCGTAAGGACCGCTGATCGTGGCTTTGTCGCCTGGTTTGAGCGAGAAGATGTAACTGCTCATCTTCCCAGGCGGTGTTCCCTCAGGAGCACGTGGTGGTGGCGACGCGACCCGGATGTTGAGCATGATGATGCCCTTCTCGCCGGGGTAGTTGGCCATCGAATAAGCACGGATGACCGGCTCTTCGACCTTCGACACGTACCGCCAAATGTTGTACTGGTCCCAGTCGGGGTGATACTCTTCGTCGATGTCGAAATCTTTGTAGTGGATTTCGTGGGGTGGGCATTCGATTTGGATGTAACCACCCGCCCGGAAATCGACCTCGGCCCCTTCGGGAAGCTGCAGGACGAATTCCTTGATGAAGGTCGCAACGTTGTCGTTGCTCTTGACCGTGCATTCCCATTTCTGGGTGTCGAACGCTTCCGGTGGAACTTCCACAACCATGTCGGTCTTCACAGCGACTTGGCAGGACAATCGTTCGCCCTCGGCGGCTTCTTTCTTGTTGATGTGGCCGGTTTCGGTCGCCAACAAGTCGCCACCGCCCTCGGTGACTTTGACTTTGCACTGGGCACAGGTCCCACCGCCACCGCAGGCACTGCTGACGAAGATGCCCGCGTCTGCGAGAGCACCGAGCAGCTTTCCGCCGGCCGGGACGGAAATTTCTTTTTGGCCGTTGATCATGATTTTGACCGGGCCGGATGCAACCAATTGGCTTTTGGCGGCCAAAATCAGCAGCACCAATGCGATCACCACAACGGTGAACATGACGACGCCGAGAATGACGACCGTGCTGGCGGAGGCCGCTATCATCAGAGGAAGGGAAAGCATTTTAAATCAAAAGTTGAGGGGTGCACGCGAGGCAAATCAGCCTGACAGTCAAAACTCACGTCAGCCCCGGAGGCTGACAAACTCACTGCTGCCAGCCATCTGACTGACGCACGTCGTTGCGACGGTTCGTTTTCGTTACAGCTGAATGCCGCTGAAGGACATGAATGCCAATGACATCAAACCAACCGTGATAAACGTGATTCCCAAACCGCGAAGCGGTGGAGGAACGTCGCTGTACTTCAATTTTTCGCGAATTCCGGCCAGAGCCATGATCGCCAAAGCCCAACCAACGCCACAGCCGAAGCCGAAGACGACGGATTCGCCAAACGCGTACTCACGCTGCTCCATGAACAACGACGCACCCAAGATGGCGCAGTTCACGGTGATCAGAGGAAGGAAAATCCCCAGGGCGTTGTAAAGGCTGGGCATGAATCGATCGAGGAACATTTCCAAGATCTGAACCATGGCGGCGATCACGCCGATGTAGCTGATGAACCCGAGGAAGGTCAGGTCGACCTCCGCGAAGTTGTAAGTGTCCGTGCTGATCAGATAGTCGTTGACCCAGGTCAACGCACCTTTCTTCAGCAACAGGCTGTAGATCAATTGGTTGGCAGGCACGGTGATGGTCTCGATCGCGATGACCGCGATCCCCAAGCCGATTGCCGTTTTGACGTTTTTACTGACTGCCAAGAACGTGCACATTCCCAAAAAGAATGCGAGTGCCAGGTTCTCGACGAAGACAGCCTTCAAAAAGATGCTGAGGTATTGTTCGACCATGACTTAGGCCTCTTCGATTTGTTCGGGTTTGTTCAAACGGATCACCCAAATCATGAACCCAATGATGAAGAACGCACTGGGCGGCAACAGCATCAAGTTGTTCGGGTTGTACCAGCCGCCGTTGCGGTCCAGTTGAAAGAGTTCAAAGCCCAACAGCGACCCGCTGCCGAACAATTCGCGGAAAAACGCGACGACGATCAGGACCAATCCGTAGCCCAGCCCGTTGCCAATTCCGTCCAAGAAACTGATCCAAACGCCATTCTTCATGGCGAAGCCTTCCGCACGTCCCATGACGATGCAGTTGGTGATGATCAGCCCCACGAAGACCGAAAGTTGTTTGCTGATTTCGTACATGTACGCCTTCAGCACTTGGTCGACGACAATCACCAGCGATGCGATCACGGTCATCTGAACGATGATCCGAATGCTGCCGGGAATGTAGTGACGAATGGACGACACCGCCGCGTTCGAACACCCGGTCACCGCGATCACAGCGAGAGCCATGACGATCGAAACCTGGATGCTGGTCGTCACAGCCAGAGCACTACAAATGCCCAGGATCTGCAACGCGATTGGGTTGTTGTCGATGACGGGTCCAAACAGGACCTTGCCGACTTTGGGGGCAGCCATGGTTTACTCTCCCACCGGTTCTTTGGGACCGACGTTGTCGATGTCGTATTGTTCGACACCGCTTTCGACGGAGGATTCAGGTTGATCGGCTTCCGCGGATGCGTCACCGGTAAGTCGTTGCTTCAGTTTGCCCAGGAACGGACCGTATCCGTTGGGACCGGCCCAGTAACGCACCAGGTTGGTCACACCACGACAAGTGATCGTGGCACCGGACAATCCATCGACGGCAAAGTCATCACCATCGGGGGCAGGTCCCTTCGCAACACGAGCGGCGGGCGTGCCGTCGGTGTCATAAAGTTTGTTGCCGACCCACTGGGCTTTCCACTTGGTGTTGTCCACTTCGCCACCCAAACCGGGTGTTTCAGCGTGCTCGTAGAAAGTCAAACCAGCGATCGTTTCGAGATCGTTCTTCAACGCCATGTAGCCGTACAGCGTTGACCAAAGGCCTTTGCCGTAAACCGGCAGCACGACCATTTCGATCTTCTCGCTGCCAGGCTTCTTCACGTAGTAAACGCGAGCGACCTTTTCACGACGAGGAACGCCGATGTCGAATTGCGGGTCCGTGATCTCGATGCTCTCGGAATCTTTCTTCGCAGCTTCGCGAGGGTCGTATTTCTCGGCTTTTTCACCTTCGAGATCGGTGTCAATGTCACCCGTTTCCAGGTCCACCAATTCGGGACTGACCCAGGCCCAAAGCTTTTCAATTTGCTCTTTGTCCAGCTCGGCGGCTGGTTTTCCAAATTCGCCCAAAGACAAACCAGCCGCATCCAAGATGTTGCGTTGGCGGTCAAGGACTTTGTTCTCTTCTTGTAGCGGTCGCAGTGCCACCGCGGCGGCACTGACGGCGAACGAACAGACCACGCATAGAATCGTCGCGGTCACGATCGTTTTCAAAGTGGAATCAGGCTGTGACATAGCGTGCGGCCCTCCGGCGGATGTTGAGTTGGACGACGCCCCAATCGATCAACGGTGCGAACACGTTGCCGAACAAGATCGCCAGCATGATGCCTTCTGGGAAAGCAGGGTTGATGACGCGAATCAGCACGGTCATGAACCCAATCAGGATCCCGTAAACCCACTTGCCGGTTTCTGTCATCGAGGCACTGACCGGGTCGGTCGCCATGAACACCAAACCAAAGGCGAGGCCGCCGATGACGAGGTGCCAATAAAACGGCACAGCGAACATGGCATTTGTTTCACTGCCAGCAAAGTTCAGCAACAACGCGGTCGCGGTCACACCAGCGATCACGCCAGCCATGATTTTCCACGATCCGATGCCCGTCGCGATCAGAATCAAAGCACCGACCAAACACAGCAGGGCACTGGTTTCGCCGACGCAGCCTTGGATGGTTCCGATGAACGCACTCATCCAAGTGATCGGCTCTTCGGTGCCCCAGACGTACTGGACGGCACTCAGCGACCCGACAGCGTCTTCGCTGGCGTTGGCCATTTGCCCCAGAGCGGTTGCACCGGAGAAGCCATCGACTGCGGTCCAGACTTTGTCGCCGCTGATTTGACCAGCGTAAGCGAAGTACAGGAACGCTCGCGAAGTCAGAGCGACGTTGAGGAAGTTGCGTCCCGTGCCGCCAAAGACTTCTTTGGCGACAATCACCCCGAACGCGATCCCCACGGCGACCTGCCAGAGCGGGATTGAGGCGGGCAGGGTGAGTGGAAAGAGCAATCCGGTGACCAGGAACCCTTCGTTGATCTCGTGCCCACGAAGGACACTGAAGACCAATTCGACATGCCCACCCACGAACATACAAACCGCGTAAATGGGGATGAAGAAGATCGCCCCATAAATGAAGTTGTCGACGTGGTCGGTGGGGTCGTGCCCGAGCCCGATGGCGGTGTGAACGGTGTGGTGCCAGTCATAATCGACTGCCACATTCGCGTCGGTCATCTTTTGGATGGCCGAGTTGGCTTGATACCCTGTGTTCCACATGCCGAACAACGTGACCGGAATCAACGCGAAGACGACCGTGATCATCATGCGTTTCAGGTCAATGTTGTCGCGCACGTGCGTGCGTCCGTGAGCCGTCTCGCCTGGCGTGAACAAGAACGTGTCGAGAGCTTCGTACATCGGGTACGCTTTCTCGAGCAGTCCGCCTTTGGCAAAGAACGGGTGGACGCTGTCAAATGCGTCACGTAATGCTTTCATATTCCTTAACCTTCACGCTCAATGGTTGTCAGGTTTTCTCGGATCAAGGATCCATATTCGTATTTACCGGGGCACACGAACGTGCACAGGGCCAAATCTTCTTCTTCCAGCTCCAGCACGCCGAGCTGCTGAGCCGAATCGGTGTCGCGAACGATCAACGCTCGCAACAATTGTGTTGCCAAGATGTCCATCGGCATCACCTTTTCGTAGGTGCCCAATGGAACCATCGCTCGCTCACTGCCGCCGGTGGAGGACGTGAAGTCGAATTTACGGTCTGGGGTCAATGCCGAAGCGAACACGCGGGTGACCGAAAACTTGTCAAAGCCTGGTTTCTGCCAGCCCATGAATTCGCGGTGGTCACCCTCTTCAATCACTGACACTTGATTGTCGTAGCGTCCCAGGAACTGATGCGGTGCCGCAGCGACGTGCCCGTTGAGCACCGAACCCGAGATGACTCGCAGTTTGACCGAGGTGTCGACTTCGCCCTCGATCAATTCGTCGATGCAAGCGCCCAAGCGGGTTTCGATCAAACGTGGTTGGTTCACTTTCGGGCCTGCCAACGAGATCACTCGGCGAGTGTCCAGTTGACCGGTCTGCAGGAATGAACCGATCGCGATCACGTCTTGGTAACCGATGTACCAAACCGTTTTGTTGAGGCTGACGGGATCCAAGTAATGAATGTGTGTTCCCGCCAAACCGGCAGGGTGGGGTCCCGAGAACGCCGAGGCTTGAACTCCGGCGACGTCGCCGCCAGGAATCGATGCCTTTTCGGCTTGGCAAAGATGCACAGGACCGTCGGTCAATCGCGTCAACGCTTGCAACCCGATCACGAACTGGTCCTTGCGATCTGCCAACACCACGGCGGGGTCTGCCGCCAAGGGATTGGTATCCGTCGCGGTGACGAAGATCGAATGGGGTGCCGAATCAATCGCGGGCACCTTGCCGAACGGGCGAGTGCGAAGCGATGACCACAGCCCGATTTGGACCAAGCCACCAACCAGCTTTTCGCGAGCAATCGAGACGGGGTCCGAGCCTGCGATGCCTTCGATCGTGGTCGATTCGGTCGAATCCAAATCGACGTCGATGACAATCGCTTCAAACTTTCGTTTCGCGCCGCGAACCACATCGGCCACGGTGCCCGAGGCGGGGGCGGTGTAGATCACGCCCGGTGTTTTCTTGTCTTCGAATACTGGTTGGCCCAACACAACCCGGTCGCCGGGGGCCACCAACATTGTCGGCTTCATTCCGATGTAATCATCGCCCAACAAAGCCACTTGACGGATCGCCGGACCGGCTTCCATGTGCTGTTCGGGGCATCCCGTGATGGGCAGATCGAGCCCCTTCTTGATCCGGGTCACGCTTTGAGTCATTGCCATGAATGGGCACTTTGTGAAATTTGTAACAAAGTCGGTTCGAGCCAAAGCCCGCGTTGTTTCTCCGAAAGAAAGCGATGGAAAAAAATGTCGCGGGCCAAGCAGGCGGACACTATTGCATAGCGTTAGAAGATTGACAACGGCAGATGGTTGTCGTTCCGACCTGGATATTGGTCTCGTTCTTCAACGAGGACCAACCATGCAAATGAAGCCGAATCTGCGGGTGAAACCGATCGCGGAATGGCTCCGTTCCCAACCGTCGCCCAAGGCGAATCTGCACGCCACTGGACGTACCCGAGTAGAACAATTGTCTGAATTGTTCCGTCGGGCCAGGCGTCAACTCCAAGACGGCCCCTCACCCAACCTCGCCCGCGATCGCGCCAAGCTGCTCGATGATTCCACGCCGACACGCAAACAGTTGAGGACAACTGTTCGACTCTGACTCAGTGGAGAACAATTGTCTGAATTGTTCCGTCGGGCCAGCCGCCAACTCCATGACGGCCCCTCACCCAACCTCGCCCGCGATCGCGCCAGGCTGCTCGATGATTCCACGCCGACACGCAAACAGTTGAGGACAACTGTTCGACTCTGACTCAGTGAAGAACAATCGTCTGAATTGTCCCGTCGGGCCAGGCGTCAACTCCAAGACGGTCCCTCGACCAACCTCGCCCGCGATCGCGCCAGGCTGCTCGATGATTCCACGCCGACACGCGAACAGCTGGGGACAACTGTTCGACTCTGCTTCGCAAGCGTCCTTCTAAGAACGAACGCTCAGTCGAGCTGCACGGTGACAGGCTCACTGCCGACCTTCGCGTTTTTCACGACGATGTTTTCCGGCGAGTCCTTGCCAGCTTTGACGTGGAACGCCTTGCCTTTGGGAGCTTCCGGTTGAAACGACTTGCCCGCCACACGGACAGTGTACAGCACTTCATTTGTGCTGGCGTCGACCAACTGGACCACCGGATTTCCCACGTCAAACGTGATCTCGCCAAGCTTGCCCCACGATGGTGGGTTGTAGTTGTCAAACTGCGAAATCGTCCGCGGCCAACCGGGATATTGCTTGGCCGACGGATCGGTCACGTCCACGTTTCGCGGCCAGCACTCCATCGTGATGTCCCGGGTCTTCGTGTTGAACCGCACGATGCCGAAACCAGCCGCTCGCGTGTTCAGCAAATTGCCAGCGGGCTTCTTTTCTGGATTGGCGGCGGCGTAGTTGGTGACTTTGTTGGCGAAACCATCCAGTGAATCGCCGGTGTATTCCGGGGCACCAGGCTCACGGTTTTCGCCCGGTTCGGTCGGTTCCCACCAACGCAGATACAAGTTGGCAATCGAAGGCACACAGAACGACCAAATCGAATCGCGGTACTCATCGATGCCGTGATGAAAGATGGTTGCCAAGTGTTGGTCACCGGCAAAGTGAAACGCGAACGCCCGGCGAAGTTCAGCCAGAGCCCGATTGCGTCCTGCTTGAGGCCAACCGTTGGAGTCCATGTCGGCGTGCAAACGACCGTTGGCGGCACCGTGAATGTGCGCCCCACCGCAGAAAATGGTTTGTGACAAAGCGACCTTCATGTCCGCGTCGGTCCAATCCTTGGCCCAATTTTCAATGAAGTCCAATTGTCGCTCGCCCATCAAGATCGCGCCTTCCACATCAACGCTGGCCGGGTCGTAGTCCGGGTTGCGGATGTGGTCGGGACGAGGCCCCTGCTTTGGCACGCGTCCGGCGGGTCCGGTTTTGAATTTGCGATCTTCGAGAATCGCGAAATCAATGTTTCCCCAATTGAGATTGGTGAAGTACACGCCGATGCCTTGGCCGACTTTGTGCGGGTCAACGGGATCGGGCAGGTGACTGGTCTGAGCCCGTTCAACTTCTTGGACGTAGACGCCGGGTTGCAAGTAACCTCCGTCGGCCGCGCCGGGAAGAGTCGCGATCTTTCCGCTTTCGCCCCACAGATTGGGCTGGCCGACATCGTGGTCATCGGGCAAGCACACCGTGGGACGGTCTTTGATGATGTCGCCAAAATCGCGACCGAATTTCAGCCAAGCGGCGTAATGGCGATTGTGGTCGTAAACTTGGTCACCGGAAAAGAACAACACGTCGGCGTCGACTTGGTTGACGTTGTCGATCAAGTCCTGACGCGAAATGTCACCCCCGTGAGCGGGGTGGATCGAGTTCCCGGTGAAGCCCGCGACGACGATTTCCTCTTTGTCGACCGGGTTCCGCCGAACCGTGCCTTCGTAGAACGCTTCCGTGCCGTGCGCGACGCGGTACTTGTGGTTTTGGGTGTCGTCCCAGTTTTCCACGCGGAAGGGCGCGGTCCAACCGGCTTCGATCACGTTCGCCTTGGCAACCTCGGTCCACTGACCATCCTTTTCAATTTCCAAGCGGACGACCTTGGGATCGCTGGCGTCGAGCGGGTACAGCTGCGCCGTCAACTTCAACGTTTTGTCATGAACCGTGTAAAGCGCAAAACAGATGACGTCCTTTTTCGCGACGTCAGGAATGCTCAGGTCCACTCTTCGTCGAGCCCGGTTTCCCCCTTGCGCAAAAACAGAATCGGCGGTGATCAGCAGTGCCAAGCAACAAAGTGCCAGACGGTTCAATAATTTCATGACGTTTCCTAAAGGGGCAACAAGTTGTTTTTCATGAGGTGGGTTCGACGGCCATCGACGTGTCTTTGACAGACGGTGCCGCGGCCGGTTTGTCAGCGGCGGGCGAAACCGAAGCTTGCCGATGCCACAGAACAACCAAGTACAGAGGAATCAGAAAATGAGGCGCACGCAACACGGCTTCGTGCAGGAATTGGTCTGCCCCCCAATAGTTTAGACTCATCGACATCCCAGCGACGGGTCGAGCCGCGGAGGTGAGGAACCCCCAGAGGGTGGCGTAACCAGCCGCCCAGCGACGCAGCGGGGGCACAAAAAGGACCACACAGACGGCGAAATCCAACACACCGAAGGTTCGCAACAACACGTTGGCGGTTTCGTACTCGACTCCCAACGAAACCGAAATCATGCCGTAAAAGAACGGTGGAGTCGGCCACCAGCCAATCGCGTAGCAGCCGTGCCCAGCAAACGTGGCGACCAACGCGAGCATCGCGGTGACCACGGTGACCCGGTGGCGGGCACCGAATTTCAAGGCCAACACCAACAGAATCGGTGCCAGCATCTGACCGCCATGTTCCAGAAACATTGGAAACTGACGTTGGGCACCCACGTATTTTGCGTAGCTCAGCACGGCCAGCAACCCGCCACCGCCGATCAATGCGGCCATTTGAAACGTGGACCTCCGCCGGACGGTCAGCGTGAGCACGGCGCATCCGAGGTACAACCAAGTGATCCGAGAGAGCCAGACCTGCAGCCAACCGTCGTCGGCTCCCGTCCCCACGAACTCATCCCAACTGACTCCCAACCATTCGGCGAAGCTGTAGGTCGCGTCCTGCCAGAGCAGCACGCCGTAGGGACCTTCCCAGTAGTAATGCCCCCACGTCCAACCGGCAAAACACAAAAACGCAGCGACGCGGAGGATCGTCACCAGCCCGCGATCCTGCGAGACTTCTTCCGCGGAGGCGTCACAGGACCGCTCCAGATCGGAACCACGACTCGCTTTGGTGGCAGTTTCGGAGGGACTGGTTTTCATCGGCAAGGCGTCAAAGGCAACGATTCAGTGCAAGCCAAACGGGCTTTTGAATGGGGCACCATTGTAACCTGCCAACGCCGTGGCGTGGCGACATCCGGAAAGAGGCGTGGCATCCCAGACCTCACGCCCCGTACGATGGACTTCCAAGTCCGTCGACCCACCAGTGCAGAAAAATTGTCTCCATTGTTCCGCCGGGCCAACGACCAAAGACGAGCGGTTTGTTGATTCACTCGAGTTCACAACCCGACGCGTCAGTTTTGAAGTTGCGTTTTTTCGTTGAATGGCCAACGGCCTCGTTCAACATAGCCAGTGGGCAACGCCCCTGGGCCAGAAGAACACGGCCCCATTTTGGCCAACGGCCAAATTCAATCCCAAACGTGTGAGCTGATGTTGGCCGTTGGCCAACTCATTTCCCTCTGTTCTCGATTCCTGGGGCGATGCCCCAGGCTACGATGATGAAGGCCTTTGGCCAACAGAACCGAATGCAAAAGCGCAACTTCAAAACGCGTCAGCGAGGGACCCACAGGCTCGTTGCAATGGCACGCGGTCCCTCGCTGACGCGTCGGGTTAGGATGCAAGCGACAGGCCACTCGGCATCCCCGTCGCCAAACTCTCCCGCGATCGCGTCATGCGCCTCGACAGTTCCACGCCAACACGCGAACAGTTGGGGACAACTGTTCTACTCTGGCTCCGCGTCACATTTCTTTGCCACGTCCCCTACCCCAACGTCATCGTCTCGATCCGTTCTTGTTGCGGTGCAGGCGACTCGTCTTCTTTGGCGGCACGCCGTTCGTCTTGCGTGCTCACTCGACGAACGACCCACCACAGAAACAATGTCATGCCCAAGATCGATGCGATCGCAAACGCTCCTTCGAACAACAATGACCGGCGCAGCTCGGACACCGGCCCCAGCACTTCGGACAACCGATACTGAACCAGCACCAGCAAATCGGTTTGCCCCTCTGAACCAGGCAGCGGACGCTCGTCCATGTCTCGCGGTTGCTCGGGTTCGCGAGTCACATCCACGGGCGGTGCAGCATGGGTCGGTCGAGGCAAAGTGACCGGCTCCATCGCGGCGATCCATTCGCCCCCGAACCCGTTGCCCACCGAGGCTTTCGCCATCGGATCCCGATAGTCGACATCCCCGCCTTCGAGCAACCGATCCATCGTCGCGCCGTCGACCTGGTAACTCTTGTCCGAAAACGACAGCCGCTTTTCTCGCAGTTGATCCATCAAGGGGTGCTGCAACACCGTCCCACGAAGATCACCTTCGCGGGCTTCCACCAGCACGGCTACCTGGCTGGGGTTGGCAGCATCCGCTTTGTCGCCAGAACCTGACCGCTGCAACAGTTGAAAGTCACCCAAATTGATCGTTGCCACGAACACTGCGTCCGGATCTCGGTCCGGTGTCTCGCGACGACCGCTGACCACCACGCTCCCGTCCTCCAACCAGAGCGGAGTGCTGATCGCAACCTTCCACATTTTCGTCGCGGTGCTCTGAAACGCCGAGCTCAAATGTGCGTGACGAAGCGGCTGAACGGACTCCATTGGGATCGTTGACGGATAATCGTCTTTGCGCCCGGTGTAGTAAGTTCGGTAGGCAAAGTTTCGCCCCACACTGTTCTGCTCTCTCGGAACCGATTTGCCATACACAATCGTCATGATCGTTCCGGCACGATCGGTCACAAACATCGTCGCCAATCGCTGACGAGGCTTGCCTGGCTCGGAGGGCTGGCGGTACTGAGCCAATCGCTCGGACAAGTACTCATCCAAACGCAGCTGAGCGGGATGTTCCAACAAGATATCCCGTGCTGCGAGAGCATCTTCCCGGACCAGTGCGTCGACGGGACTGGACGAAGACGCAATCCGTTCCAACACCGGCTTGGAAGTTTCTCCTTCGATCAAGTCCGCCAACAAGACTTCAAACGTTTCTCGCTGAGCCTCCTCGTGCACCAGATCAAAGTAACGTTGGATTTCGGTTTCCAACGTCTGGGCTGCCAATCGAGCGGCGAATTGGTTGCTCCCAAACGCTTCGGTGCGCAGCTCCTTCGTCGCGGTTCGGGTTGCCAAATCAATGCTGCGTGCCCCAAAGAAACAAGTCGCCATGATCAGCAACAAGGGCCCCACAATCCCCAGCAACATCAACGGCCGCCGCGAACGTGCCTTATCGCGGTGATGCAGGTCATCCAGAATCTGTTGAACATTGCTGTACCGAGATTCCGGCTCGACGTCCAAGCATTGCTGCAAGATTTTTTTCAACGAACGGTCGATGTCCCGCCGCGAAAGCTGCTCCGCCGCAGGTGGCGCCAATGCAATCGCCTCGCGATAGCGAGCCAGACGCCCCGGCAAAGACCCCGCCGTATCCAACTGAGACAACAAGGCTTGGTCCCGGTGCGGCGCAGTCCCTGCCAACATCCGATACAAGATCGCTCCCGCCGCGTACACATCCCATCGCGCATCCGGTGACGATTGAAAATCCGCTTGTTCGGGCGCCATGTAAAACAGCGTTCCCATGGCGGGTGTTTGGTCGTGCGACATCCGGCTTTGACCAAAGTCAGCCAAACGCGGTTCGTTGTCAGCAGCCAACAAAATGTTGGCGGGCTTGATGTCGCAGTGCAGCACACCTTTGCCGTGGCAATGATTCAGCCCGATCAAAATCTTGCGAAACAAATCGACCGACTCCGCGACGGGCAATCGCCCTCGCCGGACCAACATGTCCTCCAGCGAACCACCTTCGATCAATTCCATCACGTAGTACGGCGGGTCCGCATCCCAGCCGACTTCCAGGACCTGCACGACGTGTCGATCAGCTGACAATTGCACCAAGTTCTTGACTTCACGCGACAGCAGCGACCAATTCACACCGCCGCGGTGCAAGTAAAACTTGACCGCAACGCCGCGACCGGTGTTGATGTCACGCCCCACCCAAACTTGTCCAAAAGCCCCCGACCCCAGAAAACGCTGCAGACGCACACCGGGAACTTCCGCCGGTGGCATCGTCGCCCCCATCGACAACCGACGCGCAGCAGCCTGCCCACCGATCGTTTGCGACTCCGTCATCGGCTCCCGAGCGGCTTCGGAGCCGCGAGAGCGTTCCGAGTCATCCGACGGCGGCCCGGGAGCTGGATCCCCGGGAGGTGGTGGCGTATTCACCCGTTGCTGACCTGAGAAGAAGAACGTTGAGTCGCGGCATCAATCAACTTGCGCAGCCCCTCGTGGAGCGGTGTGAGCTCGCGGCCAAGTATTCTTTTCATTTTGGTGATGTCTGGGCAACGACGCGTCATATCACCCTCGGGAAGCGGTGGCAAATGCACCACCTTGGACGAACTGCCAGTCATTTCGATCACCGTTTCTGCCAGTGACTTGATGGTCATTTCAATGTCGCTGCCGACATTGATTGTTTGACATGCCCAATTGGGATCGTCCAACACGCGAGTCGTCGTGTCCAGGTTGTCATCCACAAAGCAGAATGTTCGCGTTTGCATCCCGTCGCCATAAACCGGAATGTCTTCCCCAGCGAGCGCCGCGGCAATGAATTTTGGCACCACAAAGTCGGTGGTTTGCTTTGGCCCATAGGTGTTGAAGAACCGAAACACATTGAACGGCAGTCCAAACTCTTGATGATACGACCGGAAATACGACTCGCCCAAGTTCTTGATGATCGCGTAGGGCAATCGCGAGTTCAGCGGCGTCGTTTGCTCGTGCTGAGGCATCTCCACCGGTTCGCCGTACACCTCGCTGCTGCTGGCGTAAAACACGCGACCAACCCCCGTGTTTTTCGACAGCGACAAAACGTTGCGGATTCCATCGATGTCTTCCAACACCGCCACCGGATTGGCCAGCGTCCGTTGCACACCCACCAGTGCCGCGTAGTGGAACACCGCGTCAAAACGCGTGGCCGTCATGATCGGGGACAAATCCTCCAATCGGTTCACGTCGGCTTTGATGAACCGAACATTCGTGGCCGATGCGGGAGGCAACTTGGACCGATCGCCCGTGACCAGGTTGTCGACGACGACGACTTCGTTCTCAGACGACTGGGCCAACCGACACGCCAGCGAGCCGCCGACATTGCCAGCACCACCGGTGATCAAGATTTTTCGTTGCGACTGCGTCATGGTGATCATCAAAGAGAAGAGAAACTCACCCGACAATCATAGCTTTTCGAAGTCTCGCCCGCGACGCGTGAAAAAACGGCAGATCAGGGACCTGGTCTGTGATTGAGACACGATCGCCCATCGTCAAAATTTCTAAACAAGCTTGGCGGCAGTTGGGAGACACCCAAGATGGTCGCTGCCCAAGTGGAGACCGATTGTCTCCCTTGTTCCGCCGGCTCAGTCTCCAACTCCAAGCCATCCTCTCGCCCAAATTTTCCCTCGATCGCGTCATGCGGCTCGACAGTTCCACGCCAGCACGCAAACAGTTGGGGACAACTGTTCTACTCTCGCTCCGCCAAAGGCGAACCTGAACAGAGTAGAACAATTGTCTCAATTGTTCCGTCGGGCCAGACTCCAACTCAGAGCCATACCCTCTGCCAAAATCGCTCGCGATCGCGCCATGCGGCTCGACAGTTCCACGCCAACACGCAAACAGTTGGGGACAACTGTTCTACTCTGGTGGTCTGTCATGACTTATTTTTGGGGTAGTGGACGAGGCGCCGAGTCCTGAACTGGCGTCAAAGCCAAGGACTCGGCGCCTCGTCCACTACGAACAACCCTAACATTTAACTTTGACAGACCACTGGATGAACCAACGCCTAAGCCAAGCGATGCAGACGACGTGTCACCCATTCAAAGGTCAACACAGATGCGATCAACCACATCAACACCGCGTTGCGACGCAAAGTGAATGCGGAATCGGGCGTGCCAGCCAACAACGTGACTTGCGATTGAGGCACAATGGCCTCGGACAATGTCGCTTTGACATCGCTCATCGATGTCGCCTCGTCCACCGGAACGTACTCGCCACGTGTCGCCGACGCCAAGTTCAACAATTCATCATCGGCACGGCGGGGGCGTTCCAGTTCGCTGGTTGGCAATCGCACCTGCACGCTCTGGCGAAGCAACTGCTCGTCGAGCGCATCGCCCACGGCCAGCTGAATCTCATAGCCACCGCTTTTGGTCGCGACGAAGTTGCCGGTGTACGTGCCGCCGCGAGGCGAATCCGCCGCGGGAGTCAACTTGAGGTCCTTGATCTTTCCGTCGGGAGCCAACAGCTTTGCGGTCACGGAAGGTTCCGTCAGCGGTTGAAATTGATCGTCAACCAAGACGGCTCGCAGCGTGATATTCTGCCCCACCATGGCTCGATCCGAATCGACCAACAACACGCCGCGATTGCTGTCTCGCAGAAGCCGACCTTCGCTGACCCAACGAATCAATTTGGTGTAGTAGCTGTCAAAGTATCGATCACCGGCGGCACGCAACCGCCACACTTCGCCGCTGCCTTGGAAGAAGACTCGACCGGCACCATAAAATTGGCTGGCCATGAAGATCGGCAAACTGCCGCTGACCTCCGTCGTCGGATCCGAGAAGTACGCGTAGACCTTTGCACCAGGCTTTGCACTTTTGACGCCGACGTAATCGTAGAAGCCACCAAAGTCATTCCAGATCTCAAAGCTTTCTTCCGGCGAATCTGCCACCCACAGGAATTCCGCTTGCGAGGACTCCGGCGTGAACTTCAACGGCCAAGCTTCTGAACCGCCTTGACGACCGCCACCAAGCAACGGGCCGCGGGTTGCCAAGTTCACGGGGAAGAAGGCACTGATTTGGTTGGAACGCGGGTCCGATCGATCGCCTGAAATTTTGGGATGGAAGACCGGCCCAGCCACCAAGACCAAACCGCCGGCCTGCTGAGTCATGAAGCGATCCATCAATTCCAACGAAGCGGAATCAATCGCCGACCAATCCGGATCGAACATCACCACCGCGTCGTACTCAAACAACTCTTCGGCGGTTTCTGGGAATCGGACCAGCAACTCGTCGGCGTCTTGGCTCATGCCTTGAATGCCGGTTTGCAACCACACATCGAGTTGCACCGACTCATCGCGGAACAACAGGTTGCGAACGAAGCGATATTCCCGGGTCGGCCCACCAGCAATCGCTAACACACGCAACTTGCGAGCAACCACTTCATAGCGAGCGGTCTGCATGTTGTCGTTGGCGTTGCGATCTTCGGCGGGAGCCACGACGCGAACCGCCAGCCGGCGGCGACCAACCGTTTGCGGCTCGATCTCAAAGCGAATGTCCGTGAGTGTCGCATCGGGTTCCAATTTGACTCGCTGGGTTTCCAACACCACACCGCCGGGCAAACTGGTCACCGCATCCGCGGAACCCGGCTCGTTGGCAGGGTTCCCTTCACCGGTATCCAGTGCGTCCACCAACTCCACCTCCACTTCCAAGGGAGTGGTCCCAGTGGCCTGCAACACAGAAGCGACCACAAACTTGTCACCGGGATACACGCGACGTGGGACTTCCAAATCGACCACGCGAATGTTGGTTGGCGGCTGACTGCTGCCCAAGCCGACCGGATAAACCGAGACCTCGCCGCGCCGGGCCAAAGCCAACGCTGATGTGAGCGAAGCCCCGCCGTTGTTCTGACCGTCGGTGATCACAACCACTCCCGCCAGGGTTGTCGGATCATGATCCACCAACACCGATCGCAACGCGTCGCCAATCCGACTCTGAGCCCCGCCCGCCACGATGACCTCATCCCAATCCACGGCCTTCATCGTTGGCGATTGGGGATCGCCGTCCAATGGATCACCCGACTCAGCGTCCGTTTCTGATTCTGATTCATCCGATCCTGATCGTTGCTCCCAACCGATCAACTGGGACAAGGAACGATCGGTGTGCACGGCGTAGACACCACCGATCGAGACAATCCCGACGACCAACGTGATGGCAGCGATCAACAACGACCACCCAATCGCCGACGCCGAACCGGGAGTCTCCGCACTGGCAACACTGGCCCTCCGCCGAGCACCGGATTTCGAGCTGCCGATCCCCAGCACTCCCATTGCGAAAGCGACCAGCGATGCGATCACGAAAACGGCCAGACAAAAACCGCCAAAGAAAACAAAGGGACTGACCGGTTCCACCAAAGCTTCTTCGGCCAAGGATTGTTCCTCGGTCGCGGTGGTTTCTTGATCGAATTTCGTCTGCACCAAACGAGGCTCGGTCGCTTGGTCGAACACGTAAACGCTGGTCCGATGCTCTTCTGCAAACGATTCCAGCAACTCCGAATCGGCCACCAACTCACGCGCCCGTTCGACGCGCGAGGGGGCTGCGATGGAATCGCCAGAGGGCAGCGACATGCTTTGGCTGGTGTCAACCATCACGATGACTTCACTGGGACGAGTCACTCGACGTTCCGTCCGCCGAACCAAGTCAAAGAACAGAAACACCAGCGCCGTGACCGCGACCAAACGCAACCCAATCAACGTCCATCGCACCGGGCGCCGAAGCTCGCCGACATCGCGTTTGTAGTAGTGAACGCAGGCGGTGTAAGCCACGGCCAACCCCAAAACCACAGCAGCCCAAACCCACCATCCGTCCAAGCGTGAGGCTCTGGCGAATTCGTAAACGACTTGTTCTGAAGGACTCATCGTGATGCTCCCGCCGTGGATGGATTCGCACTGGACGCTGTTCCACCGGAATCATCGTCCCCATGACTGGAAGCACCAACGGTCCGTTTCCGCGATCGACCGCGGGGTGCCGGACGCGGCATCTCCGACACAGGACTGCTTCTCACGCCACGACGTTGACGGCTCCCGCTTGCTCCGTCACCGGTTGGACGAACGTGGTACGAAGCCCACGCCGCGAGAGCTTGCTCGATCGCCAGCATCAACATCAACAGGGCCAACAGCACCAGCAAAAACGTCGACATCCCGCCGCCAACACCCGTGTCGCCCCAATCACCCGGCGAAAGAAACTCCACCTCCAAAGGCAGCAAGTCTCGGATCACTTCGGCACTGGTCACACGAGTCAAATCAGACTCGCCGACATTCAGCACGGACGCAACGGGCAACACGCTGGTTTGACCATCCGTTCCCGTGCGTTGCCATTCAATCGTTCCAGGAACCAACAACTCATCCAGGCCCGCTTGGTCAGCCACGATCAATTCGCGCGGCGAGACCTGGATCGATGATTCGTTCGCAGCCGCTTCCAATTCAATTTCCAATCGGGGAGGTTCGTCCGCAGGCGGAAGCAACACGACCGTCGGCAGATAGCTGTCGCTGGGCACATCAATCTCAGCCACCGAGTCCACCATGCGACTGGTCGGAGGAGCGGCCCCGCTGAACAACATCGCATTGGTCTGCAGCAAGAAGACAACAAACGTCGGATCTCCCGGCCAGTTGTTCCAATTCCCATCCAGTCCGGTCGTCACGGTCACCACCCGACCTCGCCCGAACCCATGCAGCGTTGCCACCGGAGTTTCATCAGCACGAGCCAGCAACGTTCGAACATTCGCTTGAACTTCCTCACTGACATCCACGGGATCGCGGACCGGCTCGTTTCCAGCCAGCTCTTCCCTCAATTCCTCAGCGGCCGATCGTGCGGGAACCCATTGCCGGCGAATGCTGACCAACCCAAAGATCCCGTTCCCAGCCGAAGCGATCGGGCCCAGCAATTCGGCGTTCTTGCCGAGCACCAATCTGGGCGACTCCTCCGTTTCATCGCCCAACCTAACCGTCGGGGCGATATCAAACGGCAACAGCCCACCGGCTTTGCCCCCCACCATCGTGTTGTAATTGTCCGCGTTGACATCATCGCCCAGGAACCAAGCCAAGCCGCCTCCGTTTTGCACGTATTGCTTCAACGAATCGACTGCCCGTTTGGAAAGCTCAGGCACATCGATCAAGTAGACCGCCCGGTAGCGTGAGAGTTGTTCGACGGTCACATCTCTCAGCATCGTGACCGGCTGCACTTCGGGGATCGCACCGATCCGAACTTGACTGCCCGGATCCAGCACCGAGGACACATGATAGGCCCCGATCGCATCCGAATCGCCACCGTCGATCACCAACACACGCTGGGCATCGGCCAGCGGGATCGTGCAAACGCGGGAGTTGTCGATCTGCAGCGCATCGGCTGGCAGATCAACTTGAACGACGTGTGTGCCCACCTTGTTGACAAAGATCTGAAACGACTTCGTCAGTTGCTGCCCGCCGGGAATTGAGTCAATCAAAATCACTGGCAGATTTTGGACTTCGCCGCTGACCGTGAGCGTCGGGTCCGCGGTTGTGACCTGGTCGCCATACGTGATCACGCTAGCGGACAGAGCCACGTTGTTCACCTCGCGTGGCGAGTAGTTTTTGACCGTGACATTGATCACGACCGGAACGCCTGCGACCCAAACATCGGGCGAGGGAGTCAGATCGGTGATGGCGAGATTGCGAGTGACATTGCTGGCTTGATTGGGCACGCAATCGATCATCTGAATCTTCGCGCCAGCTTGGTC
Source organism: Rhodopirellula sp. P2 (assembly GCF_028768465.1). Classification (GTDB taxonomy): domain Bacteria; phylum Planctomycetota; class Planctomycetia; order Pirellulales; family Pirellulaceae; genus Rhodopirellula. The sequence goes on from NZ_CP118225.1 coordinate 5,624,091, forward strand.
GACCGATTCCAATGCCTCTGCCATCCGTCGGGGTGCCGCCCAATCGCGCTGGGTGAAGTCGCTGACGACATACAAGGTTTGAGAGTCCGCGGTGGTGGCAGCGATCAGGTCCGATGCCAAGTCGATCGCCGATACCAAATCGGTCCGCAGCGACGAGGCTCGGGTCGCCATCAACCGTTCGACTTGACGCCCATCCGGGGAAATCGTTTGAGCGGACAAATCCGCGGCGACGTCCGCCGAGGCGTTTTCACCGGAGGCAACCATCGCGGCGCGACTGGCTCGCATCACCGTCAACGTGTGGCTGTCGCCATCCGCTGCCAAACGCTTCACCAATCCGGCCACCGAAGCCAACGCCCGATCATAGGCGGTGTTGCCCACCACCCCGTTTGCCTCCGCGTCCGCAACGTCATCCGCCGTCCCTCGGCGTGAAACGATTTGCTGCATTGAATAGCTGTCATCCAACACGATCACATGGTGCGTCGTCTGACCACCGAGCGCCCCGATCCATTGGCGTCCGCCCACCAACCCGGCCAGCAACGCGATCAACAATGCCGCCACCGCCAACCGCGAAAGCAACAGCAACAACTGCCGCAGAACAATCCAACGGCGTTGCTTGCGGTAACTGGCCAGCAAGAAATCCATCGCCGCCCACTTGGTCCGGCGATGCCGAAGCAAGTTGATCAGGTGAACCAAGAGCGGCACCGCGACAAACGCGAAACCAATCGACAGGGCGGGATAGAGGAACAAAACGCTAGTGCTTTAAAGGTTGGACTCAAGGGAATGAAAACGAGTGTGGCATAGGCTTCCAACCTGTGTTTTCGAATCCACAGGCTGGAAGCCTATGCCACTGATTGCATCGATCAAACCGTGCCTAATTGCGAAGTTTCGGGAGAGCTTGCCGAGCCGAAAGAAAACGCGCGAGCACGGCATCGAGCGGTTCACTGGTTCGGACTTGCAAGTAATCGATTTTCAGCCGGCCACAAGCTCGCCGTGTCTTTTCGAGGAAGCCATCGAGTGCCTCCAGATAACCCTCCCGAAGAGCAGCGGGATTGCAATTCAATGCTGACTCAACCTCCAAGCCTTCGAAGCGGGTCGCCCCCGTGAAGTCGAAGTCCATCTCATCGTCGTGCAAAACATGGATCAAGGCGACATCGTGCCCGCGGGCCCTCAGAACGCGAAGTCCTTCCTGCAGTTCTTCCACCCCGAGTAAATCGGAGATCACACAGACCACACCGGCTCGGGGAATCGCGGCGGCAAGCTGCTTGGCGACCTGATCGAGTTTGGTTTCGCCTTCGTGATCAGCGGACGCCAGGCACGTCAACATCCGGTTGAGCTGATGCTGACTCGATTTCGCTGGAACGCTGTCACGAAGCTGGGTGTCAAACGTGTACAGCCCGCAGGCGTCTTTCTGGCGAAGCGCCAGGTAGGCCAACGACGCCGCCAAAGAGGCCGCGTACTGAAATTTATTTTCGTCACCTTCGCCGTACGACATGCTGCCGCTGCAGTCGACCAACAACTGCAACCGCAGGTTGGTTTCCTCTTCGTATTGCTTGATGTGCAAGCGATCCTGACGCGCGTACACCTTCCAATCGATATGCCGCAACTCATCGCCGGGTACATACTGGCGGTGCTGCAGAAACTCGATCGATTGGCCGAAGTATGGACTTCGGTGCATCCCTGATAGAAACCCCTCCACCACTCGCCGGGCGGTCAATTCCAACCGGCGAATGCGAGCGGTGACCTCAGGACGCAAATATCTTTTGGAATCGGGCATCGCGAGACAATTCGTCCTCGGTCGTCGGGGTGGCGTCAATGATTCGGGCGACCACTTCGTCGCTGGTGATGCCTTCACTTTCGGCAGCAAAGTTCACCACCATCCGGTGACGCAAAACGGGCGGTGCGAGAGCTTGGATGTCCTCGACTTGGACGTGATGGCGTCCTTGCAACAACGCGCGAGCCTTGCCGCCCAGGATCAAGAACTGAACCGCACGCGGACCAGCTCCCCAACCCACCAAGTCCTCCACGAACTCAGGCACACCTTCACCGCCAACGCGAGTTTGCCGAACCAACGACAACGCGTAACGCACAATGTGGTCACTGACAGGGACCTGGCGAACCAATTGTTGCAGTCGCAAAATTTCTTCGCCGCGAAGCACCGGCAAGGCCTCCGCCACCGCGGTTCCCGTGGTCCGCCTGGCCACTTCAAACTCTTCATCAAACGATGGGTAGTCGACATAGATTTTGAACATGAACCGGTCTTGCTGAGCTTCTGGCAATGGGTACGTGCCTTCTTGCTCAATTGGGTTCTGCGTCGCCAACACAAAAAAGGGGTCGTCGAGCTGGTGCCGTTCGCGGCCCGCCGTGACTTGGCGTTCCTGCATCGCTTCCAGCAACGAAGCTTGCGTCTTGGGTGGCGTCCGGTTGATTTCGTCGGCCAGCACCACATTGGCGAACAACGGCCCCGGCATGAATCGCAATTCGCGATGCCCGGTCGCACGATCCTCTTCCATGATCTCGGTGCCCGTCACGTCAGCAGGCATCAGGTCCGGAGTGAACTGAATGCGACTGAATGACAAATCCAAGGTTTTGGCGAGCGTGCTGATCATCAGCGTCTTGGCCAATCCAGGCACGCCTTCCAACAACACGTGCCCCCGGCTGAACAAGCAGATCAGGATTTCATCAATGACTTCCTCTTGGCCGACAATGATCTTTCCCAACTCATCCAACACTCGTCGACGAGCGTCATGAAGCAAGTTGATGTCCGCTTCACCGATGGCAGCGGAATTTGATTCAGGTGCATTCATCCAGGATGTCTCAATCGGGATATCTTTGTCCAACCATCATGCGGCGACGATCATGTGTCCAATCGTTTCAGCACGCCTTACCAAGGTAGTCCACCGGACACCGGCAGAGTAGACCAGTCAAATGGGTCGCAATCAGTTGATACGCAGACGGCCTGGACGAAGGACTGCCCCCCCACACGCCCACCGGCGCCGCATCGGCCAAATGAAAGCCATGATCAGGGAATTTGCACCTTCCCCCAAAACGGACGCTCCCGATCAGCCCGCACTCGCACGTCCTCCAACATCACCCCAACGGATTGATCAAACGTGAAGTCCTTCCGTCGAGAGCGGTAGCGAACCGTGATCGTCTGCTTGAAATCCAAGGGCATCTGCGGGTACAGCCAAACGGTGTAGGAATCCGACGGAGCCTGCGTGATGATGACCTCGTTGTTGGCCATCACGCGAGCCTTCACGGGGGCGGCTTTCAGTCGTTCCGCATCCGCCCAAAGAATGGGATTGATGGACAACCCGGGCAACATTTCGTCCCATTCCAGCCACCAGAAATACCGATCGCCCTCTCGCATCGAAACCACCTCCAACTCCTCTGGAGGCGCGGGACGGCGATGCCCAGGCGTCTTCATCCACTCAAAGATTCGGTCGGCTTCCTCGTAAAAGAAGTCCAAACCGCGACCGCGATACAAGACGATCATCGCATCGTGATCGTAGGTCATGTAACGATCGTAAATGGCACCAAAATCTCGCAACGGCACACCATCTTTGTCGCCCTTGACGATGTAAACGGGCACGTACTTGGAATTCTCGTTGTAGTGCAACAACGTCTTGCCAGGCCGACTGCTGATACTGATCATGCCCGCCCACAAATCGGGATGAGAGATCGCAATGTCCCAAGCCGCGGTCCCACCCGGCCCATGCCCGCCAATGAAGACTCGATCCGAATCAATCGCAAAGTGACGCAGGGCGTGACGCAGCGAACTCAACACCGCGTCATGCTCTCGCATCGTGTACTCGTAGTCGCCTTGCCCACCTCGCGTCCATCGCGGCGCAACCACAATGAAACCATGCCGGATCGAATGGCCCAACCTCATCGTTGTGGGCGTTTCAGGTTCCTCGACCGACGATTCATCGGTTCCTCGATCTCGATCAGAACTCTGCTGCAAAAAGGATTGCTGCGGGACACCCGACCACCAATTCAGCTGCGTCTCCGCGATCGCTCCGGCGGCATGCATTGCCACCACACAGGGATAAGTTCGATTGGGGTCGTACTCCGGCGGCAATTGCACCACATAAGAAACAGGCGGGATCGCAGATGGCTCCTCAGCTTGCGCCGCATGAAATCCATTTTGATCCAACCCGACATGGAACATCCCCGCCACAGACGGATCAGCGACGATGGACGGGTCCGTTTGAATCGCATCGATCATGGGCGGCTTCATCAACGGCAACATCTTCGCGATGTAGTCGGCTCGCGCACCTTCCAAAGAGGACAAACGTGCCAGAATCTCTTGCCGCTTGCCGGGATCCACTTCCACTAAAAATTCGCGAACCAGCGCTCGCACATCGATCAGCGACAAGACGATTTTCAAGTTGGTTTCCCCGGATCCGTTGCCGAGCAACCACCCGGCCACCGCCAACGACACGCGAGTTTCGGGGTCCATCGTCGCGTTGCCGCCCATCCGAATGAAGTCACTCAACCGCGGCAGCGTTTCGGGTGAAAGCTCCGCTTTGATTTCAGCGACCAAGCCCCCCAAGGAATCCTGCGTTGGCTCTTGCAACTCGCCCACCAACGCCGCCAATTGCTGGTGGACCGTGTCGATCTGCTGCTGAGTCTGATCCATCGAACCGACCAAGTCCGCGACCTTGACCTGCGTCACACGACTGACAACCCGCGTCGGGAATTGGTCCAAAATCGCGCGAGCCAATTTGGGCTGGCCGGATTCCCGTCGCAACTCAGCCTGCTCCAGCAACTGCCTGGCTTCGTTCTCGACATACTGCCCCACAATCGGCTTGAGGTCCGCACTGTCGGGGAACTCATCCAAGATCCGAACCAGCTCACGACGGGCGTCCGCGTAACGCTCCGACTCGGCAAAAAACCGGACGACATTGAGCCTCGCGTCGACATTCTTGGGGTCCGTGTTCCGGCGAAAGATGTCCCGCAGTTGATCGCTGCTGATACTGGACGTCGCAATTCGCATGTCCAGGTTGATCGAATCGTCCGTCTTCAACGCCTCCACCTTCGCGTACTTCGCCGTCAGCTCCGTGATGCCTTGCAGGATTGCGAACGGAGATCCCGAGGGACCTCGCACGGTCAGTCGCCGACGCCCAAATTCATTGAAGGGTGTCACCCCGAGTGCCTGGCCGATGGACGCGACCTGCTCGCCCCCGTCCGGCACCGGCTGGAAAAATTCAATCCGCTCATGCAAGTCGGGGACATCGCGTGGCTCGGCGGCGACCATGCCTCGCCGGTGAACGTAAGTCCGTCGCAGCCCATCGTCGACAACCCAAATGGGGCGGTTTTGAATCCCGCCTTCGTTGCCAGCCGAAAACGCATTCTGGTTCATGCTGGCGACCTCCAGGTAGACGCCCCGCAGCACCATGCCATTCCGCAGTGAGATCAATTGCTCCGCGTGGACCAACGTCGCTTGGCCCAGCACCAACGTGACAAGCGTCGCAACAAGAACCGCCGAACCGCGGTCGCTCAGGCAGCCCACTCTCACCCGGCCCCTTTTCCCCCGACTCGACACTTTCCTGTCAACCGAGTTTGAAAAGGTGTCTTTCATGAGGATTCAATGTTGAAAGCAATCAGTAGAAAAGATTGGCGGTGCGTTGCAGCGTTCTGCCGAGCGGCGCGACACCGACACTCAGCTGCGCGACGGTGGGACGCGACTGCGCAATCCACTGAGCCAGCAAGATGGACTGGCTCGATGTCGAATCCATCGCCGCCTCACCGGACACGAGCGGTGCCGACTCCGATGAAAGGCCCTCGTCCGCAGGCCCGAAACCTGCTCCCGAAAGAGCACTCGCAACGGCCCCCTTCGCGAGCCATTCAGAATGGCTCGGCACGGGTGACGCACCCTTCCATTGTAGCCCATCGTCCGTGCCCCTCACGCCAGAATTCGCTTGGTCCACCGACAATTGATTGCCCGGGGCCCGCAAAACAATCACGGCGAAAAAACAGGCTGCGACAGCCACCGACCATCGAACGACGGACCGCCGGAACGACGCCTTAACGGAAGCCGCGTTCATGCTGACCGCCAGGTCCTGACCACCGACTTCCAACTGCCGCCAAATCGCCAGCGTCTGCCGGCAACGCTGACAATCGATCAGGTGCCCATCGTGGTCGATGTCCGTTTCGGAGCCCCCGTCAATCCACTGATTCAAACGCGATTCGAACGCGTCGCAAGCAGGCCCACCACAACCGGAACCGGGCGTGAGAGCGTGAGACGCCGGAGACGACGTTGTGACAGGCGGCACAGTGTGGTGACTCACGCGACACCCCCTGATTCCCGAACGCGGTTGATCACCTGCAGTCGAGCTCGATGCACCCAAGTCTTGATCGTCCCAGCCGGATGGCCCATCACGCGAGAAGCTTGGTCGTAGGACATCCCGTCAAAATGGACCAGTTCGAAAGCACGCCGAGGCGAAGCGGCCAGCGACTCCATCGCGTCGCGAAGCGACTGGGTTGCCTGAATGCCGTTGGCCGGGGAATCCACTCCAGCGATGGCCACGTGCGATTCGTCAATTCCCGACAACCGGGGTTTGGTTCGCTGTTTCGCCAAAAAAGTACGGCATCGGTTGCCGGCGATCGTGGTCAACCAAGGCTCAATGGGTCGGGTTCGATCCCATGACTGAATCGATGCGGCAACGCGGCGAAACGTTTCCTGCGTCAAGTCCTCCGCATCTTGATGGTGGCCCAACCAGCGAACACAGACGCGATACACCAAATCACGATGCCGGCGAAACAGCTCGGTGAATGCAGAATCCATCCGGGCATCACGGCCCAGATAGGCATCCGCCAAAGCTTCGTTGGACAACATCGCGAGCGAAACGGTTTTCATGCCCTAGCGGCCGCTGAAGAAACGCTTCAAAGCATCGTCCGCAGCGTCTCGCGAATTCTCTTTGAGTGCTTTCTTGGCCCCTGCTGGCAACTTGCCAGGTTTGCTCTTGGGCGGAATGACTCGCGAGCCAGAACTGGTGTCGTCGTCCGATGACATGCGAGTGTCGTCGTCCTGCTTCTTCCCAGGCACGTCTTCGATCATCACCGTGCCGTCAACAGACAAATCGTCGCTTTGCTCGCCCTCTTTTTCATCCAGGCGAAACTGGCGGGTGTCCGGGTCGGTTTGCTTGCGAACGCGGTCAATCGCGTCGGCCTCGTCCAACCAGCAATCGACATCGACATCTTCAAAGCGACTGTCGTCGCTGGAACTCTGCTTGGTTCGCTCCGCTGCGTCAGCAACGCTTTTGACCTCCGGCTTCTTCGCGGCTTGCAAGCCGTGTTCGATGACAAGCGAAAACATCAACTTGCCAACGCGCAGGTTGTCACCGTCTTTGAGAACCTTGGCTTTGTCAGCTGGCAAACGTTTGTCGTTGACGAACGTTCCGTTGCGGCTTTTCAGGTCCTGAACCAGGACTCGGCCGTCCTTGATCGCCAAGATGCAGTGCCGACGGCTAACCGACTCGCTCTTTGGACGAAGCTGACAAGATTCACTACGTCCAATCAAGAATCGCTTGTCCGAGACCTCGATCTCTTTGCCTTCGTGGCTGCCCGATTGGACTCGCAGTCTAACTTGCATCGGTACCCTTCGTTGCGAAAACCAGACGCACGATTCTTTTGCGACCGTGCGCGACTTGAATGGTCAAACGTGGTTCATGCCTCTGCAAAGGAAGGACCAATCCCAGCCCTCCTTGTCACCCTTCATTACCACAAAGAGCGAATTGCAAGCAATCTTGCAACCATGTTCGCCGCCGATCTTATTGTAATTGAACGAACAGTGGGAGAGGATTAATCCCCCTTTCAATGCTCATATCGTGAGTTTCGCCGCCACTACCTCTTCAGGACCACGCAAACCCCCTCCACAGTAGCGTTTTGAGCAGACCGTTGCATCCCCACTTCGCCCTTGAGAACCCGAGCGAATGGGGCCCCCCGGCTCGCCGAAACGAATCAACGTCTGAATCCGATGCCCTGGTAGTCAAACCCGAGCTTCTCAAGCCCCAACCCCTTGAGCGTGTTCCGACCGTCGAAGATGAAGGCCGGCTTCTGCATCCCTCGCTGGATTTTCTCGAAATCCGCTGCTGCAAACTCATCCCATTCCGTCAGCACGGCGACTGCATGTGCGGAATTGGCGGCTGATTCGGCATCCGAAACCACTTCGATGTTGTTTTCGATCAACTGACGCGAGGCAGCACTGAGCTCTTGATCACCGTTCCGAAAAACCGCTTCCAGGTCCGCCACAACCTGAGCCTTGGTGACTTGCGGGTCATAAATCGACAACCGAGCCTTTTCCAACAACAGGTCGCGACAAACGTAGATCGCTGCTGATTCACGGGTGTCATTGGTGTCCTTTTTGAACGCGAATCCCCAGATGGCGATCTTTTTATCCGACACTGTGTTGAACATCGTCCGCACCATGCGGTGGACAAAGCGTCGCTTTTGGTAGTCGTTCATCGTCACGACTTGCTGCCAATAATCGGCCACTTCGGGCAACCCAAAGTACTCGCAGAGATAGACGAGATTAAGAATATCCTTCTGAAAACATGAGCCCCCAAAGCCAACGGACGCCTTCAAGAACTTGGGGCCAATGCGAGAATCCATCCCGATCGCCATCGCAACTTCGTCAACGTCCGCCTCCGTGGCCTCGCAAAGTGCCGAGATGGAATTGATCGAAGACACTCGCTGAGCCAAAAAGGCGTTGGCGGTCAACTTGGACAGCTCGCTGCTCCACAGGTTGGTTGTCAGCACTCTCTCCCGCGGGACCCACTGGGCGTAGACCTCCACAAGAGCTTGCACGGCAGCATCGCTTTCCCCGCCAATCAACACACGATCGGGCGACAACAAATCATCGATCGCGGTCCCTTCTGCCAGAAACTCGGGATTCGACAGCACGTCAAAGGTTGCTCCGCTGGTCGCTTCCGCCAAGATCGCCTTGACGGCTTCCGCGGTCCGGACGGGCAAGGTCGACTTTTCAACGACGATTTTATGACCGACGGAAACCTCGGCAATCTTTCGAGCGCACTTTTCAATGAACTCCAAGTTGGCGGCGCGGCCGGCTCCCACACCGAACGTCTTGGTCGGCGTGTTGACCGAAATGAAGATCATGTCGGCGTCGCGAATCGCTTCGTCAACTTCCGTTGTGAAAATCAAATTCTGGTCACGACGGCCTTTCACGATGTCATCGAGCCCGGGCTCATAGATCGGCAACTCATCGCTGTTCCACTGCGCGATCCGAGCGGCGTTGATGTCCACCACTTTGACTTCGATGTCATGACACTGATGGGCGATCATGGCCATCGTTGGACCGCCCACATATCCCGCACCAATGCAGCAGATTTTCGTAACCGGTCCGATCGCAGGGTGCTCCGAAGCGGGGGCAGAAGCGGTAGCAGTCATAGAACCAAAACAACAGTGAAAGGAAGCAAGTGAGACGACACGCGGGTCCGGCAGTTTAGTCCAGAGCCCCCCTTTCGCCTCGACGAAACCATCGCCCGCATCAGGATTCTGCGTCCGAAAAACTCGGGATGAGACGTCTGTGCGGATTGTGAGCGTTGATTAATTCTGACGCGGCGGCGACTCGATTCAGCACCAACCGGGACCATTCCGCCCCTCGAGGAGCAGCGATGGCAAGCGGGCCCCCGCCCAGCGGCCAGAAGGGCAGATCGGATCACACTGTCAAAACCAGAGATCGAGCAGAATCAGAGAGCGAGCAAAAACAGGAAGCCAGAAGTCCAGCCTCCCCCGGCCCCCTCGATTTTTACGAGAGAAACTACCGCCGGGACGATTCGCTTGGGGGGCTGCTCATCAGCTGATAGACCGAGGGACGCCCGCCTGACAGATTGGGAGCCACATCGGTGATCATCCCCGAAGCTCCATCGCTCATCAGCGGTGTTGACGACTGAGGTGCCCAAGCCAATCGATCCTGAGAATCGACCTCCTCGAGGTGATCCAGCAGAATCCGTCGCACTTCGAAGATGGCCTTGCCGGTCATATGCAACTTAGTGTGCGTCGCATCGACCACCAACTCACTTTGCGTGTCGTCCATCGTCGCGCTGGAGTATTCCACCACCCCGTCGCCTCGATGATGTCGTCCCGCTAACAGCGGCGGATCGTCCAGCACACCGATGATATTGTGGTACTTCACATGCGACGATCGCTTCGCCCGCAACATCACAGGGAAGATCGGCGAATCCGGCGCCAACGAATCCACCGCATTGGCTTCTGTGAGCAGCCGCGTGTCACGAAAGAATCCTGGATTGGCGCGCGTCAAACGGGTGCTGGTTGAGACCGCCATGCGTGGCAACTTGATGACCTTGCCCGCCAACCAACGCGTGGTGGTGTTGGCAAGGTTGCTGCCTCGGTGTGGCGTTCCAATCGTGATCACCCGACCAACGGATTGGTTCGGCCGAAACTCCAACGAGCTGACAAGTTTATTGATGTCCTGGGGTGGACCTCGAAGCTTCTCCTTGGGCTTGTCACTGACCAGATTCCAAAAGTCATCGCCACTGTCGATTGTCTGCATGCGACTGACCAACCCGCCCATGCTGTGCCCGACCAACACCGTGTGATCGATCGCCCGATCCTGACCTGCTGGGTCAAACGTTTGACGCATGGCGAACAAATCGCCGCGCAGCTGAGTTGCACTGATCCAGAACGGTTGCCCCGAGGGATACAGATAGAACCAGAATTGATAGCGTTCCCGAATTTCGGGGAAGCTTCGCAGGTCATTGAACATGTCCATCCACGTCAGCGGACTGGACCAAAGCCCGTGCACCATCAACACCGGGATCCGATTGGGATCGTACGGTTCCAACATGTACAAACCACGCTTCTCTTGCGCGTCGTCTGGATCGAGCAACCCTTCGGTCGCTCGGTCTCGTTTGCGATACTCTTCACTGTCGAGGAAGAACGCCAGCGGGGTGGTCAGATCCGTTTCCAAGGGCACCCAATCGTTGGCCAATTGAATCTGGTTGGCTCGCAACGGGTCAAAGAACTCCAGCACACACACCACGTTTTCATCCGCCGCACCAAACTCGTTGGCTTGCGAGGCGGCGTGCGACACCTGTTGCACCGAAGACAAGTTGCCCGAATTCGCCAGCCCATCGTACGTTCCCGATCCTCCACGCCCCTTGGACGGTTCGGTGGAACAGCGAAGCAGCGCTGTCACGGCGTAACTCAAACCTTCGGGGTAGTACTTTTCTTCCGGATGGCCTTCGCCACGCGGTTTCCGCACAGCGATCAACGGCACACCGAGACCGTACGTGGTGTGTCGATTGTTCAGCGTTTTGATGTCGTAATCACTCACGAATTCGTAGTGATCAAATTCGTCTTCCTGCCAAGCACCACGCATCTCGGCGCGAATCACGAACTTTTGATTGGCCGTCTGAATCGTGTAAGTCTGGCCGGGACGCAAGCGATTCTCAGCGCACAACAAACGCAGCAGGTCCTCCAGCGACTCGTTGTACAAATCGCAAACAGCTCGGAACTGAGGGTCGTACTGATTGCGAACCTCCCCCAACTGATTGCCAAACAAGTAGCGGTAGCTGGTGGTCAGAGCGATGCCGTAGTGGTTCATTGCATCGCTGGACCGCCCATCGCGATCGGCAATCTTGCCCTCCACGTAAGACAACTCGGACAAGGCATACGCCAATTCCGTGTCGGGGTTCTGGGCGTTGAGCGCTTGCAACCGGTGCAGACAGATCTGACTGTCGTCTTGATAGGTCTCGATCAGCCCGTAGCGCCGCAGCGTGCTCTGAGTCCGAACACTGATTTCGGGGCCGCGCCAGCGAAGCAAGTGCAACGAATTGGTCAGAGCATTTTCGCGGATCGATCGATTCTCGAGATACCGCGAGGTGATGCACCCCGATGAAGTGCAGCACAACAGCAACAACATGATCAGCGAGGCGCAGCAACGAACGCTCGCCAAAGTGGGCGATTGCGAACGGGGAATCGGTCGTGTGGACGAACGATTGAAGCAGACCATGGGCGGACACTAGGAAACTCGTTCCAACCGTGTCAACGCAGACATGGGGAGCTAGGCAAAATGCGAGCTTCCCAAACCAGAAACCTCGCTTCTTCGCCCGCTGGGCAGTGAGAGTCCCCCACGATTAGCAGCATCCAAATCACGCCTGGCCTGATGAATCGGTGTGAGCGGTCCAATCAAGGTGGTCGCATTTTCGCTCGGGTTTCATAAGCGAATCCAGCTACCACCACATCACAACCCGACGCGTGAGCGAGGGACCACCACTGAAGCCGTGCCGTACGGACGGCGCATGAAAAAACGCTCGTCACGATACCAATCGCGACGAGCGTTTCTAAATTTCAAACAAGATCCGCAGCAGCCTACTCCAGACCGCCAGTTTCCTTCATCGCCTTGGTCCCCAGTGCTCCCCACAAACCGTAAGGACTTTCTGACCCAGGCGGAGTCGTCGATGATCCCACAGGCCAGTTCGGCGAATTAGCGCGTGAATTGCCAGCTTCGATCGAATCCGTGATGAAACGAACCGCTCCGTCACCCATCAACACGTGTGCTCCACCTTGGTGACGGCTGCCCACGGTCACCATCGTATCCGAGCCATCGCCTGAGTAGGCACAGCTGACACCGTTGGGGGCCATGATCGTGCCAACACTGGACATCACGGGACGTCCATCCGCCCAACGCATCCCGCGTCGCTGGGAAGAACTCCAGTTGTTCGCGTTGGTACCAGAGACGTGAAACTGAGGACGATTGGGATCAATCGTGTCTTCACAAACAGCTGGCTCGCTGAAGAATGCGGCGTTGCTGCCTCGGTTGACCACCACCGTGTTGATCTCCAAGGTGTTGTTGTCAGTCACGATCTCGCCACACGCAATGGTGTTGCTCAAACCGTCCAGCACATCACGGAAGCGGGTTTCCACTCGGCTCACAAAGAAACCACGATCCATCCCGCCACGACGAGGCAAACACCACGACGCATCGGATCCATCGTCGTTCACACAACTGTGATTGTTGCTGGCGATCCCGTCACCAATGCAAGCCGCATAGTTTGTGAACGCCTCGAAGTTGGCTGGTGGAACGTTCGGATCACTCGGGCAACGAAACGTTCCCACTTGAGTGACCCAAGGTGTGTAGCTGCGGTCCCAGGGCACGGGTCCCATGGGCGGGAAGGGCGGCGTTCGAGTGCTGCCATTGTGGTTGATCGCACGCGGGTTGGCGATCTGCTCCCACAATCCCTGCTGCTCAATGAACGGGGTCACCCCGACCAGAAAACTGAGCAAATGCAGGTTGCCACGGATACTGCCGTCCACATTGGTGTTCTTGGTCCCGCCACTTTGGGTCGGCAGACGATTGTACGCGGAGTGGTAGTTATGAAGTCCCAAGCCAATTTGCTTGAAATTATTGCTGCACTGCATCCGTCGTGCTGCTTCTCGCGCCGCTTGAACGGCCGGCAACAGCAGCCCCACCAACACGCCGATGATCGCAATCACGACCAACAACTCAACCAGTGTGAATCCCCGTTTCGAGGGTTTGATGTTCATTCTAAATGACTGTCTTTTTGAATCGAGGAGTACGGAGCCAACCAACATTGGCTGGCCTGAAAGAGAAACATTCGCTCTGAGCCAGAGCACATTCCGTGGATCGAGAAAACTCCGATCACTTGCTCATCATGTCAGCGGCGTTGGCAGCTTCCATCTCTGCCATTTGCTCTTCCGTTTGCACAACGCTGTCGTCGATTTCGGAAACGGTCACCTCATTGTTGGGACCACAACCGACAACACCACAGAGACAAAAGATCAGAGCACTCGCGGCAACAAAAAGCTTCGGCATCTTAAGATTCCTAAAAACGTGAACTTGAAAAGATTCGGGAATGGGAACGCCACCAAGCGGCAACGTACAAACCGTTACAGCTAATCCATGGCAAGGAATCCGACAACAAGAAACCCTCGAACTGCGACAGAAAGACACATTTCACAAACCTTTTGTGATTTTCCACAGGAGAAGAATGCTCTCAAACCGTCGACGCTTGCTCCCTGCAAATTCATCTTGCGAGCGATCCGCTCCCCCCAACCCCCGAGCCAGCCAAGGCATCCTCCCCCTGACAAAATGCATTGATCCGGTGCGCTACACTCCGACCAGCGATCACAAATTGCTGAGCCTCTCCGCCCGACCTTCTCGCCCCCGCCCTCTGCGAACCCCTCCCCCAATCCGCTGAGATGATTCCGTCCTATTGCGTCTCCTTTCTGATTCGGTGCCAAATTCCGAGAGGGGGTTCGTTTCTGGGCTTGTTTCATGGCAGCTGGATTTGATACCTCGACATGCCTGGAACCAGACTTTCGCCAGGATGAAGCGAAAGACACGCAAAGGAATGCGAACGATGGAAATTTTCGGCAAACGAATTGGCTACCGCCTGACCGGCGGAGTCGCAACGATTCTTCTTGGGGCTTTTGCTGCCGCACAAGCTCAACAAAGTGAACTCCCTCGCGACACCGATCTGGCCGATCAGAACGTGCCAGCCTTGGATGCACCTCGCTGGCAATCCGAGATGCCGTCTCCGATTTCAATGCCCACCACCGACGACGGCGGGCCCATGAACTTCCTGGGCGCCTACGAAGAGTCGTCGGATCCAGGAACCATTCAACAAACCGGTTACTCGGACGAAACGTTCGTCTCCCAGCCGGTTGAAATGGCGAGCCACAACGAACCGGCCGCTGGTCCCACGCCGCTCTCGATGCCAGAACCGGGCTCGCAAGCCAACCAGCCACAAGACGCCGGTCCCAGCATGACCATGTCTGCGATGGAGATGCCCGCTTCGATCGGCATGGGCATGCCACCGATGGACCAACTCGAAAACACTTCAGCCGCCTCCATGCCGGAAGCCAACCTGGCGATGCCCGAAGCCGACCTGTCGATGTCGGGAGGATTCGGAATGCCCGACATGAGTGTGTCGATGACGACGCCTGATCAACCACAAGACGCTGGCCCCGCGATGAGCATGCCAGGCATGCCGTTCGGCGACATGCCCGCTGATCCCCAAGCCGGTGGCAGTGCCCCTGCCCCCAATCAACCGCTCGGGCCCCCAACCGCTGGCGGCTTCGCAACTGAAGCTCCTGCGGACGTCCCAGCCAACGACATGCGGATGCCCGAGCCCGTGCAAATGTCCAATGACCCTCTGCCAAACTTGCCAGCCCCTCAATCCCCAGCGGCGGCCTCGTTCGCACAACCCGCAGAGGGATCGTTCGGTGGGATGAACCAGAACGGCCCAAGCGACATGGGATACGACCAACCCAACCAGTTCGGCCAGCCCGAACCGATGAGCCCCAACGGTCTGCGTTCAGCACCAGCGGCCACCGCTCACGGCGGCCCCGACCAATTCGCAGGCGCCGACCAATTCGCAGGTGCCGACCAACCGCACGCTGGCACCAACCAACCTGCCGCGCCCGATCAATTTGGTTCCCCCGAGCCATCTGCCTATGGAGCCAACCCGAACAACGCAGCCCCAGCCTACAACGATCCGTCACCAGCCGCATCGACTCGCTTCGCCAGCCAACGCGGACTGCCTGGTCCGGGCTACGCTGCTCCCGGCGGCAACAACGGGTACGGCGGCAACCAATCGATCGCTGCTCAACCCACCGCGTTTTCCATGCCTGGCGAACGACGCCTGGAAGGCATGCAAACGCCCAGCATTGTGATTCACAAAGAAGCACCACCGGAAGTCAAAGTTGGTCAACCCGCCACCTTCAAACTCAACGTTCAAAACGTCGGCACCGCGGAAGCCCTGGGCGTCCGGGTTCACGACACGATCCCAGCGGGCATGCGTTTCAATGACGCCTCCGGCAACCCCGTGATGCAAGGCGACGCCTTGACCTGGGAACTCGGTTCGTTGCCCGCTGGCGAACAACGCATCATCACGATGAACCTGACCCCCGTCGAAGAAGGCGAACTGGGCAGCATCGCTCGTGTGACCTTCGAAGCGGCGGCCTCCGTGCGAACCCGAAGCACGCGTCCTGAACTCAAGGTGACTCAGCACGCACCTGCCAAGGTTCTGATCGGCCAACAGCTCGAAATCGAACTGGAAGTTTCCAACGTCGGCTCAGGTGCGGCTACCAATGTCGTCCTTCGGGAAGACGTTCCGGAAGGCATGGACCACCCCGGCGGCCGTGAACT
Organism: Rhodopirellula sp. P2; assembly: GCF_028768465.1. Lineage (GTDB taxonomy): Bacteria > Planctomycetota > Planctomycetia > Pirellulales > Pirellulaceae > Rhodopirellula. The sequence goes on from NZ_CP118225.1 coordinate 5,640,247, forward strand.
GGACTCCTTTTTGAGCACACTTCGCCCCGGTGAAGTTCGTCGTGAAGTCTTGCGAATGCGTGCCGTCGAACCAGGTCTCATCCGCAACACCGTGCACTTGGTGTCCGACGACGCGGAACCCACCAGCCACACCGTGGAGGTCGAAGTGGTTGCCCCCGAGATCGACATTCGCTTGACCGGTCCTGGACTGCGTTTCTTGGAACGCCAAGCGACCTACGAAGTGGAACTGATCAACCGCGGCACCGCCCCCGCTACCAATGTTGAGATCATCGCTCGCTTGGATCGCGGCTTCACGTTTGTCAGCACCGAGAACGCCGGGTACTACGATCCCAACCGCCACGCGGTGCTGTGGTCGGTCGCCTCGCTGCCACCCGGCAAACCAGCCAAGGTGCCGTTGACATTGCTGCCAGTTGAAGAGGGCGAACAAGCCATTCAGCTGGAAGCCACCGCGGACCTCAACTCACGAGCCACCAGCGAAAGCACCGTGCGAGTCGAATCGCAATCGGAACTCAGCTTCAGCATTTCCGACTTGGCAGACCCCATCGAACAAGGGGCTGAAACCACCTACGAAATTCGATTGCAGAACTCGGGATCCCGAAACGACTCGAACGTTCAAGTCCGCTTGATGATCCCACGTGGCTTGGAAGTGCTGGGCTCGGACGCGGAAGTTCGCCCGGACGGTCAAGGCGGGATGCTCTTCGCTCCCGAACAAGAAATGCCGGCTGGATCCGAACGGACCTATCGCATTCGTGTTCGCGGAGTGACTGCCGACACCCACTTGGTGAAAGCCATTGTGACCAGCGATCAGTCGCCCAAACCCGTCACCAAAGAAGAGTCGACGATGGTGTACGCGGACCGCTGAGAACCAAGCGATCACAACACACGTCCTATCTCGGGTGGTTTCATCACCCGAGACGCCGACCTACAGTATCTGTCGACGGGTGACTGGCACCCGTCCCAGTGACTGTTCGTCTGCCGCGGAGGACCGCCCGTGAGTGATCGCGTTCTGATTGTCGAATCCGAGGCTGTTGCACGCAATGAATTAGTGCGCATCCTGAACGACGGTTCTCGCGAAGTGACTGCAGTTGAATCCTGCGACCGGTCCCTTCAAGAACTGGAAGTCGCCTCGTTCGACTTGATCATCACGGAACTGCCACAGTGCAAATCATCGAGCTTCAACTCGCCAGAGTCGAGCTCGCCGTCCAGCGACGCTGGCACCGCTGCAATCCGCTGGGTCGAAAAACTGCGTGAGGTTGCCCCCCGTGTCCCGATCATCCTGATCACACGCGAGGGCGCTGAACCGGTCGCCGGCGAAGCATTGATGCGAGGCGCGGCCACCTACATCCCCTTGCATCTTGCCTCGGAAGGCCTGGTCGACACGGTCGAACAAGTCCTCAAGGTCAGCCGCTCGGCATCGCAAGCGACCGACATCGATCAATGCGTTTCCCGAATCAAGTTGGAACTGGTCCTTCCCAGCCACGAACATTTGGTTCCGGCCGTGATCGCGAGACTGGAACAGGAACTCGCGCAACTGCACCTGTTTGATGAAATGACCTGGACCCAGATCGCGATGGCTCTCGATGAAGCCATCCTCAACGCGATGATCCACGGCAACCTGGAAGTCGAATCGGCCCTCCGTGAGGTCGACAACGGCGAGGCCTACCAAGAAAAGATTCGACTTCACCGCGAACTACCCCCGTTCGACGAACGTCGAACTTATGTGACCCTGACCGCCACCCGCAGCCAAGCCGTGTTTGTCATCCGCGACCAAGGCCCTGGCTACGACGTCTCGGCACTGCCTGATCCCACCGATCCCGCCAACCTGGAATCGATTGGTGGACGTGGGCTGCTACTGATCAGTGCATTCATGGACGAAATCCATCACAATGAAGTTGGCAATGAACTGACGATGATCAAGCGCAAGCGATCCGACAGTTCCGCGTCGTGATTGCCGCTCGGTTCGTTTCACAGTTCTGTTCGTATCTGCCATGACTCCGGTGCACCCCGGCGATCACTCCTCTGCAGCGATGCTGCGCGATCAAGAAGCCATTGAGCAATCCATGTGCTTCGGCCGCTCCATTCGATGGCCAGCCCTGCGAATCGCTGGCGTGGAAATTTCGGTCGCGATGTCGTTGCCACTGGGCCTGTTCGCTGCGATCGCCTTTGGTGTTTCCGCGCACCTGACCGACAACGCCTCCGCATCCAACTGGGCAGCCCACGCCCAATGGATGGGCTGGCTGATTGGGTCCTGGGCTCTCGGCCTGATCGTGCAAACCGGAATCGCGGTCTGGCATCAACGAATCGCGAACGTCCACCGCGGTGGTTGCATCGTCACGGCGGGAGGCGTCTGGGCCGCCCCCACCCAACGCCCCCACGGGATCTCAGTCTCGGGCGTGTTGATGATCTGGTCACTCTGCATGCTGGCACTTGGACTCGGGTCGCTGTCTCTGATTGGGGTTTCTTTCATGGCGATGGATGCGCCGCGAAGCGGCGGTCCGATCGTTTGGCTGGACGACCCGTGGGCCGCGGCAGCCTGGTTGTGGTGCCTGCAAGGCATCTGGAATCTGCTTCCCTTGCCTCAGTCGCTCGGACGAGTCGGCTGGGCGCTGGTTTTCGTATTGTTCGGTGGTGGCCCCCAACAAGACCCTCGGGCATGCCTCCGCGCGATGCGCGTCTGGGTGATCGCAATGGCCCTGCTGACACTCATCGGCGGCAACGTGCTGTTGCATTCCAGCGGCGTGACCTCGCAGGCAGGCGGATTGGCCTGGCCAGCCGTGGCCGGTGTCGTCGCCCTGTCACTTTGGCTGTTCACCTCGGCCGGATCGTCAGACTTGACCGCCATCTACGAATCGATTGTCCGACGATCCGAGTACACCGAGGTCGGCGAGCAAAACCCGATCGGTCGATTTCGAGGCCAGTTTGGGCCACTGGCAAGTTGGCGCCGCTACCAAGCCCGCCGCCAGGACGCAGCGAAGCAACAACGCCTGCGAGAAGCCATGGCGAGGGAACACCGCGAAGCGGACGATGCATCTCGCGTCGACGAGATCCTCCAGCGACTGCATCGGGATGGAGTTGATTCACTGTCCGACGATGAACGTAAACTCCTCCAACGAGTCAGTTTAGCGCTTAAAAATGAGCGTCTCAGCATTCAACAGGACAGCGTCGACGAAGACTAATTGTTACAGCCGAAACAAACGCACGGGGGGGATGGCTGACCACCACACGCAAAACCGATTGATTGCCTGCCAAGTGTCATCGAAGTGGTACGGTTTTGCATGACCGCTTCATTCACCACATCGAACGCCGACATCGACCCGCTGCACGCCAGCGTGTTGGCCGGGATCTGTGTTGCCCAACGCGCTGCAGAAGAAGCGGCCAACGTCAGCACGAATCCTCTCGATGCAATGGAACGGGTCAATCAAACACTCGTCAACGACATCGAACAGCTTTCGATCTCGCTTTCGGACAAGTTCGAAGAGATCCGGTTGATCCATGACCTGACGGCGAAACTGGAATTGGAAAGCGATGCAAACGCGATTTGCATCGACATGCTGAAACAACTTTCTGTCTGCGTTCCCTGGCAAACGGCTGTGGTCGAACTGTGCCCGGCAGACACAGAATGCGTCGACGATGAACCGGAACGATTGGCGATCGGAGAACCGATCGACATCAAGCAACTCGAAGCGACCATCGCAGCCGCTTGGCGACACACCGCCAAAACCGACGGCATTGTCCGTGACATCACGATCGTCAACCACAGCAACGAACCACTCTTACGCAACTGTCGGCTGATGATCCTGCCGATCCACCGCGGCGGCACTCACCTGGGGCGGATGATCGCGCTCCGCACGCTCGATCACCCTGAATTCAACACGGTTGATATCGACTTAGTGCGTTCGGTCCTGATGATGCTGTCCATGCACTTGGTCAACCAACGCCAGTACATCGAGATGCAATCGATGCTGGAAGGCATGGTGCGTTCTCTCGCGTCAGCGCTGGACGCCAAGGACGCCTACACTTGCGGGCACAGCTCCCGAGTGGCCGACCTTGCCGTTGCCCTGTCTCGTCGCTTGGGAATGTCTCAGTACGATTCGGACTCCTTGCAACTGGCCGGCATCTTGCATGACATCGGCAAGATTGGCATCGACGACTCTGTGCTGAAAAAACCTGGCGCGTTGACCGCGGAAGAATTCGACCAAATCAAACAACACCCAGTTCTGGGCTACGAGATCCTCAAGGGAATCCGTCCCTTCCGGCACATTCTCCCCGCCGTTCGCCACCACCATGAATCCTGGGATGGTCGCGGATACCCGGATGGACTGGCCGGTGATAGCATTCCACGCGCGGCACAAATTCTGGCCGTCGCCGATTCGTTTGATGCCATGGTCAGCGACCGGCCTTACCGTCGCGGCATGCCACTTGAGAAAGTCCGCAAGATCTTCGAGGAAGGTCGCGGGAAACAATGGGCATCCGATGTCGTTGACGCCCTGCTCAGCAACGAAGAACTGATGATCCGCTTTGCGGAGAACTATCAAACACCACCGGAAATTGAATCCGAAGCATGTACCTGATCGCGGTTGACGAAGCCGGCTATGGACCGAAACTCGGACCGTTGGTTGTCGCCGCTACGCTCTGGGAAGGCCCTGCCGAATCCTCGACTTGGGACGACAGGCTAGCCGCGACGTGGGAGATCATGAAGACGCCGGTGCTGATCGCCGGGCAGCGGATCCGGGTCGACGACTCCAAACGCATCTTCCAAAGTCGCACTCAGCGACGCGGCGACACATCGCCTCTGGGCAACTTGCATCGGGCACTCTCTGTTGCCCATCGCTCCATGGGCCGCCCTGAATCCACGTGGCAAGAACGCTTGCGGACGCTGATCCCCGATGACCTCGACGACGTGGCTGCCGTCCCCTGGCTCACGGGAATGCTGCCACCAAGGAACTGGCCGGATGAATTGCCCAACTCTTGGCTGACGGAAGACGTCGTCTCACCAGCGCTCGCTGCCTGGTCGCTTCCCGAATGGAAGATCACCGACGCGCGAGCGAGACTGGTGACTGCACAAGCATTCAACGCATTCTGCGAACCTTCGCCCACAACCGGTGCATCAGCCAACAAGAGCGACCTGTTGGGTGAGACCAGCCTGGGCCTGGTCGCCTCCCTGATCGAATCGCGAGAACTTGACTCCCACACTCACGGGCAGATCTTCTTTGACCGACACGGCGGCCGACGCTATTACGCCGGAGTCATCGCGGCAACCTTCCCGGATGCGACCGTCCGTGTGGTGGATGAAACCAATCGCTGCAGCGTTTACGATGTGGAAACCGCCAACCATCAACTGAGGATGCACTTCACCGTCAAAGGCGATTCGTTTGTGCCTGTTGCAATGTCGTCCTTGCACGCAAAGTGCCTTCGAGAAATCGCGATGACGTTTCTGAATCACTTCTTCCGAGACCGCTGGCTCGGCCCCGATCCTTTCCAACCCACGGCGGGTTACCCCGTCGATGCCGATCGTTTTCTGGAGGCCGCTGCGTCGACCCTCACCACGCATTCCATTTCAAAGTCTGATTTGATTCGATGCCGCTGAGCCGCCTCGCTGCCGTGACCTTGCTCACCCTCTTGAGCCACCTCCCCTCAGCATCGTCGCAAACACCTCCGACCAATGACTCGCCGAACAACTCGGCCAACCCGCAACCGAGCCCAAAGCAACCCCACCGCCAACGTGCGGAACTGATCCGGCCCGACTGGATCCTGCAATCGCTGGAGTCCACCGATCCCGCGGTCCGCTCCCAAGCGGTGCTGGACCTCGGTCGCTGCCACGCCAAACATCCGAATTTGATTCCCGGGGCGATCGAACTGCTCCGCCGATCCGCAAACGCCCCGAACTTTGAAGTGGCATTGGCATCGGTGCAAGCCGCTGGACTGGTCGGCAACCTCGAAGCCTTCGGCGCGGTCATCGATGCCTGGCAACGCCCACTCTCTCCCACACAAGCCGGGCAGATCCTGGATGCGATCGACGCTCCCGCCCTTCGACCATTCTGGAAAACCTCCGATCCGTTCCGAGTCTCCGCTTCGCTTGCCGAACTTCGCTCGATCGCGACCCGTGAACACACGCTGGAAGCCTTGTCCGCAATCGCAATCCCCGCCCCTTCACCGGCGGTGATCCAGTCCGGCCGCGAAGCATTCATGACCGCGCGCTGCGACGCCTGCCATCGCGTCGCCGGATACGGCCGAGCCGCCGGCCCCGACCTACGAGGGATCGGAATGTGCTACTCCAACACGGAACTGATCCGCCACATCTTGCAACCATCGCTCGACCTTCACGATGTCGGTCGCTTTGAACAATTCTTGACCGCGGACGGTCGCGTGATCACGGGCCGCGTCGTCGCGATCGAATCAGACCAACTCCAGATCCAAACCGACCTTTCCAACCCGGATTCCGTCGTGACCCTGGACGACAAAGAAGTGGAACAAAGAAGACCCTCGACGGTTTCCCCCATGCCGGTTGGTCTGCTGAACTCACTGACCCCCAGGCAAGTCTCTGAACTGATCACGTTCCTCCGCAGCGACGGCGGACAACTCATCCCGCCTGACGCCTCCCACGAACACTGACTCCCGCCCCAACCAAACAGGCCCCAAGACCGCGGGCGCAAGAAAAACGGCAACCCTCAAACGAGGGTCGCCGCTGAATGCTGGACGCCTCCGTGATCACGGAAGCGGTGGATCAAAAATCGGTTGGCTCAGCCAGACTTCCGGGCTGGCTCGCCGCTCATCGCGGAGTGCGAGGCTGGGGTCTCACGCAGCAACTTCGTGTACTCGTCGACGCCTTCCTGCTCTTCTTTCAAGATGTCTTCGAGGAAGACAACCAAACTGCGCTGCGGCTCAGCCAACTCGATTGCCTGCGTGTACATTTCCACGGCCTTCGCTTCGAAGTCCCGACTGAACTCGAGCACTTCGACCAGATTCTTGCTCTGCTTGATCTCGTTGCGAGTGGCAACCGGAACTCCGCCGAGCGCCGAAATCTTCTCGCCGACCAACTGAGCGTGGCCGAAGGATTCCTTCGCATCGCCCAAGAACTTGCCGGCGTAAACTTCTCGCCAAACGCCTTCGATGATGAACGAAGCCTGGGAGTACTGAGCGACCCCGGTCCATTCGTGCTTGAGAATCTCGTTGAGCTGATTGATCAGTGCTTCGCTGGCCATGGGCATTTCCTTGTGGTGTTCGGTGTGGGATCCGTTGAGCCGAAGTTCACCCCGGCTTTTCAACTTCCAAGCTTCCCAAAATTCTCTCACACCGCCCACCCCGAAACGAGCTTCTCGCGTGGCAATGCTGAGCCCAGCGACAGAGACGCGGCCAACCCATTCCCACAAAACTCTTTCGGAAATTCCGGCACCGCATTCGAAGTGGACACTTCCATTTCAACCACTTTCCGCCTGCTCAAAAAAGAGGCAACCCGGCGAACCCCCGCCAGGACAGGGCCTGCACAAAAAACGCGCAGCACCAAAGCGACGACGTAAGTCCTATTGCTAGCAAAGGTTCCGCGAGCACATTTGATCACCTCGGAGGATGGCACCACGTCCCAAACGACCCGTGCACCTCCAGCCCCTCTCGCTCACGACATGACGTCAACGCCTTTCCGCCGAAACGATTCGACCGACACCCGGCAAGTCCTTTCATCTCGAGCGAATGAAAATTCGGAACTGAAGTCGGACACCAGCGATGCTGCACCGGCTGTCTACGCCAGCGATTTGAGTCGACCATCGGGCTCCGCAAGTTCCGCCACAAAGACCCAAGCGGCGAAGTCGGTCACGCCGACGACCATCGCCATGGAACTGCCGCCCTTCGATCCCGACATGCCCTACGAGGATCGCCCGCAGATGGTCCTGAAACTGGCCGGCGAAGTCTTCGCCCAAACCGGAAGCTGGGTCGTTTTCTATCGCGAGATGATGGGCTGCGATGGAGTCGTCTGGAAGCTGTTCCCCGATCCGGCTCAGCGTCGCCACTTTGAGTCCAGCCCGGAGTTTGCGGAACTGCTCGAGATCATGACCTCGATCCGCAGCCAAGACAGCTCGAAGACCAGCCTGCACGAACCCGAACGGATGATCACCGTTCGTCTGCCGCGATCGATGCACACCACTGCCGTCCAAGAAGCATCCGAACTAGGGCTGAGCATCAACAGCTACTGCCTGACCAAATTGCTGCAACCGATCAACAAACGGTTCACGCCACTGGAAGCCGGCCCCCGCCGTGGACGCCGGCCCGGCCCCCAAATCCAAGTCGAGAAAACGGCCGACGGAGAAATCTCCATGCAGCGAATTCGCGTGCCGTCCAAGTCTTCGAAGGCCTCTCATTCGTCGCCCAAAACGAACCGGAAGTCCCGGTAGCCACCGCGATCGCACTGCGGTCCCCCGGTGATCTCGACTCCCTGACGATCCGGCACCCTGCCGAACCAGCTCACGCCATCTGCACCTTGTTCTTGACCACCTGACCCAGGCACCTTCGAAGTGGCACGCAACGAACAACTGATCCGCCAACACAAGCTCCTGCAACTCCTCGAAGATTCACGCTTTGGCCGAACCCTGGACGAACTGCGCGGCGACCTGATCCTGGATCTCGGGCTGTCGACCCTGCACACCCGCACCGTCCGCCGTGACCTGGAGGCGCTTCAGGGCGCCGGTTACGACATCCAGAACGAGGTCCTGGAACGCGGGCGAATCTACCGCCTCGGCCGCAACCACACCGCGGTCCATGAAATCGCGTTCTCGGCGACCGAACTGATCGCGCTGTCGATCGGCCGCGAACTGCTCTACCCACTGATGGGGACTCAGTACTGGCATGGCATCGAGACGTTCTGGAACAAAGTCCAGGAAGCGATCCCCGAGGGCGTCTACGAACACTACCAGCGATACCGAAAGGTCCTCTACGTCTCAGGCACACCCAGCAAAACCTACGAAGCCCAATCGGGAATGCTGAAGACGATCAATCGCGCGATCCTGGAACACCGCGTCGTTGAAATCAAATACAAACCCATCGGCCGCGAAGCCTCGGTGCGACAGATCGAACCCTACGGGTTGGCGGTCCACCAAAACAGCATCTACGTCGTTGCCGCCGCGCCCGAAGTCACCGATGAATCGGAACGACTTCGCAACTGGAAACTCGATCGGTTCACACAAGCCACCGTCCTGGACGACTACTTCAAACCAGACCCCAAGATCAACCTGAACGAGTTCCTCAGCAAGAGCATCGGCATCTTCTCGGGGGACAGCAGCACGCCGGTCAAGATTCGCTTGGGCAACCGCTCCGCGTCGTACCTTCGCGAAGACCCCTGGCACCCCGAACAGAAACTTGAACCCGTCGACCCTGACGATCCCGCGTCGGACACGATCCTCACCGTGCCCGCATCACACCCGCGTGAACTGCTGCCCAAAGTCTTGGCTCTCGGCAGCGATGCGGAGGTTCTGGAACCAGCCGAGTACCGACAAACCGTCGCCGACGTCGTCCAAAAACTCGCCCAAGCCTACAACGACTGATTCACGCCACTCGCCCAAGGCCGCTGGATCCGCCCGCAAGCAGCACTCAGTCCCAAACGATCTTGCAGGCGTCGAAGATCGGACCTTCCACGCAGGTGCGTTTGTAATCCCATTCGCCATCGTCTTGCTTGACCTTGGCCACGCACGAGAAACAGATCCCGATCCCACACGCCATCGGCGTTTCCATCGAGACCTGGCAATCGACACCGAGACGCTCACAGACCTCGGCGGATTTCTCCATCATGATCTCGGGCCCACAAGTGATCACCCGAACCCGTTCGTCCGGGCTCTCTTTTTGGATCGCTTCCAATCGATCCGCCAACACGTCGGGAACTCGAGCGGCGAGACCTTCGGACCCATCGTCCGTGCAAGTCGTCACCTCAAATCCAGCCGATCGAAAATCAGCGACGCCCGCTAGCAACGACGCTCGCCGAGCCCCGTAGATCAATTCGACGTTCTTGGCCCAGCCTCGCTGAGTCGCATCGCGGCCCGCGGCCAACATGGGGGTCTGGCCGATTCCACCGACCGCCATGATCAATCGATCGCAGGACCGATCGTCGAATCCGTTTCCAAGTGGCCCCCACACCGTCACCATGGTTCCAACAGGTGCCTCCGACAACGGAACCGTCAGCGCCCCCTTGCGCAGATAAATCAAATCGATCGCTTCCGGCTGACCATCGGCACCGGGGTGAACATCGTAAATCGCGAAGGCGCGACCGATCAGCGGTGCATTGACCCCCGTCATGCGAATCATGACAAACTGGCCTGGGCGAAAGAACCGAGCGATCTCGGGCGCCGCCACTCGAAGCAAATAAGTGTTCTCCGCGATGGCTTCATTGCGGATCAGCGGTGCATCGACACGCACCATCGCGTCGGCGTAATGGGCAGCGTGCAAGTTGGACATATGCTCACGGGGTCAAGACTCGAAACGATTCACTCGGCCCGAGAAGTGTACCGCCACTTCGTTCGTTGCTCCAGGACGCCGCCCTCAAACGGGCTTGCGGACAAATTCGACTCGCGGTGCCTTGGATCCCTGCCGGTCGCAACGAAAGAACTCGGCCACATATCGGACTGGAGTCCGCTGCTCCGGGACCCGGAACCGGTCCCCCTTCTGCAACACCGGACGCGATTCCAACATCCCACCAAACTGCTCCGTCCCAGCCGCCTGACACGGGTACCAAGTTCCCGCCAACTCGCCACGCTCGGCCTTGGCGTCCTTCGGCTCCAAATAGAACTCGGGGTAGCAATGCCCCGGGATCCAAACCATCCGCGCGGGAATGCCAGCGTTGCGACACAAGGCGACAAACAAACTGGTCATGTCTTCACAATCCCCCACGCCCGTCTTCAGCGCATCAGAGGCCTCCCGAATCGGCCCTTCCTCGTACCGCACCTTGTCACGAACCACATCGTAAATCTGCCGCACTTGCTCCCAAGATGACTCCGGCGCATCGGCAGCCAACTCGCGAGACAACGCCCGAATCGCCGGATGGCCTGCGTCAATCATGGGACTGTTCCCCATATACGATCGCAACTCACGAGGCATCCGAACGGGCACGATCAAATCATCGGTCTCTGCTGGCGCGATGATCGGTTGGCGGACCACCTCCATCTCCAACTCGACTTGAATTGTCCCACTGGAAGTCAACCTGGGAATCGCAACCACAACCTGTCGAGCCCCGTCCAACTCCCGAACCGCGACATTGCCAACGCGTCCCTCGACCGTTCGGTTGACGATCGAAACGGTTTGCTCCGGCCAATCCATGAACACGGGGAAGGTCGCGAGACCAGATGTGAATGTCACCGGCGTGTCGATGTTCACCCCCAAACGCCAACGGGTCGTCTGAGGTTTCGTCAGATCCAACGGCGCAGCAGCAACGGCTTCCTGCGCAGCACCAGACTGGGCGTCCGACACGCCATCCTGCCCAAATGCGCGACCGATTGGCATCGCTGCTCCGGCAGCGACGAACGCCCCCACACCTGAGCACGCGAAAGACGACAAACAAGCACGACGATTGATCAAGTTCTTTGGTTGAGTCATGCCTCCATTCTAGCTCGCAACACGACTGAACCCAACGATTTTTCAAACTTGCCCGACCGCGATCTCGAGTCAAAACACGCACTGACCGCTCGGCCGCAGGACTGAACGCGAAAACACGACGCTCTTCCGGACCAGGGAAAAACTTGACAACGCATCTCGGAATCACCTAGAAACATGCGCGGCGATTCTCATTCGCCTGCCCAGCGCTACCGACCTGCGGGCTTGCCGTGACCGAAAGCGAACGCGTGTTACCGAGCCTGATCGACGAGATCGAAGCTGAGTTGAATGACCTGAGCTTGGCAGACAAACAGCTTTTAATCCGTATGACCGGTTGCCCCAACGGCTGCGCCCGCCCCTACAACTCGGACGTTGGCTTGGTCGGCCGCAGCATGGATGGCAAAACCGGTGAAGGACGCTACACCGTGTTTTTGGGCGGCAACCTGCGCAGCAACCAAAATGATCGCCAACGCATTCTCTCATGAACATCCACGCAGAAGTGATCTCGATCCAAGTCGGCATGCCACGAGTCATGGCGGATGCGAAGCCGTGGACATCGGGGTTCATCAAGGAACCGGTCGCAGAACCCATTTGGCTTGGCACCACCAACCTCCAAGGCGATGGCCAAGCCGATCAGGCCCATCACGGAGGAACGCACAAAGCTGTCTGCGCGTACCCAGCGTCACACTACGATCACTGGCGGCGGCAGCTTCACCTTCCCGAACTTCGGTGGGGAGATTTTGGAGAAAACTTCACCATCGCCCAAGTCAATGAGCACGACGTCTGCATTGGAGACACCTGGATGGCCGGCGATGCCATGGTGCAGATCTCTCAACCACGACAACCTTGTTGGAAACTTGCCAAACGTTGGAACATCAAAGACTTGGCGTTGCAGGTCCAACAAACCGGCCGGACCGGTTGGTATTTTCGTGTCTTGCAAGAAGGCTTCGTTCACCCCGGCATGGAACTCAAGCTTTCTCACCGTGAGCATCCCCATTGGACGATCGCGGAAGCGAACCGAATCATGCATCACGACAAAAAGGACCACGAAGCTGCCGCAGCACTCGCAGCGATCCCATCCCTCTCCGAGAGCTGGAAAATCACTCTCACCAACCGGGTTGAAAAAGGCATCGAACCGGACATCGAACAACGTTTGCAGTCATGAACGGGGCTTCAGTCCCTCGAGAACGACAGATCGCTGGCTGACGTAGCAAACGCCCAAATGGATCAACGTCCATCAAAATTGCTAGCGGACGGATCATCAATGTCGCCCGTCTTCGTTGGGGCGATCCTCATCGCAAAGCCGCGAATGAGCCGGAGACTTTTATCGACTTCACCGACGACGTACAATCCAGGCCCATTTTTTTGCGAGTTGCAAGAGAGGCTCTAACCAGCACCTTGGCCATCGAGTTTGGAGGTGCCGACAGCCAACTCCAACCGCTGGAAGACTTCCGGAGGACTGACGCCTGCGTGAATGCAGACATAACGCAACGACTTTCCACCGCAGCTCGTGTCCAACCTAAATTCTTTGAACACACGTTCCGTCTCAGGATGTTCAACAATCCATTCTGGGATGCTGCTGTCTAGATCGCATTTCATGCATTCATTCTAACCCAACCAACGCGGCCTCGAATTCTGTCTTGCTGGCCAAGAAGATCACCATTGCCCGCGTCCAGCTTGCCTGCCATCGCCCCCCACGCCTGCGTGATTCCCCCCCAGAGACTCAACATGACCCAGCTTCCAACCAATCCCACGCCCCCCCAAAAATCACTCGGTCGCGACCGAACATTGTCAGGTCCCGTGAGCGTCCGACGAACGACACTCGTCATTGGGTTTTGCGTCGCACTCATTGGCCAGCTACTTACGACCGCGTCCGTGCAAGCCGAATCAAACGAACGTCCCAACATTGTTTTGGTCATGACCGACGACCAGGGCTACGGCGACTTCTCCTTCAACGGCAACCCTTTCATCCAAACGCCTGCGATCGATCAACTGGCATCGCAAAGTGTTCAGTTGACGGACTTTCATGTCGCTCCCATGTGCACGCCCACCCGCGGGCAATTGCTGTCGGGCTTGGACGCCTTCCGGAATGCTGCCATCAACGTCAGCAGCGGCAGAACTCTGCTTCGACACGACTTGAAAACGATGGCCAATGTCTTCCAAGATGCCGCCTATCAAACCGGAATTTTTGGCAAGTGGCATCTCGGTGACAACTATCCTTTTCGGCCCGAAGACCGAGGCTTTGACGAAACGCTGTGGTTCCCTTCGTCGCACATCAACAGTGTCCCTGACTTCTGGGACAACGACTACTTCGATGACACTTACATCCGCAATGGAAAGCGAGTCGCCCACTCAGGCTATTGCACCGATGTGTTCTTCGACGAAGCCATCGAGTGGGCCAAGCAGTCCCACGCGAAAGGATCCCCTTTCTTTGCTTTCATCCCTCTGAACTCCGCCCATTGGCCTTGGTTCGTTCCCGATCCATACCGCGATCGAGTCCGCCAAATGATCGGCGATGACAAAGAACTCCAGCAAAAACTGGATGGCACGCCCAGCAATCTCGAAGACCTGATCAGCTTCCTCGCGATGGGCCTGAACATCGATGACAACATGGAGAAGTTGAATCGGTTCCTGGACGAATCCGGACTCGCGGACAACACGATCCTGGTTTTCCTCACCGACAACGGCAGCACATTTGGACATCATTACTTCAACGCCGGGATGCGTGGCAAGAAGACACAACTCTGGGAAGGCGGGCACCGCGTCCCTTGCCTGATCCGCTGGCCCAACCAACTCGCCGCGAAGAAGATCGACGATCTGACGCATGTGCAAGACCTCCTGCCAACACTGGCAGACCTGGCCGATTGCGACGAACACCTGCCCGGACCACTGGATGGCATCAGCCTTGCCGATCGACTTCGCGGCAAAACCGATTCGTTGGCCGATCGCATGCTGGTCATCAACTACAGCCGCATGCCGCAGTTCAAGGTGACCTACACCAAAGGCAATCCCGCGATCCCCCGCCGCAACGGTGCCGCCGTGATGTGGAAGAAATGGCGTCTGCTTGAAAACAAGCGTTTGTACAACGTGGAAGACGACCTTTACCAAGACCACAACGTCGCGCAAGCTCACCCCGAAATTGTGGCGCAGATGCGTGCTCACTTGACGACCTGGTGGGACGGCGTCAAAGACGACGTGATGACGCCGGAACGCGTCGTGATTGGCAGCGAACAAGAAAACCCGAGCTTGCTGACTGCCTGCGAATGGCTGGACATCTTTGTCGATCAACAAGTCCAAATTCGCCGCGGCGTCCAGAAGAACGGTGCTTGGCATCTGATCGTCGATCAGCCAGGAACCTACGAGTTCGCGCTGCGACGCTGGCCCAAAGAGTCAGGCCTGAAGCTCGACCAAGCCATTCCAGCGAAGCAGGTCACCGACGGGACCTTCCCCGCAGGGGTCTCTCTGCCGATCGAAGCGGCTCGTCTGAAAATTGGGGAATTTGATCAAATCAGCCCTGCGGATTCATCCGGCGAAGCGATCACCTTCCGCACCCAACTCGAAGCGGGCCCCATCGAAATGCAAACCTGGATGCTCGACAGCCACGAGCAATCCATCTGTGGTGCTTACTACGTCGACGTCCAACGCGTCGACAAGTGATGTCACCGACGCGTCCCAGGCAATTTGCCGAGCAGCCCAAACGCCAACCCGAGAAGCGCCACTCCCTCAGGGATGAGCACCCATGCGAACCCAATCCATGAACTCATTTCTGCAGGAGTATCGCCTACAGAAGCGCGAAAGGAAAAGTAAATGCCGGTCAAGAAACCAACCACGATGGCTGATGCAAAAAAGAACACCACCATCCAAATGACCGACAGCAACGCCACTCGAATGAACACCAAAAGGCCGCCCCAGAACGTTCGAGGCTCTTCCGCAACGGCGAGCTCGTCAGCGTCTCCGGCAACAGAATAAGGATTGGGTTGAGGCGACATCGATCGTTTTCGCAGGCAAGTGTGGACGTTGTTTAAAAATTCGTCGCCTACCAAACTACCACAACGCCGTCCTGAGTCCTGAGTCCTGAGTCCTGAGTCCTGAGTCCTGAGTCCTGAGTCCTGAGTCCTGAGTCCTGAGTCCTGAGTCCTGAGTCCTGAGTCCTGAGTCCTGAGTCCTGAGTCCTGAGTCCTGAGTCCTGAGTCCTGAGTCCTGAGTCCTGAGTCCTGAGTCCCTGAGTCCCTGAGTCCCTGAGTCCCTGTGGCCCTGTGGCCCTGTGGCCCTGTGGCCCTGACCCACTTCCCACCCTCACTCACTCACCCACCGGAACATCCACCACACAGATGTCTCGATCCCGATCTGCACCTTGGGAAAGCACCGTTCCATCCGGAGCCACGGTGTAGCTTTGCCCACCGTAAACCATCCCTTGCCACGGGCCGCCACTGATACTGCCAACCAAGTTCGTGCCCACGACCGGACACCCAATGGTCTTGGCCGCTTTGGCGATGGTGCCACGGAGCGATTGGCCATGGCCAGGCCAGGCGTCAGCAGGCGCCGCCCAACCGTAGGGCACCAGCAGCAGCTCCGGCTGCTTGGCAGCCATCTGTTCGACCACCTTGTCATGAAACGTGTCGGCGCAGATCAGCATGCCAACCCGGCCAAACGTTGTCTCCACAACCTCTACGTTCTCACCGCGCATGTAAGGCGGACTCATCAAATCCGTGAGCACATTCATCTTGCGGTGTTTCAGGATCAACTCACCCTCGTCGTCAAACAAGACCACCGAATCAAACAGCTGATCTCCCTCCTTCTCAGACACGCCGACCGACAAATGGACCTTGTATTGGCGAGCAATTTTCGCCAGCGCGCCGGAGTCTTTACCTGGAATCGGATGTGCCAACTCATGAGCCTTGGGATTCACCCAACCGTACAGGCAGGTCTCAGGCAAACAAACGATCTCGGCTCCTGCAGCGGAAGCTTCCGCCACAGCATTCTCAATCCGCCGAAGGTTTCCCTCACGATCACCGTCGATGCAATAAATCTGCGCCATCGCTACACGGCAAACCTTCTGTTTCTTTGCCGGATCCGCTGCCAAAGCAGCCGACGACGTTCCGACCAACGCAAGAACCAGAACGCTTGCGAACACTTGGTACCGGGCAGACTTCATGAAGAAACATCTCTCAAAGGGACACGCGACTCGAGCGGACAACACCGCCCGCTCGTAGTCTAGCTGATCACCACGCCGAGACGACGCACCTCAGCACCGGCAAAGATACCGGCTTCTCAACTGTCGGCTCCCGCCTCCTGAAGCCTTGCCATCACACGTTTCCAACCCAGGCTTTTGGCCAACATCGATGGCGTCACCCCGTTGGACGCGGCACTGTTCGGATCCGCACCATGTTTCAAACAAATATCCACACCGTCCAACGAACCTGCCAATGCCAACTGATGCAGGAATGTGTAACCACTGTCATCGGCCTCATGAACCAGATCGGGGTTCTCGGACAAAGTTTCATCCAAGGACTCACGCATGTTGACCGACATCGGATGCTCTGTCTCGGCAACCTTGGCGTAGTCCTGCGGCTTGACCTCGGGATGGCTGAAGCGAGCGAACAAGCCCTTCTTCTTCGTTGCGGATTCACCGATGTACTCAGGCGGAACCAAGTTGACCACGCCCACCTCTCCAAAATCGAATCCCCAAGCCTGGTCGTGCTGCTTGCGTTCCGTATTGCTCATCCGTGCACGCATCAAATCAACCGTGAACCCTCCATACACATCGCCATTCGTCACGTACATCCAATCACACAACTGCCGTCCTGGAATCCTGACCCGGTCACCTTCGCTGACGGTCTTCAACGATGTCGGGGCATTGATCAAAGTTCCTTCCACTTTGCGTCCGTCAAAGTTGACGTCCATCAACCACATGTGCTCGCATTCCAACGCATCGGGATCCTGGGCTCGAACTTCAGGCGGATCGGTGAACGTCGCCTTCACGGCGGCCAGTTCCAAACCGGGGATGATCCGGCGACGTTCCCATGCCATTTCACGCCAAAAATAGCGAAACGTCTTGCGGGCTTTGGCCGCCGCTTCATTCATCTCGGAATCATTTCCGGGTGACGTGAAAACAGGAGATGCTTGTGCTGACATGATCGAACCCCGACTTTGCTGATCGAAAGAAACTGTCAAGTGACGACTCACGGAGGCGAATGCGCGGAGCGCCCGATCGCCAACATGGAAACCCGTCCAAGCCTCGAAGCTCTCTCACCATCCCACCACGCGGTTTGCAAATTGGCATCGATCAGTGCCAGGGCGAAGCTGCTTGGAACACCCCAGTCTACTGGATCCCACCACACCAATGGGCCACGAGTCGCACCCCACCCCACCCCACCCCACCCCACCCCACCGCCAACCGAGATCGCGTCGCTGCCTGCATGACCCACTGGCACCTCCATGTGGTCCTCTGGTCCAGTCACCAAGCAATTTTGGCATCCGGAAGAGGAACAGGGCTACAATGAAACTGCCCGATGCTTGGCTCGAAAATGCGGATGCCTCGTTCACCGGCTCTCTTCTCTCCCCCCAAGGTGATCGCAATGTCCAGCAACCTCGGTTCATCACCTGAATCACCTGTTTCCGCACCGCCTTCCCTCGCTGCGGAGACTCAGGCGATTCCCATTCGAATGGCAACACGAGAGATCACTGCGGCACTTGTTTGGACCTTCGCCGCGGACGTGCTGATCTTTCGACTGGCGACTTATTTGTCGATCGCAAGCTTCTTGGTGCTTACGCCCATCCTGTTTCGATACGCAGCCACGAATCTTCCCCATCGACGTTCGCTTGCGATCTGCGGTGCATTGTCCGCCTTGGTGGCTTTGCGATTGCTTTGGCAAGGATCTCCGCTGACGATTTTCTCCGCGATCCTGTTGATCGTCGCGATGTCGATGGCCGCCAGCGGCGTGGTCCCATTTGTGCTCGAAGGCTTCTTCTGGTTTGGTCGCAGCGTTGTCGATGGAGCCGATCGGATATCGCGCTACCGAATCGCCGATCGAGCCATCGATCAGGTTCGCAGCCACCACCAACTCGCGTCCATCCTGCTTCCCCTCGTTGCGGTGTTGGCATTTGGGGGGATCTTCGTGATGGCAAACCCTGACTTGGTTTCCTGGGTCGGTGATCATGCCCGCACCGCTTGGAACATCACCCTGACTTGGTTCAACGACTTCTCGGTGTGGGAAATTCCGTTTTGCATCTTGGCGTTGACGATCGGCGTCGGATTGATCCGTCCCCTGAGTCCATTTTTTCGATTCGGTGATCACGCTGAAAGCCAGACAACAACAGCATCGTCTGAGTCCGGACTGTACTCCGCCTACCGTAACACATTGATCGCGGTGACGGCCCTCTTCGCGGTTTACCTGTGCTTTGAGTTCTGGACCCTTTGGCGTCGTGACTTCCCCGAAGGCTTTTACTACGCCGGGTACGCCCACCAAGGTGCCGCGTGGCTGACCATTGCCCTGGGCCTGGCGACAGTGTCCTTGTCCGTCATCTTCGGGCGCAGCCTGCTTGCTGACCCCCGCATGCCCAGGGTTCGTTGGTGGGCATGGGTTTGGTCTGCGGAAAGCTTGTTGCTCGCGTTGGCCGTTTACAACCGCTTGCTGATCTACGTTGGCTACAACGGGATGACACAACTTCGGATGGTTGGGCTGTTCGGTATCACCGCCGTTGTGGTGGGCTTTGCGTTGGTGGTTTACAAAATTGCCAACACCAAGAACTTTTGGTGGTTGCTGCGATCTCAGATGTTGGCGTTGACCATCGTCGTGATTGCCTACAGCATCACACCGGTCGACTACCTCGCACATCGCTACAATGTTTCCAAAGTCAACACGGGATACCCAGCTCCCTCGGTGATGCTGGCAGTCAAACCCATCAGCGACGAAGGCTTGTTGTCGATCTTTCATTTGCTCGATCACCCCGACTCGATCATCCGAGACGGCGTGCAAGCTCGCCTTGCACTTCGCGAAGCAGAACTCTCTGCAGAGGGTGCTCGACACTGGAGTGAACTGCAAGGTGCCACGCGATTGCTCGCGTCTCGTTTTGCAGACCACCCCGAGCTATCCACTCGATTTTCGAATCCCGGTGAACGCGAATCGGCCCTGCAACGTTTCAAGAACTACGCGATGCAGTGGTATTGAGGCTTTCAATCCTGACGGCTCAGGACAACAAGGCTCCGAGTTGATGCACCATCAAGGCGGGGTCTGTTCGAGGTGGGTCGACCATCGAGGTGGCAACGCAACCGGCCAGCCACCATCGCCAGGTGGAACCTGGCCTACGGGGAGCAAGGCTTTAGAATCCGCCGGGGCTGGTGAATTCGCGATAGTCGTCGAATTCGCTGTGATGCTCGGCGGCACGGTTGCTGAATCGCGTGAAGTCGCCTTCCCAGGTCAGCTCGACATCGCCGACCGGACCATTCCGTTGCTTGGCGATGATGATTTCGGCCTGACCAGCGAACTGAGCTTTGTCCTCACCGCGGTGGTAATACTCTTCGCGGTGAACAAACATCACCACGTCGGCATCCTGCTCGATAGCACCTGACTCACGAAGGTGAGACAGCTTGGGGCGGTGATCCTTGCCGTCTTCCGCTTGCCGGTTGAGCTGCGACAGACACAGCAACGGCACTTCCAATTCCCGTGCCATCCCCTTCAAACGACGCGCGATCTTGGCAACCTGCTCCTGCCGCGGGTCACGTGAATTGTCAGGTTCGATCAGCTGCAAATAGTCAATCACGACCAGGCCCAGACCGTCCTCTTTGCGTTTGATCCGACGGGCTGCGGCCGCGATCTCGCTGACCGTTCGACTGGGCGAATCATCCACGAACAGGGGGGCTTGGCTGATGTCGTTGGCTTTGGACACCAAGCGATCGCGGTCTTCGGAACTGATCGTCCCGTTTCGCAACCGGTGACCGTTCACCCGAGACAGACTGCACAGCATCCGGTCGGCCAATTCGATCGCCGACATTTCCAAGCTGACAAACAAAACCGGTTCACGCTGCTCGATCGCGACGTGTTCGGCAATGTTCATGGCGAGTGCCGTTTTCCCCATCGAAGGACGAGCGGCCAAAATGATCAGCTCACCGTGGTGCAAACCACCGGTCATCTGGTCGAAGTCGGTCAAGCCGGTTTCGGCACCGCCTTCGACGTAATCGTCTCGCATCCGAGCTTCCATCCGATCCATCGCTTGGTGCAGCACGTCGCTGATCGCCCAAACGGAGTTGCCGGAACGGCCTTCCATGATCGCGAAAACTTTTTGTTCCGCCTGAGCGCACAGTTCCTTGGCGGTGCCAGATTGCTCGTAGGCATCTCGCAGGATCTCGGTGCCCGATTCGATCAAGCGACGGAACATCGCTTTCTCACGAACGATCTCACCGTAGAACGCAGCGTGCGCCGCATTGGCCACGCTGCCACCGAGTTGGGCCAAGTACGCGGCGCCGCCGACCTTTTCAAAGTCACCGGCGGTTCGCATTCGTGACACCAACAACGTGATGTCGATCTTTTCCCCCGAATCAAACATGTCTCGAAGGTGACGATAAATGATCTGGTTGGCTTCGTCGTAGAAGTCATCTGCCTTCAGCGACGCGATCTCATCGCAAATGTCGGGCATCAGCAGAACGGAACCGATCACGCCCATCTCGGCTTCGCGATCAAACGGTTGTTGCCGCGCAAGGATCTCGCTGGTCGTGGCTTTCTTTTCCTTCTTGCCGCGATGGGGGCCGTCGAACTTGTTGTCTGCGATCATCCGTGAAGCTGCCGTTGGGGTCGGATGGATGGTTCAAAGAAACGAATCCATTGGAAGTGCACGAAACACCGCGAATGGATGGCAATGAGTGGACTGGCCAATCAGCCCACCCGCAAGCGTGATTCCACGCGAGCAATGGCGTCTTGTGCCGACATGGCACCGTCGCCAGCACCGATCGGTTTGCCACTGGACAACCAAGTCTCCACTTTCGTGATGGCGGAGATCGCGTTGGAGTGGCTGCGTCGATTGAAGTGCTTGGCAATCTCAGTGAACGCACTGCCGGTGTGTTGACGAGCCAAGTACATCGCCAGGGTGCGAGGTTCACTGACCCGTCTTGTTTGAGCTTTGCTGCGCAAACCGTCTCCTTCAAGCCCGAAAGTCTCACAAACCGCTTTTTCGATGCTTCGCAAAGTCGGGGCCACCTGGGTGCTCCGCAACAAATCGCCACCATAACGACGAATTTCGTCGATCGTGGGTTCGCGGCGGAACATTCGCTGCAGCATGCCAATCAGGTTCGCGATGCCACCCGCGGCCCGGGCATCGCCGCCAATCAGCTCGCTGACCTCTTCCAACAATGCGTTGTCACATCCCAGCACACAGCGGGTGGCAACCATCCGTTGCAACAGCTGAAAGCGAGTTTGTTGATCAATCGCCGCCAGGGGACAAACCAAACCCGATGCCATCCGCCCGGCCACTTCGCCGGTCAACCCGCGGATGTCGCTGGGAGGAAGGTTGGCCGAGAACACCAACGGTTTCCCCGCCGATGCCAAGGTTTCCACGGTGTACAAAGCTTCCCGCAACGTCGCCGTTTTGGCAGCCAAGAAGTGCACGTCGTCGATCAGCAACGCGTCCACGTCCCGGTATCGTCGGCGGAAAGCCGGCAAACCCGTCGAGCCCACCGACACGACGAAGTCATTGGTGAATTGTTCCGCGGTCAGCAACACCACGCGTCGCATTCGGCGGCGGGTTCGAAACTCATTCGCCAAAGCCGCCAACAAGTGGGACTTGCCCGTCCCCGTGGGGCCGTGCAAGAAAAGCGGTGTGGCAACGGACGGTGTCGCAACCGCCATCATTGCTGCCGAGAACGCGAATTCGTTGCAGGGACCGGTGATGAAACTTTCCAGCGTTCGGCCGCCGGTCGGTTGCGATTCGGGGAGCGGAGGAAGCTTGGATTTGGACGAGCGGGGTGTGGAGACGACGACTTCCTCGTCATCCATCTCTTCATCGTCGAACTGATCTCCCTCGGGCAACTCCGATGCCGCAATGGGATCGTGTTCCACCCGACCGCGTGAACGACCTCGCCCACCACGCGAACCACCGGATTTGTCATCGCCAGTGGCGGTGGATTGAGCGAGCAGGCTGGCTAAACTGTTGGCTGATCCGCGACGCCCAGCGGATGGTCGTCCCGAACTGGCACGACCGGATGAGGCGCGGCCACTGGTTTGCCGCGCCGTCGAGCGGCGCCCGCCGCTGCTCTTCGTGCTCGCTTTCTCTTCCGCAGCGACCTTGGCCGCGCGAGTTCGTTTCTTGGGGGCGGGTTGCTCCGCTTCTTCCACGTCGATGCGATAACGAGCTCGCTCACCGCAAGCGATCATGGCCGCGGCGCGCAGTTCGGTTGCGAAGCTATTGCCCATCCGCTGTGCGGCAAACGGGCCACTGGTTCGGATGACAACCACCACGGTTGGCTTGCCATCATCGGGTGACTCACCGACCTCCAAGTCGAAGCCAACCCCATGGGTGAACCACAACCGGTATCGGTCAGCGCCGATTCGTTGATGCAGAGCCTCGGCGAACCGTTCAATGGCTTCTTGCGTCTCGATGCTACCTTGCGTCGACGACATACCGGTTGCGCAGACCTCCCTCATGGATTTTGTTAACACGGGCGACGAATCGGGCGGCCAGCGTGGCTGCGATTCTTCGAAGCGATGAGTGTCGCCGAGTGATGTGCTCCCTCACGACGTTGGGGCAGATTCTAGGTTTGCTAGCAAACAAGTCAAATAGATTGAGTGAAGTTTTGGAGCGTGGGCGCCGACATGGCGGAAGGCCACTCAGCGGGGTCGGGAAATCCCGAGCCGATCGCGATCCGAGATCATGACGGAGTCTGTTCAGTGTCGGCAAGGCGAGTTTAGTGACTGGTGGAAAAACTGTCGGTAACCTTTTCCACACAAAACCTTCTTCAAATTGTCATCCTCGTAAACGCCCCCCACGAAAACACTTACGACCACCAGCCCTTGTTGATAAGAATTTTGAAGCGAAAATCGGCGTTTCGGCACTGTCGCGGGTGGCAGCCCTCTGCCATCCGATAAACTGATGTGCATGATGAGCGAACTCCCCCTGATGAACGACCTCCCGCGAGCCGAGTTGCCCGGTTCTCAAACCGGAAATCCGGAACCACTGATCCTAGCCAGCGGGTCCCCGCGACGCGCCCAATTGCTGGCAGCGGCAGGTTACGAATTCTCGATCCAACCGGCCTCCGATTCTGCCGAGTGTGGCATCTGTAGCCGAGAGACCGCCCCCGAAATGGTGGCCCGCCTGGCCTACCGCAAAGCCGCCGACGTCGTCGCCCGGATCGATGACGGGCTGGTCTTGGCCGCCGACACGGTCGCCTCCTGCGTGGGAAGCATTTTGGGGAAACCGCATGACCGCGATCACGCCGAAGAAATGCTGCGTTTACTCAGCGGCCGCGATCACGATGTTTACACCGGTGTCTGCTTCTGGTCGCGGCGGAACGAGAAATTCGTGGTGGATGTGGTTCGCACGCGGTTGCGGATGGCGGAGTTGAGCAAAGATCAGTTGCACGAACACCTGGAGAGTTTGCGATGGGAGGGCAAGGCAGGCGCTTTCGGCTATCAAGACGGGAACGACTGGTTGACGGTCATTGGCAAGGATAGTGAAAGCAACGTTGTCGGATTGCCGATGGAACGACTGGCGGAATTGTTGGAAAATTTCGAACAGAACGCCGAAAAGATAACCACCCCGACGACCGATTCGATTGAATCATCCGATTCAAGCTGTTCCTGAGTGCAGGCACTTTTGGGAGCAGAGGCGGCGAAGGACGGCGTTGACGAATCGAATGTCCCATTGCCCACCCAGTACCCTCGTGCGATTGTCACCGTGTCACTGCCGTGACTGACCGCGCCCTAGCAGATGGATTTGTTTGATGATTGGATCACTCGTCCGTTCCAGCCTGACCGGTTGCATTGCCTTGCTCGCCGCCCTGTCCTTGGCTTCTTCTGCCAATGCACAGAATTGGGCTGAAAAAATGTTCAGCGAGACCAAGCACGACTTTCGAGTCGTAGGTCGAGGCACCAAGGCAGAATACAAATTCGAATTTCGCAATCTGTATGAAGAAACGGTCCACGTCCAAGGGGTTCGCAGCAGCTGTGGATGCACCACACCGACGGTGTCGGACGACACACTGGAAACCCACGAAACCAGCTCGATCATCGCGACGCTGAACACCAGCACCTTCATCGGTCAAAAAGCTGCGACAGTGACGGTTGTGTTTGATCGACCGTACTACGCCGAAGTGCAGTTGCAGGTCAGTGGATTCATTCGCACCGATGTCACGTTTGATCCGCCCGAAGTCGACTTCGGCCAGTGCAAAAACGGCGAGGTCAAAGAGCAAGACATCACGATCACGCATCGCGGCAACTCGAATTGGCGTTTGACCGACGTCCGCAGCCACTGCGATGACTTCGCCGTGAAGTTGGAACAACCAACCGTTCAACCGAACATGGTTCAGTACAAGATGCGTGTTCGGATGAAGGAAACGATGTCCGAAGGCGAAATTCGGGAACGCCTGACGTTGGTCAGCAACGACACCAAATTCCCAACCATCGAAATGTCGATCGCGGGAATGATTCGTCCCACGATCAGCGTGTCCCCCGCCGCCGTCAGCCTGGGGACCACCGAGTCTGGGCAAACGGTCAGCAAACGACTGCTGGTTCGCGGCGAAGAGCCCTTTGAGATCCAAAAGGTTCTTTGCTCGGACGATCGCTTCCAATTTGAAATTCCCGAAGGCAAAAAGAAACTGCATTTCGTGGAGATGAAGTTCACCGGCGGTGACAATCCAGATCGCGTTGCTCAACGAATCCAGATCGTGACCGACCTGCCGGGTGACAAAACCGCGGAGTGTGTTGCCACCGGCACAGTGAAGTAGACTTCACGTCAAAGGTCCATTCGCCGATCCTGAGACGAAGGGATCGCTTGGGCTGATCTCGGGCGAACGCCCTTCGCCCTATCGTCACACCGCATGCCTACCTCGCCTCCCACTCTGACCGCCGACTCGCACGTTCACTTTCTGACCGGCCGGTTGGCGGAAACCGCGGTCAGCGAAGAAGCAGTTCGAATCGCCGCCGAATTTGGTTGCCGTCACAGTGTGGGTGTGGTGCCAATCACTGTGGCCGCGCTGATCACTCCCAAGTGGCTTTCTCGGCACTGGGAAATTCCCGAGTCAGCGACGCATGTGATCCTGCCAGGTTTCCTCCAGGACAACCTGGACGCGGCCGGCGATCTGGCCGCGCCGCTGCAAGGACTGATCCAGCAAACTGCGGCCGAAGTGATCTGCGGCCCCAAAGATTGCCGAGACCTGCACGCCTGGATGACCGGCCGCCAAGAATCGGTTGATCTGTCAGCGCACTCGATTGAAATCATCGCCGAGATCAATCACGCGCCGCGTTTGGCGGTCGAGGAAGTCGTTCAACTCGCGAATCGATTGCGAGCCGACGGCGCCGACCGAATCGACGTGGGCTGCGACCCTTCGCGACGGTGCCAAGCGATCGGCGAATATGTCTCCGCGTTGGTCGACGCTGGACACACGATCAGCATCGACACGTTTGATCCGCACGAGGCCGGCGACGCGATTCGAGCCGGCGCGACGTTGGTCCTGTCGGTCAGTGCGGCCAATCGAGACGCCGCGCGGGACTGGGGATGCGAAGTCGTTGCGATCCCGGATGTGCCCGACGATCTCAAAAGCTTGGATCAAACGATTGAATTTTTGATCCGTCACAGCATCCCATTTCGCGTTGACCCAATCCTGGAACCCATCGGGTCGGCCTTCACCGAGAGCCTGCTTCGCTACACAGAGGTTCGACGACGGTATCCCAGCGTTGAAATGATGATGGGGATCGGCAACTTGACCGAACTGACCGACGTGGATTCGGCGGGAGTCAACTTTTTGCTGCTCGGAATCTGCCAGGAACTCGCGATTGGCAGCGTCCTGACGACGCAAGTGATCAATTGGGCCAGATCATCCGTCCGCGAATGCGACATCGCTCGGCGACTCGTTCACCACGCCGTCTCTCGCGGCGTCCCGCCCAAGCGATTGTCCGAGGAATTGGTGATGCTTCGCGATCCAAAGTTGCGACCACACTCAGAAACGGCACTCCAAGCGCTCGCCGATGGTGTGAAGGACAACAATTACCGATTGATCGCGCAAGAGGACACCTTGCACATGATCAGCGCGGGTTTGCACCTGACCGGCCAAGACCCGTTCGAATTATTTGCCGAATTGATGAGCCGCCCCCAAGCGGACAACGTGGACGCTGCTCATGCGTTTTACTTGGGCTACGAAATGGCAAAGGCCACGATCGCGTTGACGCTGGGCAAACAGTACGAACAAGACCAAGCGTTGCACTGGGGACACCTAACGGTCCCAGAAGACACGCACCGGATCAAACGGACCAGCCGGCACGCCCCCCAGCGTCCCAAGAAAGACGACACCGCCGACGGCTGAGTGTCTCTGCTGGCGAAATCGTGCGCCGTTCCTTTCCTGCGAGGGGGAGGCCATCCGATCAACCAAGCTGTGTTCGGATTGATGTCGTCGCAAGGGACTCAATCGCTGCAGTTGATCCCCGTGGTCCCCAACCGAACACTCCGAACGTTTTAACATTTCGCGAATGCGGTCTTGCCCTTTGAAGCAATCGGGTAAAACCTAACCAGAGATTCTCGATTCGGTTCCTTTGGTTCGGTTGCCCACGTGTCAGTTCTGCGTACCACGTTGCTATGGATCTCCGCCGCGATTTTGGTCCTGATACCAATGTGTTTGGCGGCGGACTTCGGCGGCATTTTGCATTGGAGTCAATACGTCGCCGCGGCCGGCATTTTGCTGGCCATGGTGTTGTCGCTGATTGGATTGACTGATTCGACCGCGTCCAGCGGTTTGCGGCAGCACAAATTGTTGCTCCCACTTGGTTTGCTGGTGCTGCTGGCATGGATGCAGGCGTTGCCGTTGCCATCGGGATTGATTGGATTGCTCAGCCCGGGTTCCAACGCGGCGTACTCGACCTGGCTGGAAGGATTGGTGCCGGCGTCCGAGCAACCCTCGATTCATTCGGTTTCGGTGTCTCCGTTTGACACCCGACACGTCGCCTTGTTGCTGACGTTCTTACTGCCGCTTGCCTTTGCTGCTTCGATTGTCTTTCACGCTCGCAATCGCTTGACGATGTTGCTCAGCGCGATCGCGATCACGGGAGCCTCGGTGGCCATCATTGGGTTCTATCGCAAGCTCGATCCGACAGCAGACCTGTGGTTCTTCACCTCCAAATCCAACGGTTTCGCCGGTTTCGTCAATCGCAACAACGCGGCATTGATGCTCAACTTTGGAATGGCGGCCAGCCTCGGGTTACTGTCCTGGCGGATGATGGCGCTTCACCACATCGAACTGGACGATCCCGATTTTGAGTTCAATGATTTGCTGGCCCTGATTTCCGACCGCGAATCCTTGATCGGACTGCTTTCTTCGATCACCTGTGTCGCTGGGTTGCTGCTCAATGGATCACGAGGCGGAGTCGTTGCCGCCTTGTTTGGATTGGTCTGCGCGTTTGGCTATGTCCGCCCCCGCCGCGGTCTGATTGGACTGCCCATTTTGGCCGTGGTGATTGGCATCTCGGTCGCGATTCTGACCGTGCCAATGCAGTTGAACCTGGAAACCATCTCTCGCTTGGAACTGATTTCGGCTGACGCCGACACGCTTCAGAAAGATGGCCGCCTGCTGCACTGGCAAGACGGCTGGAAAGCGGCCATGGCGTACCTGCCAATGGGATCAGGAATCAGCACGTACGGCTACTCTTACCTGCCTTACCAATCGCAGAGTCCGGGATCGTGGTTTGAACACGCCGACAACTTGTGGTTGGAAATGTTGGTGGAAACCGGCTTGCCGGGCGTCGTGATCGCGGTGCTGTTCTTCACGATCCTGCTGAGCTCGCTGCGTCGCTTGTCGACGTCGGCTGACCCCATCGATCAAGGCGTACGGGTGGCCGCTTGGTATGCCATCGCCGCAGTGATGGTGTCTCAATTCTTTGACTTTGGATTGATTGTCCCGGCCAACCTGTTCGTGGCGTTGATCCTGGCAACCGCAGTTGTTTCCCGGCAAGTCGCCAGCGGCGGATTGCAAGCACCGACATTGGAGGATGAAGACGACCCTTACGAAGCGATGGCGATGGCCGACCCGGAGTATGCCATGGCAATGGCCGCCGCCGAACAGGAAGCCGAAACGGCTACCGAATCGATCGATGCAGATCAATCGGCCGCAAAGAATGCCTCCACACGAGGCAACAAGATCAAACTTCAGTCGACCTCCCAATTCGGGCGTTTGACGTCGTCCGTCAGTGTGGGCGTGTTCGCGGTGGTGATCTTCCTGCTGTCAGCGTTCGCGATCCCCGGTTTGAAAAGCGACGCGGAGTCGGAGTCATTGGTCCGCCGCATTCAAAGTGAATACGCGGGAATGAAATTCCGCCCCGAGGTCCTGGAACAAGTCGAATCGTTGCTGACCGAGGACCTGAACAACAATCCGATTCCCGAGACCCGCACGTTGTTGGCAGCGACCCAGCGCGACCGAGGCCGTTTGGCAGAAACATTGGAGTGGCGTCCAGTGTCGATTGAACAAGCCGGTGAGATCTACGCCAAAACCAATCTGAATGAACGCGGCCTGAAGTACCCGCCCCCGTTGGCCGCCATGACACGCGATCGACTGAAGAGCATCCTGCACTACGAAGACGCTTGGAACACGTCCATCGCTGGAATCGCGACCTGTCCGCTGGGGCAGGCTTCCCGCGCCACCCTGGTGCAATTGCAGTCCGTGTTGGAACCACAGCCAGAAACCAGCGTCGCGGTCAAACACCTCGCCAAATTCTATTCGACCGAACCCATTCGCCTGATGCGTTTGGCCAAGCGTGCTTTCATGATTGGGGATTTCGATTCAGCGAACACCACGTTCCACGACTCCATCGCACTGCGTCCCAATCTGACCTCGCAATTGATGCCCTTGTTCCGAGTCAATCAAGACACACTGCCACTTCAAAAAGTCATTCCCAACGAATCACGAGCGATCGAATTGGCGGCGGCGGATGTGTTGCTCTGGGACACACCCGACAATGATTTCCTTCGTCATGCGGCGACCTCCATCGATTGCGGACGAGCCTCCAACTTGGCCGCCCGGGCCAAGTGCCAAGCTCTCCTTTCCCGAATTCATTTCGCTTTGGATGACATTGAAAACGCCACCCAGACCGGCGAAGAAGCCATTCGGTTGATGCCCGATGAGCCCCGCTATCGCGTGCAGCTGATTGAACAATTTCTGATCACAGGCAATCGCACGGATGCACTTCGACACGCTCGACTCGGACGGGAAGCGATTCCCAAGGACAAACGGTTCCAACAGTTTGTTGATCGCATCGCGGAAGCCGAGCGGAACGAGTTGCTCGAACCCACCCTCCCGCAAGACACCAATGCGCCCAGCATCGAATCGATTTTGGACTGACAAAGAGCGCAGCCAACGCCCATTCTCAAGAGGCGTCTTGGGCCAGCCATTCCCAGAATCGTCGCCCGAGACTTCGTTGATCTCGGAGCGCCATGCGGCCGGTCTCACCGGCGTGGACCCGGTGGCTCACCGCTGGGGAAAGCGTCACGATGGACTGAAATCTTGGCGTCAGCAATTCGTATGGGTCCGAGGACTCCGAACGGGTCTTCGCGGGTGCAACCGGCAAGGGGCCGTCGACCGTCGCTGCCAGTGCGGGGTGCGGGATTTGCCGACTGGCACGTGGCTGCAACTTTCTTGGATACACCTCAATGATCTCACCGCCACGCAGTAGAACCTGCATGGGTTCTTCTTTCTGAAGCGTTGATCGGTAGGCATCCAAATCGGAATCGCCCACCGAAACCAACAGTTCCATCCGTTGACGCACACCAACGTGAACCAATTCTTCACCGGCTCGGACATAGGCTCCTTTCAGATCCTGCATATCTGTCGTCAAAATCTCTCCGTCCCGTTGGGCGACGACACGCAGCGAATCGACTTGTGCGTTCAGTTCTTCCAAACTGCGCCGAAGACTCTCGGCCTTTTGTCGTGCCGCTTCCGCCAACCCCAGCTCTCCCAAACCTTCGTGGCGCTGCCACTTGATCTCCTCCGCTTCCAAATCCAACTCGGTCGCATCGCGTTGGGCAACCAATTCATGATCGGTCAGCTCCAAGATGACTTGCCCAGCCATCACGGTTTCACCCGATTGCATCACGACCCGATCGACGAATCCGCTGATCGGGGATCGCAGGATCTGATCGTCCGCAAAACGAACCACCACCGGAACAGGACGACTCAGCGGTGATGGCAACGTCACCAGAAATTGCCCCAGGAACAGGAACGTCACGCACGTCCAGATTGCCCGCCGACGGTGTGACCACTTCGAGAACGTCTCGCTCGAATCGGTGTAGTTCCACACTTTCTTCGCAAATTGAAGCGACGGCAGCATCACCCACAATAAGATCGCGGCCATCGCGACCAACAACCCCACCGGACCAGCCCACATGGACACCACGATGATCAAACCGCCCATCCAGACCATTTGAAACACGACGGACGCCGCCGCGTGACAGGCCGCAAATCCGCGCCGCCATCCCGACAGTTTGCAACTCGGCCCACGCATCGCAAACAGTTTGGTCTGCAACCAACCACCAAACAGCTTGCGACCTTGTTCGCGCAGATTGGGAATGTCGGTCCAATCCGACAACACGTAATACCCATCCAAACGCAACAACGGGTTCGCATTGACCAACAACGTGGCGGGACCCGCGATGAAGAAGATCTGAGCGGCAACGTGAGCCGCAAACTCAGTCGGATGCCAACACCAAACCCAATACGCAACCGAAGCGACCAAGAGTTCCAGGTAAACCCCCGCCATCGCAATGGAGGCTCGAGATTGCCGATTGGGCAATCGCCAGGCATTGGTGACATCCACATAAGCCAGCGGTGCGAACAAGAAGAACATGACGCCGGCCTTGCCAACTTGCACACCGTGCCACCGTGCGGAAACGGCGTGTCCCAGCTCGTGAATCAGCTTCAACACACACCAAAGCACCAACATCCCAATCCACATCTGGGAATCAAAGATCCGCATCAATTCCGCAGTCAGTGCCTTTCGCTGAAACAACGCGAAGACCATCGAGACACCGATGAACGAACCTGCGATCATCACGCCGCGACAGGAAAACAACGGCCGCATCAGAGGCAGGGCAGCGCTCGCCGGAGCGTTGGCGTTGATCAACGGGAACCGCAAACTGATCAACCACGAACACACCTTGATCAGCGGAGCGATGCAGCTCGCGAGCTTGCCGATGAGCCAGGGTCCCCATGCGTTTCGCTTGGAATCAGTGGCGGGCTCCGGGGTGGGGTCCCCCGTTGATTCCATCTGCGGGCTGGCGTTGCTCGCGTCCTCGGTCGGCACTGCTGCTTCGACGTGCTGATGGGATGCCGTTCCAGGTGTGTTGCCTGACGGAGGTGCGTTCGCAGGCGTTCGCTCTGCAATGGCGATTTTCTGTGCCACCAGAACCGCGATGAAATCCGCGATCTCTTCGGCCGACCAATCCAATCCGTCCTGTTCTGCTTGAGCAATGATCTCCGTGGTCGAACGTTGGCCGTCCAACAACATGGCGACATGGTGTTCCGCAGCACCGAACTGAAAGTGTTTCCCAGTTCCCGCGTGCGCGGCTCGAACCACAGTGACTCCCGCCACATCACAAACGTTGAATTCCATCTCCGAATCCAAACGCACTTTCGGCGCGGTCATCGATGCCGGCGAACCGGTCGGTTCAACCGACGGCGAAACGGCGGTTTGCATTTCGTCATCAGGCACTTGGCTTGGTTTCACCATCCGATCATCCACCCCAGTCGTTTCACAGGGGTTCGAATCCATTTCCAAATCCAAGGGTAAGTCGGTCCGATCACGACGGCTTCCCCTCGCATCCCGACTCGCAATGCCGCGTCGCTGTTGGGTAGTTCCGCGATGGCGACAAACACATTGGAATCGTCACGGATAGTGGCGGCGGGCCATACTGAACGCACGCGACTGTCGAACGCTCGCCCGTCCAACGCGGGAAACCACAACTCCACCGGAGCGTTCATTTCGACAAACAGAATCTCCGACTCAGGCAATTCCAATTCCACTTCAACATTGCCTTCGGGAGCGATTTCCATCAGCGTCTGACCAATTTCCAGCGGTGTCCCCAACGACCGCGTCAGGTCACCTTGGATGACGATCCCATCAATCGGTGACACCACGTCAAGCTTGTTCAGCTTGTCCTGCAACAACTCCGCCTTTCGCAACAATGTCTTTCGACGAAGCCCGGCCAGCTGAGCGGTTGCGATTTGCCCACTCGCCAACGCGATGTCTTCGTCCTTCTGAGCCTCATCGATTTCGGCCAACATCGATTCCAGTTCAATTCGCAAGGGTCGCCCGTCCAACTGCAACAACGTTTGTCCCGCTCGGACGCGGTCACCGGGACGAACCATGGTCGTCAACAAAGTGGCATCGATCGGCGACGCAATCAGTCGTCCGCCCATCGCTGCCACCGTCGCGTTCGCGTGCGTTCGATACGACATGGGGATGCACGTGAGGATCAACGTGACCAAGAACGCGATTCCGATCAGCCCGCGTCTCGACCACCACTTGCTGATTTTGCTGGCCAAACGTCCCCAATGATCTTTGGCGGGCCGACTGAGAAAAACAGCGGCGAACAATCCCATCACATCGGCGGACAACATGCGTTGAAAGGTTTTGGCGTCAAAGTCATCTGCACTCGGAGGCCGAATCCAGACTCGACAACGCGGAATGTCCACGCTGTCGCTCTGTCCCTTCGGGTCGGGCTGCGTCATGGGCACGGTGTCAGGCACCAACTCAATCACCAAGGTCCCATTGTCCCACCGCGACATGCTCTCGGTCGCCGGCGACTCCGCTTCGACCGTGGACGCCAACCACTGGGCGTCAAAGCGTTGACGAATCGAATTGTCAGCGCCCAGCCACCCCAATCGTCCGTCATGCAATCGATGCAGAGAGCGTGTTCCCCATCCCAACCGAATGGTGTGTTCCGGCAGGACCTCGGTCAAACGCTGGACCAGCAACTCCGCCGCGGAAACTCGGTCTTTCGTCGATGCCATCTCGGTCAACCAAGCATGCCACATCGACTGAAACATCTTCGTTCGCGAAACGTCGGATGAATCCGGAGGCGACTTCGCGTTGGAAAACGCCATGTTGGTCGAGTTGTCCGTTTGGAACCAATCGGCTGCAGCGGAGGTGGGTTCGGAAGTCAGATTCACCATCGTTGAACTCCCGATGGTCGACGCTTGGAAATCGATTCGGGTGTGTCATCCACGCTGGATGGTTCCAACAACCGCATCGTGCAGCGGTCTCCAGGACGAAGTTCGCCAGAGGGATTCTCGATCCGCACTCGAATTTCGATGGTTCCGCTTTCACTGTTGATCGATGGGCCGATGGTGTCGATCTTGCCATCAACCGTTTTCCGAGCCGCACGAAAGTACACCTGGGTGTCCATCCCGATCTTCATTGTCAAAGCCCGATCGGCCATCACGTTGAAGACACCCTCGAGAATATCGGTGCGGACCAGACGCACAATTTCGGGGTCGGAAGGTGTGATCGTGGCTCCCAAACCAGCCTTCTTCTCGGCGATCACACCGTCAAAAGGAGCCCGAATGGAACGTCGTTTCCACTGCAACTCCAGACGGTTGGCTTCCGCCATTCGCAACGACCTTTGTTCCGTTGCGGTCAACAAACGAGCCTTGGCAACATTGAGTTCCATCTCCGCTCGGCGGAGCTCATCGGATCCCGCCATTTCATCGCGTAGCAAGCGTCGCAAGTGCTCGACTCGCACGGTCTGCAGATCCAGCGAGGCTTGGGCGGCATGGATCTCGCCCACCATCGACGCTTGTATTTTTGCAATCTCCATGGACGCTCGTTCGATCTCATCATCCAGCCGCGCGATCACCTCATTGGCTTGGACAAATTGTCCGACCTTCACTGGAATTTCAACGATGCGGCCCAGGTCTTCGCTGCCGAGGTAGATGTCTTCGATTGCCTGAGAGAAGCCCTCATAAGCCGAGTCGCCATACAACGCGACACCTCGTGAAGAACTGGAATCTTTTTGGCCCAAGGCAAGATTCGACGGCAGCCCCAATGCAATGAAAGCAGCCAATGCGATGATCGTCCGTGATGTTCGTTTCATCATGCGTTCCTATTCCATGCTTTCCGATGTGGTCACGTCGTCAATGGGCGTTGAGTCTTCCCATTCGATCATTCCCGATTCACTGACCAATGATCCTCCGAGTGATTCATCGTCTCGCGGCAAATCAAAGTCCGCGATGCGAGTCAAAGGTGTCAACTGATCCAGTTCAACGGGTCCGGTTTGCAACACTTCAATTTGGCTGGTGTTGCTGGGGCGAGTCGGTTCGATGCCTTCCGTCTTGAGCAACGTGCCCATTACCTTTTGCAATTCAATCAGGGAAACGATGGAAGCGACTTGAGCCGTCACCAAGAGCTGTTCCGCTTCCGTGCGACGTTTCTGAGTTTCGAGCAGATCCTCCAGCACCAAGGCGGTGGGGCCACCGTCTCCCGCCAACACTTCCCAACGTCGA
The DNA here is from genome assembly GCF_028768465.1 of Rhodopirellula sp. P2. GTDB lineage: Bacteria > Planctomycetota > Planctomycetia > Pirellulales > Pirellulaceae > Rhodopirellula. Next base: position 5,675,498 of record NZ_CP118225.1, read on the forward strand.
GTTGCGATTTGCTCTTCACGGACGGCCGCTGCCAGCGTGATCGCTTTGCTTTCTCGCAATTGAAAATTCGCGTTCGCTTGAATCAGTGCGGTTTCAATTTCGCGCCGCGCTGTCAGCAGACTCAGCCGCAATTCCTCGCTGCGTTGTTGGTAGCGATACCGTGCTTCGCGAACCCGACTGCGAGCCGCACGACGCCCGTATGGCAAACTGTATTGCAGCATCGCGGTCAGACCGGGGCCTTCCGTGAACTGGTCACCGAAAGCTTGGAAGAATCGGTTGTCGCCGCGGAGTCCCGACAGGTACGCATCGAACACGGCATCCAGCTGAGGCTTCAGCTCATTGCGAGTCACGTTGATACTCAACCCCGCGGAGGCGAGTTCCTGGGTGGCGGCTTGGATATCAGGTCGATACTCCAATCCACGAACAATCGCGTCATGCAAGTCAATGTTTTCGCTGGGAATGTCTGGGTTCGCGAGCGGGATCAGCTCAACCGATTGATTGAGAGTCGCCAAGGCGGGGCTGCCAACCAATGTTCTCAAACGAACCTGCAATCGTCGCAACTCAGCTTCGATTTCAATCAGTCGATCGCGATCGGTTGCCAATCGACGTTGGACCTTGATCCGTTGCAACGGCCCAGAATCCAGGTCCGCGCGAGCGTCGACCAAACGGGCGATCTGTTCCCCACGTTCAATCAAGCTTCGTTGTTGCACCAGATGACAACGTCGTTCGTACAAACGCCAAAACGCTTGGAACGTTTCGACCAGATGGTTTTCCACCTCGGACCGCATTTCTTGCCAAGCGATTCGGCTGTCGATGGACGCCTGCGCGACCAGCCGGGTGTTGTAAACCTCGCCGCTGGTCGCCAGCAACGGCTGCGTGATGCTGAGGCTGATTTTCGAGTTGCCTTGCGGGTTGGGCTCGAAGAACAGACTGTTGCTATCGAGCGTCCCCAATTCTTGGGACAAATCCACCACAGCACCACGACGCGTCAGCTTCCGAAAACCACCACTGGCGGTGACCGAATTTTGAATCAGGCGATCGGGTCCGCCCGTCGTCAAGGTGCTGCCGACTGGATCGTTGATTCGGCCGTAGCCACCTTCCAGCAAAAAGGTGGGGTCAAAGACCGCATCCTGCTGGACAATCTTTTCATAGGCGATCGAAGTCCGGCGTGAAACAGCCGAGATCCGAGGGCTGGTTTCCAGCGTGTCCGTCAACACCGTGGGGAGGTCAAAGGCAACCTGCTCAGGCGATTGCAACAGCCCTGAAAAGGCCATTGCTTCCCACCATGGGGCGGCAACACTCGGATTGCCTTCAATCTCAAGGTTGCTGCCTTCGGCGGATGGATCGGCCGGCAACGGCATGCCGTCTCGGGAAGGTTCCAGAAGCGGGGCTGGAGCCGTCACCGTTTCCGGTTCCAAGGAATCCCGCCGCGCCGCCTCTGCCACGTTGAAAGCTGCCGCATCTAGAAACCGCTGGAACGAAGCGTCATTTGGCTCATCCGCCCGCATCCGTTGCGGAGAGAGCGTGAAAGCGAGCAGACAGGCAGTTCCCGCGATCCAAGCATTCACCATCGATCGTTGGCAAGGCTGATTTGCCTTGGCCAACGATTGGCACCGATTGCCCCCCGACGACCCGGCCTGCAACGGCCAGCTCGCGAGGATGCTTCGAAAATGCTGAAAGACGAGCTTCATTCCTTCCTTGACCAGAATCGTTCTTGAGCAAAGACACCGTCGCCTTCACCCCCTCTTTGACCGGGGGAAACCAAGCAACCGATTGAGCAGCTGCCCAACCGGGAAAACCAATACAGGATTTCACTACGTGTACAGATATCTTCGGAAGCATTGGTCGTGAGGATTGCAACGACCGTGACACATTTTCAAGTCAAGGTTGGTTTGACCGGTCTCAATCGACAAAGAAGGCAGGGTCAGCGGAACCGGCAAAGTCAGCGGATCCTACCTGGACACCCGTACGTCTCATGCCAGCGTGAATTTGTGTCGTTTAGGACGATGAGGCAATTCATCATGCAAACTAACGATTCTGAAGACAAAGCGATGGGCAAACGCGATTTTCATTTCTTCCAACTGGAAGACCGTGTCTTGCTCTCCGGCGAAGGCCTGGATGCGATCGACGTTATCGCACCGGATGCCGAACTGCTGGAATCAATCAATGCGGAACTCGACGCCATCGATGCTGCGCTGGATGACATGGAGGTGGGGGATGTGACCCCCGATGGTGAAGCCCGCCGGATCAAAGACGAACCAGACTTCTACGATCCGGCGGACGGTCCGATCGTCATGGACCCGGCGCGTCCGATCGAAGTCATCTTCATTGACGAAGGTGTGCAAGACAGCGACACACTGATTCAAAATCTTCGCGATCAAAGTGAAGACTCTCAGTGGATGATCGTGCGACTGTCGTCAGATCAAAGTGGGATCGATCAGATCAGCGACACACTGGCGACGTTGCAGGGTGTGGATGCCATCCATTTGGTGTCACACGGTGACGGACAAGGCATCCAACTCGGAAGCGATCGTCTCAGCATTGACTCGGCCCCATCGTTTGCCGGCGACATTGCGAGCTGGGGACATTCCCTGGACACGCAAGCTGACTTGTTGATCTATGGGTGTGACCTCGCCAGCACCACCGAGGGGCAAGACCTGATCGAGATGCTGGCGCTGGTTTGCAATTGCGACGTCGCCGCCAGTGACGACGCGACCGGGCATGCCGACTTGGGTGGTGACTGGATCCTTGAGTACTCCGTGGGTGACGTGACGACAGACGTTGCGTTCGGATACGCGGCACAGGCATCGTGGTATGACACGCTGGCGACGATCACGGTAACGACCACCGAAGACGAGAACGATGGAACCACGTCGAGCATCGCCGCGCTTGAAGGAACTCCGGGTGGAACCGGTATCTCACTTCGCGAGGCGATCATTGCGGCCAACAACACGGTCGGCGCTGACACGATTGTTCTAGGAGCGGGCACCTACGTTCTGGACATCACAGGACAGTTTGAAAACGCGTCCGCCACGGGCGATTTGGATGTCACCAGTCAGATCACAATCACCGGTGACGGCCTTGGAACGACCATTCTCGATGCATCCTCTCTCGGCGATCGCATTTTCTTCGTCACGAACGCGGGCAATCTGACGATCAGCGACATGACGTTGACGGGCGCGTCGTCAGGTACAGAAGAAGGAGCAGCCGTTTACAACGAGGGCCAGTTTACCGCGACTGATGTGGCCTTCACCAACAACACCGTCGGCAATGTCGGCGGCGGAGCGATCTATTCCCGGGGAACGACCACGCTCGATCGAACCTCGTTCATCGGGAACACCAGTGAAGCCAGTGGTGGTGCGATACACGTTTACAACGGAACCACCACGATCACCAACTCGACGATCAGCGGCAACACCGCCGAATTCTACGGCGGTGGGATCTACGCTGAGAATGCAGGAAGCACCGTGAACATCGTGCATTCGACAATCGCCGATAACAACGTGCTGAATGCGAACGGCTATGGTGGCGGTGTCTATGTATCGTCTGCAACGGTCAACGCGGAGGCCTCCATCTTCGCTGACAACACATCCAACCTGGGCGGCCATGACATCCACGGCACAATAGTCAGCGGCGGCTACAACATCATCGAGCACAACACCGGTGTCACGGGTACCGTCGGGACTGACATCCTGGGCAGCGATCCTGCGCTAGCCGCGTTGAGCGTGGATGCCACATCGGGGCAATCCGTCCATGCGATCGACAGCGGCAGCATTGCTTACAACGCAGCGATGGGTTCCACCACGGTCGAAGATCAGCGCGGCGTCACACGCGACGGAACACCTGATATCGGTGCCTACGAGCACGTCGATGCGCCCGAATTGCTGGCACACTACAAATTCGATTCTGGTTCCGACGCGACTGACAGCAGCGGAAATGGTCTCGACGGCATCCTTCAAGGTGACGCGTCGGTCGACATAACGACTGGAACCAACCAAGTCGGCGACGGAAAGCTGACCCTCGATGGAACGGACGCCTACGTGGACCTCTCGGCAAACGTCAGTAGTTTTTCGGGTTTGAACGAAGGCACCGTGTCGGCGTGGGTCAAACTTTCCACGTCAGGATTTTCAACCATTTTCGACATGAGCGACGGTACGAGCAGCAACTTCGCCACGTTATGGGTCGAAAACGGAAATTTGATTTGGGCGGTCAGTGCGGGCGGCTCACCGGCCATGCGTGCGAGCTCGACCGCGACGATCAACGACGACACTTGGCATCATGTGGCACTCACCACCGATGGAGGTGGCACCAGCCTGTTCATCGATGGGGTCGAACTGACCGGTGGGGATGTGACCTATTCGCAAGGCGATGCCAGCACAACCGTGTTCTTCGACGATTTGGTAGGCGCGTCCTCGGTGAAAATCGGTGCGTATGATATCGGTGCCATTGGCGGCGAATTCACAGGTTTGATCGATGACGTGCGAGTGTACAACTACGCGGTCAACGACTCAGACATGACCGAGCTCTACAACTCTCAATCTGGTATCCCATACGATCTGGCTGCCAACGCATCCAACCATGGCGGTCTGAACATCAACGATGACGGCGGCAACGATGTGTATCTGCTCGCCGATGACGGAAGCGAGATTCTCGGCGGCCTGGATTCACTGAGTTACGAGGTTCAGTTCGAAAGCACTGACCCTGGCGGAGGTGTCCCACTGCTGTCCTACGCCACCAGCTCAACCAGCAACGAAGTGCTCTTCTACATTACGACCACAGGAGATTTGCAACTTACCATCGGTAATACGAGTGCGTACTCGGATGCAATGGACTACCGAAACCTTCTTGATGGCCAAACGCATAGCATGGGATTCACCTGGGACGGTGGAACCGGCGAATGGGTTTTCTATGTCGATGGTGAAGTCGCCGATAGCCGCGTGCTCGCCGGAGATCCGCTCTTGCAACAAAGCCACGTCATCGCCAGCGGCGGTGAGCTCGTCTTCGGCCAAGAACAAGACTCGGTGGAAGGCACATTCCAGACCGACCAGACGTTCAGCGGCACACTGTTCAACGCCCGAGTTTTTGGCGATGCCCGCACCAGCGCCGAGATGCAACAAGGCTATCAAGGTGAAGTGCCGTTTGACCAATCGGGCTTGCTGGCTCAGTGGAATTTCAATGACCTTTCCGCCAACGGTGTTATCACCGAGTCCGTCAGTGGCAACAATTTGACGGTCAAGCACACCAACGAAAGTGGATTCAGCAACAGCGAAGCGGCACTCACCTTCGCGATTGACGAAAACACACTCAACGGAAGTGTGGTGGGCAGTGTCACCGCCGTTGACGCCGAACGGGAAGCACAGATCGCCTCGTTGCTGGCGGCCAATTCAAATCTGACCTACAGCGTCGAGACAGGCAAGTTCTATGAGGTCGTGACGACCGACACGGATTGGACGGTTGCGCGGTCCAATGCGCTCGCAGCATCGCTCAGCGGTATCAATGGCCAATTAGCAACCGTCCGCAACGCCGCCGAACAAGAAATCGTCGCCGGTTTAACCTCCACCGCTGGGATCGAACTATGGCTCGGCGGTACAGATAGACTCAGCGAAGGTCAATGGTACTGGGAGCAATCGGGTAGCAGTACCGATCTGTTTTGGACGGGTGGTGTCGACGGTTACGCACCTGACGGCATGTACCAGAATTGGATTGATGGGGCTGAGCCTAACAACTTCGGCGGAAACCAGGAGTACCTGGTGATGCGTCCAGACGGCAACTGGGACGACGAAATCAATGATGGGGATGGCGTCAATGGCTACATCGTCGAGTGGAATGCTGACGATGTTCTGGATGCAACCGATGCCCTGACCTACGCGATCAATTCGCAAACAGTGGCCGGCGCTTTCACAATCGACAGCAGCACAGGCATAATCACAGTTGCTGACGGATCGCTGCTGGACTACGAAACCAATGCATCTCATGCATTGACCATCCGTGTGACCGACGTCGACTCGAATACTTATGACGAAGTCTTCACTGTTTCGTTGAACGACCTGATCGATTCCAACGACGCGCCGAGCGACCTGTCCAGCGGTATCGAACTGAATACCGATGGCGGCAATGACAGCTATCTCTATCTGACCGATGGTCGCCCCGTCCTTGGCGACATGACTCAACTGACCGTGGAATCGACATTCCAAATCGACTCGGTTCCGAGTGGTTACATTCCGATCATAGATTATCAAGAGGGTGGAATTGAGACGGAGTTCGGAGTCGCGATCAACCCCGATGGCTCGCTGCAGATTGTAATCGCGAATACTTCCCGGCAGACGGCGGGAACCTACACTCAGTTACTCGATGGTGAACAACATCACATCGCGGTCTCGTGGGACAACACCAACGGGGATGTTCGATTCTACATTGACGGGCAGTACGCGGAAGCTCTCACCGGCCTGGAAACCGGGCATCAGCTTCATGACGCCTCGGCAACGCAATTGCTTCTCGGCCAAGATGCCGATGACGCCGGGGATGTTTACTCCGCGAACATCTTTAGCGGCACGTTGCATGATGTTCGGGTGTGGAGCGAAGTCCGAAGCGAGTCCGAGATCGAACTGAACTATCAAGCCAAATTCGACAGCGGCAACTTGCCCAGCCACCTGGTCGCCAATTGGCAGATGAATGGCTTCAACGGGTCCAGCGAAGTCGTTGATGTCGTCAGCGGAAACAACCTAAGCGTCGGTCACGCGGTTGGTGCCGGCTTCACCGCCAGCACTCCTGTCGAAGACTTGCACATTGCCGAAAACAGTGCTGATGGAGCATCCGTTGGGTATATCCTGCCAACCGATCCAGATTCGATCAGCGATGTCGTTGACGACGGCTTGTTTTTGGAAGCGAGCGACCCTGGCTCGTTCACTCGTTACACCACCGCTGATCCGCTAGGACATTGGACGGTTGAAAGCGGCAACGTCGATCTTCTGGGATCCGTGGTTCCCGAAACAGAGAATGGCGGGCGAGCTCTCGAACTGAACGGTGACACGACCGGGGTGATCAAACAATCGCTGACCACAGTTGCTGGCCAACAATACCAACTCACCTTCGAAGCCGGAGGAAACTTCAGCGGCGGTCAGGACCATGTCGACTTCCGGGTCAGTGCAGCTGGAACATCACGCGACATCGCCATTTCCCAGCCCGATGGCTGGTCGTTTTCCAACGGACAGTCCAACCGCTACACACTGACGTTCACCGCCACGTCCGACACAACCGTCTTGCGATTCGAATCCCTTGAGTCCGGTGCGTACGGAGCAGTCCTCGCAGAAATCCAAGTGCTGGAAACACCGCCAGCCGTTTCGAGCATCCTGAACAACGACCCGACGCTTTCCTATGACGCGGCGACGAACAAGTTCTATCGACACGTTTCAACAGCCGATCAGTTTTCCACCGCGATTGCCAATGCACAGGCTTCGTCGATCAATGGGATCGGTGGCCAGCTTGTGACGGTCCGTTCGGCGTACGAGAACAGTCTGGTTCAGTCCATGCTCAGTGGTGACGCATGGTTGGGCGGTTCGGATCAAACCACCGAAGGCGATTGGCGATGGCTCGACGGCAGCAACGATGGCGATGCGTTTTGGTCCGGTGGAAGCGGCGGCAGCCAAGTCAGCGGCGCGTACTCGAATTTCTACACGCCCGTCGAACCCGACAATGACACTAGTCTGAACGCAGCGGGAGAAGATGCAGTCGCAATTGCATCGGTCTCCGGTGAATGGTACGACTGGGCCGATGACTCCTCCGCAACGCTTGAGTACGTGATCGAATGGGACGCTAGCGAAGTGCTGTCCAACTTCACGTTCACGCTGACCGATGACGCGGATGGCCGGTTTGAGATCGACAGCAACACGGGTGAGATCACCCTCGGTAGCAACGCCAATCTGGACTACGAAATCGCAGCCTCGCACGACATCAGCGTGCAGGTCACCGATGCCGCTGGCAACAGCTACACCGAAACGATGACCATCTCGGTGGATGATCAGAGCGATATCTTCCACGACCTGACCGACGGAAATGATGATGGCATCATCACTGGCACAGGCGGCGGAAACATCATTTATGGTGGCAACGCGGATGGTTCGGCGGACGGTGGTGCAGTGATCAGCGACACCATCCATGCCGGAAGCGGCAATGACACGATCTACGGTGGTGACGGAAACGACGACATCGACGCCGACGACACAACGGTTGCCGACATGTTGGCTGCAGATCCGTCGCTCGTTTACAACGAATCGACTGGCAAGTTCTATAAGCTTGTCTCTGGCACCACTGATTGGGACAGCGCCAAAGAAGCAGCCGAATCGTTCAGCGTGCTCGGGCAATCGGGTCGCTTGGTGCAAATCGGCACCGCGGCCGAAAACGCTTACGTGCAATCGTTGGCCGGTGGAGCAACGATCTGGTTGGGTGCCAGCGACACGGGGCACCAGGACGCTTTCGTGTGGAACGATGGAACACCAATCAGTTACGAGAACTTCGTATCGGGTGATCCCAACGGCGCTCAAAACGAGGACGCTTTGATCCTGAACGCGGATGGCACTTGGAGTGACGCTTCTGAAGTGCTGTCTCACGCGTACGTGATCGAGATCCTTCCTGAGCACATGGACGACGTCATCACGGGCGGATCCGGTGACGATGTGATCGAGGGCGGCATCGGTCGCGATGTGGCTGTCTTCACCGGGCCAGCATCCGACTACACCATCACCGACAACATGGATGGGACATGGACGGTCACGGACAGCAACACGCCGCGTGATGGTAGCGACACGTTGTCGGGCGTCGAACAGTTTCGCTTCAGCGACCAAACTTTCGAAACCGCCAACGGCAGCTTCAATTCGGCCCCCACCGACATCGACTTGGTCACGCCCGGCGACGATTTGATTGCCCAGCCGATCGAAAACCTGCAGACGTACACCGGTTACAGCAACATCTTCAGTGAAGTCGTTCCCAAGAGCGATGGCGGATACGTGTTGCTGTACACGAACTACGACTACAACTCAGGCTGGGACATCATGACCCAGCACTACGACAGCGATGGCGTGGCGGTTGGCGAGCCCGACATCATGAGCCGGCAAATCCTGACCTACAGCGATCTTGAATTTGATGTCGCTACGTTGGAAGACGGAACTCACGTCGTCACCTGGTATGACAACGCTTACGAAATTCGCGCTCAGCGTTTCGATGCCGACTTCAACGAGCTCGATGATGCCTTCACGGTCAACACAACGGGAACCTATTACCAGTATTACGCCGATGTGGCATCCACCGGTGATGGCGGGTTTGTGATCACATGGCGTAGCCAGGTGGACGAAGACAGCAATGGCTATGCTGACTACGCCGACGTGTTTGCACAGAAATACGATTCGACAGGCACTGCCGTCGGTGTCGAAATACATGCGACCACGCAAACGGGCAACCAATACCAACCCGCGGTGGCTGGATTCGCGGATGGCAGCTTTCTGTTGACATGGCGGAGCGACAACACCGCCGATGACGGATCCGGCCCCGCAATCATGGGCCGGTTCTACAATGCCGACGCAACTGCCAACGGGACGGAGTTCCTTGTCAACACGACAACCAGCGGGACTCAGCATTCCGCCGAAATGGTTCAATTGGATGCCGACCGCATTCTGGTGACCTACGAATCTTCCGACGGCAGTGGTTACGGCATCTACGGGAAGATCTACAACGTGAACGGAACCGTCGAAAAAGACGAGTTCATCCTGAACACTTCCACGGTCGGCAATCAAGCTCAACACCAAGTCATTTCGCTTGACGATGGCGGCTTCCTCGTCACCTTCACATCCGATGACTCAGGAACAAACGGCCGAATCCTGGCTGCCCGTTACGACAACGCCGGAAATATGGTCGGCAACGAGTTTGCCGTCAGCACAGAAGCTGTCGACTATCAACAGCTGTTTCCCAGCCTCGCCCAACTCGAGAACGGTGAAATCGTTTTCGCATGGGAAAAGACCAGCAACTACTCCGAAGCCACCGAAACGAACGACAAAGTATTCCGTCGACACTTCGATGTAGATGGAACTCCCGAATCCGACATTTTAGAAACCGAAACGTTCGCTCAGGTCGGCAATCTCTTCCCTCACGTCACAGCACTCGCCGGTGGTGGCCACATCACACTCTGGCACAACTACGGATTCGAAGCCACAGGTGGGAATTCGGCTGGGATCATTGCTCAGATCTACGACGAGGCGGGCGATCCTGTCGGTGCCAAGTTTGTGCTGAACACTGAAACAGCAACCAGCGACCTTTATCCAGCCGTGGAAGCCTTGCCGGGCGGCGGGTTTGTTGCCGCTTGGACGACCACCAATGATGGCAACAGCTACGGAGTGATGGTCGCTCGTTACGACAGTTCCGGTACGCTGATCGGAAGCGAACAACTGGCCAACACCTTTACCGATTCCGTACAACAAACGCCCGACATCGCGGTGGCCGATGATGGCAGCTTCGTTGTCACCTACATGAGTGCGCAGTTTGACAGCGTCGCGAACTCCTACGAGCAACTCTTCCAACGCTTCGACGCCGCGGGCAACAAGGTCGGCGTCGAGACGATGGTCAACCAGAATGTTGCGGGTGTCCAATACCACGGTGAAGTGAGCTATGGCACGGATGGTAAGTTCCTAGTCGCGTGGGGCGATTCCACCGGCGACAGCAGCGGTTGGGGCGTGAAGGCACGACTGTTCAATGCCGATGGTACGCCGGCGGATGACGAATTTGTTGTCAACACCAGTGAGTACAGTTCGCAACTTCATCCCTCCGTCGTCACCCTCTCCAGCGGCAAGTACGCCGTGGCGTGGCAAAGCAGTGGCACCGATGGGAGTCGATACGGCGTCTACGCTCAAATATTGGAAGCCGATGGGACGCCCAGCGGAAGCGAATTTCTACTCTCACAAATCACCGCCGGGGACCAGGACTCCGTCAAACTTCAATCACTCAGCACCGGAGGTTTCGCTGCCACATGGATCGGCAGCGGGGAAGGTCAAAGCGCCGCGATCTGGGGCCGAACGTTCGACGCCACGGGAACCGCGACCAGCGATGAGTTCCGCGTCAGCGACACTTCTGATGGATGGAATGTTGCACCGAGTCTGACCGAACGCGCCGACGGCTCGCTCATCTTTGCTTGGACCACCTACGACCGCGAAATGGGAAGCGTTGTCCAGCAACGCGTCTACACACAAGGCCTCGTCGACAGCACCGAGACCGGTGCGATCATCGGCAAGTTCACCACGACCGACCCGGACGCCGCCGACACGCACACCTACGAAATCGTCGCATCGGACACCAATGACTTTGAGATCGTCGAAGGTCACCTGAAAGTCAAAGCGGGGGCAGCTTTCGACGCTGAAAACGATCCTCCTCGAAGTGTGACGATCCGTGTCACCGATAGCGTTGGCAACACCTACGACGAAGTCTTCGTCATCAATCCCAAGCCGACCAATTTCGCCCCCACTGACGTCGTCCTCGACACGAACACGATCGCCGAAAACTCCGACTCCGGAACCATCGTCGGCACGGTCACCGTCACGGACCCCAATGCTGGCGATTCCCACACCTTCGATCTCAGTGACGACGCCGACGGTCGATTCTCGATCGATCCCAACACGGGTGTCATCACCGTCGACGACGGAACTCAGCTCGACTTTGAAATCGCAAGTTCGCATGACGTCACAGTCATGGTCACCGACGGTGGCAGTTTGGTCTACAGCGAAGTGGTCACGATCAACCTGACCGACGCTCTCGATGCACCAACCATCATCATCCCTGACGACCAAACGACTGACGAAGACACGACTTTGGTCTTCAGCGCCGGAAACAACAATCAAATTCTGATCAGCGATGATGCGAGTGACATCATCCGGGTGACGATCGCTGTCGACAACGGCACGTTGACACTCAGCCAAACCACCGGACTGACGTTGGTTGCAGGTGCCAATGGCAGTGGCACCATGACGATGCACGGGACGACCAGCAACATCAACGACGCTCTCGATGGTTTGCAATACAGTCCTCTGACGAATGTCAACGGCGTCGACACGCTGACCATTTCGACGACCGACGAGACGATTTATCAATTGAACATTCGTGGCGATCTGGATGGTTACTACACCTTCAGCGCCAGCGATGCAGGAATCGATTCCAGCCCAACGGGTTTGAACGACGGTTCGCTGGAAGGCAATGCATTCATTGACAGTGACCCTGTTCACGGAGACGTTTTGTCACTCGACGGTGACGGTGATTACGTGTTGATCAACACGTTGCTGGACGAACCGACCGATGTCACATTGGCGGCATGGGTCAACCTGACCACCGCGGATACAAACGGTTCGAGCATCATTCAGATCAGCAGCAGTCTCGGTTTTCGACTGGACAATGCCTCTGGCCAATTGGTCGCGTTCTTTGACGACGGGTCGGGCACGCAATCCATCACGTTCTCTGCGACAGTCGCAGGAACCGGATGGCGACACGTTGCGTTCACATTCGACGATGCAGCCGACACCGCCAAGCTGTATCTCGATGGTGCTGAAGTTGCGACCAAAACCATCACGGAATCGATCAATTACACCGGCAGCGAAACCCGCATTGGCGGATTGTCACCCGACGGCTACGACTTCCACGGTTTCATGGACGATGTGCGTGTCTACAACACTGCACTGACCGCCACCGACATCACTGACTTGGCCAGCGTCCCCGGTGCTTCAAGCGATAGTGATTCCGTCGACATCACGGTGAATGCCGTCAACGACGCGCCGGTGATGTCTCCCTGGACACCGACATACAACACGACCGAGAACTCCAGCGCATTTATGGCAAACGTCTCCGCCATGCTGAATACAAGCGTCAGCGACGTTGACGCCGGAGCCGTCGAAGGAATCGCGGTCTACGGTCAGTCCGGAAACGCGGGAACGCTTGAATACAGCACCAATGGCGGCAGTTCATGGCAGACGTTCGATTCGTTGTCTGAGACCAACGCGACGTTGCTGCGGGCGACGGATTTGTTCCGTTTCACTCCCGACGGTGAAAACGGCGGCACGATGACGTTGGACTATTACGCCTGGGATCAAACCGCAGAAACCGCTGGGCCCGGCGCCAACGTGACCACACGCGGCGGTGCGACGGCGTTCAGCACAGTCGACGATACGGTGACGATCAATGTGACCGATATCAACGACGAACAAACCGTTTCGACCAATAACGGCGCGACGTTCTTTGAAGGATCGTCTTTCAACGTCATCAACTCCACGATGCTGGAAACCACGGATGTCGACAACAACCCCGCTGAATTACTTTACACGGTAACGGGAAACCCGAGTTTCGGGCAGCTCATGATGGACGGCATGGGAACCGCCTCGTTCACACAAGCTGACATCAACGCCGGCCGGGTCTATTACGACCACGACGGCAGTGAAGACTTTTCGGACAGTTTCTCGTTCAGCGTTGATGACGGGTCCGGCACGGCATCGACGGGTTCGTTCAACATCACGTTGACCCCAGTCAATGACAACGTTGTCACGATCACCAGCGATGGTGGTGGGGCAACCGCCAGCATCAACGTGGATGAAACCGTGTCCTTCGTGACTCAGGTCACCGTCAGCGATGGCGACTTGCCGGGCGACACGATGACGTATTCGATCATCGGCGGAACCGACCAAAACGATTTCGCGATCGACGCCTCAGGCAATTTGACGTTTGTCAGCCCACCTGACTACGAAAACGCGGATGACAGCGATCTGGACAACGTGTACGAGGTCACGGTCCAGGTCAGCGATGGACTCTACACCGACAACCAGACAATCACGGTCACCGTGCTGGACGTGCAAAGCACCACGCTGAACGTCACCACCACCTCCGATGTCGACGACACCGGATTGGGTGCCAGCTACACGATCGAGGAACTGCACGCCGTTGGCGGCGGTACCGATGGTGAAATCTCGCTTCGTGAAGCGATCATAGCCGCCAACAACACGCTCGGCCAAGACACCATCAACTTTGCGATTCTGGACACCGATTCGGGGTACACCGGAACGGCGGGAACCGATGCGTACTGGCAAATTTCGCTCACCGCTGCGCTGCCGACGATCACCGAATCCGTCATCCTCGACGGAACCTCACAAACGGTCTTTGGCGCGAACGTCAACCCGGGCACACTTGGTGAGGTGACCGAGGCAGGCACGAACGGCCAAGCCATCAGCGACGTCCAGCGCCCTGAAATCGCAATCGTGGGCGCAGCCGGTTTCAGTGGGATTGTCGTGGGTGCCGATACGGTGACGGTGCAAGGATTCTCGATGTACGGATTCACTTCCGATGCCGCCATCCACATCGAAGATGCTGCCCTGGACACCGTGATCAAATCGAACGTCTTTGGGGTGGCTCCCACCGGGATCGTCGATCCCGGTGCCGCACTGAACAACTTCAACCATGTCGAATCAGTGGGCGCGGACAACGGTACGCTGTCCAACAATATCTTTGCGTATTCCAAAGCGACGGGATTCCACGCCAGCAATGGGTCCGACAATTGGACGGTCTCCGGCAACCAGTTCATCAACAGCGGATACAACTACAGCAACGGTGACGCGATCGCAATGAACGCATCGACTGGCGGCACCATCGATGGCAACTACTTCACCGGCAGTTCCACGCAAGCCATCATCCTATCGGGATCCTCCAGCGGCATCTCGATCAGTAACAACACAGTCGTCGGCAACGCCGTCGGCCCCATCACCGGTTCGCACGTGCAGTACGATGCCATCGCACTGCGAAGCGGCACCCACAACATCTCGCTAATCCACAACATCATTGCCGACAACTACGGCGCTGGAATTTTGGTCAACGATGGTGCCTATGCCATTGAGATCACCGAAAACTCGATCGACGGCAACGGCACCATCCTGTCTCGGCAAGGTGACGCTGCCAGCGGAATTGTTGGCATCGATTTGCAGGGTTCGGGCGACGACGTCAATGTCGGCACAGCCCCTTACTACACCGCCAACGACGCTGGCGACACGGACACCGGTGGCAACTCGCTGCAAAACTTCCCTGTCATCACATCAGCGGTCAGCGACGGATCGCAAATCACGATCGACGGAACCTTCAACGGCACAGCGAACACGACGTTCACGCTGGAGTTCTTCGATTCGGCGGAATACGCAAACGGTTACGGCCAGGGCCGCACCTTCCTGGGTTCCATCGAAGTCACCACTGACGGTTCGGGCAACGCAACCTTCAGCACCACTTTGACGGAATTTGTTTCGGCAAGCGACTTCGTCACGGCGACAGCGACCAATCAAAACACCGACGAGACGTCTGAGTTCTCCGCTCAGTTCGCGATCAATGGTCCCGTCTACGCCGCCGACAACAACGGACACTTCGTGTTTGACGGCGACGACATGATCACCATCGCAGACACGGCCAACCTGACCATGTCCGCAACAATGACAATGGAAGCCTGGGTCAAACCAGACGATTCACTTCTCGCAAGGATGATCCTGAATAAGGAAGGTGAGTACGAAATCGGAATCGGTGACAACGGCAACCTGTGGTGGGCCTTCACCAACACCGATCCAGGCTGGGCATGGCACGATACAGGCGTCACCGTCTCGACGACCGAGTGGTCTCATATTGCCGTTTCGTACAACAACGGCACCGTCAACAGCTACATCAATGGTGAACTGGTCGAAAGCTATGCCGGCAGCGGCACGATCGGGGATGCCCATCCGACCAAGAACGATCTGGTGATCGGCGGACGTTTGAACAATCCGACCGACCAGTATTTCCTTGGCGGAATCGACGATGTCCGAGTTTGGAACGTCGCTCGAACCCAAGCGGAGATTCAAGCCAACTTGACGGCCGAATTGGCCGGCACGGAAACGGGGCTGGTTGGATATTACAAATTCGACAGTCCTGATGAAGTGGTGGTTGATTCCTCAACCTTCGGACACAACAGCAAAATCGGCATAGACGGGCAGAAGCCAGCTTGGACCGGCATCACACTGACCGAAGACGCCACCTACACCGTGGACGCGTCCGGCGGGGTCCTGTTCAACGACATCGACCTGGATGGTGACTCTTTGACCGTCACCGAGGTGGAAGGCAACTCCGCTGCAGTGGGCAGCGTGTTCACGCTCGCGTCAGGCGCAACGGTTGACCTCGCATCCAACGGCAGCTTCACTTACGATCCCGGCACAGCGTTCCAATATCTCAACGACGGCGAATCCGCGACGGACACGTTCACCTACACCGTCACGGATAACAACGGAAACGCCGACACGGCGACCGTCACTCTCACGATCGCTGGGTCCCAGGATGCCCCCGTCGCGGACATCG
Organism: Rhodopirellula sp. P2; assembly: GCF_028768465.1. GTDB lineage: Bacteria > Planctomycetota > Planctomycetia > Pirellulales > Pirellulaceae > Rhodopirellula. The sequence continues at coordinate 5,691,872 of NZ_CP118225.1, forward strand.
GCGGCCCCTATGTGATCAATGAAGGCACCCCATTCAACTTTTCCGCCGGTGGATCCTCCGACCCCGAAGGTGACACTCTCACCTACAACTGGGACCTTGATAACGACGGTCAATACGACGACTTTTCTAGCTTCGGAGGTGGTTTGACCTGGTTCGGGTTGGCTGGTTTGGGCATCGACGATGACGGCGTCTACACCATCGGCGTCCAAGTCGATGATGGCAATGGTGGCATCGCCACCGATTCAACCACCCTCACGGTCAACAACGTCGCTCCCACGCTTTCTGTCACCGGATCCGCCACTGCAACCGGTGGCGATGTCTACACGCTGAATCTATCCGCCGTGGATCCCGGGGATGACACAATCACACAGTGGGTCGTCAACTGGGGTGACGGCAACATCACCACGCATGCCGGCAATCCTAGCAGCGTCACGCACACCTATGCCAATACCGGCGTTGGGATGACCTACGACATCACCGTCAGTGCCCAAGACGAAGACGGCCAATGGTTTGAAGCCGATGCGCTCGTCCCGTTGTACGAAGGCAGCGAAGTGGTCCGACTTGATGGTGAATCAGGAACCTCGGTCAACGTTTTCGCGCCGTCCGCCGACGGAATCACAGGTCATGCCGGAATTGTTCGAACAGCAGATGGAACGTATTTGATTTCAGGATTCTCCACCGGAAACGTTTTGGAGTACGCATCCGACGGCACGTTCATCGGAACCTTCATCTCGGCCGGTGACCCGAATCTATCCAACGCATCCGGAATGGCGTTTGGTCCCGATGGGAACCTATACCTTACCAGCCGATACGACGACAACGTGTTGCGTTACGACTCCGACGGCAACTTCATTGACGTGTTCGTTCCTGCAGGCACCGGCGGACTCAATGATCCACTGGGTCTGACCTTTGACGACGCTGGCAATCTGTACGTCACCAGTACCGGTGCCACGGGAATCCTTCGCTTTGACGGCGATGGCAACCTCGACGCGTCCTTCAATTCACCGACAGTGGCCGGCGCGGAAGACATCACGATTGGTCCCGACGGTTACATCTATGTCTCTGACATTTCAAACGGAATCAAACGCTTGGATCCCACTGACGGATCCCTGATCGATCTCTTTATCGCCACGGGCGCCAATCTTCAAAGCCCAACCGGGATCGAGTTTGGCCCCGATGGGAACCTTTACGTTGCAGACCAAGACGCCGACAAAATCCGTCGATTCGATGGCACGACCGGCGTCTACATCGACGACTATGCTGACGGCATCAACGGACCTGCGTATCTGGAATTCGAAGCCGATCACACGGTCACGATTCTGAACGGAAACGAAGCGGGATCAATTGATTCCGGCTTCGATCAATTCACCAGTGAATTCGGCGGCTCAGACACCATCACGGTCACCGGCAAAAACAATTTCAACGCGGACGATAGGATCGCGATTGATCCCGACCAAACCTACGAGTTGTCGGTCACGGTCTCCACCGCCAACAGCGATCCCGCCGAGTACCACTACCTCGGATTCACCAGTTACGACAGCGACGGACTGGAGATTACAGGAAACCACGTCGGACTCTATTCCGGATCAGCACGAACCACCTTGGCGGTCGACTTGGTCCCAGGCGCGACTCAGATCGTCCTGACCGACGCATCCGGATGGTTTGACGGCGGTTCATCCAACGGTCGATCAATCGCTTGGTACGGGTACACCAACAGCGACGGATACACCTACGCCGACTACACCTATACCCGAAACGTCCAAACCGACCTTTGGGACGCCGGTGCGATCTCCGGCAACGTCATCACGTTGCGAGAAGCCTGGGCCGGACCGGAATTGAAAGCGGGAGAAGCCGTCGGCAATGCGACCTCCAATGGGGGCACCTTCCAGTACCCACTGCTTTCATCGCAACCGATCCCGGAAAGCCCCACGACCTACACCGCGACCATCGGCGGCGGCACGATTACTGATGGCGGCGCCGGCAACAGCATGTTCCGTCATGGCACCGCGTACATCAGCCCCTTGGTGCTCGCGAATTACACGGACACCGCCACCGAACTGACCGTTTCTGACTTCACCGTCACCGCCACCACCGGAACCACGGTCTACACCGAAGGCGGCCCGGCAATTGGCATCGTCGACGCCGACGTACAAATCACCGACGCCGATGATTTGCACACAGAATCCGTCACCATTGAACTGACCAACGGCAAGGCGGGTGACATTCTGAACGTCGACGTCGTTGCCATCGAAGCGTTGGGGATCTCCGTCTCGGGAGTGCCAGCCGGCGAATTGACCGCCGACGGTACGATCACGTTGACTCTCACCAGCGACACGCCTGAATCCGTCACGCACGATGACTATGAATCGGCATTGAAGCTGATCACGTTCGAAAACACATCCGACAATCCCGATGTCACCGACCGAACGTTCACGTTCGTCCAAAACGATGGCGAAATGGACTCGGCTACCGAAAACCTGATCGTCAAAGTCCATGCGACCAACGACGCTCCCGTCGTTACGATTCCGGTTGGAGACGCGGTCACGAGCTACGATTTTGAAGGCGGCACGGCGTCCGGCGTTGGTGGCGGACCAGCTATCACTGTCAACGCGCCGGTCACGATTGACAGCGGCAGCGGCAACGGTGGTAGCAGCGGATTGCTATTTCCCAATGACAACGTCAACTCGGCGACCCACCCAGTGAGCATCAGCTCGATCCCGGGCGTTGCCACATCAGGCGAGTTTTCGTTCGCAGCGGATGTCCGGTTTGACGCTGGCAGCGGCGACCGATTCTGGGAAACCATTTTCAGTTTCGGTGGTGGGGCGAACGATAACAACGTCTACTTGGGCCGGGTTGGATCGACTGACAACCTGCAGGTGACCGTCTACGACGGTCCGGCCGAACTGTGGAACATTACCGTGACCGATGCGCTCGACGGAATTGAGGGCGAGTGGCACCACTACGCCGTGACGCTCAGTTCAAGCGGACAATTGAGTCTTTACATCGATGGAGCCAGCGCGGGATCCGTCAACGTCGGAGGCACGCCGGACTATTCGACTTGGGATGAAAACTACATCGGCAGCTCGAACTGGACGTCTGACAAGCGTCTTCAGGGAGCGATCGACAACATTGCGATCTTCGATTCGGTGATCTCGGCGAGCGATGTTGCAGACCTTGCCTCCGGCATGTCGGTCGCTGGCGGGACACTTCAATACACCGAAAATGATCCAGCCACGGTGGTCGCCCCCGAGATCACATTGTCGGACGTCGATGACACGAATCTGGAATCGGCCACCGTCTCCATCACCAGCGGTCACGTCACAGGCGAAGACGTGCTGGAATTCACCAATCAACTCGGTATCACCGGATCCTGGGATAGTGCAGCCGGTATCCTCACACTGACGGGAACGGCAACGGTCGAGCAATACCAAACAGCACTTCGTAGCATCACGTACGAAAATACGTCCGACAATCCAGACACAAGCGATCGGACAGTCAGTTGGACGGTTAATGACGGATCGCTCGACAGTGCCACGCAAACGAGTGCGATCGAAATCACCGTCGCAAACGACGCGCCGAGCATCGACATTACCGGCGACATGACTCTGTCATCGATCACCAAATACCAGACTGACAACGATGGTCAGTCTGTGGGAGCCATGCTAGCGAGTGCTGGAGGCGATCGCATCACGGACGTGGATGCGAGCGACCCCGAAGGGATTGCGATCACTTCTTTGGACAGCGGAAACGGCACTTGGCAGTACTCCACTGACGATGGCGGCTCCTGGACGAACATCGGATCGGTCAGTGAGTTGTCCGCGCTGCTGCTGCGAGACTCAGATCGTGTTCGCTTCATTCCCAACGGAACCAGCCCCACTACCGCCAGTATTGACTTTCAGGCCTGGGACCAGTCCTCGGGTGCCGAAGGCTCAAAGGTCGACATCTCGACCAATGGCGGGACGACTGCCTACAGCTCGGCAACGGAGACCGCGACGATCACGGTTGTTGATATCAACTCCGCGCCGGTGCTCGACGACACGCAAAGTCCGTCGCTCGATACGATCGACGAAGATGCCGGTGCGCCATCCGGAGTCGTCGGAACGCCCATTTCCTCCCTCGTCGACTTCGCTACGCCAGCGGGTGAAAACGACAATATCACGGATGCCGACAGCGGTGCCGGTTTGGGGATTGCGATCACCGCAGTGGACGACAGCAACGGCAGCTGGTTCTACTCAACGGACAATGGCAGCACTTGGAACGCGATGGGGACAGTCAGCGAATCGAACGCCCGCCTGCTGGCCGATGACGGCAGCACACGTCTCTACTTCCAACCCAACGCGGACTATCACGGCACGCTTACCCATGCGATCACCTTCCGAGCTTGGGATCAAACGAGCGGTACCAACGGTGGCACGGCGGACACTAGCACCGAAGCGGGAACTTACCTAGATACTTTCAGTACAACGTCCTACAGTCAGAACAACGGATCACTCTCGTGGTCAACCGACTGGATCGAAAACGATTCCTCCGGCGGCGGTGCCACTAGCGGCGACTACTTTGTCGCCGGCGGCCAGCTCAACCTTAGCGAGGCCAACGGCGGTCGCTATATCTATCGCGAGGCCAATCTAGGTGCTGCGACCTCGGCCACGCTCTCGTTCGATTTGACAGCTAACAATTTGGTTGGCGGAGGCAATTTCCGCATCCAAGTTTCCAGCAACGGTGGCAGCAGTTGGACCACATTGGAAACCATAGCTGCAGGCAATAGTACCGGCACCAAGAGTTATGACATTTCAGCGTTCACATCCGACCACACTCAAATTCGCTTCATCGATAGCGACAACGGTGGTGGTAAAGAGATCCGAGTCGACAACGTACAAATTGCGGCCGCGTTCTCGCTATCGGGTGGAAGCACTGCCTTTTCGTCAGATACCGACACGGCCAGTTTGGTCGTCAATGCTATCGCCGATACTCCCTCAGTAACTGATACGACAACGAACGAAGACACTCAGTCGAGCTCGGGTTTGGTGATCACTCGCAGTGCATCCGATGGCATTGAGGTTTCGCATTACAAAATCTCGGGCATCACCGACGGCACCCTGTACAAGAGCGATGGCGTCACCGAAATCGCCAATGGATCATTCATCACGATTGCGGAAGGCAATGCGGGACTGGAATTCAAGCCGAACGACGACTTCAACGGCACCAGCACTTTCAACATTCAGGCGTCGACTTCCGACGATGACGCCGGCTTGGGCGGGACTCCTGCGATCGCAACGGTGACCGTTGTCCCAATCAACGATGCTCCGGTGCTCGACAACAGCGGTGATCTTTCGCTGACAACCCAGCTCGAAGACGCAGGACCTCCATCCGGTGCCGTCGGAACGGTGATCACTTCCCTGGTGCAATTGGGCAGCAACGTTTCAGACGTCGATGCAAACTCGCAAGTCGGAATCGCAGTGACCGCGGTCGACACGACCAACGGAACTTGGTGGTACACAACCGATGGCGGCACCACCTGGACCGCCGTGGGAGCTGTCAGCGATTCCTCCGCACTCGTTTTGAATGCGAACAGCAACACCCGTGTCTACTTTGAAAGCAACGCCGATTACAACGGAACCATCAGCGATGCAATCACGTTCCGCGCCTGGGACCGCAGCGTCGGCACCAATGGTTCTCTACAAGATGCCAGCACGAACGGTGGCACATCCGCCTTTTCATCGGACACCGAAACGGCCGACTTGACGATCAACAACGTCAACGACGCTCCGACCGGCACCGACCACACCGTCACGACGCTACGGGATCAAGGCTACGCGTTCGTCGCCAGCGACTTTGGTTTTGGTGATGTCGACGGCGATGCGTTTGAATCGGTTGTTCTCAACACATTGACCGACAAGGGAACTCTGTATCTCGATGCAAACAACGATGGCGTTTTGGATGCCGGCGAAGCAATCGTGGCAAACCAAGTCGTCACCAAAGCCAGCATCGACGCGGGACAGCTGAAGTTCCAGCCGATTGCGGGAGAAACCAGCAGCGCATACACCGACTTCACCTTCAGCGTCAGTGATGACGGTGGCACCAACGACGGTGGCGTGGACACCGACACCACACCGAACACCATGACGATCGATGTCAATAACGCATATCGCGTCGAAGGCAACGTCCTGGAAGACGTCAACGGTGATTCCGTGCTCAGCGATGCGGTCGGTGTCTACGGCGCGACCGTTTACTTGTACCAAGACACCGACGACGACGGAGTGATTTCGGCGGGCGATTCCTTCTACGCCACCACCACGACGGACGCCGGCGGATTCTACTCGTTCAGCAGTTTGCTAGACGACACCTACTTCGTCATCATCGACTCCAACACCATCACCGCAAACGCCGGATACAACGGCGGTCATGACATCAACGATGTGCAAGCGGAGCAAACCTATGGCGTCGCTGGTGCGGCCAGCGGGACCGGATTCCTGAGTTCGGATGGTTCCTTGTTCGGCGGTCGGAACGCGGGAATCGATGACAACACAGCATCGTTGTTGACCGCACAACACGTGACTCGCGTGAACGTCAGCGGCACGGACGTTGCGAACATTGATTCCGGGTTCAGTTTCAACGCGGTTACCAACGTCAACGATTCCGGCCAAGGCAGTCTGCGACAGTTCGTCGACAATGCCAACGCGATCAGCGGCGGCAATGAAATGCGATTCGTGCCAGGAGTGGCGGCTAACACGACTGACGGCAATGGAAGCGATTGGTGGACGATTCAGTTGACATCGTTGCTTTCCACGATCGAAGACATGCAAACGATCCTCGACGGAACGGCCTATTCGTCCGCTGACGGAACCACGGTGCTCAATTCCAATGCCGGGCAAATCGGCACCGGCGGCACCGTCGGACTGGGTGCCGACGGGATCTTAGGGACCGGCGACGATGTCACCATCGCACAATTCGAACGCACCGAACTTGAAATCGTCGGCAGCAGCAGCGGGTCCCGCGTCCTAGTCTTCGAAGGGGATGACGCGGAACTACGTGACGTTGCCATCCGCAAAAGTTCGGACGGAACCACCACCAGCGCTCTGTTGAATTTCAGTGGCGACAACGGCGTCTTGGCCAACTCGTTGATCGGTACATCCGCAGACGGAACCTCCTACGGGGCCACCGGAACCGCCGGCAACTTCGTCTCGTTCAGCGGTTCAGCGAACGCCATCGTCACGGGCAACTACTTCGGCTACGCCGGCACTGGCGTGATCACCGCCTTGGGTGTTTCCGATTCCATCGATGCTCTCGTCTCAGGCAATGAAATCGCCGGTGCGTTCCAGTTCGGAATCAGTGCGTACAGCAACAACATGACGGTAGCTGGCAACCTGGTCGACGGCGTGACAAGTGGTTTCGGGATCGGCACGTTTTATGGCCCACGAACCGGCATGATCGTGGAAAACAACACGATTCGAAACACAACCGGTTACGGTGCCATCGTGGCTGGTTATGGATCCGTTGACGAAACCATTCGTTACAACATCGTTCACGACAATACCAATGCGATCGTTGTGCGAGGCGATGGATCCGGCTTCAATGAAGCCGAGAACGCTGTCATCTCCATGAACTCGGTCTACAACAACACCGGTCTCGGAATCGACAATGCTGACACCGATGTCAACGACGGAATCCTGGACACCGACCAAGCCAATGACGGCATCGATCATCCAATCATCACCGATGCCAACTTAGACGGGACCGACTTGTCCCTGTCCGGGTACGTGGGTGCTGCTGCCAATGACACTGACTTTGCCATCGCACGAGTCGAGTTTTTCTTATCCGATGGTAGCGGCGAAGGACAAACCTATCTCGGCTTCCTAACGACCGACGCCAGCGGAAACTTCAACGGGACCCTCACCGTCAGCGGTGTCGTCGACACCAACTCAATTGTGGCAACCGCCACGCTGACCGGCATCGGCACGTCCGAGTTCGGCAACGAGTTCGGCGTCAACATCGCACCGTCGTTGACCGTCCCCGGCGACCAATCCGCGACCGAAGACGTCTCTCTGCCAATCAGCGGCTTGTCGGTGGGTGACGCTGACACCAACGTGACCTCGGTCGCTCTCACCGTCAGCAACGGAACACTGAACGTGACGCTTGACGGCGCCGCAACAATTTCATCGGGCGTCAATGGTTCGGCTACGCTGACCATCTCGGGCACTCAATCTGAGATCAACAACACATTGGCGTCGCTCGCCTATCAGGGCAACGCGAATTACAACGGCAGCGACACTCTGGCCGTCCTGGTAACCGACGCCGGCGGCCTGACCAACACCGACACCGTCGACATCACGGTTGACGCAGTGAACGATGCACCGATTTTCGACACCGGTGGGTCAACGACACTCACAACCATCTCCGAGGACGATTTCAACAACGCGGGCAACACCGTTGCTTCGATCATCGCGAGTGCGGGAGGCGATCGAATCACCGATCCCGACGCCGGGGCGGTCGAGGGGATCGCAATTCGGGCCCACAGCGGTTCGGCGGGAACCTGGCAATACCAGCTCGACGGCACGGGAACTTGGGTCGATTTCGGCACGGTCAATCCTAGCAATGCGTTGTTGTTGCGAGCCGAAGACCTTGTCCGCTACGTCCCTGATGGTGAAACCGGCGAAGAAGTTTGGATCAGCGTCCGTGCATGGGACCAAACGTCCGGTTCGCCCGGCGACAAAGTGAACTCGAACACCACCGGTGGTTCAACGTCGATCAGTGATGGCACCAAGTACGCCTACCTGACCGTCACGGATATCAACGACGCACCGATCGTGACAGGCCCCGCAACCGCGACCGTCGCCGAAAGTGGCTCGCTGTCATTCAATGGATTGGTCGACACGACCGATGTCGATGGCGACGATCTGACCGTCACCCTGACCGCCGATCACGCGTCCATCACGCTGACGGTCACCAATGGGCTGACGCTCATCGACAACGACGGCACTGACGGAACGCTGCAGTTCAGCGGATCGACCGCCGATATCAATGCGGCAATCGATGCGTTGGCTTACGACTCACAGGCTGGCTACAACGGATCCGCGTCGCTCGCGATATTAGTCGATGATGGGAACCTAACCGATTCCACCACGGTCGCCATCACCGTCAATCCTGGCCAGACCGTGTTTATCTGGGACGGGGGCGGAACGACCAACGACTGGACCGACGCAGACAACTGGGACCATGATCTTGTCCCCGAAGCCGACGACATCGTCGTGTTCGATGCGACCAGCACGAAAGCCTCGACCGTCGACGCGGCGTTCGCGGGTGCAATTTCGCAGATCATCGTGACCGCGGACTACACGAACACGATCACCCAGGTTCGCGACCTGAACGTGACCGGCGACATGACCTTCCTGGGCACCACTTGGAACGCGAACGGAGCCACTCTCGACGTTGATGGTGACTTCACCGTGACAGACCTCCGCAGCGGTGGCGCGGACCTGTTCTTCGGTGGAGACTACACCCAAACCGGCGGCGCGAACAACTTCAGCGGCACGTGGATGTTCGATTCGATCGACGCACAAACGATCGACACTTCACGAACCATCGGTTCGGTTGATTTCGCATCCGGTGACACCATCACTTTCGGAAGTGATCTGAGCGTATCGGGTGATCTCACTCACTCGTCAGGCAATGTCGACTTTGCTGGGCACGAAGTCAGCTTGAGCGGCACAGGCAGCCAACTCATCGATGCGGTTGGTTTGACGTTCGACGACTTCGAGTTCAACAACGCGACCGGAACGATCACGATCACCGGCGGCTTGGACATCAACGGCGACCTGACCTACACCAATGTCGGAACAATCAACGGCGCGGGGATCACCGCATCGGGCAATGTCACCACGACCGATGATGCGATCGCCGGCACCAGCGTTCTGACTCTCGATGGAACGACCGATCAACAGATCTCGACCGGCGGCGGAACCGGTGAACTTGGCAATCTGGAAATCAACAAGGCTTCCGGCACCGTTCAACTGGTCGACGACATCGAACTGGGCGGCAACTTCACGCACACCTCCGGCGGCTTTGACGCAGGCGGCAACACAGTCGAATTCCAAGGGCACAACACGACGATCTCCGCAGGATCTGCCACGTTCGACAACGTGATTCTGAACGGCACCGCCTTTGGTACGCGAGTCATCGTTGGCACCCTGGATGTGGATGGCGACTTCACGTTCCTCAACACGGGCACGCTCAACGGCGGTCAAATCACGGTCGCCGGCGACATGGTTTTCAGCGATGCGGCCTACAGCGGAACCACCATGATCATCGCCGACGGAACCGGCGATCAAGAAATCTTGGCGGGGGTCGCGGGTGCGAAGGTGGAACAACTGACGATCAACAAAGCATCCGGAACGCTCACCTTCGCATCAGACTTGACGATCAGTGCCAGCCTCACGCATCTCGCGGGCACGGTCACCGATGTCGCACACACAATCATCTTTGGCGACAACTCAGGCACGATCAGCGCCAGTGCAATCCACTTCGCCGATGTGATCATCGATTCCAGCAACAACAAAAACATCTCGGGTGTTTTGAATGTGGGCGGAAACCTGACGATCGAGCGAGTCGGAAATCTCAGTGTCGGCGACATCCGCGTCTCGGGCGACGTCACGTCCAACGACACCTCCATCGGCGGCGACGCAACGTTGACTCTGGTCGGCACCGGCGACCAAACGATCTCCGGGGACGACTTTGCCAATGGCGATCTGATCATCGACAAAACATCCGGAACAGTCATCCTAAGTGACGCATTGATCCTGGATGGGACCAACCAAGACGTCAACGTGATCGGCGGCACACTGGACCTGAATGGGCAAACGATCACCACCACCGGTGGCGTGATCATCGATGACGCCACACTAAGGGGTGCCGGAAGAATCACCAACGATCTGTCGGTTCTCAACGATGGAATCGTTCAGTTAGCAGCCAGTTCCACCAGCGTTTACGAAAAGATCGCGGTGGGCGGCGACCTGAAACTCGGCACGGGCAGCGAACTGCAATTGGATGTGGCTGGCATGACCGCTGGCGGATTGCTCAACGATCTATTGACATCGGCCGGAATCAGCGGCACCTGGAGCACCGTCAGTTTGGTCAACGACGGAATCGGCTTCACCGTTTACGACGAGTACGACAGTCCCAACGGCGCCGTGGACATTTTCCTGAACTCCAACCCCACCGGCTCGATCGCTGATGTCAACGTAGCCGAAGATGCACCGGACACGGTGATCGATCTCGACGCCGCCTTCAGCGATCTTGAACATGCCGATAGCGAATTGACCTACAGTCTGATCGGCTACAGCGACCCGGCCTTCCTCGACTCCGCGTTGATCAACAACGCTGCGGGAACCCTGACGCTGGACTACGCCGCGAACGAACACGGCACCCAACAGATCACCGTGCGCGCCACCGATGCGAGAGGCGAATTCACCGATGTGACCTTCGACGTCACAGTGGCCTCAGTCAATGATGCTCCCGTGGCAAACGATGGCACCAACACTGCCACCGAAGACGGCGTCCCCGTCGCAGGAACCCTGATCGCGACCGACAACGATCCAGCCGACAATCTGACGTTCACATTGGTTTCGAACACTGCGGAAGGCGACGTGGTCGTCAACTCCAACGGATCGTACACGTTCGATCCTGGGGCAGACTTTCAAGACCTCGCCACGGGCGAAACTCGCGACGTCACGTTTGTCTATCGGGCCACCGACGACGGCACCGGAACGCTCAGCGATGACGCCACCGTGACCATCACGGTCACCGGCACCAATGACGCTCCGATCATCACGGACGGCCCCGACTCGGTCGGCTTGACCGAGACCGATAGCGAATTGACCACGACCGGATCGCTCACAATCAGTGATGCTGATTTGACCGACAACGTGACCGCCGCAGTCGACACGGTCGCGGTCAGCGGCACGGGTACCGCCAGTGTTCCTGGCACCTTGAACAACTCAACCTTGCTCGGCTTCTTGACTGTCTCGCCCTCCGCCATTCTGGATGGAACGGAGACGACCGCCTCGCTGACGTGGAATTTCAACAGCAATGGCGAAGCTTTTGATTTTCTTGCGGACGGCGAGACGCTCGTGTTGACCTACACGGTCAGCGCTACGGATGACGATGGCGTCCAACTGAGTGATACCGAAACGGTCACCGTCACAATCACGGGCACCAACGATGGACCAGTCGCTTCGGACGACCTGGGATCCGCCACCGAATCGGGCGGAATCGGAAACGCTACCTTGGGGTCCGATGCCACTGGCAACGTGCTCATCAACGACAATGACCCGGACGTGTCCGACAGTCTATCCGTCATCGGCGTCGCGGCAGGGTCACAAAGCAGTGCCTCCGGACTGGTCGGAATTGAAGTCGCCGGTGCATTCGGTTCCATCGAAATTGACTCCCTTGGTGCTTACACATTCGTCGTGAACGAAACCCATCCAGCGGTCCAAGCACTTCGCACGACAGGTGAAACACTGCAAGAAGTGTTCACTTACACGATCGAAGATTCCAACGGTTCGCTCAGCACGGCGGAAATCACGATCACCATCCATGGTAGCAACGACGCCCCACATGACCTGGACTCGGTCGGCCTAGCGATCTCAGAAGCGGCCAACAATGGCGACTCCGTGGGAACGATCACCCACAGCGATGTTGACGCGAGTGACTCAGCTACATTCAGTCTGATCGATGATGCCAACGGTCGATTCACGATCGACCCCACCACGGGTGAAATCACGGTGGCTGACGCCGCCCAACTCGACTACGAGACCGACACCACTCACACGCTCACTGTTCGTGTGACCGACGCCTCCGGGGCAACCTATCAAGAAGACTTCGTCGTCACCATCAGCGATGCCAACGAACACGACGTCACCGTACCCACGGATTCCGATCCTGCCAGCAATGAGGTGGATGAGAACGAACCTGCTGGCGTGCTCGTTGGTCTCACAGCCGATGCCTTCGATCTGGATGCAACCGACAACACGGTGACTTACTCCTTGACCAGCAATCCCGATGGGTTGTTCCAGATTGATCCCAACAGCGGCGAAGTCACCACCGCCGCATCGATCGATCGAGAAACTCACGGTGCAACCCGTTCGATCACGGTCATGGCATCCAGTTCGGATGGTACCACCGCGACACAGACGTTCGAGATCTCCATCAATGACGTGAACGAATTTGGTGTCTCCGTTCCAACCGATATCGACACAGACACCAACTCGGTCGATGAAAACGTCGCTGCAGGAACCTCGGTTGGCGTCACAGCCGATGCGTTTGATTTCGACGCAACCAACAACACAATCACTTACACCTTGAGCAGCAACCCAGGTGGATTGTTCCAGATTGATCCCAGCACCGGCGAAGTCACGGTCGCGGGTGCACTCGACCGCGAAACCACGGCCAGCCACGCGATCACAGTCACTGCCACGTCCAGCGATTCATCCTCCGAATCGCAATCCTTCACCATTGTCGTCAACGATGTCAACGAATTCGTTGCGATCTCGGGGGGCGATGTGGATGGCAACCTCAATCAAGTCAATGAGAACTCGGCTGCCGGTGTCTCCGTAGGCATCACCGCATTGGCGACAGACGCCGACGCGACGAACAACAACATCCAGTACGCCATGGTGGATGACGCTGGGGGCCGCTTCGATGTCGATCTCAACACAGGTATTGTGACCGTTGCCCCCGGATCGTCGTTGAACTTCGAATCCCAAGCGTTCCACGACATCATCGTCCGCGGCCTCTCGGACGATGGTTCATTCATCGACCAAACCTTCACAGTAGAGATCCTCGATGTCAACGAAGCCCCGCTTGCCTTGAATGACGGGTCGTACAGCACCACGATCGGGCAACACAAATTGCTGAACAACCCTTCATTGCTCGCCAACGATGTCGATGTTGATTCGGATCCACTGCGAGTCGTGATCATTGCTCATCCGACCAACGGGTCACTGAGCATCGACCTGGATGGACACGTAACTTACACACCGAATTCGGGGTTCTTCGGCACGGACTCGTTTCAGTACCAAGCAAACGACGGATTCCTGTCCAGCAACACAGCCACCGTCAGCATTGATGTCGTCGCGGGCAACACCGGCGGTGGCTCCAGTGGAAGCGGTGGCGACCCAGGTGACGGATCAACGGGCAGTGGCGATGGCAGTGGCGATGGCAGCGGCGATGGCAGCGGTGATGGTGATGGTGATGGCGATGGTGGGAGTGAAGCCCCCAGCGACACGAATGGCAGCAACGATGCAGACGGTTCCACCAGTGGAACGGGCCTGAACGGCGGCGGTGGTACAAATTCCAGCGACACAACCCAGTCAGGTCGCCACACCCCCGACAATCAAGCTGGAGATGGAAACGGGTCCGATTCCGGCGACGATTCGACTGGCAATTCCAACGACAGTCGCAACCAAGGGGTTCTCGCTTCCGCCAATCAGTCCAGCCGATTTGCTCAACGATTCGGATTCGGTAATTCATTGTTCCATTACGACATCTTGGCCGGCGGCGACTCACTCCTGGACGACCTGGTTGGCGAGACCGACCTCGACACATTGCTGACGTGGCACCTGTCCGACAACGGTTCGGTTCGCATCAACGAAACCTACGACAACGAAGACATTCACGTGGGCGCCGTTGGAACCACCTTGGGGCTGGCTTCGATCGGCTATGTCCTCTGGGCCCTCCGCGGCGGGATGTTCATTGCGACCATGTACGCAGGCATCCCCAGTTGGCGAATGCTCGACCCGGCTTCCTTGTTGTCCGCTTACCGCGGCGCCGACGGAACAGCCCAAGACGAAGTGGAAGAAATGCTCGACTAAGTAGGTACGCAGGTGTCATTGGGTATGTGAGCCGTTGGCGTTCGCCACGGTTTTCACGCGCAGGCCAGGCGAACGCCCAAACGGCTCACATGGTTGTGCCCGATCATTCCAGCCGACCTGCTTAGCACCATCCCAGCAGTCGTTACCAAGCGATCAATCCGATCACCCGGCTAAATCGCTAACAACCTCAAGACTTTTTCACGCCAGTACAGTTGATCACCACTCATCACCGATGTGACACGTTTCATGGCGAAGACTTATCCAAAGGGAATTCCTTCTCTGTTTTTCGCGGTCGACGGACCGCGTCTCGTCGCCTGCGTGCGACGGTTCAGTTGGGAATTTGACGTCAACCATCCCTCATTCGATCGATCTCTTTTTTGTTCCAGGCCGTTTTCGCATCGCTTCGACTCGCCTTCGCACTTGTGTGCGTCGGATTGGGTCTCATCCTCGGAGCTCAGTGGCTCGGGTTCATCCCCGATTCACGGCTGGCCGAGGAAACTGCGCGCCGAAAATTCTGCGAAACCGTTGCAATCGCCTCCATCGACGACATTCGGCAACACCGCTGGTCCAAACTGAACACCACCCTGGAAGCTCTGGTCCGTCAGAACGACGCCTTGCTTTCCGGAGGCCTCCGGACCGAGAGCGGAACCCTTCAAGCGGCGACCAAGCATCACCGTCTGTGTTGGAAAAGAACAGCGACTTCCGCTGCTCCAAGTAACGAGCAAGTGTCCCAGCCACCGCCCGTCGGCGCGACCGCACATGACCCTGTTCTGTTCCTAACGGATGCCCCCGAAACCACCGAAGTGGTTCCCTCGTGGGTCGAACCCAGTGAACCAGTTTCGCGTGATGCCACCGCCGAACTGGATGGCGCCATCATCCGGTTGGACATCCCCATCACGGTCCAAGATCGGACCTGGGGCAACCTGGAATTCACTTTCAAAACCAATGCCACAGGTCTGTTCGGAAACCTGCTGGACCAAGGCATCCTGCGCCTGCTGATCTTCTTCGCCGTGATCGGCATGGGATCGTACTCGTTCCTGATGATGCGAATTCTGGGCGTGTTTTCGAGAACTCAGGTCGTTCCGGAACGCGTCCGCCAAGCACTCGATACCCTTGCGGAAGGTCTGCTGGTTCTCGACAAAGATGGCAAGATTATCTTGGCCAATGACAACTTCCTGAATACCAACGGTTTTGAACCCGAAGAACTGCAAAAACGTTTGGCCGCTGATTTGCCCTGGGTCTTCAACACCGACGACAAAGACGCCGACATTGAATTGCCTTGGACGCAAGCCATTAGCCAACGCAAATCCGTGGTCGGGGAAATCCTCCGTCTGACTGGACGGGATGGGGTGCACCGTGTCTTCAGCGTCAACGCGGGGCCGATCGGTGAAGACGAAACGCGAAAAGGAGCCTTGGTCACCTTCCAGGACGTCACGCACGTGGAGAAGCATCGTCTCGAACTCGAGAACATGCTTTCGATGTTGCGTTTGAGTAAAGACGAAATCCAAAAGAAGAACCAAGAACTCGAGATTCTCGCCACGCGAGACGCACTCACTGGCTGTCTCAATCGCCGTGCTTTCTTTGAACGCATGGAAACCATGCTCGTTGACTATCGCAGCGCGGGACGTCCCCTGTCCTGCTTCATGGTCGACATTGACCACTTTAAAAGCGTCAATGACACCTACGGTCACCACACCGGTGACGATGTGCTTCGAAAAGTCTCCAAGGTTCTGCGCGACCTTCACGAAGAAAACCAAGTCGTCTGTCGTTACGGGGGCGAAGAGTTCTGTGTGATGTTGCCCGGGCACGATCTCGACGAAGCGATGGAACAATCCGAGCGGACTCGGTTGGCGATCATGAACATTCGCTTGGACGATCCGGAATCACTCCGACTGACCGCTTCCCTGGGGGTCAGTGAACTGCAATTTGGTGCCGCCGATGTGCAATCGCTGATCAACCAAGCCGACAATTGCCTCTACGTTGCCAAACGCGGCGGACGGAACCAATCCGTTCCGTTTGATCCTGATCGCGTGGACGTTCTCGGCGAAGAAGCCCCTCAAGCCGAAGATGTTGCTGATCCCGATTTGGTCAGTCTCCCGTTCCATGCCGTGACGGCGTTGGTTTCGGCGTTGGCCTATCGCGATCCAGCGACCGCAGAGCACAGTCGACGAGTGGCCAACCTTTGTGTCCAAGCCGCCGACGGCCTCGTTTGCCAGCGGGACATTTACGTTCTGGAAATCGCCGCGCTGCTGCACGACATCGGAAAAATCGGTGTTCCCGATGATGTCTTGCACAAACCCGGGCCGCTGACGGACGACGAATGGAAGATCATGCGGCGTCACAACACCATCGGTCTCGACATGGTCGCCGGCACCTTCCACTGCCCTGAACTCGAACGCATCATCCGCGCTCATCATGCGATCAGCGACCGCGGGGAAGTGGAGCGTCATCTGAAACTGGACGAACTTCCAATCGAAGCTCGAATCCTCACCATTGCCGACACCTACGACTCCATCGTTTCCGATCACGCCTATCGCCGAGGCCGACCGCACTCGTCCGCTGCGATCGAACTTCAACGGTGTGCAGGCAAACAATTCGATGCCCAGTTGGTGAAGCACTTCCTCACCAAAATCGAAGCTGACGTCAAAGAAAGCTCGATGGGTGTGCCAACCTCCACCGGAATTGCGTTTGCCGTTCCCAAGCAGACGGCACTGAAAATCGGGCAGCAAATCGAACGCATTGCCGAAGCCATGGACGCGCAAAACCTCACGGACCTGCGAGACCTGGCCAAGGATTTGTCTGAAATCGCCAATGCCAGCTACCTGACCCCCATCGTCGACTCCGCAAAACAAATCGAAGAAGCCGCCTCGAAAGGCGAAACCGTCGAGTGGATCACACTGCTTCGGCAAACTCAAAAACTTCTCGACCTTTGCCGGGCCACCCAGAACGCCCACCTCATCGAAATCGAACAAGACGAAGCCCTGTTCATCAACTAACGTTTCGCTTCGCCAGTGTACCGATACCGACCGCGAACTCGAGGATCCAGCAAGCCCGCATTGTGAAACGGTTGCAAGCGAGGTTGCAACCATCGCCACAAATCCGCGTCCAAGACATCGTTCGCTAGCTGACACTGTGTCGCCGCGATCAACTGACAAAACGGTTCGTCGTCGCACAGCCACAAAGTGGAATGAACGTTGCCACCGGATGCTAAAAACTCTTCCGAGGCAATCGCGGAGGCAAAGTACAGCATCGAAACGGCTTCAAAACGCGACATCGTTGACAGACTTTGATAGCACATCGAAACCAAAGCATCGATCTGCAGCACCTCGCGTTCGACCGTGGTCGCATAGCGATCGAGCAACTCACGTCGTCGCGATGACTCGCTCAACAAGGCGTCCGCCAACCTGGACACGCCGATCAATCCATGCGCAATCCCTGTGCTGTGCAGCGGATCAATCGTGGCCACCGCCGTTGGCATCGTCACGTAATTCCGATTCCTGACTGGCAACTGCATCCGCTGGACTCGGTCCACAGAAATCCAATGGGGGGTCGCGTCGCACAACGTCGCTCCTTGCATCAGCGTTTGCAGACTGGGATACCGACGCCAATTCTCTGAATCACGCGTTCCCGAAACATGCCCGCCGGAACTCGTCCCCGTTGGCTGAGTCCAGCCGACACTGGTGACACCGTGATCCATCCGCAACATCCACATCCACCCCTCCGCGGTCAAATGGTGCTGCGCCGCATCATCGGGATCAAACGGCTCGTCCTCACGCAACTGGCCGGTCCTTCTCAGTTCCTCCGTCCAGGATTTCACACCACGAAAGTGTCCAAAGACACTGCGCGTGCTCGTCTGCAATCGCTCATCAACGCGTCGCACCCCGATTGACTGCGTCAATGAATCCGGCAACACACCAAACCGCCCCGATGCATTGACCAACCACTGCGCCGAGAGGCTCTGCGTCTTCCCGCTGGCTCGTTCCCCGGATCGATCACACAACGTCAACTGAATGGATTTCCCCCTCGTGGCATCGACCACCTCCGTCCGTTCACGGCAATCGGCTCCCGCACAAACGGCTTGCTCGATGAAGAATGAATCCAAGTCACTTCTCAGCCACTGCGTGTCAGACCAAGTGTCGCTGGGACTCGCCGTGACCAACAAACTATTTCCCCAAACGTTTTCCGATGTTTCATAACGATCGTGAAACTCATGACCAGCTTCGTGACGTGACGAGGCGTCACCGTGGTGGTAGTAGCTGAAACCTCGCTTCTTTCCACAACGCAAATTCGGAAAGCCTTCCTTCCAAGTCGGGTACGTCGACAACGCGCGCAGATCGGGCAAGCCGTATTGATCGGCAAGCTGCCGCAAGACCAAGTCGGCCATCGGAGTGCTGGATTCACCAATTGCAAAACGCCCGAACTGCTCGCGCTCGATCAGTACGACACGGACGCCTCGGGAAGCCAAAACCCAAGCCAGCAGCCCACCGGAAAAGCCACCACCCAAAATCGCAACATCGTAATTCGCGGATGGATCAGACATCATTTCGAGAGTCACTCGGCGAGTCGGGCCCCTGGCCTTCGGCTGGTTCAGACTGATCGGGTTCCAAACCCCAGGTGTCCAAGGTCAGCACCGGTCCAAAGTCAAAACGGGAATCAGTTTCCAACCTGTCCATGACCGCCAGCATCTGCTTTCGCGACGGCGGATGAAAACGGCCCTCGCGAGCCAAGCGGTCCATGAAACCGTTGCCGGTTCGACAGGGCAACACACTGATGTGACGTGCTCCCGCTGCGGCCGCGAATCGCGCCGACAAGATGGTCCATGCGTACGATTCCTCCGGAGCCAACCACGGCAGCCCATGGATCAGGAACACACGCAAATCAATGGAGGCGTCTTTCAAGTGTTGTGCAAATTGAAAAAATTGCCCCGGGCGAAGTCGTTTGTTCAATCGATCCAACATCCGCGGCGCGATGCATTCCAGCCCCACCGCGATTTCCAGTTTCCCGCGCAAACGTTTCGCGAATTCATACAGGCGTCGTGTACCAATCAAAGGATGGTTCTCCACCACCACGCGATCAAAGGGCTCGCAAAGCTTTGCAATCGTGTCATCGTCCGTCGACGGGGTGGTGCGAGGATCGAAGAAATTCCCGCTGTTGTAAAGCTTGATCGTGCCCCCCGATTCGCGTCCGGTTTGCTCTCGCCACTCTCGCAAACCAATCCGAATTTGACTGGGCAGGGCTCCTGGCGGAGTCGGCTGATCCAGCGTGTTCCGCCATAAATCACACATGCTGCAGTGCAGCGAACACTCCGAAGACGCCAGCAACAACGTCAACACAGATGTCATTTGGGCCGCCCGGCCCGGGTGGCGTTCGACAGGTTCCAGTTCCACGAACACGGAATTGGGCCGATTGGCATCCCGGTTGCGATGCACCAATGACGTGGCACTGGCCTCGCCTCGCGACGCCAGCACCTCTTGTGGTGACGGTTTGGCAAACAACATCGGTCCCCTGCGTGTCATGGAATTGATCTTGATCCAGTCCACCACAGATTGTTACCCCCAACAAGATCACGCTTTCACGGATGGGATACCATGATCCGATTTCTGACCAACGTTTTTCAACCTCAGCATGCTCACCCGCTCTTCGCGGCTGTGTTCGTGCTGGTCGGTGTCTCGACGCTTGTCTCGTCCGAAGCCGCGCGTGCCCAGCAAGCGTTGCCATTTCGGCCGATCGGTTCCCCCAGCGCCGTTGACCAAACCGAGACGGCTCGCCGGCAACGCGCCGCACAAAACACGGTGGTGAGACCGACCTCCTTCCGTTCGCCTCAGACAGCCTACGATCCCAATGTGCGACAAGTCGCCATGCAGTCGGGCGGTTTTGATCTTCCCGGCGACATCGGCGGCCCACAAACCTTCACGCCACCAGCCGGTTCCCAGCCCGTTCAATCGCAACCATCGTTTGGCGTGCCGCCCAGTGTTGGCAATTCGCAACCCGGCTTTGGCAATTCGGCGCCCGTCCCATCGCCTCCCTCGGGAATGTCTGCGCCAGCGGGCGGTGCCCCAACCCAAGGTCGATCTCTGCCGGCTCCGACAGCGGTTCCCAACGATGTTCTGGGCGGAAATCCAACCTTCGCTCCGAATCGAATCGGTCCCCCACCGTCCGACTACGCTCCCGTTCCACCACCTCAACTGAGCAATGGTGGCTACGCCACAATGAGCAACTGCGCCTTGATCTCGGCACCGAGTGAATACTCGGCGATGAGTCCCTATTCCGGCTACGGGTACGGCCAAGGTTGTGCGACTCCCGGTGGCGTTGCTCCTGTTGGCTACATCGCTCCACCCGCACAAATCGCTGCTCCGGCGGCCATTCCCGCCACAGCTTATCCTGTCGGATCCACTGTCCCCCCCGTCGCATCCACCACGCTGAATGCTGGCCCCGCGGGCGCTTTGATTGACTTTGGACAGGGTGCCAATCCAGTTCAGGTGGGTCCTGGACTTTGGGGCCAACCGGTTGCCTACGTCCCCGGTCAAGGTGTCCGAAACTGGTTGCGTTACTTTTCTTTCTAAGACACCCACGCGGCACCACCCCGCTCGCAGCGAGCCATTCGCATCGCCGGTTCAACCCGAATCGACCGGAGCAACCCGACCCGCCAACCCTGCTTTTCGGTCGGGCCCACAGGAAGCCATCCAGGCGGGATCGCGATCGTTCGATGAATTGCTGTAGGGTCGCATCATTCCAATGATCCGACTCGCCGGCAGCTTGCTCTTCCACCCCCTCCCCAGCAACGCCGCCCTCCCAATCCGTGTCTCTCGTATTTGTCAGGACCGATCCCATGCGCACCTCCTCCCTGCGCGTATGCTCGTTCGCCGGCGTGTCCACGCTGATTCTGCTCACCAGCCTGTCCGCTGGATGTCGCGGTCGTGGTTTCCTGCCGGCCCCAGGAACGATGAACCAACAGCAAGCCAACGCGATCGTGCATGACCCGTACCCCCTGACCGACATCGGGCCGAACGATCAAGGCAGCCGGCCGCCCAGCTACCAGCAACCCCTGCCGGGACCGGTTCGAGATCGTCTGAGCGCTGACGCAATGCCCTGGCTCGGTCGCTAAAACCAGCCAACCCACCCCATTCGGGTGTCATGGCGTCTCATATTGCAACCTCGACAAACATCACATTGACGACACTTGAGCGAGTGTCCCGCTGGCGAATTCGGCCTGACACCTGATTTTCATCCCGAAAAACAGGCATTTTTCGGCAAAAGCGGCATTTTGTGACGTTTTGGCAGCGTTTGGCCCCCGGGTTGCTTTCGTTATCCGTTGAAATGAGTTTCACGCGACTTGTGAACAGATGTCGAAGAGGCATCACGCGGCGGAACAAGTTATCTACGGAGAAAAAAACAATGTCTCAATTGACCAAATGGATCGCCGTCCCTGTTCTCGCTGTCGCAGCCACCTTCATGGCTGACGCCCCAGAAGCGAACGCACAAGGGTTCTCGCTTCGCATCGGTAGTGGCGGGTTGAGTTACGGCAACTACGGCGTGAACCGTTACGGAAGTCGTTATGGAAGCCATTACGGCAGCCACTACAATCGCGGACACCAAGCCTTTGGCCCCGTCGTGTCCCCCAACCGCTATTCGGCCGGATACCGTGGGTACACCCGTCCTCACTATGACTATCACGCCCCAGCGGTTGTTCCTCACGGAAATCACTACCACTACCAACCCGGCCATTACGACCTGCACTACGGTGGACACGGCCGTGGTCACCGCGGCCACCACTGATCCGCCCTCGGACCAGACCGCTCATTCAACTTCTGATTGGGCCGCCTGAATCACCGAACCAACATTCAAGCGTGTCGTCTCCTTTTGCGAGACGGCACGCTTGTCTATTTTCAGCCGCATGAATGGTATCATCGCACTACAAATTCTCGGCGGCGTCCTCTTACTCTTGATCGGAGGGGAGTGGGTCGTCCGCGGCGCCTCCCGATTGGCCATCGCTGCCAAACTCAGCCCGCTGTTTGTGGGACTGACCGTGGTCTCGCTGGGCACGAGCGCCCCTGAGATGGCCGTGTCGTTCGCCACGGCGCTTCGAGGCCAAGCCGATATCACCATCGGCAACGTCGTCGGTAGCAATCTGTTCAACATGTTGATGATCGTCGGCTTCAGCGCTCTCTTTGCGCCCCTGCCGGTGGAGAAACAAATCACACGCTTTGATGTGCCTGTGATGATCGCGGCGACCATCGCCATGATGCTCGCTTCGTGGAACGGAATCATCGGGCGTTGGGATGGAATCGGATTGATCCTGATCATGATCGCGTACTTTGCGATCTCATACCGGCTCGGCAAACTGTCGGGCGAAGGTGCCATCCACGATGATCTTGAGTTGCCGGACGCCTTGGAAGAAGCCACCGAATCACTGGGGCGACGTGTCGCGGTGATTCTCTGGCAATTGGTTTTGCTCGGTGCCGGCGTCGCTGCCTTGGTCTTCGGGTGCGAGTTGTTCGTCGACGGAGCGGTTTCGATGGCACGCATTCTGGGTGTTTCCGAATTGGTGATCGGACTGACAATCGTCTCCGCTGGCACCTCGCTTCCTGAACTGGTCACGTCCGTTGCTGCCACCATCAAAGGCGAACGCGGGATCGCAATTGGCAACGCCGTTGGCAGCACCACGCTCAACATCGTCGCGGTGCTTGGCATCACGTCCGTGATCGCTCCGGGCGGCCTGAATGTCGCTCCTGAAATCATGGGTCTCGATATGCCGCTGATGGTGATCGCAGCCATGCTCAGCTGGGTCCTGTATCGAACCGGACGTACCATCGTTCGCTGGGAAGGCATGCTGATGATCGCGTTGTACTGCGGCTATGTCGGCTACCTCCTCCAGACCAGCGGAGCGTTCGGATGAATTCGCAGCCCCGAAGACTTCGCTACACCCGGCGGGATTTGCTGTCTTCGGTGCTCGGTGTCGGATCCCTCGCCTGTGCGGGCTGCGATTCGCTTTCCTCCCGTTGGTCGGGTGCACTTCCATTTGCCGGTGCCTTCCTGTCGCCCAACCGAGAGATCGGTCATCGGTTGCGAGTCCCAACCTCGGAGCGATTGACCGGCTCCTCAGATGCCACGCGGCGCCGCGCATCCTGTGTCATTGTCGGTGGCGGAGTCGCCGGCTTGGCCGCCGGCTACGAACTTTTGAAATCAGGAGTGGATGACTTCCTCGTTTTGGAATTGGAATCATCGCCCGGCGGCACATCGCGAAGCACCCAGTACACATCCGAATCCTTCGGTTCGTTGCGTGCCCCTTGGGGAGCCCACTACTTACCACTGCCGGGCCCACGCAACGCACCCCTGCAAGCATTCTTGCGAGATTGTGGTGTGCTCGATGAACACGGTGTCGCCGCCGAACAGATGCTCTGCCGCGATCCCGAAGAACGCGTCTGGGCGAACGACCGCTGGCAATCCGGATTGCTTCCCATGCGTGACGCAACCCCCGAGGATGTCGCCCAGATCGAACGCTTCCAAACTGAGATGTCCGAGTTTGCATTGCGAACTGGCAACGACGGCAAACCTTGGTTCGTCTTGCCGACCTCGCATGGGACGAACGATCCCGAACCGCTTTCTCTCGATCAAATCTCGATGCAACAATGGATGCAAAATCGCGCATTTGATTCCCCCCGTCTGCTCTGGTTGGTCGATCACTCTTGCCGTGACGACTATGGATTGCGAGCCGGTCAAACGAGCGCTTGGGCTGGGATTTTCTACTTCGCCGCGCGGTTGCTCGATGCCTCGCAATCGCCTGATTCCGCCCCTGTGCTGACTTGGCCCGAAGGCAATGGATTCTTGGTCGACCAGCTGGCACAACGTCTCGGGGATCGCATCGAAACGGACCGAGCAGTTCTTTCGATGACGGAAGACGAACCCGGCACCCAAACGCTACATGTCCTTGACACGCAAACGCAACAGTCGACCAGGATCACCGCCGAGTCCGTGATTCTCGCTGTTCCACAGTTCATTGCCTGTCGTTTGCTGGATGACTCATTAGGAGAAACCAAGCACGAACGAATCCATCAGGCGAGATCGTTTCAGTATGGCAGTTGGCTGGTCGCCAACATCGTGCTGAAGGATCGTCCCACTGAGACGGACTCCTGGATGTGCTGGGACAACGTCCGTTACCAATCCACGTCTTTGGGGTACGTCAACGCCGGCCATCAAACCGGACGCGATCATGGCGGCACGGTGATCACGTGGTACCAAGCCCTGACCGGTGACAACGCAGCGCTGACTCGGACCGAACTTCTGAACCTGACCTGGGACGAGGCCGCCGAGGTCGTGTGCAGCGATCTCGAAGTCATGCACCCCGACATTCGCCAACGCATCGAGACGTTGGACATCATGGTTTGGGGCCACGCGATGATCCAGCCCACCGTCGGCAGCCGTTCCAATCTGCGACGCGTTGCGGCCAGCCAAGCGATTGGCAACGTCCACTTCGCCGCCTCGGATCTCAGCGGAGTCGCGCTGTTCGAAGAAGCCTTTGACCACGGTCGCCGGGCTGCGAAAGCGGTGGTTGCAAGCTGGAGCTGAGCTGATGCATTCCGCTTCCGACCAAGTCGTAGCCGGATTCGCCAGAATTCGGTTCCGGACGAACGAAGGCCACCCCATCCGAATTCTGGCGAATCCGGCTACGGCGTCCCAACGCGTCTTAGCGGACCGCCAACAACCGAAACACAGTCCAACTGCTTCGAACCGCTTCTCGCAAATTCAGCTTGCTGGTCCCGTGAACTCGTTCGGTGAACGTGATCGGAACTTCCACGCACTTGGCCCCATCGCGATGGAGCCTCAACAAGACTTCTTGAATGAACGCGTACCCGTCGCTGGGATTGCGAGGCGGATCCAATCCGGCCAAACAACTCACCCGATAACAGCGGTACGAACCACTTGCATCGCGAACCGGCAATCGCAACAGCGTTCGCGTGAACGCATTGATCAGCCCGCTCATCAGCTTGCGACGCCAGGGCCACCCGACGATCGCCCCGCCTTCGGCGTAACGAGAGCCGACCACCACGTCAGCGTTCTCCTTCACGCAGGTTGCAACCAACCGAGGCAGATCCGCGGGATCGTGGCTGAGATCCGCGTCCAGGTTGCAGAACAAATCGAAATTGCCATCGATCGCCGTTTGCATCGCCGCCCGAATCGCACCGCCCAATCCGCGTTCGTCTTTGCGGATCTTCACCTGGATCCTGTCACCGGCCCCGGTTTCCTCCGCGTACACGCGGGCGATCTCTGCGGTTCCGTCGGGCGAGTCATCGTCGACCACCAAACACACCGCCTCGGGAAGCGCCTCACGGATCTTGGCCAACATTGGCTTGACGTTGGCGGCTTCGTTGTAGGTGCAGATTCCAACTAAAATCCGCTGCCCCGACGCGAAGTCAGGGGCAACGGAATGAGAAGCGGTTTGGATGGCGGTTTGGGAAGTCGTTTCGATGGCTACGATTCAATCAAGAGTGCAACCGCTTCGAGATAGCGGCGAATCACGTCGGGCGACACGTCATGGAACCCAGCGGACTTGTGCCGCAGGATCGACAACTTCAGTTGTTCCACGACGTCGCTGAGGTCGTCCGGCAATTCTGGCAAACCTGCGAACGGTTGCAAAGGTGACGGAGGCGTTTCGGTCGCCAAACCAGCCTCCCCTTCTTCACGCCCCGAATCACCGAGTTTGTTCAGCTCTTCTTCCTCGCCAAAATCAGGGCCTTCGTAGGTCGGTCCCTGAACGCCGTCGGTGTCGCCGTCGTAATCTCGCGTGGTGTCGTCGCCCTGGGCGGGAGCGGTTCCCAAATCCGCATCGCTCATTTCCGGCTGGTCCTCGTCCAGATCGACGTCCATCACCTGGCTGGCAGTTGGACGCTGCGATTCCAATTCCCCGTTGGCCTTCCAACGCTTGTCTCGCATGTTGGAAACCGACCACTTCTCCTCGACAGCTCCTTGCAACCAAAGGGCTGCGTCGTCCCAGTCCAGGGCGGCCAAGAAGTGCGACCAATACAACCCTTCGTACTTGGGTTGATCCTCGGCAAAACGATCGAAGACGCGACGCAGACGGCCCACATGGGGTGCCGTGACACCGCCTACCCGTGAGGCCCAAGCTTCGTCGGAATACTCCGTCGAGGGAGCTCCGGCTTCGATCAAGGCCGCACGCCATTGGCTGATGATGCGTCCCTTTTCCCAGTTGGTCGTGCTGACCAACCCGTTCCAGCGTCCGACGAAGGGCTGTTGCAGCGCCAACAACTCCGGCGACAGATCCTGGTCGTCGGATTCCACGGGGGCGTCGGTTGCCGCCACCGCTGAAACCGCGAATTGGTTGACCTCGTCCGAGAGTTCTTCCACATCATCGGCCAAGTCCGAAACGTCTTCGTTCAGCATCTCAGCTGTCATGGTCTCGGTGGTCGACTCCGCTGCGGCGGCAGCTTCGCCCGCAGTTTCGTCGTCCGGCACGTCTTCATAGACGTCTGACTGGGCGGTGGGATTCGATTCCACTGAATCGGGCGTGCCCAAATCATCGGCGTCGAATCGTGGCGAGTCGCTGGTCAAAGATGGATTTTCGTCAGAATTCATGTGCAGGGATTCGCGAGGAGCGGGACGTGATTTCAGTCCGCATACGCTAACCCGCCGA
The DNA here is from genome assembly GCF_028768465.1 of Rhodopirellula sp. P2. GTDB lineage: Bacteria > Planctomycetota > Planctomycetia > Pirellulales > Pirellulaceae > Rhodopirellula. The sequence goes on from NZ_CP118225.1 coordinate 5,719,385, forward strand.
CCCCGTCTCAGGGAAGATTCCTGACGTCCTTTTCTGGTTTCTCAATGCCATCGCGCGTCAGACGCATCGCGTGGGGAAACCATGCGGTGTGGGAAAGATGTCGGGCTTGAACGAAGAAACGGTCCGGCGAGCTCAAATGCCCGCCGAACCGTTGTCGTTGTTCAGTGCGATTGCCAGCCGGAATGTTGCTTCCGGAATCCCGATCCCTACAAGTTCGGAGTCGTGTAGGGCTCGACGTCACCCACCATGTGGAAGTGGTTGTGGTCAATGTAGACGACCTCAATCGCTTCACGGTCACGCAGGGTGTGCGGAACGGGGTAACCGACAATGGTCGACTCGTCGAAGTAAATCGTGCACTTGTAGTGTGCATGGTGCAACTGAGCTGGTCCGATCAGCGGGTAGAACCGCGGTGGATCGATGTAGTCCGAGATCTTCTCTTTGATGATCCGCACATCGTTGCGTTGTTTTTCCCAGATCAAAGGGATGCCGCCTTGAACAGGACGTGCCTGCTCGAGGGCTTGCATCACTTCGTCATCGCTGGGTGGATCCAACGCGATGGGCGGACCACCTGAGGTGGTCGGGCCGAGAATCGGCACGCGATCGTAGCGTTCCTTGTTGTGGAACTTCTCTTCTTGCTTGTGCTGGTAATACGGGCTCACAGGAATGGGGAACCCGAGGATCCCCAAATTGTAGTTGCTGCCGCCCAGGCCATAGCAACCTGTGCTCGTGATCACCACCATGGTGAGCAGGCACAACGTCCCGAATCGTGTGAATGTTGTGGTCATCTTGCTGGTCATCCGAGCAACCTTCCTTGGTTTCCGACTTGGCAAATCCGCACTTGAACCAATCCGCAGAGGATCATTCATTTGCGTAGTACCTGTATCGTGTCAAACTGTTCCGATCTTGCGGGTCATTCCGGAAATTCGCTCGGAAAGTTTGCGGACAACAGTTTCACGCGTGGAACCCCGACCCATTGGCTGAGGCCCTTCCCCTCACGATTTGCCCTCCAATCGTGTGAGTGAAAGCGACATCCAACCCATGGTTTGCTACTCGCCGTCGGTCAGAACCGCCATGAAGGCCTTCTGGCTGATCTCCACGTTGCCAACCGCCTTCATTCGCTTCTTGCCTTCCTTTTGCTTCTGCAGCAACTTGCGTTTTCGCGTGATGTCACCGCCATAACACTTGGCTGTCACGTTCTTTCGCATTGCCGGCACGGTCTCTCGAGCGATCACGCGGCTGCCGATCGCGGCTTGCACAGCCACTTCAAACATGTGCCGCTCAATCTCCGATTTCAGCTTCTTGGCCACTGCACGACCGCGACGGTCAGCGTCGGCTCGGTGACAAACCACCGACAATGCATCGACACGGTTGCCGTTGACCAGAATGTCCAAGCGGCACAGGTCGGCTTCTTCGTAGCCCACCATCTCGTAATCCAGCGTTCCGTATCCGCGTGTGCAGCTTTTGATGCGGTCGTGCAAATCGTAGATGACTTCCGCCAGCGGGATGTCGTAAGTCAACATCGCTCGCGACGCCCCCAAGACCTCGTGAGCTTTTTGAATCCCGCGTCGTTCCTGACACAGTTTCATGACTGGGCCGATGTACTCCTCCGGCACGATCACGTTGCAACGCACGATTGGTTGGCAGAACTTCTCAATGTCGCCCGGATCGGGCACATCCTGCGGCTTGTGAATGTTCTTCGTCACGCCGCGTTTGTCGGTGATCTCGTAAGTCACGTTGGGAGCGGTTTGAACCAAATCGATGTCGGATTCCTGCTCCAATCGCTGCTGAACGATCTCCATGTGCAGCAACCCCAGAAAACCACACCGGAAACCAAACCCAAGTGCATCACTGGTTTCGGGTTCAAACTCGAAACTCGGGTCGTTGACGGCCAATCGCTCGAGCGCGTCCCGCAATTCGCTGAAGTCCTGTCCGTCGCTGGGGAACAAACCGCAATAAACCATCCGTTTGGGCCGGTCATAGCCCGGCAGCGCCGGTGCTGGGTCGTTGCCCGCGATGCTGATCGTGTCTCCAATGTGCACATCCCCCAGGCTCTTGATGTTGCAAATCAAGTATCCCACTTGGCCGGCAACCAATTCATCACAGGCCACGCGGGCAGGCGCAAATTGGCCCAGTTCCACGACATCGTGCGTCGATCCAGCCCGCAAGAATTTGATCTTCTGACCTTTGCGGACCGTTCCTTCCATCACTCGAATGTAGGTGATGGCACCGCGAAAATCGTCGTAGTTCGAATCGAAGACCATCGCCTGCAACACAGCGTCTGGATCGCCCGTGGGTGGCGGAACGGCTTCCACAATCGAATCGAGCAATGCCGCAACGCCTTCGCCGGTTTTGGCACTCACCCGCTTGCACTCATCCGGGTCCGTGCCCAGGGAATTCATCATTTCCTCGGCGACTTCATCTGGCCGAGCGTGAATCAAATCGATCTTGTTGATCACGGGCACGATCGTCAGGTCGTGCTCCATCGCCGCAAACGCATTCGCAACCGTCTGGGCTTCCACACCTTGAAAGGCATCGACCAACAACAGCGCGCCTTCGCAACAAGCCAGGGAGCGTGAAACTTCGTACTGGAAGTCCACGTGGCCGGGCGTGTCAATCAGGTTCAATTCGTATTCCACCCCATCTCGCTTGTAGCGCATGGCGACGGCGCGGGCCTTGATGGTGATGCCACGCTGTTGTTCCAACGCCAAATCATCCAGCATTTGCGTTTTCTTGCCGCGGTTATCAACCGTGCCCGTGCTTTCCAACAAACGATCGGCCAACGTGCTTTTGCCGTGGTCGATGTGAGCGATGATGCAGAAGTTGCGAATGTGTTCTTGCGAACGAGAGGGTTTCGATGCCATCCGGTTTCAATTTCAATGATGGTGAATGTTCAAAACGGCAACCGGCTTTCATCCTTTGAAAACCGCGATGCAGTGTCTTGGGCCTGACGCGACGCGGGCGTTTTGGCTGGAATCGCTGATCGGTGCGGGGTCGCGAAGGATTTCACGTCCACGCAGCGACCGCAGGATCCCAGCACGACAGAACCTGCTGTTCAGGAGTCTTTCTTGCGAGCATACCCGGCGGCGCCCAAATAACCGGCTTCGTGCCCGAGCGTCGCAAACGAAATGGTCGTTCCCGCGAAGACATAGGGGAAGGTCCGTTGTCGAAATTCTTCCGTCACCCCCCCCAAAAAGCGACGCCCGATCTCACATTCGGCCCCGCCAAAGTTCATCGCTCCGCCCAGTGCCACATGCCCTGGGTCCAACGTGTGGACCAAATTGGTGACTCCGATGCCCAGCCAACGAGCGGTTTCGTCGATCATCAAATTCGCGAATTCGTCGCCGTTTGCCGCTGCTTCCCAGATCCGTTTGGCGGTCAACAGCGAACTGTCCTCTCCGGTGAATTGCTGCAACGACGATTGCGGGTACTCCGGCAACCGATGCCGCGTTCGCAAAACCACCCCGCTAGCCGACGCGTACGCTTCCAACTGCCCACGGCCACCACCCCATGCACAAAGCTGCGCGTCTGGCGAGGAGTCCACGACGATGTGACCGCATTCACTGCCAAAGCTGTTGACGCCATTGACCAATTGATCCTCGACAATGATGCCGCCGCCAACGCCAGTCCCCAGCGTCAACAGAACCATCGACGAGCCTTGGGATCCACTGCCCAGCCAAAATTCGCCGTAAGCTGCCGCGTTGGCGTCATTCAAAAATGAGATCGGCCGGCCCGTGGCTTCGGACAGTTTCTCGCACAACGGGAACTCCCACCAAGACGGCAACTGCGGTGGTGCAACCAAAATCCCACGGTGCAAATCCATCGGTCCGGGCGCCCCCATGCCAATCCGCGGCACCTTCCCGACCGTTTTGGTGCTCGTCTCCACCTCACGAATCATCGTTGCCAAGCGATTCACCGCCGCTTGAGGGCCTTCGGATTCCAGCGTCGCCACTTGCTCAAAGGCGACGGTCTCACCGGCGGAATTGACCAGACCGCACTTGATGCTCGTGCCGCCAATGTCGATGCCCCAGTAGTGACGTGAATCAGTTGTCATGCAAACGTTTTAAAAAGGATGGGAATGGGTCTGATTTGCTGGCCGAAAGTATAGCGAATCACTGATTCTTGGCAGCAACGTTCACCACCCTTTCGCAAAGGGAATGACACCCCCGCTAAACCTTTCCGGAGGTGCCCCCCAAGAACGCTCGCCCAAAAGTTGAAAGTTCCCGCTCCGGCGAGAGTTGGCTTTCAACCCGAGCGGCCTCGATCCCGTCACGAAAACGCATCTGTGGCAGCGACGGCAGACTCAGCTCTCTTCATCCTGCACCGCGACGGCCCCCGCCCGAGCCCACTTCTGCGTGTCGGTGCCCAACTGTTCAAACGTGCCCACCACGTCGCCAAAGGGGGCGTCAATCCGCTGAACTCGCGATGGCTCCACCATCACCACCTTCCCATTCCAAGGATCCGGCGATCCCGGCAGATACAACGTCACTCCCAAGGGATCGTTGGCAACATCCGCTCCCCGGTGCCGCTCAACCTCAAAGGCCAACTGCGAATACCCTTCCAATTGCACCACGACCGGGCGCAAGCGGTTTTTCGCAACGTCGCCACCAATGTTGCCGCTGAGCTGCTCCTTGAAAATCGCGTAGCGAGGAAACAGCATCAACAAATATTTCTCGATGAACCGCGTGAACTGCCTGGCGATCGATCGTCTCGCCATGATTCCCGAGACAAAACAGGCCAAGATCAACAACAACGTCGCGATCCCGAAGATCAACAGGTAACCCGTCGTGTCATGAAACGGCGTGTAGTCCTGCAAGATCGGCAGCAGTGCCACCGCCACGGCGTAGATGACCTGGACCAATTGCCCGATCAGCACCAACACAACCAACAATGGCAGCAGAAAAAAGATGCCACCAATCGCGGTCGTGCGTAGAAAGGAAAAGTGTCGCTGGACGTGCTGTTTCATGACGGCAATGTTTCACGGAACGAATCGAAAGATCGCATGTTATCACGTGGGCAGCGAACTCCATACGCAGCGAACTCAACGGGCATCGCGGCCTGCCTCCCAGGGCCAAATGCGTCGTTTGGAGAGGCGCGGACAACTGGGAAACCACCGAAATTCACTTCGATTCCTTCTCCGCCGTCCAATCTTCACGCCGACTGGGGTTCCCTCGGTCAGCCAGCGTTTCGTACCGTCAAGATCGTCCAGGATTCACATCAAACGACGCGGGCCGCACGACCGATCGGATTCGATCTGGCCCCGTTTCTTCGATCGCGAATCCGTCCTCCAGGCCGCCGATCTGAACCAGTCGCGATACAGGACGCCATCGTGAATCGACTCGAATCGCCTCGCGAAGATCAACTTCGTGAAAATCAGCCCCGTGAACGTCAGCTTCGCGAACATCCATTGTTCACCAAAACCAGCACCACGAACGATGCGGTGACCCTGTATCGTCCCGTCACACTGTTCTACATGGCAGCGATGACAATGATGCTGGTGCCGATGATGACGCTGGTGGATGTGAACATCGCGTCGTACTTCCGAACCGCACCGCTGCCAGCGGAACTGGATTCCGCTTTGGAATTGTCCTTGGTGCTCTCGCACGGTTACGGGGTCTTTGTGATCTTGCTTGCCATTTTGCTGATGGCCCCCAAACGCCGCTGGCATTTGCCTCGACTCGTCACCTTGGCACTCGGCGGAGGAGCCATTGCGACGATCGCAAAGATGTTTGTGATCCGGCCGCGTCCCAGCAACCTCAATCTCAACCATGCCGGTCATGATTCCGCTTGGCTTTGGGCATTCGATTGGGATCTCAGCGAAGTCGCCTCCTTTGACTCCGCCATGCGAGCCTTTCCCAGTGGTCACGTTGTCACTGCGACCGCCATGCTGATCGGATTGTGGGTGGTTGTCCCGAGAGGTCGCTTGCTTTTCATCATGGTTTGGATGGGCGTGCTGGCCAACCGAGTCAACACCAGCGCTCACTTCACCAGCGATGTGTGTGGCGGCGTGGCGTTTGGACTGTTTTGGTCCTATGTCTGCTTTCATCCGCGTTTATTGGGCAACCTCTTTGACAAGATGGTTCCCGAACATGGCCGACGCACTCGCGGGGAGACCAGCGATTCATCTGAAGCCATTCCATCATTGCCCCCGCAAATCAACGTGGGTTCGCCAGCGGGAACACCTTCGTTCCCCATGCACGCTTCACCAATTCATGCGTCGCAAATGAGTGCGACCGAACAATACGAAGCGCTGGCATCCAAGATGTCGCCCAATGCGACCCCAACTCGTCCGAACACTTCGGATGATCTCGAGCAGAGTGATCAGCAGACGCACGATCATCACAACAGGCAACAAGATTTCGGCGATGCGGGCGAGCGAGCGGCTTAGCTCCCCTTCGGCGACTTCACTGCAATTCGGCGTTCGCCTCGGTTTGATCGACGACCAGCCCAAACGATCATCGACGGATCTGCCGTGACGTTGTTCTGTCGGATCGTGTTTGATGGTCGCTTCGGCCCCTCAGCTCAGAAAACCTCCGAGCCAGACGTAGCTGACGACACACCCAGTGTCAGGAACCCAATCGAGTCGGGTTCCGATTGGATTCAGGATCATCGTCCTGAATCACAACGGCTTAGAGCGAGCCGTCTTGTTCCAACATTTCTTTGTATTGGTCGCGTTCGCGACGAGTCGCTTCCAAATCGAAGATCAGATACTTCATGTCCAAACGAAGTTGCGACAGGGCTTCTTGAACCAAGTTCAAGATCCGACGACGGCGAGTGCTGCATTCCACCACGCGAGCCAAAGCGGGTGCAACCGCGTCCCGATACCGAGCGGGCAAGGCATCAATCGCGGCAGCCATTTCTTGCAATTCGACTGGGGTTTCGTCGTTGATTTTGGCGGTGTTGTTCGCAGCAATTTTGGTCATAGAAGTGACTTTCCTTCGAGGGCGTCAGGGTGTGGGACCAAACCAGCGAGTCGTTGCTTGTTTGGTGAGAGCCATCCATTGCACTTGCGGTGCCAGCTGCCTGCCGACACGACGTTGTGGTCCCGAAGTCATTACGGGAAAAGCACTTACGGTTTTCAATGATGTGTGTTGCGTTTTCGCAACGTGGCGTTCTAGCAACACACTTTCGATCTGGCTTTCCTGCCCAAGACTTGGTATCCCAAGCACTTAGGTGCGTTTCGGGGGATCAACCCGTAGTTGGGGAAGTTTCGCAACGTGATGTTGCGTTTTCGCCTCCCGGTCACTTGCAAGGGATTGTTCCCTTGGCTCCGAAGGTGGTCAACGTTCAATCTGGCTTGCCGACACGTTTGCAGAACTTCCCGCGATGGCTGAAACGGCTAGGAAAAGTATTCCGATCCAGTCCCGATCGAATCGGGCGTGGGCCAACGTTGCGCGCTCCCCCCGGACCGAGAACGTGACAAAATTGAGTTCCATCGGAACGGCCACTTGCGTGAACCTCACTTCGACTCTCGTCGCCATCGTGTGTTTCCTCACCACGATCAACGTGGCTTCCGCGCAGCTCATTGATTCGCTCGATGCCTATCCGCCGCGTTGGTCACTTCACGAAAGTGACTGCGACGCCAAGGTTGCTGACCAAGGCCATGAGCATGACCCTTCGGCCGAAGGCGGAGTCTGCGAAGCGATTTCGTTGGTGACCGGACATGGCACGCAAGCCATCTTGGTGTACCCGATCGAACCCGTCCGCCCCATCGATGAATTGTCGGCGATGGTCTCGGTCAAAGGTCTCAACACCGGCATTCAAATTGGCTTTCGGGTTCGGTTCCCCTACCTGATTGATCCTGAAACACGCCGTCCCGCTTCGGTGATGATCTTTGGTTCGCAATATCGCCGCGTGGGAGAATTCCAAAGGTTGGGGATCAGCAACATCACCGCTCCGCTGCGATTGAAAATCATCGCCCTTCGAAACGAGTACGGCATCCAAGCCGACGTGTCCTCGCCATATGTCGATGCGGTCGTCGTCAACGCGTATGGCAAACCCGGCAACGCAACGCTGCGATTGGACGATCTTCGCGTCAACGCCATGGTTCCCGTGACCGAACTGGACAGTTCCCCTCATTCGACCAGCAACGCCAGTCGCACACCGCTGCAATCCTCCTCAAGGATGGACATCGACCTTTCGGTATTGCAAGGCGAGCGACGACCGAATCTGACCGAGTCCGTTGCCAATGCTCGTTCCTTGATCTCACCGGCTGATCAACCCGCGTTTCCCATTGGGCACGTCACGCGAATCATTCAATACAACAACGAACCACTCAGTTGGATTCGTTCATTGGGCTTCGATGCGATTTGGTTGGCGGAGCCTCCGACCGCTGCGATCTTGTCCGACGCGATTGCTCATCGCATGCGGATCTACGCGCCGTGCCCAACCGTTCCGGATCCCAAACTAGAACCATTGCTTGAACCGGTTGCGGGCTGGATCGCCGCACCGAATCTGGTCATGGACAGCCACCACCGAGAGCAAATCTCTCAGCAGGTAGCTCGCCTCCGCGCGTTGCCACGACGTTGGCAACGACCGATTGTTGGTTCGCCCGTCGAGGACTTTCGGCATTATGGCGCGATGTTGGATGCCGCCGTGTTGACTGCACCTCCGCGCATCCGCGCCCTTTCCAGTGAAGCGATTCGCACCGAACGTTCCCAGCAACGTTTTCGGTTGGGCGGCAAACCCATTGCAATCAGTGTCCTGGGAATGCCCAACGCCGCCTCCATCGCTCAATCCAATGCAATTGCAAACCGGATCGGCACGCCAACCACCGAAACCTTTGCTTGGCAACCCATGTGGCGAGAGGTTGCCGACGCGATGGTCGATGCTCCGTCAGCAATTCTGGTTCGATCCACCCGTTCATTGGCTTCCGGCGAAACGCTGGACCAAAATCGCGGGATGGCGATCAGCTTCATCAATCGCTTTGTCGCCTCGCTCGAAAAATGGATCTCCACGGGCACGCCCGATGTCATGCCTGTGCCAGTCGGACCGCACTACACCGCCCATCGTCTGACCAGCGGTTCCACCACGTTTTTGATTTGCACTTCCGCGATGGTCCGCGGGACCGGCATCATGAGCGGCGATGGCAAGACGCTTCGCATTGACTTGCCTGCCTTTGAGCAAGGCAAGCTGATGTGGCGTTTGACTCACTTCGCCGCCGAACGCATTGAGCCCGAGACCACCGCCCAGGGCACTTCGATTGAAATCGTGTCGCCTGATGTGGTCGAAGTCATTGCGATCAGCGATCAAATTTCCGAAGGTGGTCAGCTGGCGTCATCGCTGGACAAGTTTTCACAACAAGCGTCCTTGGACCGCTGGCAGTTGGCTCGCGATTCCATTGAGCAGTCGGGCACCGCTTGGGCACGTGCCGTTGCCGCCCGCGCGGTTTCGCGAGACGCACCGAATGATCTGCTCGAGGTCGCTCGCAGCACCATCAACAATTCGGAACGCATGGTCCGCAGCAACGACGCCCAATCGGCGTTGCGTTTGGCAGCGCGGGCGGATGCCTGGAGCATGAAAGCCAACTGGATGCTCTGCGACGCCTTTCGGGAAGACCCTTACGGCATCGTCAGCAGTCCGCCGATTGACGCCGGCAACTTTGAAACTCAAATCGCTTGGTCGCCGTTATTGAATTCCGGTTTGGCCACGTCTTCTGTCCTGAAGCTGCCACCGATTGGCGATATCCACGGTCGTTCTCGTTGGGGAGTGAACCTACTCAGTGGCGGCGGCATGGACCGTCCCGACAGTCTACAAACCGAGGGTTGGACCTTTGGTCGCCGTCATTCCGAATGGGCCGAGACCACGGCGGAGTGCGTGGACCGCGGAGTCTTTCATGGCACCGGGGCTCTGGCTGTTCGTGTGATCCCGAAACGGGACGACGCGTTGCCAGGCGGATACGAAGGCACCGCCTTGCTGGTCCGCAGCCCGCCGATTTTTGTTGAACCCAACCAGGCGGTACGGATCGACGCCGTCGTCCGCACATTGGGATTTGGCGGCCCTCATCAAGGGCTGTTGATGTACGACTCCCTTGGCACGCAAGAGCTCGGTGTGCTCATCCGCGATCGTCCCGACTGGACCCCGATCACGCTCTACCGACAAACCGTCAACAACGATCCGATTCACGTGATGTTTGAGGTCATCGGTGGCGGGGAAGCGATCATCGACGAGATTCAGGTCCGAGCCTGGGAAACCGAAGCCAACCCCCTCCCCGCGATGCGTCCCATTTCACACCCGCAAGAGTAAGCAACAACTCCGCCCCCCACCCTCCTCCATATGGTGCCAGCCACCTTGATTTGACTTTCCTGATGCGATGCATACGATGCTTTTGTCTTGCCAATCCCACTGGAGAGCAGAGCGATGCCGCGGCCTCAGCGAAGCGAACAGTTTGATCCCAGCGAAGTGGGGATCGTGCACGTGGTCCAGCGATGTGTGCGACGCGCCTTTCTTGCAGGTGTCGACCAGGCGACCGGCAAGGATTTCTCGTTCCGCAGGGAATGGATTCGCCGGCGGATGGAAGCTCTGGCTTCGGTGTTCGCGGTCGATGTGCTTTCGTACGCGGTGTTGAGCAATCACATGCATCAGATTCTCCGCAACCGGCCGGATGTCTGTGCTCAATGGAGCGACGAGGAAGTTGCGATTCGCTGGCTGCGTGTGTTCCCCGGTCGACGCCTCGAAGAACACTTGGCCGAGCCGACTGAAAACGATGTGCAAATGCTGGTTCGCAACAAAGAGCGGCTGACTGAAATCCGTCGCCGCTTGTCAGACATCTCTTGGTACATGAGAGCCTTGGCCGAACCCATTGCCCGACTGGCGAACAAACAGGACGAGTGCACCGGCCGATTCTGGGAAGGTCGCTTCAAAGCACAGAAAATCGTCGACGAGGCAGGCTTGCTCGCCTGCAGCATGTACGTTGATCTGAACCCGGTCCGTGCAGCGATGACGGCGACTCCCGAGACCAGCCCGCACACCAGTGCCTACGACCGGATCGAAGCTCGCAAGGGCGAACGAATCCCTTCGGCCGCCTTTGATCTGAAACCGATTCCGACGGAAGAAGCCGGACGAGAAATTCGAGAAACGCCGGTCGAAGTTCTTCAGGAAAAACGCAGGGCGAAGCGACGCAATCCAACCGGGAAACGGATCCGGCGAGACGAATGGTTGAGCCCTCTGACGTTGAGCGAAACCAAACTGTCCACCGAACCGCAAGTCCACACGAAAGGGCTCCGCAGCAGCGATCGCGGATTCTTGAACATCCGCTGGAGCGATTACAAACGGTTGCTGGACTGGACCGCGGCGCAACCGATTGCCTGCCGAGCGGCTGAACTGCCCAAGCGTCTCGCCCAAACGCTCTCGGAAGTCGGAATCGACGCTTCGATGTGGCGAGACTTGGTGTGGGACTGGCAGAAATACTTTGGCAAAACCAGCTGCATCGGTCGCCCTGAATCGCTGAAAGCGGACGCAGAACGAACGGGCCGCCATCACCACCGCGGCCAGGTCCAAGCCGCAGCCTGCTTTGCCTGAGCAGCAAGGTCAAAGCACGCGTCATCCTTCGCAGTGGTGCAAGGGGCGACGGAACAGTTGGGGACAACTGCTCTACTCTGCTGCGCTCAATCGATCGCACTCACGAGGCCGGCGTCTCCGAGCAGTCAATCAAGCTCGCAAAATGCCATCAAGACAGCGGAAGTCGCCCTCAATCAGCCCCGGAACAAGCCAAGGTTTCAGGTCATCAAAATCGGGAAGGTGGCTGGCACCTTACGGGAAACACTCCGCGGTCCGCGGAAGCGAAGAGAACGGATTGTTGACGCAAAAAGCAGCCAATGAAACGGGCTCCTATTCGTGTTTCTTCATCTCTTGATACATGTTGTATCGCTCAGGGAAGGCCACATCCGTCTTCGTCGCCCAAGCCTCCCAAGCCGCAACCATTCGATCACGACGCTCGGGTTCCATCGTCGCAAGATCGTTCCGCTCCGTTCGGTCTGCCGCGATGTTGTACAGTTCCCATGGCTTCTTGTATTCGCGAACGAGCTTCCAGTCGCCGTCACGCATCGCCGCGTTGCCTTCATGCTCGAAGAAGATTGGTGTGTCATGGATCGGCTGTTTCGCGGCTTCCGAGTCCCCCTTCAAACTCCTTGCGAACGAATTGCCTTGGCACGGTGGAACATCGTCTGGAATCTCTGCGTCAGCTAGATCCGCACACGTTGCCATGATGTCTGGCAAATAGGCCGGCTCCCTCACAAACGAATTGTGACGAGACTCAGGAATTCCATTGGGCCAGTGGGCAATCAACGGCGTGTTGGCTCCGCCTTCGTGCAAAAAGTGTTTGTACAAGCGGAAGGGCGTGTTGCTTGCGTTCGCCCAAGCCAAACCTTGACGCACGCCGTCCGTCGTTTCCAAAGGAGGATTTCGGACCATCTTTTCGTCGCCGAATCCCAACCGTCCGCCTTCCTGACAAGCACCATTGTCAGACAAGAACAGAATCAACGTGTTCTCGTATTCGTCAACCGATTTCAAATGAGCGACCAACTTGCCGATGTTCTGATCGATGTTGTCCACGCATCCGGCATACGCCGCCATGATCGCATCCAAATCGTCTCGCTTCTTTTCCTTTAGTGAATCCCAAGCTGGCCCCACATGCGGTGCTGGTTGCACGGATTCATCGAACAAACCAATCTCGCGCTGTTTCGCAAAGCGTTTCTTCATCAACGCTTCCCAACCATCTCGGTAACGTCCCCGATACTTTTCAAAATCTTTCACCTTCGCGTTCAGCGGCCAGTGCGGAGCGTTGTACGCCAAGTACAGAAAGAAAGGTTTGTCATCAGCCTTCGTCGCATCACTGATGTACTGGCAAGCGATGTCCGTGAATGCGTCCGTCGCATAAAAACCCTCCTCGGTTTGCACGTCCTTGTTCCCGTCGGTCATCCCGCGATCACCACCGGGTTTGAAATAGTTGAACGCGCCGCTGATGCCACCATAAAAACGGTCAAACCCACGCTGCATCGGCCAATCATTCTGATTGACATGCCCCAGGTGCCACTTCCCCGTCATGAACGTGTGATAGTCCTTCGACTTTAAAACTTGAGGAATCGTCACGCACGTTTCATTCAAATGCCCTTGGTAGGCCGGCGGAGCATTCAGGACTTTGCCAGGAGGAGCCGTCATGTGACCGATGCCGACTTGATGAGGATGCAAGCCCGTCATCAAACTCGCTCGCGTCGGACAACAACGGCCCGAGTTATAAAACTGCGTGAATCGCAATCCATTCGCAGCCAACGCGTCGATGTTCGGGGTTTCGATCTCACCTCCGTAACATCCCAAATCGGAATATCCCATGTCGTCTACCAACACCAATACAATGTTGGGCGGTGAAGTTTCCGCAGCAGCGTTCGACAGAGTGCCGACGAAGAACAAACAACTGAGAATCGAGAGACAAGCTCCGGAGAAAACTCGTTTCATGCTGGGTCAATCAAAGGTAGGACTGGAAATTCGTCGTGCGACGAACAACAAGGATGGAGGGGAGTTCGTCCGACAACGAACGAGCAGGGAAATCAAGGCGAAAACTCTTCGAGGATCGAATTGAGGCGGAGGCCATGAATTCACAAACCGCCAAAACATTAAAATCCCCCTTGGCCGAACAATTCCCGGCAAACGTCGCCCAGGAACCGCCGGAACCGCTCGCGGACGAGGCGCCATTGTAAACTAACACCGAATCAGATTCTTTGTCACGCAGCCACTCCCGCCCGTCCGCTCCAAAATCTCTGTCTCGGCACCATGAATCCATTTCTTCTTCACGCTGTGCTCGCCCTGCCTTTTGCCCTGGCAACTCCGAGCGTTCTCCTCAGCGAAGACATCCCCGCCTCCAAGGAAGACTTCCCGAGCAAGGAGGTCGAGCAACTTGTTCAGGACGGCATCCAGGCCCAGAAATGCCCGGGCGCCGTCGTGACCGTCGGCTTTCGCGGCAAAACCGTCTACCAGGCAGCCTTTGGAAGCCGCGAGCTCGAACCGCAACGCAAGCCCATGAGCGTCGACACGATCTTCGATCTGGCCTCGCTGACCAAACCGATCGCGACCGCCACCAGCGTGATGATCCTCGCCGACGAAGGCAAACTGTCACTCACCGACCCTGTCAGCAAGTACCTGCCAGACTTCGCCGTCCATGAGAAAGAGTCGGTCACCGTTGAACATCTTTTGCTTCACACCTCCGGCTTGATCCCTGACAACGGGATGTCGGACTATCGAGGCACGCACGCGGAATCAATCGCCAACCTGTTGTCACAAGAACTTCGCAGTCCACCAGGAACACGTTTTCGATACTCCGATGTCGGCTTCCTGGTCCTTGGCGAACTCGTCCATCAAGTCTCGGGCATGCCGCTGGATCAGTTCGCTCAAAAACGAATCTTTGAACCCTTGCAAATGAACGACACCGGCTTTCGATCGATCGGTGGCAACGACGACCGATGCGCCACCACTCAACAACGCGAAGGTCACTGGATGCGGGGCGAGGTTCACGACCCTCGGGCTTACGCTCTGGGCGGGGTCGCTGGTCACGCGGGACTGTTCAGCACCGCAGACGACCTTTCCCGATTCGCGAACGCCATGGTGAACGGTGGACCAACCGACGATCGGCCTCTGTTCTCAAAGTCAACCTTCGATGCCATGACCTCCCCCGTCGAAGTCCCCGGCAAATTGCCCAGCCAGATTCAATGGCGAAGCCGAGGCTGGGACAAACGGTCAGCCTACTCGTCCAACCGAGGCAAATCGATGACCGACGCCGCATTCGGGCACGGCGGCTTCACCGGCACCGCCCTGTGGATTGACCCAGAGTTAAAACTGTCTGTCATCTTCCTCAGCAATCGCGTCCACCCGAACGGCAAAGGCTCCGTCAATTCGCTCGCGGGAGAAATCGGAACGATCGCCGCCGACTGGGCCGCTCAACAACTTTCAACGCCCGAAGATTCCACGGCATCCGATCCAGTCGAAAGCGAACAATGACGCTCCCATTCCCCCCTGTCGGCGACGATGATTCGCACCTGATCTACTCCACGAGCAAGTGCTCCCTCGGGCAGGTCTTGGTCGCAGGATTCCGCAACGCAAATTCAAAAGGACAGGTGTGCTTTCTCTCTCTCGGTGATGACCGAGCGACTGTGCTCGATGAATTGTCTGCTGCGCACTCGGTCCGAAGAGTTGTCGAGACCGATGCAGCTTTCCAGGCCGAACTGGCGGCCATCGTCGAATTCATCGAACTTCCGGCAGAGCCACTTCGCCTTCCCTTGGATCTTCACGGCACCGATTTCCAGAAACGAGTCTGGATCGCTCTCACACAAACTCACCCCGGCGAAACGATCACCTACCGCGAACTGGCCGATCGGATTGGTTCCCCCGGATCAAGTCGCGCTGTTGGTTCCGCGTGCGGACAAAACCAAATCGCCTTGGCCATCCCCTGCCACCGTGCCGTGCGTTCGGACGGCAAGGACTCAGGCTTTCGCTGGGGGCTGGAGCGAAAGCAAGAACTCTTGCGACGAGAAAGAATGGCAAACGGTGGGACCACCGAGTCCACCACCAGTCAGCTCCACTTCCCAGCCTTCGACGCTCTCCCACTCAAACAACCTTCTGCAAGCAACACGCTAAAAACACTGCCATGAGCCCATCGACCACCGGCAGCGGATTCAGCCTGAAGGACCAGCTCTTCAATCGCGACCGCATCGATTTCCTGAGCGGGTTATTCGCAGCGTCCGCCCCAAACTTCGATCGCCAAGCGTTCACACGCCAATGCATGCGAGGCCTGAAAGACCTGGAACTCAAACAGCGAATCGCGCACATCGCTGGCGTGCTCGACAAACACCTCGCCGCTGATTTCCCCACCGCCGCGAAACAGATTCGCGAAGCCCTGCCGCCGCCATTGGATCCGAAACGCAAAGACGACGACTTCGGTGACTTCATCCTGGCTCCCCTTGGCGAATACGTCGTCCGCAACGGTCTCGAACAAAAGCAACTCCGGCACTCACTGAGAACACTCAAAGCGATCACGATGCGATTCTCGATGGAAGATGCTATCCGAGCCTTCATCGACGCCCACCCGGAAGCGACCCTGACGGAACTTTCCAAGTGGTCCAGTGATGCCAACTATCACGTTCGTCGACTGGTCAGCGAAGGCACGCGTCCAAAACTGCCGTGGTCGCGTCGCCTAAGCATTGACGTCACCAAACCGCTTCCGTTCCTCGACACGCTTCACGCAGACCCAACGCGATACGTCACCCGCTCGGTCGCCAACCATCTCAACGACATTTCCAAATCACATCCAGAACTCGTCCTTCAATCCCTTCGCAACTGGAAATCCGCGAACAAGCAATCGTCCCACGAGCTCGACTGGATCAGCCGACATGCACTGCGAACGCTGGTCAAACAAGGCCACTCGCCAGCACTGAGGTTCCTCGGATATCGCGACAGTCCCAAGATCGAAGTCTTCGACCTTGAACTCAAGAAGAGCGATCTTCGACCGGGTGATTCGATCGAGTTTTCTTTCTCAATCAATGCGGAGCGAACCGAAGCCCTGATGATCGATTATGTCATCGACTTCGTCAAAGCCAACGGCACCACGGCTCCCAAAGTCCACAAACTCAAACGAGTTTCAATGAACCAAGGAGAGACCGTCTCGCTAACCAAACGTCATCGATTGCATGCCAATGCGACCACCTACAAGCTCTATCCTGGTCGCCACTCGATCACCCTGCAAATCAACGGCAAACCGTATGGCACACGTCCATTTGAGCTACTGAGTTGAACGTCGTCACAGTGTCACAGCGTTAGCCAACCAATGCGACAGCCGCACTGCCAGCTCGCGATCGCCGACGGATCCCGATGGTCAACGCACCAACCGCCAACAACAACACCCCGGAAGGTTCAGGCACAGCAGTCGCGTTGATGGTCCAACCAAGATCAGAAAGAGCAGCGACGTCCACGTTCGTGAGCAACTTGCGAGTGCCAACCGTGATATTCGGATCCAAGGCGACTTCTTGAAGCGTCGTGGTTCCGTAGATGTAAGACAGAGTGCCGTCTGCAAAATGTCGATTGGTCAGGTCTTCTTCATTGATGCCCAATGTGCCCGGGTCATCGACCATCGCAGCGACCGTGGGAACAAACGCAGCGTTCAAACCATTGTCCGCGTTGTAGGCCGCCAGTGCAGCTGCGCCATCAAACTGCCCCTCCGTACCCGGGCTGGAATCCGCGCCCCCGTCCACTCCGGGAGTCCAATGATCGTCCCAAGCATCACTGCTCGCTCCCAACCCAAGCACATGTCCAAACTCATGAATGGCGACGGAGAAGAAATCACTCTCCGCTGCCCCCGGTCCATTCGCGACATCAAAATTCCAATTCGTCGCAGTGTCAAAGGTCGCTGCGCCACCCCACAGACCGAACGAAGCACCGGAATCACCACGCGAAATCGATTGAACAAAGGTTCCGATCCCTGATGCTCCGAATCCACCACGCCCCGCTTGTCCAAGTGTGTTGCCTCCCAAATCTCGACCACCGACAAAGATCCGAATGGTATCTGATCCAAGGCTCAGGTCAGTGATGGAATGAGAATTGCCAGTCCCAGGATGAGAAAAGTTGGCACTCCAACTGTCTTGAAATTCCAACACCGTCCCCGCATTGTAAACCGTGCCGGGCGTGATCGCGTTGAACGACTGGCTGATCAAGTTTTGATACACATCACGCGCCGCTTCCAGGGAAGCACGCTGAGCAGATCCAGCCGCACCGAAAAAACCATTGCTATCCAGCGAATAGTCGAGGTCAATCGTCAACGCTGCCTGGCTATGCGGCGAAGGAAGGCACGTGAACAAACAAACCAACGCCAAGGAGACTCGAAATTTCATGATGACGACCTGCTGGATTTATCGAGAACGTTGACTCTTCATCTCAACCACTCAAGGCGAGAGTAGGTGGGCCCGATTCCCAATGCAAGCGCCGCGAACCTCCAACATCGCTTAACAATCCAATCTTGCTCCCCTGCCCCCTTGCCGGGCGGTGATCATTGAGCATCCGACGCCCCTTTTGCAGCAGAACAACAACGAAGCGTTCCCTGATGGCGTTGCACAAGTGCCCTCACCATCCAAACCCCGAACTCCATTCAGCCTGAAACCATCTCGACACAGGTGGAGAGATGCGCAAGCAAATGATTTCGTCTCGTCACTCATCTCCTTTGAATCGGTGTGGCTTGCCACCGATGATCTGATCGCTAGTGATCGTTGGGCAAACCGTTCGCTCGATATGAGAGATCACTCGCCGTGTCCCTTCAAAGTGACTGACGTACGGCCACATCTTGGGGTTGTACATCGAGTCTGTCATGTCTCGCATCAACACAACCTGCTTGCCGTTGCGAGCCAATTGCCGAAGGCCGAAGGGACGGCCGAGCACACACATGTTGGTATGAACTCCAACCAAGATCACGTGCTCGATCTTCTTCGCTTCCAAGACATTCCAAACCTCCTCGCCTCGATCCGTGATGAAGTCCACGGATTCGTCGATTTCGATTGTGTCCAGTTGCCGTTGCCAAGGCCGTTTTGGATCACGGCCCATCGACTCCAGTTTGGCTGCCCATTCGGCGTGCTCTTGGGGATCATCGTCTTCTCCGCCATCCGACTGATCGACCGGATACTCGGAGTCCTCTTCCGCTGGAATCTCATAGCACCAGGCTCCAATCTCCTTGGGTAGGTTCGCAGCAACGGGTGCCTCAACAGCACGTTTACGAGCCGGACTGTCTTCGTAGAAATCAACACAATCGCTGGGCGAATGAATGATCGTCACCCCGCGTCGCCGTGCTTCCGCAATCACCTTGTTCATGGTCGGTGCCATTTCATTCAGGCGACCGACCGCATTGAAACAGTGGTGATAATCCCACGCGTCGCAAATGATGATGGCGGTTTCTGATGGCATCCATGACTCATCCTGATGCTGAACAACGAAGTCGCCTGAATCCGTCTTGGCTTGGGACTGGAGTCTGAGTTCCAAATTTGATTGCCCACTTGCCACTTGAGCAACCAGCACTCCGACGAACAAAGCAACCACCGCAAAACTCTTCGGCATCCGATTTCTCCAAGTTAAAAGTAGGGCCCCCTATCCTACTCGCACCAGAACTCACTTTGGATCAACCTGCCTGGTGCACGCCAGCTAAAATCAGAAATGCCCCCCCCCAACGTCACGCCACCCCCACAAGACTTCTCCTGATATTTCGCTGCTGCCTCGCCGGCTGGTTGGTTGCCACCACCACATTGTTCGCCCGTGCCGTTGAACCCTTCCAGGTCGACATGGTGGTCCCTTCTCAGACGCCATGAGCTCGGCCCAACCAGATCATGCTTGATCGCCGCTTCGCTCATCTTCCCAGTGACCGACCAAGCCGCCCGGTGCATACATCCACATCACGACCAGTTCTTCCTCACTGTCATTGATCAAACTGTGTGGCACATTGGATGGAATGTAGATCGCCGTGGTCGCCGAAACCTTCTTCACTTCATCTCCCACACGCATCTCACCTCGTCCTGAGAGAACGACATAAACCTCCTCGTTCACGTGTGCGTGCTCGGGGATCGAGCCCTTCGGAAAAAGCGTCGAATGGCCGACCGCGAATTTCTCGACGGGCAGCCCTTGCGGTCCTCCCAAAATGCAACTGCGACGACCTGCAGGAAAGACCTCCCCTGGGGTTTCTTCGACGCGGATGGTTTGCATCGGCTTCTCACTCAACATGTTTGCAACACCCGCGATCCTGGCGGGCTTCGATCGAGCGAATCACTTGATTGCGAGGACCGCGTCGACGGGGGCACCGGTGACTCTCCCGGTCACTTCACGGAAACCAGCACGGCGCAAGATGAGTTCATACTCGGCCAGAGTCCGCTCGCGCCCCTCGGTGCAAACCAGCATGTTGAGGTCTTGCATTTGGCCCCAATCCGGCCCGCCCCGATCGTCTTGGATCAAAATCTCCGCTAGCAGCAAACCGCCACCATCGGGAAGACGCCCGTGAATCTTGGCCAACAACCGATCGATCTTTTCATCGGACCAATCGTGCAAGATGCGGCCCAACGACATCAAATCCGCTTGGGGCAGATCGTCATCAAAGAAGTCTCCACCAACCACATCGATTCGCTCGGACACAGTGGACTGGGCGACAATTTCTTTGGTCAACGGAATCACATCCGGCAGATCAAACACGGTCGCAGTCAGCGAGTCATAAGCTTCACAAGCAGCGATCGACAGGTGCCCCGTCGCTCCGCCAAGGTCCACCAAGTGCTTGAACGGGGAGAGGTCCACGGCACGCACGACCTTGGGTGAACTGATCACACCATAACCATGCATCCCCATCAAGAACTCACGCATGGCGGCTTCGTCAGCAAAGAAACTGCTGAAGATGGGTTGCTCCCAACCGTAGGCATCCTTCCATCGATGCGACCCTTCGCGAATCGCGTTTTCGAAATGCGTCCACAACTTCCAGCTCACATCGTTGCTGAATTTGATGTAGCCGGTCATCCGGTTGGGGCTGGTCGTTGTCAGCAACTCCGACGCGAGTTCCGTGTTGTTGTACAAGTCACCTTCTCGCGAAAGCAGGTCCATGCCGACCAACCCATCGAGCAAGCGTTTCATCGCGGCGGGATCACACTTGAGTTCCGTCGCCGACTCGGATGCCGACCGCGGTCGTTGCTCCATCAGATCAAAGACGCCCAGCTCAACGGCAGCGAACATGACTTTCGAAAAACGAAAGCCGTTGATGTATTGGAGAACTGGCGTGGGATCGACGGGCATGGTGAGCAGTTGATTCGCAGGAAAGAGTCACGGTGGGAAACCACCGAGCGACCAATCGTTGCGAACTGCTCGGCGGTGGCAACAGTCTTGTCAAACGCCTTCGATGATGGCGTTGAGCGTTTCGCTGGGTCGCATTGCGGCAGTGGCTTTCGTCTCGTCAGGATGGTAGTAGCCACCCAGATCGATTTCGACGCCTTGAGCATCGTTCAGCTCGCCGACAATCTTTGCCTCGTTGTCCGACAAGGCTTTCGCGACCGACTCGAACCGTGCTTTCAAACCTTCATGACCGGATTTTGCCAAGGCTTCGGCCCAGTACAACGCCAAGTAGAAATGGCTGCCGCGGTTGTCAAGTTCGCCGACTTTTCGCGACGGTGATTTGTCGTTGTCGAGGAACCGCCCTGTGGCATCGTCAAGTGTTTTGGCCAAGACCGCGTACTCTTCGTTGCCAGTCTTTTCAGCCAAGTCTTCGAGAGAAACCGCCAAGGCGAGGAACTCACCCAGCGAGTCCCAACGCAAGTGATTCTCGCTGACGAATTGCTCGACGTGCTTCGGAGCCGATCCACCGGCCCCGGTTTCGAACATGCCACCGCCAGCCAGCAACGGAACGATCGACAGCATCTTGGCACTGGTGCCAAGTTCCAGAATCGGGAACAGGTCGGTCAGGTAATCTCGCAGCACGTTGCCGGTGACGCTGATCGTGTCTTTGCCTTCCCGAGCCCGGCCACAAGCGTGACGGGTTGCCTCGGCAGGTTCCAAGATTTGGATGTCCAACCCAGCGGTGTCATGATCTTTCAGGTACTCGTTGACCTTGCTGATCAAGTTGCGATCGTGGGCTCGGTTTTCATCCAACCAAAAGATCGCGGGAACTCCGGTGGCACGCGAACGCGAAACCGCCAAACGCACCCAGTCTTTCACGGCGACATCCTTGGTTTGGCAAGCACGCCAGATGTCACCTTTCTCGACGTCGTGACTCATCAATTCTTTGCCAGCCGATGTGACCACTCGAACCTTGCCGTCCGCAGGCACCCGGAATGTCTTGTCGTGGGAGCCGTACTCTTCGGCTTTCTTGGCCATCAACCCGACGTTGGCGACGCTGCCCATTTGGGTGACGTCAAACTTTCCGTTGGCAATGCAATCGTCGATGGTGGCTTGGTAAATGCCCGCGTAACAACGATCCGGAATGACCGCTTTCATGTCGTGCAGTTTTCCATCGACTCCCCACATCTTGCCACCAGCGCGAATCGCGGCGGGCATGGATGCGTCGATGATCACGTCACTGGGCACATGCAAGTTCGTGATGCCTTTGTCCGAATCGACCATCGCGATGTCAGGCAATCCGGCTTGGATTTCGACCAAGGTTCCCTCGACCAATGCCCGCTGATCCGCTGGGAGGTCCTGGACTTTGGCAAACACCGACGCGAGACCTTGATCCGTGTCAACGCCCGCGGCAGCCAGCACCTCACCGTGTTCTTGGAACAAACGGTCGTACATGACACTGACGCAATGCCCGAACAGAATCGGGTCACTGACCTTCATCATCGTCGCTTTGAGGTGCAGTGAAAACAGCACGCCGCTGGACTTTGCGTCCGAGATTTGCTCCGCGTAAAACGCTCGCAATTGACGAACGCTCAGACGAGCCGAATCGACGATCTCGGCCGCTTCGACATGGAGTCCGTCACGGAGAACCGTGACTTTTCCCGTCGAATCAACATGTTCAATCCGCAGAGATTCATCGGAATCCATGATCACCGATTTTTCACTGCCGTAGAAATCGCCTTCGCTCATATGAGCCACGTGCGTCTTCGAATCGGCTGACCAATCGCCCATCGAGTGCGGGTTCTTCTGAGCGTAGGCTTTGACCGGGGCGGCAACGCGACGGTCAGAATTGCCTTCGCGGAGGACCGGATTGACGGCACTTCCGAGCACCTTGGCGTAGGCCGCACGAACAGATTTCTCGTCGTCGGTTTGAGGGTCCTGAGGGAAATCGGGGATGGCGTATCCCTGAGCCTGCAGTTCAGTGATCGCTTCGACCAATTGCGGGATCGAGGCGCTGATATTGGGCAGCTTGATCACGTTGGCTTGCGGTTGATTGACCAACTCGCCGAGTTCCGCCAGTGCATCGGGAACCTGCTGGTCCGCCGGCAGTCGGTCCGCGAATCCGGCCAAGATTCGAGCGGCCAAGGAAATGTCCTTGGTCTCAAATGACAGGCCACTGCCGCGGGTGAACGCTCTCAAGATCGGCAGCAACGAACGAGTCGCCAGGGCGGGGGCTTCATCGGTGTGCGTGTAAACAATCGCGGCAGTTTCGCTGGGCATTCCAACCTCGTCAGGACAAAGACCCCGAAATCACGGGAATCAAGAAGAATTTGCGACTGAAAGCCTGCGGCCCCAACGCTCAATTGTCAATGCCGGCGCGGCTTCAACGGTCCGACTGCAACCAAAAACCGCAACCTAGGACGCACGATCAGCCTTCACCGTCAAACCTGAAGGCAGTGCCGGTTCGCCATGCTGATGCCACTGACGATCGCCCCCACAATCCCCACAAAGCCCTGGTCCGTCCCGCACAAGAAAACATTGGGCAGGTGTGTCGTGCCATCGAGCTGCTTGTCAGGTGCACCATAGACAGCGCCATTGTCGTGCCAGGTGAACCGACGAATGGTTTTCGGAGTGAAAACGTCGGTGTCGATGACTCGCGAACGAAAATCGGGCATGAACCGAACGGCCGACGCGACAGCGTCGTCGTACTGGGTCACCTTCTCGGCCCGATACTTTTCCTCGGGCAATTCCGACCACAGATCGTGATTGGCAAGCGTGGTGATCCGAACGACGCCGTCGGGCAAATCGCCTTCTTCCGCGTCGTAGATGTAATTGTTGGGGCTGCAGATGACTCCTGTCCGAGCATCACACAATGAGTCGTTGGGGCGTTCCCAGTGAAAGTTCGGGGAGTCGTTGTAGAACACGATCGTGCGGTCGAAGCCCAAATCTTTGGGTTTGCAATCCAGCACGCTGATCGATTCAATGAACGACAGTTTGCCAGCCTTGGCGACATCGGGTTCGGTGATGTCGTCGCACATCCGCATGGTTTCGACCGTGCCCGCGGACGAAAGGATGCGTTTGGCCCGCAACTCGGTGCCATCGTCCAGCACGACTCCCACGGCTTGGCCGTTTTCGACGTGAATGTTGGACACGCCGCTTCGGAGCTTGAGTTCGCCGCCCAGCCCACGAAATTTGCGGACCAAGTTCTTCAGGATGACTCGCACACCTTTGTAAGGACGCCCGAAACCTTCCAGGTAACACGCTCGGAACATGATGCAGAACTGGCCGAAGTCCATGTCGTTTTCACGAGCGTTGCCGTACCACATCAGCGGGCACAGCAGCATCTCGATCAACAACGGGTCCGACAGGTGCTCGGCCATGACCTCGCGAGCCGAACGCATGAACTCGGGCGCGTCGCCGTCCATGTCGCTGTAGTCGAGCAGCGAACCACACAGGCTGCGAAAACCATCGATTTGGTCAGGGAAGCGAGACTTGATCTCGCTTTCCAGCATCGCGATGTCGTTGTTGAAATCCAATTCCACACCGGGAAAGCGGATCGAGGATCCGTTTTGCTCCGCCAGCTTGAAATCTTCCCAGCCAAATCGCAATTGTCGAATGAGTTTGGCCAGCGGACCTTTCTTGTCGCCCTTGCGAGCGAAGTTGGTCATCGCGTGCAGCCCCACGTCATAATCGCGGCCACCCATTCGATAGAACGAGTTCAGACCACCGATCGTGTAGTGCTTCTCAAGGATGCAAACGCGTTGGTCAAAGTGGGCCAGCCGAATGCCAGCGGCCAACCCGCTCATCCCTGCGCCGATGATGATGGTGTCGTACATACGAAAGCCGCTAGCTGTTAGCGATTAGCCCCTAGCTTTGTGGGTGAGAATCATCGGAATGCGAAAGGCTAGAAGCTAGTCGCTAGTCGCTCGTGAGCTCTCAAAGATCCTTCATCTTGGGTTCCAGGTACGTGACCGTGGAATGCATGCTGGCGAGATGGCCGTAATCTTCCTCTGGAATCTGCACGCGGTGACGCTTGCGAAGTTCCATCACGATGTCCAAAAAGTCCATCGAATCCAATTCCAATTGCTCGCGAAACGCCTTCTGGTCGTCCAGGTTGTCGAGGTCCTCATCAGGAGAAATGTCGTCGAGGATATCGATGATTTCTTGGCGAATTTCGGCAGGAGTCATGAAAGGAAGCAGGGATGCGAGAGAAACGGGAGGGAAAACACGTCCGTGTCCCACTCGGCGGAGCAACCGCCACCGCGGGATGGAGTAGTTTCGGCGGCATTGGGATTCGACACAAGGGGCACCACGCGGCACCCCGTGCAATTGAAACAGGACAGATCGCCGCAGGGTGGGGAAAGTGGCTCAGGGCCACAGGGCCACAGGACCAGGGGATCAGGGGATCAGGGGACGACACACCTCATTTCAATTCACCCTCCCTCTGGGAGGGTCGAGCGAAGCGAGGGGAGGGCCGAGCACTGAAATTGCAAATTGACAATCGCAAAGTGCAAATTTGAAATGGGGTGCTGACTCGACGTTGGCGAGCGACTCCGCGATCAAACGCGGCCGACGATGACGACGGAGTTGATTCCCAACATGCCGAACGAGTTGTTCAGGATGTAATCGACTTGTGGCTTGTCTTGAGGCTCGTTGAGCACCAAACCGGGCAGATCGCACGCAGGATCCAGTTCATCGACATTGATCGTGGGATGCACGACTCGATCGCGGAACGCCATCAAGTTGCCTGCCAATTCCAGTGACCCAGCGGCTCCCATCGCGTGACCGATGTAACTCTTGGTGTTGTTGATTCGAACGTTTTCACATTTCCCAAACACGCTTCGCAACGCCGCACACTCTTGAATGTCGCCGCTGTTCGTTCCCGTCGCGTGCGTGCTGACGATGTCGATTTGGTCCGCTTCCAAACCAGCTCGTTTGAGAGCCTTCTGCACGCACTGAGCCTGACGTTCCGGGTTGGGCAACACGAAATCGGTCGCGTCGGTGTTCATCGCGTAACCAACCAATTCGCCGTGAATCTCGGCTCCGCGAGCCTTGGCATCGCTGAATCGCTCGAGCGTGTACAAACAGCCGCCTTCGGCGACCACAATGCCGTTTCGCTTTTGGTCGAACGGGCGAGACGCCAGCGTTGGATCCGCGTGAGTCGCCAACGCGTTTTGGCTGTTGAAACTGGCGAAGATTCCGAACGTGTGAATGCTTTCGCTGGTTCCCCCCGCGATCGCCACATCGCACTCGTTCAACCGCAGCATCTGGGCACCTTGAATGATGCCGGCGTTGCCAGCCGCACAGGCGGCACCGATCGTGTAGTGCGGGCCAGTGATTTGCATGTTCAGTGCAATTTCGCCGGCGGGATTGTTTGCGACCGTGCGAGGGTTGTGGTGGTGTGACCAGCAACTCGTGTCGTAGTCGAACCCTTTGATCACATGGATTTCGTTTTCGGTTTCGACGTTGCCGTGCTCGGTCACGCCGACGTAAATGCCGACTCGATCCTTGTCCACGTTTTCCCAGTCCAACCCCGAATGCGCGACCGCTTCCTGAGCCGTGTAGACACCGACGCTGCCGGCACGCGTGCCCCGCCGAATGTCTTTTTTGGATTGGTACTTTTGGGCATCGAAGTCACAGACCCCGGCCAGAGTTTCCCCGAAGTAACGGATCTCGTAGGGCTGCACGCCGCTGCGTTTTTCAAGCAATGCCTGGCGAAAGGAACCCCAGTCGTTGCCATTGGGCGAAGTCAGACCGACGCCGGTGATGACAATGCGTTGGTCGTCGGGAAGTTGAGAGGCGAGGTGAGGGGCGATCACGGATGGTGCGGCCAAAATGAGCGATTGGTGCGTGGATGGCGACCCAAAAACGTAGCAATCCGAGCACGTTTCCTCAACGGGCAATGCCAGAGGCAATCTCGAATTTGCGGCGAAGTGCCCCGCCGAAACGTTGAAAAACACCTGCGAACAAAATGATTGAGCAGGGCGAGATGCCCTTGCCAAGCACCTCGCCTGGGTGGCTCACTCGGTGCGAATCGAAATGCTGCGGGCGTGAGCCGTCAGGCCTTCTTTCTCAGCAACCGTGATCACATCGGGAGCGATCACTTCCAATGCCGAGCGATCAAACTGAGTCACACTGCCCGACCGCAGAAAGCTGTTGGCGGACAACCCAGCGGCCCAACGGCAGGTGCCTCCCGTCGGCAAAACGTGACTGGGGCCGGCCGCGTAATCGCCCAGTGCGACCGGGGTGTGGTGCCCTAAAAACGCTGCTCCACTGTGCCGAATCTTTGCAATCAACGATTCCGGCTCGCGAGTTTCGATCTGCAAGTGTTCCGGGGCAAACGAATCGGTCAACACGCAGGCATGGTCTGCATCGCGAGCCAAAATCAGTGCCCCGAAATCGGCCAGAGCATCCCGAGCCAAATCGCCGCGTTCCAGCTCGTCGAGCTGTTTCGCCAATTCCGTTTTGACATTGTTCAGCAGCGTCTCGTCCCAGGTGATCAAGATCGCCGACCCGGGTGAATGTTCGGCTTGAGCCAACAAATCCGACGCGACAAACGAGGCGTCCGCGGAATCGTCTGCGATCACGATCACTTCGCTGGGCCCGGCAAAGGAGTCAATGTCGACGGTTCCAAACACGTGCTTCTTCGCCAAGGCCACGAACAAGTTTCCAGGACCGACGATTTTGTCGACGGCCGGCAAGGCATCACAGCCATACGCCATTGCGGCGACCGCCTGAGCCCCACCGCACCGATAGACTTCCGTGATTCCCAGCTCGTGACAGGTGGCCAGCATGTCGGTGTTGTACGCACCAAACGGAGTCGGAGGCGCGACGACCGCGATCTCATCGACGCCGGCGACCTGAGCCGGAATCGCGGTCATCATCACAGTGGAAGGGTACGCGGCAGCGCCACCAGGAACACAGATCCCCACCCGTGGGATCGGCACATAACGCTGGGTCAAAGAAACGCCGGGTCGGGGCGTGATGGTGACGTCGCGGTGCAAAATTGCCGATTGAAACGTCGCAATGTTTTCGCGAATGCGGCCGATGGTCTCGATCAGCTTGGGATCCGCTGCCGCATGGGCAGCCTTCAAATCCTGCTCCGGCACTCGCAGTGTCTCAGCCGTCAGGTCGGCTCCATCCAGCGCCTTGGTGTATCGCAGCAAAGCCTCGGTGCCCTGAGCCTGAACGTCGTTGCAAATCGTTTCCACGACTTCAATCGGCGAGAGCGCCCTGCCGAACACTTTCAACGTCAATTCCCGACCGCGGGGGCTGACCAGATCACCACGAGGGCTCAACTTTTCACGCAAAGCAGCCAGCGTTTCCGCGGCATCCCCCGAGGAGGCATCGCGAGCATCAACGGTTTGGATTGAAAATTCAGGCACAGCAGCGACGCGGAACAAACAGAGGAAGGGATCGACAAATTCGGATCGGCCACCAAAGCCGTGCGGTCAGTTTACCGAGCCAACAACCTTGGGCTAGGCTTGGCCCATGAATCACGCCCAGATGCCATCTTCGCCCTCATCCGAAACAGGATCGCTTGCCGCCCAGCGACACCCGCTGGTCGAATGGGCGATCATCACCGCCATCTTCACGTTGACCTTCGTGGTCCGTTGGCCGTTTTTGGCAGAGAGTTTCTGGGTCGACGAACTTCATACCGCGTGGTGCGTTGCGGACGGATGGAGCGACGTCGCCCCACGAGCCAAGATGGGCAACCAGCAGCCACTGTATTTCTGGCTGCTCTGGATTTGGCAACAAATCCCCTGGGCAGAACCGTTCGCCAGCTATCCCGTCGAAGTCCTGCCGCGGTCGACCAGCCTGTGGTGCGTCAGCCTCTCCGCCGCCCTGATCACATGGGGATCGATGCGATACCACGGCAGCCTGCTGGCAGCAGCCGTCGCTGGATTGGCTTTCGCGGTCGACCGACAAGCCGCGTTCTACGGCGTCGAACTTCGACCGTACGCGGCAGTGATTCTATGCAGCACGCTGGCCGTCGGATGTGCCGCTCGACTGTGGTCCAGCCCAAACCGTCCGCAACCGCTGGGCTGGGCTGGCCTTCATTTGAGCGTCCTCCTGGCAACTTGGATGCACATCACATCGTTGCTCACGCTCGCTCCGCTGATCGTCGCGATTTCGGCCTGCGACCTGATTCGCTCACGAAGTGCCTCCGCCGAATTCAAACGCGGAATTTGGCGTCATCTCTGGTGGTTGGCACTCTGGATTCTCGTTGGATGCCTGCTGGCCAACCACCAGCGAGAGATTTGGAACCACCGAGCTGCCTGGTCAGCCTTTGGACGCCCGCAATCCATTTTCGCGATCTGGAAAATGTGGCCTTGGCTGGGATGGACATTCATCCCGGGCATCGTCGCGGCGGTCAGCATGCTGGGCTCGTCCGTCGCCAGCGTTTCCAAATCCAATCGTGGCAGCGGCGCAGTTCATCATCCGGCCCCCAATCCCCACCATCGAACCATCTCTTTCACGCTCCTGTGCGTAACCGTCCTGCTGCTTTCCGTTCTTTCCGCATATTTTTTGGCAAAATTTTTGGGGGTCCCAATCTGGCATCGTCGCTACCTGGTGGCCGGATTGCCGCTCGGTTGCATCAGCCTTGGAGGCTGGATTGCTTCGATTCGGCCGCAAAAGCACTACGAAATTTTGGCAACGACCGTCGCCATCCTGTCGCTCGCTGCGATCCCATGGGCTCAAGGATCAATTCATCCTCAAGTCGCTTCTTACTGGGTGTATCGACAGGAAAACTGGCGAGACGCCATCCGGCAAATCGCTCGCGAAACAGAGCCGACCAGCCAAATGGGCTCGGCCCCGCTGGAGCACCATCTTTGGATCGACGGGGACCTGATCGAACAACCGGCGACGATGGGCGAAGTGACAGACCGCGAACTGGCGGCCTACCTCACGCTGCCCGCCAGAGGCTCGTACTCTCCTGGCAAGCACGTTCAACTCCATGCGATCGGCTCGCTGAAGCCAATGGAAGGATGGCAACGAGCGGCCCATTCTTCCCCCACCGCCGCCCCCCCTTCGAAACACTGGTTTCTTTCGCGTTTCTTGCCCCAAAGCCAACAAACGGTTCCGCCATTGAGCGAACAAGGCCGCCAGCACTACGGGAAGTTTGGCAACCTTTCACTATATTCAATCATGCCCCGAGAAGAATGAACCGCGGGAAGGAAGAGACTGCAATCTGAGTCCTCACGCGGACCCAAAACACCAGCCAAGAACCAATCCCAACACTCAAACCCATCGACTTGGCGAATCCTTAGATCGATTCTCAGTCAAAAACGTCGAAACCTCGACGCGGCGGATCAGCTCAAACCAGCCCGGCAAAATTCAGGCTTCACCGCTAAGTGAAATTAAACAGCCTTTATTTTCCATTTTTCGTTTGCCTTCCAACGGACTGGCTGTAGCCTTACGCCAGCCAGCTAACGCAGGAGCACTTCCCCTTATCTCTACATAACGGGAAGGACCACCTTCCTGCGTTGCAGATGTTTCTCTTCCCAAACGGTGGTTTCCTCCATGAATTCTCTTTCGCAACTTTTGGCATTGGCTCTGGTAGCGGTTTCATTGACCGTGACTGGCTGCCCATCTAGCACCTCGGAAACGGTGACAGACCCCAGCCAAATGACTCCCGAGCAAGAGGCTGAACAACAGGCCTATCTCGATGAGATGGATCAGTAGGGCTTGCTTCTGATCTCCCCCTTTTCTTCTGGGAAGCTGACTGCTCGAGATGTTCTCGGCCAATGCACCAGCCTCCTCAGCATTTCTTGAGGACTTTTTTATGAGTAGAAAAAACAGAGGAGCCTTCACGTTGGTGGAGCTCCTGGTCGTGATCGCCATCATTGGCGTTCTAGTGGGGCTATTGCTGCCCGCTGTCCAGGCCGCGCGGGAAGCCGCACGCCGGATGAGCTGCAGCAACAACTTCAAACAAATGGGACTCGCAATCCACAACTATCACTCGGCATTCAACGCTTTGCCGCAGCAGATGACCGGTGCGAACTACACCAACACAGCGGACTCAGCGAAAACCCAACGCCTGTACCTGAGCGGTTTGGTCGGCTTGCCCCCGTTCATGGAACAACAGAGCATCTGGGAACTGGTCACCAACCCGTACCAACTTCCCGGTGGCGGCACGCTGATCAACCCCGGACCATGGCGGACCGACTTTCCCCCGTGGATGACCAATATCCCCACTCTTCGCTGCCCCAGCGATCCAGGTGTGGGACTACCAGCTCTTGGGCGATCCAACTTTGCGTTCTGCCTTGGCGATGCAATTGAATTGGTTCACTCAGGTGGTCGTAACGAGCGAGGCTTCTACGAAGACGGCGGCATCAACACCGGGCAAGCTGGTATCAAAGGCCGTGCAACCAGCGATAACAGCAACTGGGCCGCTTTGGCTCGCTCGCGAAACCGCGGGATGTTCTGGTCGCGTCACCAACTGAAGTTCCGTGACTGCATGGACGGCTTGTCCAACACGGTCGCCATGGGCGAAGTCGCCACGACCGTGGGCGCTCGTGAGCTGATCGCTGAATTCCAGCTCAACGCTGGCACCGCAGCCATCACCGACCCAACCCACTGCGACGGTGGTGTGGACCCAGCCCGTCCTCAATTCTGGCTCCCCGATTCTGCGCTGCCTGGCAACTTGGGTGGTGGCAACCAAATCCGTGGTGGCCGTTGGGCCGATGGTCGGATTCAGTACACCTCGTTCCAAACCATCAAGCCACCAAACTCGCTGAACTGCTTTTCGGCCGATGACGCCAGCCAAGGCATCTCGTCGTGCAGCAGCCGTCACCAAGGCGGTGCTCACGTCTTGATGGGCGATGGTGCCGTCAAGTTCATCACCGACAGCATCGATGCTGGCAACCAACAATCCGCTCCCATGGTGCAAGGCGCCAAAAGCGTTTATGGCATCTGGGGTGCCCTGGGCACTCGTGGTGCAAAAGAAGTGATCGATACCGGCGATATCTTCTAGTTCGTCGCTCGAAAACGAACTCACTGACCTCGGCTTGCCAAACGCCAGTGAACATGACAACGTCCCCGGCACATTCATTTGTGCCGGGGATTTTTCATGGAGCCACCCAGATGAGCCAAACCACCAACGATCACGCGTCCACCTTTGACGCCCTTTGCCAAACCTTTCGCGATGCGGCCAAGCTTTCCACCACCGCCGACTTGCTGGAATGGGACGAACGCACCGGGATGCCACGTGGCGGCAGCGACTACCGCGCTGAACAAGTCGCCCATTTACGAGGCTTGGTCCACGACCTGCAAACAGCCCCTGTCATCGAAGAACAACTCGCATCGCTGGCAGACTGGGATGCGGCCAGCGATCCTCACAGTGACATCGGGGCGACGCTGAGGTGCCTGGCCGATGATTACCGCCGACAGTGCAAACTCCCCAGCGACTTGGTTCAGCGAACCGCTTCCTGCTGCGTTCGTGGGCAAGGCCGCTGGGACTCCGCCCGAAAGGCGGACGACTACGCGATGTTCCAACCCGTCCTGGATGAAATGCTCTCGCTCAAACGAGAAGCCGGCGAGCTCCTCAAAACCGATGCTCAAACGGTCTACGAAGCACTGCTGGATGAGTTTGAACCAGGAGCGAAAGCGGCCGCTCTTACAAAAACGTTCGCTGACTTGCGAACCGAACTCGTCACCTTGATCGGTGAGATCAAAGACTCTCCCCGACAAATCGACACCTCTCTGATCACCCAGCAATTTCCCGTTGAAGCCCAGCGAGCCTTCTCACGCGTGCTGGCGGAAGCCATCGGCTTTGATTTCAACCGCGGCCGACTGGATGAAACCTCGCACCCGTTCTGCACCACGATCGGCCCATCCGACTGCCGCATCCTGACTCGCTACGAACCCAACTTCCTTCCGACCAGCATCTTCGGAACCCTGCACGAAGCCGGCCACGGACTGTACGAACAAGGCATGCGAGAAGATTGGTTTGGATTGCCGCCGGGCAGCTACGCTTCGCTGGGCATCCACGAATCTCAATCGCGAATGTGGGAAAACTTGGTCGGCCGGACGCTGCCGTTCTGGGAACACTTTACCCCGCAGATCCAAAAGCACTTCCCCTCTGAACTCGGACAATCCACTGCCGCGGAATTGCACCGCTGCTTCAACTCCGTCTCGCCGTCGCTGATTCGTGTCGAAGCGGACGAAGCCACCTACAACCTGCACATCATCGTGCGATTTGAATTGGAACAAGCTCTCATCAGTGGCGAGCTTTCCACAGACGATCTCCCGGTCGCCTGGGCCGATGCCTACGAAGAGGTGATCGGGGTCCGACCACCGTCGGCCGCCGATGGCGTGCTGCAAGACGTTCACTGGAGCGCAGGCCTGATCGGCTACTTCCCGACTTACACGCTCGGGAACCTCGCGGCAGCGCAATTGTACGACGCAGCCAAGGAGTCACTCGGCGACATCGACGCCATGGTTCGCGAAGGCAACTTTGGCCCGCTTCGAGAATGGTTGGTCCAGAACGTCCACCAACTTGGGCGCACGCGCACGGCGGATGAATTGGTCGAGCAAGCCAGCGGGCAACCACTCTCGGCCGAACCGCTGATCCAAAGCTTGCGAACCCGCTACAGCCAGGTCTACGACCTCGCCTAAAGAGTGGCATAGGCTTCCAGCCTGTGATTTGCACTGTCTGTGATCTGCGTTGACTCTGACCTGCACAGAACAGAAACGAAACGGGCACCGAGTGATCTCGGTGCCTGAGCGGCAACAACCGAGTCCGAATTCTGGCGAATCCGGCTACGAAAGAATTTCTGGCGTCCGAATTCTGGCGAATCCGGCTACGAAAGAATTTCTGGCATCCGAATTCTGGCGAATCCGGCTACGAAGAATGTTTGGTGTGCTACTTCTTGCCTTTGGCTTCGATCTTGCCCCAGGTGTCACGCAGCGGAACGATGCGGTTGAAGACCACTTCGTCGCTGGTGGTGTCGGGATCCACGACGTAGTACCCCAACCGCTCGAACTGCACGCGATCACCGACGGCGGCGTCCGCCAACGCGGGCTCGACATGAGCAGTCAACGTGGTCAGCGAATCGGGGTTCAAGTGATCCAGGAAGGTGCCCGTTTCGGACGACGCATCCGGGTTCTCGACTTTGAACAATCGGTCGTAGTTTCGCACGGTCACCTTTTTCGCGTGCTCGCGACTGACCCAGTGGATCGTGCCTTTGACTTTGCGCCCCGAAGTGTCTTCCCCGCTCTTGGTTTCAGGATCGTACGTGCACAGAACTTCGGTGATGTTTCCGTCCGCATCCTTGACCACGTCTTCGCAGTCCACGATGTAGCCGGAACGCAAACGAACCGCCCCGCCCTTCTTCAAACGGAAGAACTTGCGAGGCGCCTCTTCACGAAAATCTTCGGACTCAATGTACAGTTCACCGCTGAATGGAATTTCGCGACTGCCCGCGGATTCATCCCCAGGGTTGTTGATCGCATTCATCATCTCGACCTTGCCCTCGGGCCAGTTCGTGATGGTGAGCTTGATTGGATCCAAGACTGCCATCCGCCGCGGCGCGACGGAATTGAGATGCTCCCGCACCGCGTTCTCTAGCCGCACGACATCGATCGTGCTGTTGAACTTGGCCACGCCGATGTCCGCACAAAACGCTCGAATGGACTCGGGCGTGTAACCGCGACGACGCAATCCAACCAAGGTCGGCATCCGAGGGTCGTCCCAACCGGTGACGTGATTCTCCTTCACCAATTGCAATAGTTTGCGTTTGCTCATGACTGTGAAGGTCATGTTCAAACGAGCAAACTCGATTTGGCGAGGATGATGGATCTGGAGATTTTCGCAGTACCAGTTGTAGAGCGGACGATGGTGCTCGAATTCCAACGTGCAGATCGAGAAGGTGATCTTTTCCAGTGAGTCGGATTGCCCGTGTGCCCAATCGTACATCGGATAGATGCACCATTTGTCACCGGTGCGATGGTGCGGCACGTGAGCGATTCGGTACATCACCGGATCGCGAAGGTTGATGTTTGGCGAAGCCATGTCGATCTTGGCCCGCAACGTCTTCTCGCCGTCTTTGAATTTGCCGGCCTTCATCGCTCGCAGCAATTCCAGGTTTTCTTCTGGCGTACGATCGCGATGAGGCGAGTTCTTGCCGGGTTCAGTCAAGGTGCCGCGATACGTGCGAGTCTCTTCGGCATTCAGGTCGCAAACGTAGGCCTTGCCGTCTTGGACCAGTTGCTCGGCCCAAGCATAAAGTTGGTCAAAGTAGTCGCTGGCGAAGTGCAGGTTGTCCCACTGAAATCCTAACCAACGCACGTCCTCTTGGATCGAGTCAACGTACTCGGTGTCTTCTTTGATCGGGTTGGTGTCGTCGAAACGCAAATTGCACGTGCCGCCCATCTCCTTGGCCAAACCAAAGTTCAGGCAGATGCTTTTTGCGTGTCCGATGTGCAGGTACCCGTTGGGTTCCGGCGGGAACCGCGTGGCAACTCCGTCGAAGCGTCCGCTTGCCAAATCCGCATCAATCGCTTGGCGAATGAAATGCTTGGACGGCGTTTTGTCGGGGGTGGCCGAGTCAGATGGTGCGGGTGCGTTCACGTCAATTGCCGGTACAGAAGGATCAAAAGGAGCCGCATTGTGACGCGATAGCCAAAACGTTGAAAGGGTGGAATCCCCGCTTCCTGTTCTCTTCCGGGAAGCCCTGCCACCTCGAGCAAACACCGCGGGATGCCATTGGGAAAACGGCGATTCAGCCCCGCGCTGTGTCGCCTCATTCCACAACGGTGGCAGGGGGTTCGGTTAGGCTATTTGAATCATCCATTGTCCCCGGTGTTGAAAAAGGAACCCACCTCGTGAATTCTGCCCAAGACCCACGTTCCAAACCATCCGTCGATCGTCGCCAGTGGTTGAGCTACGCCGCCTTTGGCAGCGCCGCCATCGCCGCAGGATCCACGCAAACCCCGACGGTCGCCGCCGCGGCAGCGGTCAATCAATCGCCGCCCAAGTACAAGTTCAAAAAATCAATCAACCTGTGGGCCTTTCCTTACCCCGACAAAATGTCCCTGAAGGAATGCTTGCAGTTGGCCAAAGACGCAGGCTTCGACGGCATCGAGCTGAACTACGACCTCGACAGTGATCTGTCGCCGAAATCGGGCACCCAAGAGTTCACCGAGATTCGCAAGATGACCGACGACATCGGCATCGCGATCAGCGGCCTGTGCTCGTTTCTGTTTTGGCCGTACCCGTTGACCAGCAACGATCCCGCCGAGCGGGCTCGCGGGATGGAATTGGCAGGCAAGATGACGCAAGCCGCTCATGACCTGGGAACCGAAAACCTGCTGGTTGTGCCCGGCGCCGTTCACATGCCGTGGCGAGAGGACCACGACCCGACGCCCAACGACGTCTGCGACCGCCGGGCTCGCGAAGCGATTGGCAAATTGCTGCCCCAGGCTGAGAAACTCAACGTCAAGCTGAACATGGAGAACATCTTCTTCAATGGTTTCCTGATGTCGCCGATGGAGATGGCCGACTTCGTCGACAGTTTCCAAAGCGATCATGTCCGGGTGCACTTCGACACCGGCAACATCATGGAATACCAGTTCCCCGAACACTGGATTCCGATCTTGGGCGATCGAATCCAGAACGTGCACTTGAAGGAGTACACCAAAAAGGGATCCGATCATTCGCTCGAAGCGTTTCGTCCGTTGCTGGACGGCACCACCGATTGGCCCGCCGTCCTGGAAGCGTTCGAGACGATCGGCTACGACGGGTACCTCACGTTTGAGTACTTTCACCCGTTCGCGCATTTCCCCGAAGCGTTGATCTATCAAACGTCCGATTCACTGGACCGAATGCTTGGGCGAGATCATCCCAGGTTGGCATAACCAACCGGCGAATCGAATGGCCGCGAGATCACTGCAGGTCTCGGATTGGAAGTGGTTCGTGCTGCATCGAATCGGACAAACTGCAGAAATCCGCCGGCGTTGAGTTTCCTGCTGCGAAGAGCCCCCCCATCGTGTCTGCCAGGTCACCAACAGGCGATCCCCCCGACCTTTTGATGGGTCTTCGTCGTTTGCCTCCGGCTCGGAACCGGTCCGGCAAACAGTTTCATGCGTGAATCGAGTTTTCCGCTTGACAAAAATTCGATTTAGTCCCTCAAAGCCGTGTTGACACTGGTTGTCTGCAATTCGTATTGCCAACCTCGCTAGGAAGGTTTTCGTGCTGACTCATTGGGGGATTTCCATCATGAAGATGGAATTCTGCTGAGGAGACCAGTTCGAAACGCGGAACACCCCGGTGTTCACGGCCGACAACCAGTCCACCGATGGTGAGTCTGGGCGAGAGCTTTCCAGCACTTTATGGATTTCATGTCTCACGCGAAGAAGGAGAGTCGCGTTGAACCGCTCGTATCATCCGCCCAGGCGGAACCGGTCACGTCCCGAGGGACAGGCCAAGGATGAATTGGGTCACTCGATGGCCTCGCCGACACGCGCCTCTGCTGAAGGGGCCTCTGCCAAGGAGTCGTTGATGACAACGCCGGAATCTCGATGGCGACGCAAGGTCACCCGACCTCTCGTTTCGCTGTCCATCGCCTCGCTGCTGTCGACCGTGGTCGCGGCCCCGAACGCTTCGGCGCAATTCTCATTGCCACCCACCGACACGTCCGCGAAAGCAGATGCGACTTCGAAAGAATCGCCTGCCTCGTTGCCGTTGGCCATCCGTCGCACGGAAACGTTGCGACTGGTCGCCGCCGGACGTGCTGCGTTGGACAAAGGCGATGTCAAAAACGCTTACTT
Source organism: Rhodopirellula sp. P2 (assembly GCF_028768465.1). Taxonomy (GTDB): domain Bacteria; phylum Planctomycetota; class Planctomycetia; order Pirellulales; family Pirellulaceae; genus Rhodopirellula. The sequence goes on from NZ_CP118225.1 coordinate 5,756,978, forward strand.
GATGGCCAACCAGGCCCAATCCTTTGGATTGAAAGAGCATGAATTCCAACCGGGCGACGCTCGCCCGTGGCAATTGCTTCTTGACACCCAAGCCGCCGCTCGTCGGACCGGTTTGGACTTGAACGCATTGGCCAAGCAAGCCGCCAACCCGATCATGCAAACCAGCGGCCAAGCCGCTGCCGGTGCACCGTTCATGGTGCAACAAGCCGGCGGTGCCAGCTCGGCACCCGGTGGCATCGCTCAGGTCCAAGCGGCTGCCCCACTGGGCAACTCCCAAGGCGATCGTCTGTTCCGTGAAGGAATGGACCTGTTGTCCCAAGGAAAGAAAACCGAAGCACGTCAAGCGTTTGTGAAGGCCTGGAACTTTGAGTCCGAGCTCGACACGCAAACCCGTCGTGCTCTGCAAGACAAGTTGACCTTGTTGCAACCATCTCGCTTGCCTTCGCCAACCGCGGGTCAGCCCCTGTCGTCGATGGACAAGGCGGAAATCGAAGCCCAACAGCAAACCCGTCGCTTGTATCGCGAGATCACGACGGAATTGTCAAAGGCCAACGAGAAACGCACAGACGCTCCGATGGATGCCGTCGACGACCTGGAACGCCTTCGTCGTCGTGTCGAAGGAGCCAGCATCGATGAAGCCTCCAAGGCATCGCTGGCCGCGATGGTCGACCGCGCGTTGTCGGATCAAAAGACTTACGTCGAACAGCATCGCGCTGAGATCCAATTGGACTTGGCCAACGAAGCCGTTCGCTCCGAAATGGCCACCGACGCCGCCAAAGAAGCTCGCATCGACGATGAAATTTCATCGCTGGTCGAGACCTTCAATGACTTGATGGACGATCGCCGCTTCAACGAAGCGGAAGTGATCGCCAAACAAGTCGGTGAGCTGAAACCTGGTTCGCCAATCGCTCAAAGCATGTTCCACAGCAGCCGCATGGGCGTTCGCATCCAAATGGATGAGGAAATCAAAGCGGGTGCCGAAGACGGTTTTGTTCGCGAAATGCTGGCCATCGGTCAAGCAGCTGTCCCTGGCGATCCCGATCGTCCGTTTGCCTTCCCCGAAATTCGTTCCTGGGAAGAACTCTCTCGTCGTCGTTTGCAGAGCAACGCTGAAACCAGCTTGTCACCTCGCGAACAAGAGATCAAACGCAAACTGGCCACGGAAGTCGAAGTCAAGTATCGCGATCGTCCACTGGGCGAAGTCCTGGATGACTTGTCGAACATGACCGGCGTGCCGATCGTGATCGACAACCGCGCTTTGGCTGCGATTCGAATGAACCGCGAGACCCCGGTTTCGCAGAACATTTCCACGCGAATTTCGCTGGACAGTGCCCTGAACATCATCCTGGGTGACCTCGACCTGACTCACGTGATCGACAACGAAGTCTTGAACGTGACCAGCAAGGACGCTCGCCGCACGATGGTTGAACGACGCACCTACCGCGTCGCTGACTTGGTCACACCGATCCCGAACTTCGTCACGGGTTACGACGATGGTTTGCGTGGTGCGTTGCGAAACGCCTACCAAATGATCAACCCACAGACCGACGTTCAAGTCGTGCCCGTCTCCGCATCGGGATTGGGCGGCTTTGCCGGCAACAACTCCGCTGCCTCGATGAGCCCGAACATGTTGGGTCAGTACAACACCGGCAGCAGCTACGGCTCGGCCGGCGGTTTGGGTTCGCCCAGCAGCTTCGGCGGCTTGGGTGGTCAGTCCATGGCTGACTTCAGCCAACTGATGCAGTTGATTCAAACGACGATTGAGCCGGAATCGTGGGAAGCCCTCGGTGGCGTCGGCACGATGGCTCCCTACCCACAAAACTTGTCGCTGGTTGTCAGCACGACGAGCGATGTGCACGATCAGATTGTTGACTTGTTGGAGTCACTTCGTCGCCTGCAGAACTTGCAGATCACGATCGAAGTTCGCTTCATCACGTTGTCCGACACGTTCTTTGAACAAATCGGAATCGACTTTGACTTGCAGTTCGATGACAACGCTCCTGGACTGCCAGGCGATGACAGCGGACCAGAAATCACAATCGGTTTGGACAACGACGGAACGCCAACGGCCGACCTCGACATCCGGTTCGACAACAACAGCAGCGGTGTCACACCACCGTTTGGTGCTGACCCCGGTGCGATCTCGACCCTCGGGTTCGCAATCTTGAGCGACATCGAAGCTTACTTCTTCTTGCAAGCCGCTCAGGGTGACAGTCGTACCAACGTGATGCAGGCCCCGAAGGTGACCTTGTTCGATGGTCAGATCGCTTCGATCCAAGACCAGACATCACGTCCTTTCGTGACCAGTATCGTTCCCGTTGTCGGTGACTTCGCCGTCGCACAACAGCCAGTCATCGTCGTCCTCGACGAAGGCACACGACTGAACGTGCAAGGTGTTGTCAGTGAAGACAAACGCTTCGTTCGGCTGACACTGATTCCAACCTTCAGCCAAATTGGTGAAGTCAACGAATTCACGTTCCAAGGCAACTCGACAACACGCAACACCAGCAGTCGCAACGTCGACACGAACGGTGACGGCGTGATCAATGAAGAAGACGAGCAGGAAGAAGAAAGCGTCACGCAAGGCACGACGGTCCAACAACCAACGTTCGCCTTCACCACTGTGAACACGACCGTGAGTGTTCCCGATGGTGGCACGATTCTTCTGGGTGGGATCAAACGGATGAGCGAAGGCCGCAACGAACGTGGCGTGCCGTTCCTCAGCAAGATCCCTTACGTCAGCCGATTGTTCCGCAACACCGCGGTCGGTCGTCAGTCGAGCAGCTTGATGATGATGGTCACACCTCGGATCATCATCCAGGAAGAAGAAGAGATCGCCCAAACCGGATTCGATCCGGGTCGCTGATCGCGAATCGAATCTCACACTGAGAATCGAAAGCGTCCTTCCGCTTTCGATTCAGGTGCTCTGAGATTCACTTTCTTCAAGCGAAAGATCTTTTTCTCAACAACACAACGGTCGTCGCGAGTTCTCCGGAACTTGCGGCGACCGTTTTTTTTTGCGCGGTGGGGGTCGTCCGAGAGCCACGCCAGGGTCCGCCCCCTCCCAAAGGGAGGGTGAAGTAAAACGGCACGACCTCAAGCATCGTCGGCGTGCTGCCGGAATCCGTGTTGGCTGGCTGGCGAAACTTGCCGGACAGGCAGCCGCCAGGCAAATTGCACACCTCCCAAATCAATTTTCTATGGAAGATTCTCCGCCATTGCAATTGCTAGCAAATGCCGGTTGTTTTGAATTTGAGAGTTACGTCCGCCATTGTGGCTTGGAGGACTCCCCCTGAGTTTCCGCTGCCGATTGACAGCGGCACCGGCACTTGTTCAATCTGTTGCCCCATCGATGCAATCGTGTGTCGTCATTTCGCATTCAGCCTTCCGATCGGATCGGATCTCGGCCGCGAAGATTGGCACGTCGATCGCATCACACCAACGCAATGTGGGCATTCCGCTGACAAATCAGCGGGATGCAATCGCGAATCGCAGGCGGCCCGGTTTTCCCGTGCTGGCGGCGGGAACTCGATTGAGCGTTTTCGGACGTTTCCATTGGCCACCTGGCGTGACCAGGCGTGGTGAATCCATTCCCCGATGAGACAACTGTATGAGCCGAGCGAAGCTCGATTCCATCCGTGCTGCTGGGCCGGCAATTTTGCCGAGCCTTTTGCAATGCGACTTTGGTGATTTACGCACTGAGGTTGAAAAGCTGACCGCCGCGGGAACGCGTGTGTTGCACTTGGATGTCATGGATGGCCACTTTGTGCCCAATCTGTCCTACGGCATGCCCATTGTCGAAGGCCTGCGTCGTCACACGGACATGCCTCTGGATGTCCATCTGATGATCAGCGATCCTTTGGCGTACGCCAAGCCGATGGTGGATGCCGGCGCGGACATGCTGACTTTCCATGTCGAAGCGGTGAACGACAGCGTCGAGGTGGCTGGAAAGATTCACGACCTGGGTGTGGGCGTGGGCGTTGCCATCAACCCCGACACCGACTTCACCCAGTTGGATGCCTGCCTTGATTCCGTCGACATGGTGTTGGTGATGAGCGTCAACGCTGGGTTTGGCGGCCAAAAATTCAATCCCGTGTCGCTGGATCGTTTGCGCAGCCTGAAAGAACGCAAACCGGACTTGCTGCTGGAAATCGACGGCGGCATCAAAGCCGAGACCATCGGCGACGCTCGTGCGGCCGGTTGTGATTTGTTCGTCGTTGGTTCGGCGATCTTCGGCCAACACGACTACGAAACCGCGATCAACGAACTGACCCAAGCCATGCATGGTTCGCCTCCCCAATCAGGAGACCAGTCATGATTTCACTTTGGCCCAAAGCCGCTTCCAAGCTGGTTTTGATTCGCCCCGGTGCGACCACCTTTGATGAACAAGGTCGCATGAAGGGCAACCTGGACGTGCCTTTGTGCGAACGCGGCCGGTTGCAGGCGGAAGCTCTCGCCAGTGAATTGGCGGGCATTCGTTTGAACGCGATCTACTGTGCTCCCTGCCAATCTGCCGTGGAAACCGCGACTTGCCTCTCCGAAGGCCGCGATCTGCGTCCCAAGGTGATCGAAGAGTTTCGCAACGTGGACCACGGTTTGTGGCACGGCAAGCTGATCGAGGAAATCCGTCGCAACCAACCTCGCCTGTACCGGGAACTGTGCGACACACCGGAGTCGACTTGCCCTCCCGGCGGTGAGTCGATGCACGAAGCCGCACACCGGGTCGGCAAAGCTGTCCGGCGAATCCTGAAACGCAACCGCAACCAAGTCGTCGCGTTTGTGATTCCCGATCCCTTGGCATCGTTGGTCGCCAGCCAACTGAAAGACGAGGCACTCCCGGAAATCTGGAAGGTCGAGACCGACGCCGGCAATTGGCAGCTGATCGAAACTTCCTGATTGAGAAACCGCCTCAGCAGCGACGATCTGCGGCGGCGGTCACGCTCCGGTGATCCCCGGCTCCGACGGCCGAACCACCTCGAAAACAAACGCCTCAGGCCGCTCCCTCACAGGAGCGGCTCTTTTTCTGCATGGTCATTCTGTTTCCCCATGCGCCAAATGGATGCCGACTCCTGTCCTGTTATGAAAATCTCCAGGCCTGCTGAGGCACAATCGTTCTTGCGGAAAGATTGAACCGCCTCTATTGAGTTGTTAATCTAGGTACTCAGGTGAAGTACAATCCGATCGCAGGATCATCGCTCCACTCTGCGTTTACCTACGATATCTTGTTACAGAATCTCGCTGCAGCCTGATGTGGTGGCGATTCACACTTCCGCCCGCCCACCCTTCCTACCTTCGGAACTGTTAGTCCATGACCTCGAAAACCAACCGCCGTCGTTTCATTGGCCAATCGGCCGCATTGACCGCAGGAGTCGGCTACTTCGCTGGCACCAGCGTGGCACAAGATGAGTCGTCCTCCGCATTGAACTCGTTGTCAGCCGCCTGCATCGGCGTCGGCGGCAAGGGTGGGAGTGATACCAGCCACATCGCCAACCAAGGTGTGAAGATCGCCGCCCTGTGCGACGTCGATCGCGACACCCTGGCCAAGAAGGGACGCGAATTCAAAGACGCGGAACAGTTCGACGACTTCCGCGAGATGCTGGACAAGATGGGCGACAAGGTCGACATCGTGACCTGCAGCACGCCTGACCACACGCACGCGGCGGCATGTGTCAAAGCCATGAACATGGGCAAACACGTCTACTGCCAAAAACCCATGACCTGGTCGATTCGCGAAGCTCGCCTGATGCGAGAAACTGCGGAGAAGGCCGGCGTCATCACCCAAATGGGCAACCAAGGCACCAGCGAAGACGGACTTCGTGAAGCGGTGGAAGTCATCCAAAGCGGCGCCATCGGCGACGTCACCGAGATTCACATCTTCAGCAACCGTCCCGTCTGGCCACAAGGCGGCGGACGTCCAGCCGGTGAAGATCCTGTGCCAGATTCGTTGAACTGGGACGCCTGGATCGGCCCGGCCCCAATGCGTCCGTTCGTCAAAGGCGCTTACCACTCGTTCAACTGGCGTGGTTGGGTCGACTTCGGCACCGGTGCTCTCGGGGACATGGCCTGTCACACCACCAACATGCCCGTCAAAGCCCTTCAACTGTGGGACCCCGTCGCGGTCACCGCTGTGAAGAACCCTGGCATCGTCGAAGGCGAACAGTACCCCGGCAGCAGCTCGCTGATGTTCGAATTCCCAGAACGCGAAGGCGGCGACGGAAAAACGTTGCCACCTTGCAAGTTCTACTGGTACGACGGCGGCAACCTGCCACCAGAAAGCATCATCTCGCAATTGCCCGCTTGGTTCCAGAAACAAGTCCAAGCACAACGCGACGGCGGAAAGAAACGATCCGGTGCGGTCATCGTCGGCAGCAAAGGCATCGTGTTCTCACCCGACGATTACGGAGCCAAGTACTACCTGCTTCCCGAAGACAAGTACGTCGACTTCAAGAAGCCCGAACCTTGGTTGCCTCGCATCCCCTTCAAAGCCAGTGGCGACGAGCGTCACAAATGGGAATTCGTCAGCACCATCAAAGGCGAGTACGAGCCCGGCACCATGTCGAACTTCGGTTACGCTGGCCGCCTGACCGAAACGATCTTGGTCGGCAACTTGGCCATGCGTGCCGGCGAAGGCCAACGCATCGAATGGAACGCCAAGGACTTGACCAGCCCCAACGTGGAAGCCGTCAACCAGTTCGTCCAACGCGAATACCGCTCCGGTTGGGAATTGGGCTGATCCGCCTGTCGGTCGATTGAGCCGACACCTCGATGACAAACGCCAAGAGCCCGGTTTTCACCGGGCTCTTTTTTTATTTGCCGTGTCGCCGATGACCTGCCCCGAAATACAGGTGGCAATGATTTCAATGCCACAAATAGCAGTCCCTTGATTTCGTCAGCCGGAACGCGATAGCGTCCGGTTCGACTCTGGCAACCATGGGCTGCGAAATGTTTGGGCTTGTGGCGGCCATGCGTTTGCGCAGGTTTTCATCCCGGTAGGGATGAAAAAAGTGACGTAAGCCAGGTAAGACCTGGCCTACACACAACACACCCGGGTCCCACTCACTTCAATCGCGTGGATGCCGGCAGGACTTGTGGCGAACTTGACTTCTCCGGTGAGGCAAACGTGTCGGCGGGTTCACCTTGACCGCCCGCCGGTGCATCACCTTGGTTCACCATCGCGATGTCAATCGAATTGGAAGAATTCCCACGAGCGATGTTCCAAGTTCCCACCGACGGTGGCAACTCGCTCGACCGATCCCGAACGGAAGGGCGAGAAATCGTGGTCGTTGTCAAACCACTGCTCGGCGAGGTCTTGCCCGACGAGGCGTGCTGCCACGCCCTGTAATCAGGCGAATAACGATTGGCAAGCGCCATGTCGCTGTCGCTCTTCGACCCCGGCAACAACACATTGGTTGGCTGCCCCTGAATCGTCTTGCCTGCTTGCGTCTTGAACGACGCGACCAACGAGATGTGGCACTGTTCGCCACCGATCGCATCCCAGGGCACCCAAACGCTGTACGATGCCCCCACGTCCGACTGGCTGAAGTGACTGGTCAATTGCTCGGGAGTGAACTCAAACCGCTTCACAGCCGCTTTCGGATCCTTTGCTTTTTCATCAAAGCCATGGATCACCAACGTGCCTTCCACCGGCACGGGCTTCGACTTTTCATCGTAGAAGAAGATGCGTCCGCCAAAGCCCCGCGTGGGCACACGGCCGACCTGAGTGAGTGACTCCGTCGACCACACGGCTGCGAGCTTCGCAGGGTTGGGATACGGTTCGGGCGCCTGATCTTTTTTGGCCCAAGGCATCCGCTCCAACAGTGTTTTCTTTGGAGCCGCCGTGTCGGACTGGGTCATCGACGCACAACCGGTGCTGAGCGTCAAACTGACCAAGCAAGCCCCAAGTGTCGCTCGGGATGCAATTCGGGCGCGAGATTTCAATGACATGTCTGGGTCTCTGCTTTGAGGGTTGACCGCAAATGCTCGCCCGTGCGATTGGCACCTTGGGACGAAGATTCACGACGACACAAATTCCATCAACGTTGGCGACGACCACCGAAACAATTGCGGGATTGTTCTGGTTGAAATGGCAACAACGTCGTCTTCGACTACCGGCTGGGACGTTCCCAAACGGATGCACTTCTTCGTGCCATGTCACGTCAGCGTGAGTGCAGGACGCGATTCACGCCGGCGTGACATGGCAATGGACTCACTACTTCGATCGATTGAAGTTGAACCAACGTTTCTTGGCGGGAACTTCTTCGCTCACAGGCTTGGTGGCAGCGGGTGGCGTGCTCGTGGGCTGGTTCGCAGACGGCTGCGAAGGCATTCGAGCGGAAACCTGCTTGACCGGCACTTGCGATGCCGAACTGTTGCTAGCTTGCTTGGTCGGCGTCGCTCCAGTGAAACCTGCTCCCGTTGCGGGTACGCCACCTGAAGCAGGTGCTGGCAAAAAGTCGCCAGGTGCGGACATCACGGGCGGAGGCAACTGATCGACCGGCACACCTTGCTGAGGCGTGGGGACAGATCCCTGAGGAGCTTCGATCCAGTCATTGCGAATGATCGATTCACCTGGGTTCAAAGTCACATCGGGTGGCAATTGCCCGGCTGAGCCGGGGACCACGCTTCCGTCGACCGAGTGGATGACGCTTCCCTGTGGGATCACACCAGCCTTCATCGCTCGATTGCCACCGGGCATGTCGGCTGCGGGGAACACATCCACGGTGGGATGCAGGTCGGGATAGATCGTTGGCCCCACAGCGGGTCCCCACAATCCATAGCCACCCGATAGACCAACGTCACCGTGCATCTCCACCACATCGGCCAAGCACCAACTCATGCGGCTCGACTCGACTTGCTTGACGTACTCCAGGTCTTCGTGACCTGTCACCAGGATTGGCGTCATCACGACCAAGAGTTCGCTACGGGTTTCGATCTCGGAGTCGTACTTGAAGAACGTCCCCAACAACGGGATGTCGGCCAGGTAGGGCACTCGACGAGTCCGGTTCTGCCGGAACTTCTGAATCAATCCGCCGAAGACAACCGTTTGTCCATCAAACGCAGTGACGGTCGCTTGGGCTTGTGTTCGATCAATCGCTGGCACGAAGATCGGGACATCGTCTTGGAACGAACCGATGATCTGCCCTTCATTCGGATTGATGTCACTGCGACTGGCATCAATGGCCATCATGATCAGACCATCCGCACCAACTCGCGGAGTGACCCGCAGGATGATTCCGATTTCCTCGTCTTCGATCCCGATGATCGGTTGAGACGCCGTCCCGCCCGTTCCTCCGGTGAAGGACAACTCGGTTGGTCGTGGGAAGCTTTGACCGACTTGGACATAACCTTCTGTGTTGTCCGCCGTCATGATCTCAGGCCGGCTGAGAATCTGCAGTCGATTGGCGACACGCAAGGTTCGCAAGAACAGGTTGACGGACTCGCTGGCCGCGGAGAAGACAAAGCCGCCTGAGTTAAGACCGCTGAGCTGCGTCAGCTGACTGGCGTTGGATCCGAAGCTGGTCAGACCTTGCGACGCGAGGCTTTCTTGACCGAACGAGTTGCTATTGGGAAGACTGGTTCCACCGAAATTGAACCCTGGATCGGAGCCTGGGTTGTTCGTGGCGATGGCACCGGTGGCCTTGCCGCGATCGAACAGCAACGAATCTTGCAGCCCAAACTCGCCGCCGATTTCAAAGCCGTCGTCCAGTTCCACTTCGGCGATCAAGGTTTTGATCAACACCATCGGTGGGCGTCGATCCAAGCGATCGATCAGCTGACGAACCTCTTCATAGATCCGTGGCGAGACGCTGAGCAGCACGCTGTTCGTTTGTGCTTCGGCAACCGCGACGATGTCACGATCGGGCAGGTCCAAGGGGCCCAGGCCTTGCTGGAATTGCGTGATCACATTGCGCGACTGCTGACGCTGCGAGACATAGTTCGTGATGGCTGCCGCGACGTTCTCCGCGATTTGGTGCTTGAGCCAAATCACTTCGGTGATGCGTTCGGCAAAACCTTCGCTGTCGAGCCGCAACAGAATGCTCTCGACCACCTCCAAGTCTTCAGCCGAACCGCTGGCAATGATGCTGTTGGTGCGGATGTCAGTTGAGAAGACCAACGGTGTCAAAGCACTGTCAGAAGCCGTCAACGATGGCAAACTGCCAAGGTTGCCTGCACCGACGCTGGTCCCATTGGTCGAGGCATCGTCCCCGAACAAGTTTTGCAGTGCCGTGGTCAACTGGGTCGCGTCACCATTTTCGATCGTGAACACTTTGACCAGCGAATCAATGCCGGGCGTTTGATCGAGCTGACGAATCAGTTCGCCGATCAATGGCATGCCACCGGCAGGAGCACGAACGACGACTGCGTTGACGTTGCTGTCAGCAGTGATCACGGCACCGTTCAAGATTCCCGAATCGAGAATCGGGTTGCCTGGTGAGCTCAGCGAAACGATCGACAAGGACGATGCAGCGGCAGTCGTGTCGCCAGCGATGTTTTCAGGTTCTCCCGAAATCGCATCCTGCAGGACTTCGACCATGTCCTCGGCTCGTGCATTGGTGAGCGGGAAGACTTTGATTTCAGCGGTCGACGCAATTTTTTGGACGTCGATTTCCTCGACCAAGCGAGTCACTTCGGCGAGGTCTCGCGGCGACGCACTGACGATCAACGAGTTCGTTCGATAGTCGGCCGTGACCCGAACGCGAACTCCCAATCCAGGACGATTTTCTTCATCGCCACCGGGTTGATTGGTGAAGAATCCTTGGATGGTGGCTTCTGCATCCGTTGCCGATGCGTGCTGCAAACGGAACACACGCAAGCGATCCGAATCTGGAATCGGTTGATCAATCTTTTCGATCAAGTCGTTGACCGCTTCGATTGCTTCTTTGCGACCGATCAACAGCAATGCATTGGGCGAATCCAGTGCAGTGATGCTGACGTCACCCTGGCGAGCCGACAACACGTCTTCATAGAGCTGCGTGAGCAACGCAGATACCGCGTTGGAATCGGCATGCTGAAGTTGACGAACTTGGATTTCAGGCTGAGTCAGCTTGCTCTTTTCTTCGATGTCCTTGACGATATCCATGACGCGTTGGATATCGCGTTTGTTGCCTTTGACGATGATCAATCCGGACTCAGGAACGAACTGAATCTCGGGATCGCCGATCGGACCGGCAGCATCGTCGCCTTCCAAGTCGGGATCGGCGGCCGCCACATCCGCGGCTCCGTTCGGCGCCGCGGTGCCACCATCGTTCTGGAAAGCGGCGGTGCGGAAGTTGGCCTGGGTCCGGCTGGAAGCGGGACGTGCGTTGATGCCCGAACCACTTTTGGGATCCAAGTCTCGCAGCAAACGAATCGCTCGCTGCACCGACGAAATCTTGGCGTGTTGCAACATGTACACACGAGTTTCTTCGCCGGCGAATCGAGGGGCTTGGTCGATCGCCTGAATTGTCTTGCGCCACGTGTTGTGCATCAACGGGCTGGTCGTCAACGTCACCGCGTTGGCGCGTCGATCGACTTCGACTCGCGTGGTGGTGCCGCCACGTTTTTCCATGGTCAACGTGAACGACGCTCGCTCACCATTGCGGCTGGTCGTCACGGGCACATCTTCGCCAGCGATGATCCGCAGGGCGTCTTCGACTTCTCGCCAAGTGATGTTGACCAGGTGCACCGTGAGGGGCGTCGCGGACTGAGGCCCAGCGACTTGAGCCAAGCTGTTGGACAACGTCGCCGCGTCAGCGGCAATTTTGTTTTGCAAATCAGGCGGAGCCAGCACCAACAGACCGCCGCCGGGACGGTCATCGGGTGTGATGGTCACGCCGGGCTGGTCGAGGTATTGCAGACTCAAGCGAGTCGCCACCGAGTCGGCCACCGCACCAGGCACGCTGAGGTGCTTCAACTGCGGCTGATTGGGACGCTGAGCAGAAACGCCCATCGCCGTGGACGTCGCGATTGCCAACGCAAGGGCAACACGTTTCGCGGACGCCAATTTTGCGGAACGCTTCCGTTGATTGAATCGAATGAGCTTGCCGGTCACGGTGCCACCTTGTGTTCGAATGAATCGGCGACCGAATTTTCTCGCTCACCGGTGCAGAAAGCCCCTCCGCACAACCCGTTGCATCGTCACAACCGGACCAGCCACTGCAATCAAATTGAGAGGCAGCGTCGGTTGTTACAAAAGCTCAGAACACAAAAACGACACAAAAAAAGCCCCCTGGATCGGCTCTGCTTGTAAAAAACAGCAACCAAAGAGGGGGCTAATTCGTTGAAAATCACTCAAATACGGATGAGAGGATTCGAACCTCCACGCCCTTATCGGGCACTAGATCCTGAGTCTAGCGCGTCTGCCAATTCCGCCACATCCGCGGGCAAGGCGGCAGGATATCGTCTCAACTCGATGTCGACAAGTCGCATCCTTCCGGTCTTCGAAACGTCTTTTGAACTTAGCCCGCACGAACCGCAGCATCCTTCCATTCCGCACCGGAATTTCCCACCTGCCGATCGCCCATCAGCCATTTGCGCGACGTCGCGACACCCCAAAGAAAAACGCGAACGCCCCCGGCTCCGGGACGCTCGCGTTTCGTTGATTGTTCTCGAATCATTCCAATCGGAACGCCTCGGCTCAGCTACCGGCTTTGGGAATGTCGGTATGAGCATTGGGGCCGAAGTAACGCAGGCCAACCAAGGGTTCGCTGCCCAGGTTTTCGATCTCGACGCCGTTGGTCGCAGCCACGTGGCTGATGAACACCTCGTCGGTCGTGTTCTCGCCAAATCGAATCATCGCAGGAGTTTGCAAATCGAGATTTCCGATTCGGCCGCGGCCTTGAACCGTGATCCAACTGCTCGCCGCACCGTCTTTCAGAACACACTTGGCTCCCGGAGCGATCGTCAGCTCTTTGGCGCTGAACAGTTGGTCCCCATCGACGGTGCCGTAAACGATCCACAAATCTTCGTACCCGTCACCGCTGCGTTTTTCGTCGCGAACAGGTTCGAGGTAGTTACTGTTCTTGAAATGCGTGTCGACGTTCTTGTCCCAGTCCAGCTGACCGACGATGAAGTCGAGGTCCTGGTGCTTGTCCTCGGGCATGTCCTTGACCAGCAACGACCACGGCACATAGCGGCCTTCGACGATCGATTGGTACATGCCGAACACGTCGCTGCCCCATTGCGGCTCGTACGTGCACAGCGACCCCGGAGCGTGGAGAACTCCCGGTGGAATCAACCAACCGGTACCACGTTTCAGACGGTAGGCACGGCTGAGGTCCAAGATGCCGTTGTCGCCTTCGTTCCAGTTTTCCAAGCAACGACGCACGTCCTCTGGCTGGGTGCCGGGTTCCAGTCCCATGAACGTGTAGGAGAAGTTGTTGTCGACATTGTTCAATTGTGGCGGGAAGTAATAGCTTTCCGGTTTGCCTTCTTGCCCGACCAATTCTGCGTCTTCAAACGACTGGTGCATGTGGTGCGGGATGGGGCCCATGTTGTCGAAGAATTTCGAATACACCGGCCAACGGTCGTACTTCGAATAGATCGCTTCGCCGACGATGTCGTTGCCACGCTCGGCCACGGCGTCCTTGAGCATGAATTTTTTGCCTTCGAACAAGCAAAAACTTTGGCCTTCGTGCCAAACTCGGCCTTCGTTGGCCGCGTCGGTGGTGCTGCCGAACCAACGTTCGTCAATCCCGCCGCGATCCGCACCGAATCGATAGTAATCCGAAGGATGCAATTTGATCCGTCGTCCGGGGTGCAAGAATGAACGCGGGACCCAGGTTGGCGTCAACCGCAGTACACCACCATGGGCGTCCATGGCAGAATCGAGGATACTGGAAACGCTGTCGCCCTGAATTAATCCTTCGTCTAACTTCACGGTGCTCATCGGGTGCTCGGTTGGGAGGCGGGTGAGAATGGGAGGATGGATGATCACTAGCATGGAACACAATCCGCACGGATTGCGCCCAGACCGTTTCCACGACATGTTTTAGGCCCACGTGAAGGTCTATACAAGTTCAGAGGCTGGGTCCAGAATGCCCCCGCTTCGCACGCCACCCTCGAATTGAATTGGAAGCCCTTCATGGCCACCGAATCCATCGTTGTCCGAGAAGTTGACGACCGTGAGCAACGAATCCAGTGGGATACCACCAGCCCGATGCACCTGGATTTATCCACCCGAGTGGGAGACTGGACGATCCGGCACGGAGTTTTTCGCGGAGGCGTCAGCGAAGGCGTGGAAATTGTCCGGCTGAAAAACAGCCGAATGCACGTCGATGTGCTGCCAACCCGTGGCATGTCAATCTGGCGAATCGAGTGCGATGGCGTTCGGTTTGGCTGGCATTCCCCCGTGATTGGGCCAGTCCACCCCAACCATGTGCCCGTCTCCGAACCCAGTGGATTGGGGTGGTTGTCGGGATTCGACGAATTGGTCGTCCGGTGTGGCTTGCAAAGCAACGGTGCTCCGCAACACGGCCCCCACGGTCAACTCGAATTTCCACTGCATGGGCACATCGCCAACACGCCAGCGGACTCGTTGTCGGTGGAATTTGACGAGGCCAGTGGGCGAGTCGAATTGATTGCCGACACCATCGAAACTCGTTTGTTTTTCAAGCGTTTTCGAATGCGATCCAAAATCCGCATCCACGCCGATCGCACGGAGGTCGAACTCCTGGACGACGTGACCAACGAACTGGAGACGCCGCAAACCATGCAATTGCTCTACCACATCAACATCGGCGTGCCGATTCTGGGCGAAAACAGCCGTCTGGTTTCGGCCCTCGCCGAATTGGCCCCCAAAGACGCTCATGCCGCGGAACAAATCGATCGCTGGGACGAGTTCGACGGTCCCACCACCGGCCAAGCGGAACGGGTTTATTTCGGTCGACCTCGGGCCGATGAAACCGGTTACACGCACACGATGCTGATGTCACCCGAGCAGGACCGGGGTTTTGCCGTCAGTTACAAAACATCGACGCTGCCCGCCTTTGTATTATGGAAGAACACGGCAGCCGAAGCGGACGGGTACGTGACCGGGATGGAACCTGCCACCGGTTTCCCAAACCGCCGCGGATTCGAAGAAAAACAAGGCCGACTGGTCGACATCGGTGCCGGGGAAACCAAATCCTTCCGCATCAAACTGCAGCCCTTGATGGATGCAGAGTCCGTCGAAACCACCCGGCAAAAGATCCAAACGCTCACCGATGAAGGCGAGCCGACCGAAATTTCCAACGATCCACGGGGCGATTGGACGGACCTTGATGGCTGAGCCTGAACTTCTCGGACCGTATCAGATTGAAAGCGTCATCGGCCGCGGTGGCATGGGATCGGTCTATCGGGCTCGGCACGGCAAGACCGGCGAAGAAGTCGCCGTGAAGTTGATCGCACAACACGTTGCCGACGACATGCGGTTCCGCCGCCGATTTGACGCGGAAGTTGAAACCTTGCGTCGGCTGCGGCACCCAGGAATCGTCCGCTTGATCGGCTACGGCGAAGAAGCTGGGCAACTGTTCTATTCCATGGAATTGGTCCGTGGCGAAACGCTTCAAAAACGCATCCGCGACGTCAAGCGACTCGGTTGGCTGCCGACGCTCGACATCGCTTCGCAAGTCTGTGCGGCGCTCAAACATGCCCATGACATCGGCGTCATTCACCGTGACCTCAAACCTGCCAACTTGATTTTGACCGAGGCGGGAGAAGTCAAACTGGTGGACTTCGGGATCGCCAAACTGTTTGGTTTTGGCGAGCAAACGCTGCACGGTTCAGTGCTGGGCACGGCCGACTACATGGCGCCCGAACAAGCAGGCAGCCACTCGATCACGCCTCGCACCGATTTGTACGCCCTCGGCAGCGTGATGTACGCGATGCTCGCTGGACGAGCCCCCTTTGCAGGCAAGAAGGTCACGCAAGTCGTGGAGGCGTTGCAACGGGACCGCCCGGTGCCGCTGGAGCTGATCAATCCCGACATCCCAGCCGAAGTCGTTGAGATCGTGCATCAATTGCTCGAAAAAGATCCGGCCAATCGGCCGCCGACAGCGCTCGCGGTGATGAATCGCTTGAAGGCGACACGGGCTGGACTGCAACGCGGCCGAACGCTGAACGAACAAGCGTCTCGCACCCAACTGGGTGACGAAGAATTCACGCCGGAACTGCCGCCCAACCTGGCCGGTGACTTGGACACGCGTGGCCATCATCACACCGATGCCTCCCGCGACGTCTCGCCCGATCTGCCAACCAACGAAACCGGCGGAAACCACGTGACCGGTCGACGCGTCGTCGCCAACGAACACCCGAGCAACCTTGCCGATCCGTTGACCGCCCCAGCCCTGACCAGCACCAACGAATCGTTGACGCAATCGAAACGCAACGAAGAACCGCCCAAGACTCACTTCCAAACGATCGATTCCAGCACGACTCCTGGTGGCTACCTGTCGGACCGTCACCGCGCCGAAAGCCCGGATTCGAATTGGGTGCACTGGGCATCCATTGCCGGGATGGTCTTGATCTTGCTGGGTGGCATCGCGCTGTTTGTCTATTCGATCCGCACTCCCTCGGCTTCGACTTTGTACGGGGCGTTCGAAGCGGCTGAACTGAACGGTTCGCTGGCGTCCGAAATCCCGCGAATGAATCTGTTTCTGGAAACTTATCCAGACGACCCAAATGCCGAACAAGTCCTCCACTGGCAACGTTCCGCTCAACTCGAATCCACCTATCGGCAACTCAAAAACCGCTCCCGATCCGCGGGCAGCTCAGCTCAGTTGCCACCTGCAGAAGCAGCGCTCCTGCAGGCGCTGTCGCTTCGCGAGACATCCAACGCAGACGCCGTGAAGTACCTGCAAGCTTGGCTGGACGTCTATTCACTCGACGTCGATTTGGAAGCCGCCGGCGAGATTCTCTCCCCGGGCGACAAACTCAAACATCGCCTGCGGCTTCGAGAGTTGCAACAACTCGAAACACTCGTTCGTGACGAACTTGAGCGTCTGAACTCCGCTCCCTCGGACCAGGTTGCCAACACCCAGCGACAACAAGCCTTGCGACTTCGGCTCACCACTGCGATGTCGCTCGCACCGGAAGACAAAGCCAAAGTCATGCGGGGAATCATCACGCTCTACGAAGGTCAAACCTGGGCAGCGGACATCGTCGATGACGCCCAACAACAACTGGCAGCCATCCAGTGAGTTGGGACGCACTATGTCCCAGCTCAGCTCTCAGGTGACTCCGCCGCTTCAGTGGCAGACGCTCCCGCCTCGTCCTCTTCGCCACTGGCGAATTCACCGGCTTCGACTTCCCGCCGCTGAATCGCTGCTTCACGGGCTGCTTCCATCACCCGGATCAGTTCGTCCCGATGGTCGTGTGTTTCCTGGTCCCCGACTTCGAGCGACCGCAGCTTTTCCAGCGCCATCAACATACGATCAATTGTGTCCGGTTCCCGGTGCACGATGTAATCTTGAAAGTACCCCAAGTCGGCCGTCCCCTCGAACCATCCTTCCTGTCGCAGCGCAATCTCGTCGGCTTGCACCATCAATCGATCCACAATCCACCGCTCCGCATTCTTTGCCTGAAGTGCATCGGCGACGAGTGCAATCTCCGGCTGCAAGTTCCTATGATCGGGATACTTCGGCGGCGGATCCCAGACAACGGGAAAGGCATCTTCCCCCATCGATTGCATTGCCGCGACGGCGTCATTGATGTCGCCGCTGCGAAGCATTGCATCCACTTTCGCCGAACGCATCAACTGCGGCTGAAAGAACGTCGCTGCGACCAACAAGATCACTCCCGACACCGCCGGCCACAACCAAACACTTCGTCGCATCGGAACGTTGCGACGGCCGATCTCTTCCCAGCGATGCTTCGATCTGCTCGACATCGCAATGGACCCCAAGGCCGCGATCAAGACCGGGATGAAGCCATAGAAACAACCGGCTGCAACCGTCGATTGATAGCTCCTCAACAGCTGCTGCGTTTGGGTCAACCGAATGCCGCCCATGAGTGAAACCATCGACAACTGAGCGGACAGCACAGCAAAGAACGCGATCACCATGCACGGCACCAGAATCCAAGTCAACGTGGCCCCCAGTCGAAGTCCAAACTGAATCGCGATCACGCGACTGAACAACAACACTCGCCAAATCGACACGATCGACAACAACGCCAGGTTGAAACGCAACGAGGTCATTTCATCCGCCATGACCTCGATTGGAATCGCGTACAACCACGCCAGCGGAGCGGTCATCCAGTATCCGGTCAGAAAGATTCGGTAGTCACGAATCAAGCTGTGCTTTGAATCTCGCTTCACACCTGTCAGCGCCAAACAGATCTGCACCGCAATGAACAAGACCGTGCAGATCACCAACGACGCAGCAAACGGACCGAGCAAGTCCTGGGGTGCATCCAACCAACTGACCGCGTCATATTCGCGCGCCATGGAAGCGGTCGCGACCAGAGCCAGCCCCAAAGTGAGTGACCAAGGACTGCGAAGCACCCGCCGAATGGAAGACTCCACCCCCAACAAAAACAGTAACGGATCTCGCAATCGCAACGTCATTGGATCACTCTCTGCTGAATCATTCATGCCTGGTTTCCTAGGGTGCGTCGGGAGGATCGAATCCGCTTTTGAATCGTATCACGGCGTGCCTGAGCCTCGGGCCGAAACACTCGTCCCACCAATTCGTTGAACTCGCTTTGCAACTGCTCGGCCGTCATTTGGTCTGGCTGATACACGACGTCGAACAACGTGTAACGAGAAAAATCGCCGGGCAACAATCGCTGCGATCGCAACAACGATGCGTACAGGCTGGTCCCAGGAAACGGCGTTTGCAACGTCAACTGAATTTCACCCATCGGAGCTTCCTCTAAGAAGTCCCCCAGTCTTTCGATCGACTCCGGTGTTTCGCCATCCGCTCCGACGATCAAGCAACCGTTGACCACAATCCCCGCCTCTTGGATGGCATCAACCGCTTCCAACATGCGTTGCCAATCCGCGTTCTTGGCTCCCATGCCGGGATAGCGAAACACGTTGGATTCCAAGCCGATCAAGATCTGCCGACAACCGCTCTCGGCGATATGCGAAAGCAGTTGCGGCTGATTGGCAATTCGCCAATCCGATTCAGTGAACCATCGGGCCCCGTGCCGCCGCAATGATTCCAACATCGGCCCATGGTCGCGTCCGCTGGCGAATGTGTTGTCGTCCGCCAACTCAATCCAAGGTCGCGACTTCTGACTCGAGATCGCCCCCATCTCCGCTTCGAACCGTTCGTCCGGCTTGACTCTCGCCGGCCCCAGCATTCGGCTCGCAGCGCAGAAGGAACACGCCCATGGACAACCTCGCATCGATTGAATGGTGTACCGCGGCGGCGAATGCTCGCCCAACAAATCCCAACGCGGAAGCGGCGAATCCGCGAGCGAGAAGGATCCATCGGCCTGATAGGACCTTGCCAACCTTCCTTCGGTGACATCCGCCAACAACTTTGCGAACGTGCTTTCGCCATCCCCCTGAACCACCACATCAAAATGCGGGCGGCAGTGCTCGGGAGCGGCCGTTGCATGCAACCCACCGATCACCGTGGTCACGTTGTGGCGGCGAACGAACTCGCTGATTCGTGCCGCTCGATCGGCCGAAGGCGTCAACGCGGAAAAAGCCACAACGGCTGGCTGAACCGGCGAAGACGTCCCCAGCAAAATCCGCTCGGCCACCTCCCTCTCGTCGGTCGCCCCATCGTCCAAGACCAGTTCGATGTCCCAAGTCTCAGGCACCAAGCCCGCGATGGTCAGCAGCCCCAACGGAGGCAATTGCGAGAGCGCCGATGCTCGACGAGCCAAACCGGGCAACTTCAACCCCCGTTGAAGCAACTCTTCATGCCCCACTCGCAGCCCGCTCATCGAGACCAACGTCAACTTCGGTTTGGGCATTGGCTCCTCCATTGTGAATTGGGTTGCGACATCATTGTCCGGTGCCTTCCATGATAAACTACTGCGGTCTCCATCTCGTTCCACCCCATGAGTTTGTCCCCATGAATCAACGCCGTTTTTCCTGTCTTGGTCTGCTTTGCGTCTGGTTTGGTTTGGAAGCAGGAATGCTGTTCACGGGATTGCCGGCCATGGCGCAAGACGCCACCGCAACCATCGAAAAACAGTTCCTGATCCCCGAAACCAATGACTCGATGGCCGGCTCAGGACCGGTCCGCCGCTACGACTGGATGAAGCAGATTTGGCAGCGGCGTCGATCCAACTTTGACGCCCGCACGCAACAAGACCAAAACGCAATCGTGTTTCTCGGTGATTCGATCACCCAAGGTTGGGGCGACGACTTTCGCGGCGACTTTGAAAACCGAAAGGTGGCCAACCGCGGGATCAGTGGCGACACGACTCGCGGCATGCTGTTCCGCTTGAAAGAAGACGTGCTGGACCTGGATCCCCAAGCCGTCGTGATGCTGATGGGAACCAATGACCTCGAGGAACATGCCTCGCCGGACACCGTTGCCAGCAACGTCCGCTTGATTCTTCAAGCATTCCATGCACACGATGCGGACATGCCCATCGTGCTGTGCTTGGTGATGCCCAGCAGCCAAACGAAGTCCCGTCCAGCCGCTCAAATCAAACGCATCAATGAATTGCTGACCGAGATCGCCAATGAGAACGAAACGGTTCACTTGGTCGACACCTGGACTCCATTCGCGAATGAAAATGGCGACGCCAAAGTCGAGGAATTCCCTGATCTGCTGCACCCCAATCAAGCCGGCTACGCGAAATGGAAAGCCGCTCTGGAACCGACCTTTGAGAAACTAAATCTGTAGCCTCTGGGCGGCTACTGGCCCGCTCGTTTCGCGATGGTCTCTTTGAACATCTTGCCAACGGTGTCCAATTGATCCGCTCTGGGAATCAAGTTCGAAGCGACCCAGGGCCGCTGGTTGTCGATGGCACGAAACGCGCATGGCAGTGGAATCAAATCCAACGAGGCGTTGTTTGCCAGACGCATCGCTCGGGGGACGTGAAAGGCGCTCGTGATCAGTCCCACTTGGGGCTCGCCGGATTCAACCGCCTCTTCCGTCCACCGTTCCTTCCACTCGGCCGAGGGTGATTCCACGAACTGCTTCAGCGAGTTCATCTCCGCCTGAGTGTTGACGCCCTCGATCGGAAAGATCACCTCCTCAGGGACCCCCAGCGAAACCAGCAACTGCATCGACTGCTTCCAAGGTGGCTCATAACCATCGGTGGAGGAGCCCGTCACGATGATCGCGCGAGTTGCGTGGGCATGATACGCCTGAGCGGCCGAAATCACGCGTTCGCCATCGCTTCCGAGTTCATAGAAACCAGGTGCCACTGCGGAGGAACCGCCCCCCAACACAACCACAGCATCCAGAGGCCGATCAAGCGACCGCTGCTCCAACGCCGGATGAGGCTCCGATGCAAGCGGGCTTTCAACTTGGGAACTGGCCCAATTCGCGAACCCCGCATTGCCAACGATTCCCCAGACGACAAAGCCAAGCAACCAAACGACAGGCCGCCAGGCGGACACGGCTCCCCGCTTGCATTGGACAATCGCGTGAACCGCCAAGGCCAGCATCCCGAGCCAAACCAAACCAACAGGCTGAATCAAATCAGTCCCGCAGCGCATGCCCGCGACAAAACCTTGTTGCATCCAAGTCGACACAACCAACAACAACACCCAGGCCGCAGGCACAACAAGCGAAACAAAAAGGGCATTCCAAGACGGCGGTGTTCTCTTCGAATGGTCGCTTCGTTCGATTTCATCGGACACGAGCGTTTGGGTTGGCAAAGTGTTCATGCCGCCCATGATACTGACGCAACCGTAAAAGTGTGTGCGGCCTTTGGTGAGTTGGGTCGGAAGGTGGCCGCCCGTGTGCGGCAACAAAAAAACCTCCGTTGCCATCACATGCGTGACAACAACGAAGGCATGAACAAACAACCTTGGATCAACCAATCAGTTGCGTTTTTTTGCTTCTTGGGTCGCGTCTTTCATCGCGTCTTCCATCGCTCCCGCGGGAGTTTCGTAAGCGCTGAGGTCTTCCGGCGAAACCACCTTTTCCGTTTGTCCTGGGCCGCAACCCATGACGCACAAGGAGGAGAGAAACAACGCGGCCAGAGAAATTCTTGAGATCAATTTATTGTCCTTTGGAATGAAAAAGCCTCCGCCGCGAACCACTCGCGGCGAAGACCGATTTTGAAAAGTCAAAGAAGAGTTCCAATCAGAATTCTTCTTGGATGGTTTCTTTTGCAGCACGAGTTCCCAACGCACCCCACAAGCCATACGGGCTCTGTGCACCAGGGCGATTGATTCCGGTTCCGTTCCAAATCACAGGAGGGGCCTCTTGATTGCCGGCTTCGATCGATTCCGTGATGAATTTCACAGCCCCGTCCCCCATCAGCATGTGCACACCACCTTGGTGACGACTGCTGGGCGAAACGTTTCCGCCATCGCGTTCTGGGAACCAGTCTCCGGTTTGAAACACGCAAATGGGCGAGTTGGGTGGGTTGACCGTCGAGACCATTGTCTGAGCGGGATAACCACTGTGCCAACGGAATCCACGACCGTAACGCAGCGTCCATGACGTTGCGGTGTTCCCACTCAGGTCAGTCGTGTCCAAGTAAAACTGAGGACGGGTTGGATCCACGTAAGCTTCTTGGAAGTTCACGTCGGTCTCGCACTCGGTGTAGTTGGCCGCGTTGGTGCGGTTGTCCAAATCCATCAAGTCCGTCGCCAATTCACCGGCAGCGAATGTGTTCGACAATCCGTCCAACACGTCTCGGAATCGAGTGGTCGTACGACCAATGAAAAATCCACGCGTCGCAGCAGGCGAGCGTTCAGCTGGCCAGCCCTTGCGAGCCGTCAGGTCCCACTCGTAGGTGCCTTGCGTCATGTAATCAAAGGCATCGCCCATGCAGGCGCCGTAGTTCGTTCGCCCGTGAGCAGGTGCTCCGGCACCAGGGTCGCTGGGGCAACGGAAACCAGGGACTTCCGTCAACCAAGGGTCGTAGTTGTTGCCTGCATCGCTGTCGCCGGCGTAACCGAAGGCTGGAACATCGATGGTTCCGTCACCGTTGTTGTCACGGGGATTCGCGATTTGCTCCCACAAGCCTTGTTGCTCCATGAATGGCAGAATGCCAACCAAGAAACTGTTGGTTCCCATCGCGTTGAAAGCCGGATTGCCGGAGTTCCACTCGCCGCCGGCAGGACCTTGGTCATGCAACCAAACACCGGCCCGGTGTGGGCCCGACATCTGTTGCGGCAACGCATTGAAGGCAGCGTGGTAGTTGTGCAACGCCAAGCCGATTTGCTTGAAGTTGTTGCTGCAGCTCATTCGGCGAGCTGCCTCTCGGGCGGCTTGAACGGCGGGCAACAACAGCCCCACCAAAACGCCAATGATTGCGATCACGACCAACAGTTCCACCAGCGTGAAACCACGCTTGGCTGACTGTCGCGCGAAACGGGGATTGAAGTGAGTCATTCGGTTTCCTCAAAAGAACGGAAATGAAATCAAAAGTTATTTCAGCAACGGCCTCTTGAACGCTGCTGTGTAACCAATCGTACTCATTCGCCTTCCGTCAGTAAGATGAATTCCTCGCCCTTACAGACGAACTACGAAACCACCCCTCCCTTTGAGGGCGACCGTGACGCCATTTGTTGCACCGTTGTCGCATTTCATTGAATCATTTTGTAGACACGCTAGCAAATAAACTTCGCCATGAACTTCCCTGGCTTCTGTTGCGACAAAACGCCTTATCCCCCGAATGAAACCGGTCTCAAAATCCATGGATTTTCAACATCTGAACTCGACACATCCCCTCCAGGAGCCATGGACGGTTCTCTTTTCTTCAGCTGCGTCGCACACTCCACCGCATGTCCACCGCGAAACCTTCTAATAAATATTGCCAACTTAGAGAATGACTGAATCAAGCTGACTTCGTTTCTCGATCGCCAAGGATTTACTTTTGTACACCGCTGATATTTTTTGATTTTTTCTCTGCCAAGGGTCCATTCCGCAACTGTCTAGGTCACAGAACGGAACTTCAGACCGCCCAATGCGAAGATAGAACCATTGAATCGCGGTCCGTACCAGTCGAGGATGGGAAGGCGGCTCGACCTCCTGAATCCCACGACCGAAACCAGCAACCCCACCCGCCAGGGGGCCACATGCCGTCTCGGCACTGATTTCCAACCTGTCTTGCGAAAGCCACCATGACGGCAACCGACGATTCTCTTTTGCTGCGTTCTGGAGTCCTGTTGCTGTTAGCGGTGGCGGTTGGCTGCCCGTCCCAAACGCCCGGCTCCAGTGGATCGCTGAGCGAACCTGGGTCCGATGCAACCACCTCGTCCCCGCCACCCGCCGCACTCCCTGCGTCTGACCGACAACCTTCACTCTCGCCGTCGGGCCCCGAATCCGCCGGCCCGATGGCTGGGCAACACCTTCTCTGGCAACAGCACCAGGAAGCGGGACGAATGGCGGAGGCTGCCCAAATTGCCTCGCAACTGTCGCGTGCTGGCAAAGCCAATCTGGACGAATCGCTCTCCTTGATCGCTCGAGAGCAGAGTTTTCCGCCGGCCAAGTTCGCTCATCCGGGCCCCACCGCAATGTCGCAAGCGGTCTGGCATGCCAGCCTCCGAGAGTATGAAGCGGCACTCGCACGTTTACTCGAAATCGCCCCTGCATCGATGACACCGAATCAACTGGCATTGCAGGGACGCGTTCTCGCAGAAGCTCAACATTTCGATGCCCTTCCCAATTGGATTCGGCAAAGCGATCCGTCGACTCGTCAGCAAGCAAACTTCTGGGCGACACTGGGAATCTGGCTGGGACACCACCAGCAACCACACGCCGCGATCGGGGCCACGCTGCAGGCAATCCGACTGAACCCAACCGATCAACTCAGCACTCAACGCGTCGGGAATTGGTTGCTGGCAATCGATCAGGAACACGATGCTGAACTGTTCTACCAGCGTGCCCGACTGATCGCCGAAACCAGCGACCTGCGAGACCAGTGGATTGATCTGCATCCGATCGGCACCGAGGCCGGGAACCGTCCCGACATTCGCGATCAAAAGGCACGCCTCGCTGGCAAACTCGCCAAGGCAATGATGGAAGCCGGTCGGCCGTTTGAATCGTTCCAGTGGCGTCTGCACCAATTGGACGTCTTGGGCCCAACCAACGCGGAATCAGAAGCAAGTCGCTCATCCAATGCCGCGAAAACCCGTGCCCTGATTCACCAACAGATGCAGACCCTGGCCAACACACCCGACTTGGCCGCCATCCTGGCCGAGGAACATTGGTTGCAACTGCGCCCCGAGGACTTTCCCTTTCAAACCGCGTTTCGGACCACGATGGTCGAACAAGAATCGAATGCTGCGTTGGCCTCACGCGCCATCGCAGCGAGCAAGTCAAACGATCCCGCCAACAACATCCCCAGACTGGCTGAGAATCTGGCATCCTACCAACCCCGGTTGTCCGATTTGGCGGCGGAGGTCGGACTGAATTTTCGCTTCCGACCTCGTCATCGTCCTTCAGTCCCCAGCGAAGTGAATGTGGCCGCAGACATGAGCACCGAGAACGAATCGCTGAGAATGCACGAAGCTCTCGGATCAGGCATTGGCGTGATCGACTACGACCGAGATGGTTGGCCCGACATCGTGTTTGGGCAAGGAGCCAGTGAACCGCCCGCATTGATGAGCGACCGGAGCGATGCCCTGTTTCGAAATCTGGCTGGGCAATTCATTGAGCAGACCGAGGCGACCGGCATCGCCAATTTCGGCTACTCGTTTGGAATCGCTTGCGGCGACATCAACCAGGATGGCTTTGACGATCTCTTGATCGCAACACTGGGCGTCAACCAGATGTATGTCAACAACGGCGACGGCACATTCACCAATGACACCGATTCACTGGGCGACCAAACCGTCGAACAGCATGACGGTGCCTTCACCACATCCGTTGCCATCGCAGACCTCAATGGCGATCAACTCCCCGATCTCTACGAGGCAAATTATGTTGAACGAAATCAATTGTTCGTTCGTTTGCCACCTGATCAGAACGGCAGAATTCCGCAAAAGACACCGCGAAGTCTATTCGCCCAACCGGACCGGATTTGGGTCCAGAGCGAAACCCAAGCTTGGCAGTCAACGACCATCGACGAATCAGTTGCTCGTGCAGGCACATCGCTTGGTGTGATCGTCGGTGAATTTTCAAAGGAAGCTCCGAAGACAAGCCCGAAAGATTCAGCCAGCAAGAGCGTCAACCAACCAAGCACAAATAAAATCTTCGTCGGCAACGACGCTCGGCCGAATCATTTGCTGCGGTTCGATGCCTCCCAAAACCGATGGCAGGAAATCGCCAACCTGATCGGCTTGGCCAACACGGTGGACGGCCTGCCATCCGCCAGCATGGGCATCGCCGCAGACGATTTGGATCGCCGGGGAGGCCTCGATCTGTTCATCACGAACTTCTCCACCGAATCCGTTTCGCTTTACCTTCAAGACAAGTCGGGATCGTTTTCGGATCAGTGCGTGCGGCAGCGTCTGGACTCCGCCACCCGACCGATGGTGGGCTTTGGATGCAAAGCGATTGACCTGAACCGTGATGGCTGGCTGGACGTGTGCTTGGTCAATGGGCACATCGATCGAATGCCTGGTGAACCCTACGAAATGCCCCCCCAGTGTTTTCTTTCAAGCGGCTTCGCCCCAGGACAATCCAGCGACCTCCTTGCCACCCCGACAATGCCGTCAGGATTTGTTTCGGTCATCCCGGATTGCCCCACCGATTACTGGACAACTCCTGCACTGGGACGAACGATGGCCAAACTGGACTTTGACCGTGACCAACGGATGGACCTGGTGGTCAATCATTTGGATCGCGACGTCGCGCTGCTACACAATGAGTGCGTTGATGATGGCGGCTGGATCCAGTTTGAACTGATCGGCTCACGGAGCGAACGCGGCGCAACCGGCACTCAGATCGAAGTGCAGTGCAACGATGGTGTCCGAAACGGCTACGTGGTCGCAGGTGACGGCTACATGTGCACCGATGAGAACGTCGTCGAGATTTCACTGGGAGACGCTGAAATTCAATCCATCACCGTTCATTGGCCGTCGGGACTCACGCAAGTCATTCCCGATCCCAGCGATTGTGCCAATCAACGAGTCACCCTGGTGGAAAACCAACCCGTCTGGAACAACGCAAACGCATCGCGACGATCCGACGGAAGACTGCTAGACTGACCGTCTTGCATTTCAGTCGTCAAACCGGAGTTCACGGACGTGTTGGTCGTTTCCGAACTGTCAAAATCGTATCCCACCGCGGGGGAACCGTTGTCCGTCCTGCGAGGCGTCAACCTGGAATTGATCCCCGGTCAATCGGCGGCCATCGTTGGTCCCAGTGGCAGTGGCAAAACCACGCTGCTGCAAATTCTCGGAACGCTCGACGAACCGGATTCCGGATCGGTACGCATCAACGGGCAAGATCCGTTTGCCTTGGACGCTCGCAAACGTGCCGCCTACCGAAACCAAACGATCGGGTTCATTTTCCAAGACCATCATTTGCTGCCGCAATTGTCGGTGACCGAAAATGTTCTCATCCCGGCGCTCGCAAACGGCAAACCCACGGGAGACGATGTTTCGCGTGCGAGCGAATTGATCGACGCCGTTGGATTGACTCACCGCGCCACCCACTTGCCGCAGGAATTGTCCGGCGGCGAACGCGAACGGGTCGCGATCGCGCGGGCGTTGTTGATGCAACCGTCTGTCGTGCTGGCTGATGAACCGACCGGCAACCTGGATTCCAAGACGGCGAAAACGATCACGGAGTTGTTGCTGCGTTTGCAGGCCGAGCAGAACACCGTGCTGGTGACGGTGACGCACTCGTTGTCCTTGGCCGACGAAATGGACGAACGCTTTGAATTGGTCGAGGGCGTGTTGGTTCGTCGCGAACGCTTTGGCATCACCGCATGACATCGACGCTATCGCCGGAAACGCTGCAGCAAATCAAACGACTCGACCTGCGTGCCCGGATGGTCGTGCGTGGGTTCTTGCAAGGTTTGCACAGCAGCCCGCTGCAAGGTTTTTCGGTTCAGTTCAGCGATCACCGGCGTTACTCACGCGGCGATGATCCCAAACTGATCGATTGGTTGGTGTACGCCAAAACAGACAAGCACTACATCAAACGCTTTGAAGCCGAGACCAACCTGACCGGCTACTTGTTGATGGATCTTTCCAAATCGATGGGGTTCCGCCAAGGAACATCGATGACGAAGTTCGAATACTCAACGTGTTTGGCGGCAGCATTGACGTATCTGATGTCGCTGCAGAAAGACCCGGTTGGCCTCCTCACCTTCGACGACAAACTGCGCGCGATCCTGCCTGCCCGAAGTCGACGTGGGCATTTGGGTGACGTCTTGGCGGCTCTTTCTGGCATGACCCCCGAAGGCACAACGGAACTGCCGACTTGTCTGGTCCAGGTCGCGGCGATGCTAAAGCAACACAGCCTTGTGATGTTGTTCTCCGATTTGCTGGGCGATCCCGAGGAGACGCTTGCCGCCCTGGCTCGATTGCGACACGGCGGCCACGATGTGATCGTCTTTCATGTCCTGGATGACGCCGAAGTTCGCTTTCCTTACGACGGTCCCGTGGAGTTCGAAGACCCCGAATCCGGTGAACTCGTCACCGTCGATGCGACCGGATTCCGAGCGGAGTACCTGGACCAAATCGCGGCCTTTCGGGAAACGTATTCCCAAGGATGTGCAGCCCTCCGGATCGACTACGTGCCGTTGGACACCAGCATGCCGTTTGACCGTGCTCTGACCGAATACCTGCAACAACGACAGGCCCGATTCTGACGGGCGGCTGACCTGCCCCGGATCAGCTGGGCGGGTGCAAACCTGACCAACCGGTCTGAACAGAGCCAGACCGGCCACAACGGCGCGTCCTGGACCGGGGCCGCGCCATTCGTCCCAAACGCCACAACTGCAACGGAACGCATCACCCGAGCGGTTCCTCGCACCTGTTGCGGGCAATGATCCGATTGTGAGGGCCAGCCAACCGCCGCGACGTCCTTTTTCACAGTCGCCGCGGTGTCGGCATCCAACCAAGGGGTACGTTTGACTAGGTCATTGTTTCCCCTTTTCCGGTCGTTCGAGTCATGTCTTCCCTGGACGTCACGTTCGAAATTCTCAAGAAAAACACGTCTCCCTGTGCCGGCGAAGTGTTGCAACTCGGCGCAGCGAGCGGCGACCGGTCCACGCGTGAGCGATGCCTGCATGCCATGGCGCATCGCCGAGACTTCAAGACGCTCAATTGGTTGATCAATCGCTTTGAGAAGTATCACGACGACCTCCTGTCGGCGCTAACCACTTCCAAAGTTGAAATCGATGCCGGCTGCTTGGGCAGCGTTGTCACCAAACAACTTGCCAAAGGCGGATGGAACCAATCGGTGGGCTTGCGATTGATCGAGATGATCGATTGCTTCAACCAAACCGCCGCTCTGGAAACCTTGATTGATCTGGCCCAACACCACGAAGACTCGTTGATTCGCGCCGCGTCGGGGGAAGTCACGCTGTCCCTTGTCTGTCCGCTCTCCAAGCCCATTCGTCAGCGGGTCCCCGGGAATCGCATCTACCCCGAGGCCGAGCGATTCCGCCAGCGAATCACAGAACAACTGGCCGCCGCGGTCGAGCGGCACAACGCTCATCGCAACAACGACTTGCTGGATGCCTTCTTGGTCATCTCGGACTGGAATGATGCTTTGCTGCAGCGGTTGCTCAGTGATGAATCCACCACCCAAGAATCGCTGTTGCGCCGAATGCGGACGAGCGAGCATCAAGCGGTTCTTCAGCTTTTATCAGGCTTCATCCGGCGTCGAAAAATTTCGGGCCCAATGGTCGGACTGATCCTTCGCCGACATGACGCGATGTTCTGCGAAGCATTGCTGGATGCCATCGGCGAATCCCCCACGCCAGTCACCTCGATCAATCTGCGGGAATACGGACTGCCTGATTGTTTGCGTGGAGGCGAATCCTTCATGCGGTCCCTTGGCAGCGATCGTGACGCGGCAATGTGCAACGCTTACTCGATCGCGATGCCCCATGAGTCCGAATCCGTTCACATGGTTCTGGCGATGTTGGAACGGGGGGGCGAACAGAGCGTCCGAGTTGCCGAAGTCTGCTTGAAACGGATCGAACCGCCGTCGTTGGCCGACTGGATCGCGGACCTGCAAGCCGCGAGCGATCAGCAAACCGCCCTGGATCAAGCCTCCGAGAACTCCCAAGCCTATCAACGCGTCCCCGAAATCGATCGTCAGATCGATTTGCTGAACGGATTGGTGGAACTCTGCGACCACGAATCGACATCCCTTGCGCACGCCGCGCAAGCCTTGCTGGTTCATCTGAACACGCATGAAACGCTGCCCATTTTCGCTGAACTCACCCCCGGCGTCGGTCGCCGACTCGGTCGCATCCTGATGCAAGTCGACTCCAGCACGCTGGACGTCATTCGTCACGGGCTGCGTCACGCGGTCATGCAAAACCGACTCGATGCGATCGCCTTCGCAGAGTCACTTGGCCTGATCGACTTGATGATCGATCCGCTTCGAACGATCGCCGAAACCGATCACCAGGTTGCAAAACTGCGCGCCGCCCAAGCACTTGCCCACGGAACGGGAACGCAATCGGAAACCGTGCTGCGAGAACTCTGCGCTGTTCCAACAGGATCCGTCCGAGATGCAGCGTTGGCCGCCATGAAAGAGCGAGGATTGGTCGCATGAGTTTTCTCCACCACATGGACCGCCTGCCGTTGCTTGCCGTGTTCACCGAATCGGTGCCTCATCCATCGGGGCTGCTGATGAACGTCACCCGAATGACGGACTTGGCCCCCCAGTACGAAACCACCGTCAACCACTCAGCGATTCCGATCGTGGTCTTGGTTGGGATTGCGATCGCACTGGTCGCGATTGGCGGTGCCTTGACATGGCATTACCGCACACGCGAACCAGAAGTCCCAACCAGCGACGCGCTCACCATGGAATTGTGCCGGGCCCACTGCTTGCCCATTTATCACCGAGGCTTGATCGTTCGCTTGGCCGCCGCGGCCGAACTACCTCACACCGCCGAGATGTTTCTGTCAGCTTCGCATTTCGACAACGCGGTCGCGAAAGCCAAACAAGTTGTCCGGTTGCGCCGTCATCACCAAAGTTGGTTGGGCGAAATTCGCCGGACCCTTTTTGACTCGTGAGCCACTCGCCTCTCGTTCACGCGTGAACCAGGGCCAGAAGATCACCTGCCCTTCCACAGAAATCTGCCGGTGACATCCAACGCGTCACTGCACTGAAATGGGCGAGACGTTGGAAAAGCCGAAACGTTGGAACTCAAACGCCGGCCACTTCACAAGCTTTGTAGACGACCTTGGTTTGGCGAAAACCAATTCGCTCGTACAGTTTGACCGCATGCGTGTTGGCCGTGGTGACTTCCAGGTGCATGCGTTGCAGTCCTGCGGCTCGGAATCCCGTCGCGGCTCGCATCATCAGCAAGCGTCCCAAGCCGTTTCCGCGATGTTCCGGAACGACACCCAAGTTTTGCACCGCGCCCCATTCGTCCAAATCCAGCCCTTGAATGGTCCCCACGGGGAGGGGACGGCCTCCCGGCCGATCTCGATAGCGAATCAACCAAGTCGCTTCCGGCACAAACGTGGCACGACTGGCGATCTCTCGCATCAATCGCAAACAGCCGTCTCGACGTCCTAAACAAGGGAAGACATCCGCGTCCATCTCACTGCGGAACGACTGAAATTTCGCCGCCGCATGTTCGCGGATCACACCTTCGTCGAACGCCACCCACTCGTAACCGCGAGCGGCCAAATCCGCTGCGTCGCAGGATCCACTCCATTCGCGCAGATCCATCTCCATGCGGTAACGGCGAAAGTAAGTCATGCCCACTCGGGTTGCCCCCTTTCCGGGATCACGGTCTCTTGTGAACAATCCAGTTTACCACATCAGCTGACTTTCGAGATGCAACCTGACACACGATCCCAGCCCTTTGCGCCTTTGTTCGATGACGTGATCGTTCTGACCGGCCCGACCGCTTCGGGCAAAACAGAATTGGCTTTGCGGGTCGCGGAAACTCTCGCGGCCAAAACGAATGGCCGGCAAAAACTCGAAATCCTTTCACTCGACGCCATCGCGGTCTACCGCCGGATGGACATCGGGTCCGCCAAACCCACCCCCGACCAACTGGACCGCGCCCCCCACCACCTGATCGATTTGGTTGATCCATGGGATGAATTCAGTGTCGCCGAATACTTGCACTCCGCTCACGCTCGCGTCCGAGAAATCTTGGAACGTGGCAATCGCCCGATGTTTGTTGGTGGCACCCCGATGTACCTCAAAGGCGTGCTGCGAGGGTTCGATGCCGGACCGCCCGCGGATGAAGCCTTTCGAAACGCGGTCGAAGAGGACCTGCAACAGCAT
Organism: Rhodopirellula sp. P2; assembly: GCF_028768465.1. Lineage (GTDB taxonomy): Bacteria > Planctomycetota > Planctomycetia > Pirellulales > Pirellulaceae > Rhodopirellula. Next base: position 5,789,416 of record NZ_CP118225.1, read on the forward strand.
GGCGTGGGCGCACTGCACAAACGATTGCAACAGGTCGACCCATTGTCGGCGGCCAAGATCGATCCGGGAGATTCGCGGCGGATGATCCGGGCGCTCGAGTTTGCTCGTGCAACTGGAACCCCCATCAGCCACCGCCAACTGCAATTTGAGTCCGCGCGAGCCAGTCACGAAGGCCTCGTCTTCGCTCTTCGTGTGCCTCGCCCGATTCTGCATCAACGAATCGAACAACGCGTGGAAGCCATGTTCGCCGAAGGCTTGGTGGCGGAAGTCCAAAGCCTTCTGGCGCTGGACCAACCACTTTCCAAAACGTCCCGCCAGGCAGTTGGCTACCGTGAGATCATCGAAGCAATCGCGGCAGGGGAAGCCCCTGAAACCGCGGCAGAACAAGTCGTCTTCCACACCCGACGTTTGGCGCGACGCCAAGAAACCTGGCTCCGATCTTTCTCCGAAATTCGCGGCCTCGGCTCCTTCGAAGCCGACTCGGCACCGGACATCGAGCAGTGCGTCGAAAAGATGGTCGAAGCCATCGTCTCATTCGATCGTTGAAACCGATTCAGACGAGCTTGATTCACGGACTCGGTTCCAGTCCTCATCGCTTTGAAAGTGCTCCCGCAAGAAATACATCGCTCGGTTGTTTCGCAAATGCCACACCAGCGTTTCGTCGATCCACTCGATTCTCAAACATTCCTCACGAGACAAACGGATGCCGTTGTTCTCGTTGACGCTGACAACTTCCTCGGGGCTGATCCAGCCATGCTGTCGCCAGGACGTTTCCTGAGTTGGAATCGATGTCCAACGCCAACTGTTGTAAAAGGTTCGCACGGTGCTGAGCGTCAGGAGTAGCACCCCAAACGCAATGAACCTGAATCCAAAGTGCCAAGCAAGGAACATCGCCACCCCGTAAACGACGATCAATCCGCCGTTTCGATACATGATCCGCCGCACCGCTGTCTGGTCCACTGGCACATGAAGTGTGACTTGTCCGTCGAACGAAATCGCCGACTCAGGACGTTCCCCCAATTGCTGGCAGTTCCGTTCCCTGACGGCGTCTGGATCCAACTGCGTCGCATCATGTTGCTGCCAGATCGCTTGCAGGTGCTTCCAAACGGCCGCGTCAAACCGGTCGAACAGACGCCTGGCGAGGTAGAGCTGAACGTAGGGGCCTTCCAACAGCGGAACTCGAACACCGTGCCTGGTGGATTGAGCCTGCCTGCAGTAGTCCGCGTTCAAAAGATGGGTCCGCTCACCATCGTTGAACAGCAACCCCCACGGCACGAACCGGCCGACCGCACGCCCCACCAAATCCGGCCGCTGCTTCAATGCCCGCCGTGCTCGCCGGGAAGAACTGACGTACTGCGTCGCAATCGCGAATCCACATCCAACGCCGATGCAGGTGAAGATCAGCCCAACAGATTCGGTATCCAATCCTTCTCGAACCGCATTGATGATTGCGACCACGGCACCAATCGCAAACGCGGGAATGAGAAACCCCCACATCAAAACCGCTAAAATCATCCACAACTCTCGTTCTGGAATCAATCGCCGAATGTCGTCTTCGGTGATCTCGCCATCGAAGGCGAGAAAGCAGCCGACTTGATCGGAGTTCGTGAGGGGGCCGGGGTCCGAACCATTCCGTTGCATCGATGACGCGTACGGATTGATCGACGCGTGATCCGATTCGGACGTCGAGAGGGGCTCGACTTCGCTGCCAGCATCCGTCATTCCGGCGGACGCCAACCGTACGTTTCCGTCAAACCGCCACAGACAATTTCGCGAAGCTGTCCCAGCCGAACCGGCTTGCGAAGAATTTTGTAAGCCCGCATCCGAGCCGCTTCTCGCTCGATCGCTTCGTCCATCAAAGCGCTCATCAGCACATACGGCATCGAATTGGGACGCTGCGATAGGATCCGCATCACATCCAGCCCCGTCACACGAGGCATGTGCACATCGAGCAACACCATGTGAATGGCGGTCTTTTCAATGACACGGAGCGCCTCATCGCCGTCGGCAGCTTGAGCGGTGTGCACGCCACGGCGCGCGAGTGCCTCGCAAACCACGCCGCGAAAATCGGCATCGTCGTCGGTCACCAAGACTGTTGGGATCATGCCAGCGTCGACCATGGCTCATCCACACCCCCGCAAACAAAGAAAGACTTTCACTTCACTGTCGATTGTGAATCCATCCATTATACGTCACAGGTTGGGTTTTGGGTTGCGAGCTCGGCAAGAGCGTTTTTTTCCGCACGATCCGTTCCATTGGCCCCAGCATTCTTTTCGCAGTTCCGGGTGAGCGATCGCCGTTGGCCCGGCAAATCGCCACGGCATTCCAACATCCGGGCTATCATGGAACATCGCGTCGTGGCCCCGTTCCAAGACGCGACCTTGTCAATCGGAGTCATCCGTCACCGGAGCGTTTGCCCTTGAATTCCAAAGCGACCTCGTCCGCTGCTCCTCGCCGCGACACTCCCCCTCCGCCACCAACGGCAAACAACGCCCCCGCAGATGTCTCAGCGGTGGCCGAGCTTTCGAAACGCGTCATCGGCAACGTCGAAACCGCAATCGTAGGCAAACGGAAGCAACTGGTTCTTTCGATGGTCGCCTGGCTCAGTGGCGGACACATCTTATTGGAAGACGTTCCCGGGGTGGCCAAAACGATGCTGGCCCGAGCGCTGGCGAAAAGCCTCGGATGTCACTTCAAACGAGTCCAATGCACGCCCGACTTGCTTCCCTCTGATGTGACCGGCACGTCGATCTTCAACCAGAAGAACTCGGAGTTCGAATTTCGGCCCGGTCCGGTCTTCACCCAAATTCTACTCGCCGACGAAATCAACCGAGCCACGCCACGAACGCAAGCCTCGTTGCTGGAAGCGATGGCGGAAGCCCGGGTCACCGTCGACGGAAAATCCTACACCCTGAATCCGCCCTTCCTCGTCATCGCGACTCAAAACCCAGTCGACCACGAAGGCACCTTCCCGCTCCCTGAGGCACAACTCGACCGATTCCTGATGCGGTTCTCGTTGGGTTATCCCTCGATCGAGGAAGAACTGCGGATGTTGGATCTGCTGCAATTCAAGCATCCGGTCGATTCGATGACCGCCGTTGCCACCGCCGAGCAATTGGTGGCCGCTCAACAGGCAATTCGATCGGTTCACGTCGACCCGCGAGTCCGTCATTACCTGCTGCAAATTGTTCACCAAACTCGCCACAACGAGAACCTGGCCCTGGGAGGCAGTCCCCGCGCAACGATCGCCTTGTTCCGATGCGGACAAGCGATGGCGGCCATCCGTGGGCGCACGTTCGTCACCCCGGACGACATCAAAAAAATCATCGCCCCCGTGATGAACCATCGGCTGATCCTGCGCCCCGAAAGTCGCCTGCGAAAGATGACCACGGAAAAGGTCTTGGAAGAAATCCTCAGTGAAATCGCGGTGCCGACCATCTCCTCATGACCAGCCTCGGCACCGCTGCGGATTCTCCTTCTGGCCCGCCCGCTCCTTCACGTTGGCTGACGATCATCGTCTTGTGCGCGATCGTTGTCTTCCTGGGAATGGTCGCCGGTGCCGGCTTGTGGATGACCGCCGCAATCACCGTGGCCTCGGTCGTCGCAATCGGCAATTGGGTTGCCACCCAGTGGTCCGCCAGTGTCGTCGCCGTTCGCTTGGACTCCCCGGAAGAAGGCCGTGATCTCGAAGTCGTGATTGGTTCCTTGGTTCCCGTCACTGTCGAAGTCACCAACCAAGGCAAGCTCCCCGTCGCCTGGGTTTTGGCCGAGGACTTGATCCCTCGCGCCGCCACACAACAAGCCCGCCAGACTGACGGGATGGCGTTTGACCCACGCACCACACCGCTGGCCACCGAAGGCGCTCGATTGGCCGTCATGGCATTGATGCCCGGCCAAACCAAACGAATTGAATACTCGGTGCGTTGCCATCGTCGAGGTTACTTTCAAATCGGTCCAACGGTCCTGGAAACAGGCGACCCAGTTGGCATGTTTCGCCGCTATCGATTGGGGGCACCGCCAATGTTTGTGACCGTGCTTCCCAAAGTCCAATTGCTGTCGACCTACGAAATTGGTTCGCGGCGTCCCATCGGTGAAATCAAAATCCGAGCCTCCTCGATGACGGACCCCACCCGCCTGCGAGGCATCCGGCAATGGCAAATCGGCGATCCACTGCGAAGCGTTCACTGGGCTGCCACCGCCCGCACGGGCATCTTGCACAGCAAAGTCTACGAGCCATCCTCCGTCGCCGGCGCGACAATCATTCTGGACTTGCACGTCGACACCAATCCCGATCAACACGAACCGCTTCGCACCGACCTGACGATCACCACCGCCGCCTCCATCGCAGCGGCACTGCACGACGCCGGCGAGCCCTTTGGTTTGGCCACCAACGGTCGCGATGCCGCCGACCGAATTCGCACCGAAGGTTTCCGAGGCGACCACCGCGTGCGAGACGCATCCGTGCACGCCGCCTCTCTCAAACAGCACAACGAACGAATGCGACCGGTGCTGGTGGACGTCGATCGTGGTCCCGTGCATCTCAAAGAAATGTTCCGAACGCTGGCTCGACTGGAACGAACCGATGGACTGACGCTGGCCGAGTTCTTGATCGAAACGGAGTCACAACTTTCCAGCGAGACAACCATGTTGGTGATGCTGCAACAATCCACGGAAGTCGACATCGCTGCGTTGATTGGCCTGTCACGTCGTGGCTGGGCCATCGCGGTGGTGATCAACACGCTCGACATTGATCGCTACTCCCGGATCGCGGGTCCGCTTCTGGCTGAACGCATTCATGTCAGTCACCTTCAAAACGAAGACAGCATCATGGATGTGTGCCGAGCCCAAATGGCTCGTTGATTGCAAGCTGCTCCTCCCGGAGTCGTCGCGTTTGCGCGAACGAATCGGCATTTCAACTCGTCTCCATAGAGCAGAAACAACAAGCAACCAATCGCAAAAACTCTCCTGCTGCTCTATAGCCTTGGGCTTCCATGCGGCTTTTGAAGCAAACAATCGAAGGAACGCGCGCACAATCACCGGTCAGACTGACGCAAAGCGCCTGAATCCGCCAAAGAAGTGTTGAATTCAGAGTCTTCGAAGAATACGTTTCAATTGGAAGTCGACGGTTCTTGCCCGGCAGACCTGCCAGCGATTTCTCTCCCGCCCCCACCCCACCTACCAACGACGTTGCTCGAAGCACCCACCCAGCGGTCATGGTGGCGATTCGTGCTGGGTGTCGCCACCAACGTCGCGAGGCCTCGCCTCTCAATCCGGTCCCCCTCGTTGCATCCGATGAAAACCAACTCGTTCCCCCTCAGCCCTCCGCGACTCTTGTTCGCATTCGCTTTGCTTCTGGCTGTGTCCGGTTGGTTCGTAGGCCTGCCTCGCGTGTCCGCGGAGCAGCCCTCCGAACCGATCACCGAGTTCCTCGAACTGAACTGCACCACTTGCCACGACTCCTCCACGCAGGAAGGCAACTTGGACTTGGAATCCCTGACATTGGAACTTGCTGACCCCGACAACTTTCATCTCTGGGAACGTGTCTTCGATCGAATTGGCGCGGGTGAAATGCCCCCCGATGAAGACTTGGATCCATCGGAGTCCAAACCGTTCTTGTCGGAACTGCATGGCATCCTCGAACACAGTGATCAACAACGCATTGCAACCGAAGGTCGAGTGCCTGCACGTCGCTTGACACGCACCCAGTACGAACGCAACGTCTGCGACTTGCTCGCGATCGATGTTCCGCTGAGAGACTTCCTACCAGCAGAATCGCTCGCCGATGGCTTCGACACCGTCTCCAGCAGCCAACAGGTTTCGGATCACTCCTTGGCGGCGTACCTCGATGCCGCCGACTTCGCATTGCAAACGGCCTTTGATCGACTGCTCGCTGCGGATCCATCCGGTCATCAATCGCTCAACCACATCCACTTGGACTGGACCAAACTTCGTCGAAACGAAAAACGCACCAACCGGGAACCGGAGGGTCGTCCCGAACACCAGGACATCGTTTCCTGGTCCAGCAGCCAAAACTTCTACGGCAGAATGCCAGCCACGTCCGTCCCTGCAACGGGACGCTACAAAATCCGGGTGAAAGCACACAGCGTCAACACTCCTGAAATGGGGCGTGTCTGGTGCAGCGTCAACAGCGGCGTTTGTTCGGGCAAGGCATCCACGATGTACTGGATTGGAAGCATCGAAGCGACGGACGAACCCCAAGTCCACGAATTCGAAGCCTGGATTCGCGAAGGGCACATGCTCCAGATTGTCCCCAACGACCACGGCATCCGTCGCCTTGCCGCCAAAGCCGTGGAATCAAAACCCGGTGTGGTGGAAGAAATGGGAGTCGCTGGGATCGCGATCCAGTGGATTGACCTGGAACGTCTCGAAGGCGACCGAGAAGAAATCCGCCACGCCTTGATCGGCGACATGGAACTGCAGCCACTCGCAGCGACGAACAAGCATTCCACGCAGCGATTCAAAATCGTATCGGCCAATCCCAAACGAGACCTGAAAGAGCGAATCCAGGCTTTCGCCGAGAAGGCCTTCCGCCAAAAACTCACCGCCCAAGAACTGCAACCGTACTTCGAGTTCTCGGAAGCCAAACGCCAAGTCAACCATTCCATGCAGGACGCGCTTCGAGCGGGATACCGAGCGATCCTTTGCTCCTCCCGTTTCCTCTACTTTGATGAGCCTCCCGGCCAACTGTCCGATGCAGCGGTCGCCAACCGCCTCAGCCACTTCCTGTGGGGACGCGCGCCCGACGATGAACTGCGACAACTCGCCGAATCAGGCCAACTGCGAAATCCCGATGTTTTGCGGGCCCAAACCGAACGCTTGCTCAACGACACGCGTTCGCAAGTGGCCATCAACGAATTCACCGATCAATGGCTGCAACTCCACGAACTCGAAAGCACCACCCCGGATGGTCAACTGTACCCCGAGTACGATCTCGTGCTGCATCATTCTTTGCCGGATGAAACTCAAGCGTTTGTGGGCGAACTGATTCGGCGCGACCTTCCCGTGACTCATGTCATCGATTCTGACTTCACGTTCCTGAACCAGCGATTGGCGCGTCACTACAAAATCGATTGGCCAGGTGGAACGGGCCTGAAGCGTGTCCCCCTTGCATCGGATTCTCGTCGAGGTGGCGTCATCTCTCAGGCCAGCGTGCTGAAGGTCACCGCGAACGGGACCACCACCTCGCCCATCATTCGGGGCGTCTGGATGCTGGAAAGAATCATGGGCGAACACGTCCCACCGCCTCCCGCCAACGTTGCCGCTGTCGAACCCGATATTCGCGGCGCGACCTCGATTCGAGACCAACTCGACAAACACCGGAACCTGGAGATGTGTGCCTCCTGCCACGTCAAAATTGATCCCCCCGGATTTGCCTTGGAAAGCTATGACGTGATCGGTGGTTGGCGAGATCGTTACCGCGCCGCTGCTCCCAACAAAGGCAAACGATGGGTGCCAGGTTTGCCGATCGACCCCAGCCACGAATTCACCACTGGCGAAGCATTCAAAGATGTCACGGGCCTCAAGTCAATCCTGCTCAATCGCCCCGCACAACTGGCCAAGAACATGGCGTCTCAGTTTGTGACCTACGCCACTGGTGCAACCCCGACTTTTGCCGATCGAGACGAACTGCAGAGCATCGTCCAAGCCACGAAACCCAATCACTACGGCGTCCGATCGCTGATCCACGAAGTGGTCCAAAGCCCCTTGTTCCTCAGCAAATGACAAGCGTCGTCTCGACAGCTCGACGCATTGCCCCCTCTCAACTCAATCGAATCCCAACGCCACCTGGTTGCCGCGATGAAAATCAAACCCTTTGTGACCAATCAGTCTCTGTCCCGCCGAACCGTGTTGCGCGGCGCAGGCATCACCATGGCCCTGCCTTGGTTGGACTCGATGGTGCCAGCCTTTGGTCGCGAAGCGACCTCGGCAGCCCACCCACCGCGGCGATTCGTCGGGATCAGCAACGCCCTTGGTTTTCACGCCCCGTTTCTGTTTCCTCAAAAGAGCGGCCGAGACTACGAAACCACTCGCTACCTCAAACCGATCGAAGATCTTCGCGACCAATTCACCGTCATCTCCGGGGCCTCGCACCCCGGCGTCGGCGGCGGGCACAAAGCCGAACCCTGCATCTTGTCAGCGGCTCCGTACAGTGGATCGAACTTTCGCAACACGATCTCGCTCGACCAACGGATGGTCAGAGAACTCGGTGGCGAAACTCGCTTCCCATCCTTGGTGCTGAGTTCCAATGGCACGACCAGCACGTCGTACACCGCCAATGGATCGATGATCCCGCCAATCAATTCACCGCAGAAATTGTTTGCGCAACTTTTCATCGACGACAGCCCCGCGGCACAGCGAGCTCAGAAGCAACGCATTCTCGAAGGCCGAAGCATCATGGACCTCGTCGCCGCCGAAGCGAAATCCATGCAGCGCCGCCTCGGTCCCTCCGACCGCGAAAAACTGGACGCCTACTTCACCAGCGTTCGCGATCTGGAACGTCGCTTGGACATGAACCAAGGCTGGGCCGAACGAGCCAAGCCCAAAGTCAACGAAAAGGCACCGGAACCGGTGTCTGACAACAGCCACACGATCGCCAAACAATCGGCCATGCACGACGTGATCTACCTGGCGATCCAAACCGACAGCACCCGGTTCATCACCATGCACACCGATGGCGGAGGTGAACGCGTGCCCTTGGAAGGAGTCGAACAAGGCTATCACCAACTCAGTCACCACGGTCGCGACGAAGAAAAGATCACGCAGCTTGGAATCATCGAAGAAGCCCAAATGCAATCCTGGGGCAACTTGGTTCGCAAACTTCACGAAACCCCAGAAGGCAACGGCAACCTGCTCGACCAAACCATGTTGTTGCTGACTTCCAACCTTGGCAACGCCTCGTCCCACGACACCAAGAACATGCCCGTTGTGGTTGCCGGCGGAGGCTTCCGCCACGGCCAGCACCTCGCGTTTGATCAAGCCAACAATTACCCGCTGCCCAACCTTTACACGTCGATGCTGCAACGCCTCGATTTGGAAGTGGAGACCTTCGCGAGTGCCACCGGCACCATGCGAGGCCTCGAACTGGTTTAAGCAGGAGCCCCAGAAGAACCACCTGAGTCGTTTGGGCGTTCGCCTGGACTGCGAAATCTTTGATGTTGTGGAGCGCATTGGTTTGCGCAAGTTATGTTCCACGACTTCGCCCCAACGGGGCAGCCCTATGACAGCCCAGGGCAACGCCCTGGTTTACAGCGGGACCAAGATTGCAAAGCCCCAACGGGGCGGCCCTAGCGTTTTGGGGGGACTCTCTGTTAGGGCCGCCCCGTTGGGGCTCGCGATGGAGCCTCCGTCACGAAACCCCAGGCGATGCCTGGGGCTACTATAGCGATGCCCCGTTGGGGCGTGGGACAGAACCAAAATGAACGCCGCATTGTCCGTGTTAACCCTCCAGTTTTCGCGGTCCAGCGTTCGCCACGGTTGTGCGTGGGAACCGTGGCGAACGCCAACCGGCTCATAGAAAGAAAGACACCTGCTGGACGACTGAAAAAACTCTCACACGCTCGCTTGGCCGCTGGCAGGAAGATGCGTCAGCTCGTGAACCTGAATGCCCTCCAACGCTCCTTCGGTCGCCGTCCCAAACTCTTTCAACGACTGCCCCGCGGTGTGTTGCTGCCACAACTCCCGCGATTCCCAGTTTTCATAGAACATGAAATGGGCGGGATTGTCGTTGTCTTGGTGCAGGTCGTAATTCACGCAACCTTCTTCTTTCAGCGTCGGTGCAATCAGCTTCACCAACTCGCCCTTCACAAAATCAACTTGATCTACTTTGGCGGTGATGTGGGCAACGATGGTCAGGTGTGCCATGAGAATTCAATCAACAGTTCAAAGGGAAGGAAGAGGGGAAATCAATTCGGACAATTGCCAACCAAGGCAAGCTTCCACCGGCAGGAAATTGCTGCCTCAACGAATGGGGGTTAGCGACCGACTTCCGCCAGCTTTTTCGCGAACGCTTCGTACGGCAACGTGTTGGCGACATCCGCCGCGGTCAGCCCACCCCGGCGAGCTTGCCGGATTCCATACCGCATCACCCACAACCCGTCCGTGACGTGTGCGTCGGTGTTGATCACGATCGGAATGCCACGCTTTTTCGCTGCCGCCAAGTGAACGTCGTTCAAATCCAAGCGAGCTGGATTCGCGTTCAGTTCCATGAACTTGTGATTCTCCTTCGCAGCTTGCATCACCGCGTCCATGTCCACGTCGTAGGCTTCACGGCGATTCAAGATCCGCCCGGTCGGATGAGCGATGCAATCCACATGCGGATTCTCAACCGCACCCAAAATCCGATCGGTGATTTGGTCCCGTGGTTGCTTCTGTCCATAGTGCACGCTGGCCAAGATCCAATCGCCTTGCTCCAACACCTCATCGGGCAAATCCATGCCGCCGGCTTCGAGGATATCGCACTCAATGCCTTTGAGGATGACCAGCCGACCCTCGTACTGGGGCCGAATCTCGTCGATGATTTCCCACTGTTTCAACAATCGTTCGGAATCCAATCCGCCCGCCATCGTCACGCGTTTGCTGTGGTCCGTGATCGCGATGTATTTCAGGCCACGCTCAATCGCCGCGTCCGCCATTTCTGTGATCGTGTTTTGACCATCCGTCGCGGAGGTGTGCATGTGCAAATCGCCCAGCACATCATCGGTATCGATCAGTTCTGGCAATTCACCAGCTTTCGCCCACTCAAATTCGTGACGATCCTCTCGCAACTCCGGCGCAATCCATGGCAAATCAATGGCTTGGTACACCTCTTCCTCGGTCGTCCCCGCCACGCGAGACTCGTCGTCCAACCGGAACACGCCGTACTCGTTGATCTTGTACCCATGCTCTTTCGCGATTCGGCGGACGTGAATATTGTGGGCTTGGCTGCCAGTGAAGTACTGCAGCGCGGCGCCAAACTGATCGGCCTCGACCAATCGCATGTCCACCTGGAACGCTTTGCCAACCCGGATCGACATCTTGGTATCGCCTCTGCCAATGATGGACATCAACCCTGGGAACGTCGCCAAGTGGTCCATCGCGGCCTCTCGGTCCGATGCGACCGCCAACAGGTCCAAATCACCGACGGTGTCTCGCCCTCGTCGATAGCTCCCCGCCCATTCCATTTGCTCGATCGCATCGCAGGCCTGCATGTGCTGGGAAATTTCACGGGTCAGGTCATCGGCCTTCGACCAGTAAATGCGTTCCGAAGCGGCTTTCGCGATCGCCAGCCCATCCAGGATGGCGGCTTCGGTCTTCTTGGCAAAACCCTTCAAGCTGGCGACACGTCCTTCGCGGCACGCCGCGGCCAAATCGTCCAACGACTCGATGCCCAACTCCTCTTGAAGTTTGCTGGCTTTTTTCGCCCCCAACCCTGGAATGCGAGACATCTGAATGACCACCTCGGGCACCGCTTCCCGAAGCTCTTCCAGTTGAGGCAGGGAGCCGGTCTCCAGCAACACGTTGATCTTTTCCGCAATCGTTTTGCCGATCCCAGGCAACTTGGAGAGATCTCGATCGGGATCCGAAGCCAGATTCGCGATGGGTTCGTCAAGGTCCCGGATCGCGCGAGCACCGTTTTGATAGGCACGGATGCGAAAAGGATTTTCACCTCGAAATTCAAGCAGCTCAGCGAGCTCTTCGAAGACGGCGGCGACGGCGGAGTTGTCCATGGAAAGGATTCGAACAGAGGCTTCTCGGGCGATCAACAGAAGCCTTCATTCAACGCCGGAGTCGCCTGCATTGCAATGGTGCGGCCAGCTCATGGTCACCTTGGTCCCCGATTCTCCGTCGGATTCGATTTGAAACGATCCGCCCAGTTCTTTGATCACCAACGTCGAAACGGCCAGGCCCAAACCGGCTCCGTCGCGTCGTTCTTTGCCGGTGCCCAAACACTCAAACGGCTCACAAATTTTTTCTGCGTACTTGGTGTCGACTCCGATGCCGTTGTCTTCGATGGACACCGAGATCAGTTCATCGGTCGGCTGGATCGAGACGAGCACCTGCAGCGGTCGAGACTCCTTTTGAAATCCCAACGCATTGCGCAGCAACTGTTCCAACGGAACCAGCAAAAGTGTTTCATCCACCGACGTTTTGGCGTCGCCCTGAATGGTCAATGCGTCCCCCCGACCACCGATCGAGCCCCAGCTTTCCGTGATCACCTCCGCAACGGAATAGGGTTCCGCTTGGAATCTCGCCCTGGGATTCTTCGCCGTCGCATGCAGCCTCTCGATCATCTTCATGTGCAACGACACCATCAGAGTCAATTGTTGCATTCTCACCGCGGCGGTTCGGACGGTCGCCAACGAACGCCGTGCGTCATCGAGATCCAAGGGCTCCGTCAACGCTTCGTCCACAAACTCCGAAAAAATCGACACGTGACGCGTCGGCGCACTCAAGTCGTGCATCAAACGACGCATGTACGTGGTGTCAACAACAGGACCATCACGAACCGTTGAGGGCTCATCAGGCGAATCGACGGCGGTGCCATCAACGGAGGGCTCATGGGACATTCGTGGTACTCCGACCAATTAGGTTTTCTTTCCAAGCCTCTGACAAATTGTCACAAGCCGCCAAACGCTGATCCGCCGCAGCATCACGAGGCTTTGCAAACAAAATGTCATTGGCCGTTTCGATTGTGAATTCAGGATGAGGACGTTCGACCAACCGCAATTCCTGTCCCGCCTGGACGATCCCAGGTTGCAGCACTCTCAGATACCATCCCGTCCGCCGTGTTTGTTGCACTCGCACTGCTAACTTAGGCAGCCCCCACCGCTGCGACAACTTCCAGCAGGGTTCTCGGGGCTGTGAGATCTGCAACCGAAGCCCCTGGGCTTCGGCAGATGGACATTCAAAAACGTCGCCGATGCAGACTTCCGATTCCAACCATCCTGAGAAAGTTAAATTCTCTCCAAACGCCCCTGCGCCCCACTGGACCGCAGGGAATTCCGTTTTCCAAAACGCAAGATGTGATTCGCAGTAACCTAAAACGGCCTTGTCGATTCCGCCGTGATGTTTCTTGTCGGCTTGTTCATCACCGTCCAAACCCAATCTCGAGACGGGTACCGGACCGTGCACGACACTTTTATCGATCGCGGAGACCCAGGGTCGATCTGGATCGCCATCTTTGAGATAAGTACGGCAGGACCCCACTTGGACGGCAACAATTCGCAGCGAATCGGTCATGGCAAGCAACCCTCGTCCACACGGCGACAATCATTGTCGGTAATCTGTCCGGCATCCCACCTTGGACGTGACGCGTTCGCCCAGTTTCAATGGGTCCATCCTACCGTTTGATCCCTTCCCCATCGATCCACCTTTTTCCATGAATGCCAATCCCGACCGTGACCCAACCCAATTGCGTTCCCACCGTTGGTTCGGCCGAGACGACTTACGTTCCTTTGGGCACCGTTCCAGGCTGAAAGGGATGGGATTTGACGACATTGATTACCGCGACCGGCCGGTCGTGGCGATCCTGAATACTTGGAGCGAACTGAACACTTGCCACTCACATTTTCGTGATCGAGCTGATGAAGTCCGACGTGGAATCCTGCAATCGGGTGGTTTCCCCGTCGAAGTGCCAGTGATGTCGCTCGGCGAAATGATGATGAAGCCCACCACGATGCTGTATCGCAACCTGTTGGCGATGGAAGTCGAGGAGGTCCTGCGTTGTCACCCGATCGATGCCGCGGTGCTGATGGGGGGATGTGACAAAACCGTTCCCGCGATGCTGATGGGCGCGATCAGCGCCGACATCCCCAGCCTGTTCCTGCCCGCCGGTGCGATGTTGCGAGCCCGTTGGAAAGACCAAACGCTGGGCAGCGGCAGCGACGCCTGGAAATACTGGGACCAACGTCTGGCCGGCAACCTTTGTGACCGGGACTGGAACCAAGTCGAAAACTGCATCGCCGCGTCCGCCGGCACCTGCATGACGATGGGAACAGCCAGCACGATGGCCTGCGTCGCCGAAGCGATGGGGTGGACATTGCCATCCGCAGCCACCATTCCCGCCGTGATGGCCGATCACTCCCGACTCGCCGTCGCGACCGGACGCCGCGCCGTCGACATGGCTTGGGAACAACTCAAACCCAGCGAGTTCTTCACCTCACGCAGCATCGACAACGGCCTGACAACCTCTCTGGCCATCGGAGGCAGCACCAACGCGATTGTGCACTTGATTGCCATCGCCGGCCGACTCGGCGAAACACTCACGCTCGATCGCTTCGACGAACTGTCCCGGCAAACCCCGGTGCTCGGTGACCTGCGGCCCGGCGGGCGTTTTCTGATGCAGGATTTCTTCGAAGCCGGTGGACTGCCCGCTCTGCTGCAGCGTCTTCGCGATCTGCTGAACCTGGATTGCAAAACCGTCGCAGGATCAACCCTCGGCGAACAAATTGCCGAGGCCGAAGTCTACGACGATGAAGTCATCCGCACTCGTGAAAACCCTGTCTCACCCGCCGGAGGAGTTTGCTTGTTGCGTGGCAACCTCGCCCCGTCGGGCTGCGTGATCAAATCCATCGCCGCCAGCAAAAAGCTGCTGCACCATCGCGGTAAAGCGGTCGTGTTCAACAACTACCCTGAGATGAAAGAACGGATCAACGATCCCGAACTGGATGTGGATGAGAACAGTGTTCTGATCCTGCGTTCCGCAGGGCCACTCGGTGCCCCCGGCTTTCCTGAATGGGGAATGTTGCCCATTCCAAAGAAGCTTTTGCAATCCGGTGTCACCGACATGGTCCGCATGAGTGACGCCCGAATGAGCGGCACCAGCTACGGGACTTGCGTGTTGCACATCGCTCCCGAAAGCGCCGCTGGCGGCCCATTGTCTTTGGTTGAAACCGGTGACGAGATTGAAATCAACGTTCCCGAACGATCCATCCATTGGCACATCGACGACGACGAATTGACGCGTCGCAAAGCGAACCAACCGGGCGCCGCACCCGAACCCGCTCGTGGCTACATGAAGCTCTATGCAAAACATGTGACGCAAGCCGATCAGGGATGCGACTTCGACTTCCTCGCCGGTCGCTCCCCCGGCGAAGAACCCGCCATCCACTGAGCCGTTCGCCATCGATCGCAGGGACCGTCGATTCAATCGCGGACTCTTCCTTCCAGGTCAACCGCACGCGTGCCTTGCAATGCCTTGTCCTCATCCGTCTCGATCACATTGGGATGATGCTGCGGCTGATCGGTTTTGATCGCAAACGCCCACGCGTGCTCGCTGGTGCCTAAATCCTTCGGCGGATCGATTTCCAAACCCGCGTCTGTCACACGCCAATTGACCGATGCTCCCGAACCAAGCAACCGGACGGAGTGGACATTTTTCGGTGTCCATCCTTTGGTGGCCTCAATCACAAACGGTTCGCTCGGGATCGACATCTTGATCGCGAACAAGGTGTTGCCATTGGTCGTGAACGCGAGGTGTTCGTTGGTTTGCTCACTCGTTTTCCAATAGCGACTGCCATCAATCGCATCGGCATTGATCTTCAGCCAACGTCCCATCGCCCGCAGTTTTTCGACCTGCCATTCGGGGATCGTGCCGTCTGCACGCGGGCCGATGTTGATCAGGAAATTCCCATTGCGGCTCACCACTTCGACCAACTCATGAATCACTTCGGCGTCGCTCTTCTTCCACTTGTAGTCCGGCGATTCCTCCGCTGCCAAGTAGCCAAACGATGAACCGAACGTCGTGCAGCTTTGCCACTTCGTCCCCACCACCTTCAGTTTTAGGTTGTCTTTTTCCAGGCACCCGACGCCGGCCGGCCAGTTTCGATTGCCGCCTTTGTTGTTGACGTAGACCTCTCGACCATCCTCCGCCGCATCGTTCATGAAGTCGGTGATCATTCCCCGGCACTGGTCATAGAAATACTGGATCTCGGGACGCAGTTTCCCTTTGCGGATGTCGTTGCCATCACGTGTCCAAATTGGGATGTCATCCACCCACAAAAAGTCGGGTTTGTACTTTGTTTGAATCTCTTGCCAACGTGCGACGTAATCATCCACAAAGGCTTTTGAATAATTGAATTCAGGTCCATAAAGCAGACGCGATTCAGGCACCGCTTCCATCTCACGCACAATCATGTCGCGAGGTTCGCTGTTGACGGCGTACAGTTGCTTGGCAAAAAAACCGGGATGGCGCTCACGATGATACGACGGTGCGTACTTCAGCCCCATTTCCTTGAGTGCCAATCCAAGGTCGCCGACCAAATCTCGCTTCGGTCCCTTGTCGACGGCGTTCCATGGCGTGAGGTCGGAATCCCAATTGGCCCAGCCATCGTGGTGCTCGGCCGTCATCACGACATAGTGCGCGCCGACTTCTCGGAACAGTTTCGCCCATTCCTGCGGGGACCAATTTTCGGCCCGAAAAAGCGGCACCACATCCTTGTAGCCAAACTCAGGTGGCGTCGCACCAAAACGTTCTCTCAGGAACGGGTTGTACGATTTCGGTTCTGAGTACAAAAGCTTCGGCAAGTGTTCCGCGTACCCACGGTCATTCTTGCGATGCCCCATCACACTGTATGGGCCCCAGTGAATGAAGATGCCAATCTTGCCATCATCAAACCACGCCGGGATCGGCATCTTCTGCAGCGACTCCCAACTGCCATCGTAGGGCGGTTGAGATTCTGATTGCGCGAAAACGAAACCAGGGCAAGCACTCAGGCCGACCAAGAACACCAAGAGACAACCAATCCGAGTTGACTTCATTCTTTCACTGCGGGGGAAGTGGGGCGATGCGGGGAACCAGTCAATCCTCAACAGCATGGAAGCTGGCTCCATGATTGGGCGAACTCCATCTGAACAACGATGCTGGTTTTCGCAATTCGCCGGTCAGCCAAGCCGACAACAGCCACGCATGTCGCAAATGTTTGTCTGTGACCAATGATTTATGCCACAGCGGACTGGAAGCACCGCCAACTTGGAACCTTTTCCCAAGCACTTGCAAATCAAAGCGATGGGACAGTGATCCCGGATCCACCACCGGATCGAGTCATCGGCATTCGTGGGACGCCAACACGAGGAGTCGGACGCGGGAACGATCTCGCTTGGATCTCAATCCCAAACGGCTTTTCCAATTCCCAGTTGGCCAGCTCCGCCCAGGGTGTTCCTCGATGCTCGCTGACGCACTCGCTCAGAACCTGTGTCGCGTGCTCGGCAAGGGCCGCACCCGGCGAAGTGTTCATCCGCGAGGACGGCATGAAATTCAACATGTTGGTGTCGGACTGAATCGCGTCTTTCGCACGCTCACAAGCCGCGATGTACTCATGGTACCGGGCCATCGACGCCAGCAATCTTCCGCGAGCCAGACTGAAAGCGGCTCGCCAACGCGCGGATTCTTCACCCTCCAGCAGAGCTCGCCAATCGCTTGTTTGTGAATCCTCCAGCAGTTGATTCAACGCTTTCAAAGCCTTCTCGCTGCGGGATCGCTCAGTCTTGACCACGACACTGAACCGAGACCGAAACTCGGCCGGGGTGACATAAATCGCCGTGAACTGAGTTGGATTGGTCGGGGACCGCGTCCCCATGAACAGCATCCGAGGCGCGGCGAGTTGCTGTTTTTCCCGCATCGTCCAATCGGCGGCCTGCACCACCAACGATCGCAGCAGACTGTCCTGCACTGACAATCGCACGTCCGTGACCGAGCGATAGCTCGGCATGTACTGCCGTAGTTTCTCAACGTCGTACTGCTCCGACACACCGTCGTCGTACAATGTGAATGTCCCGCCAGTCTGCAACGCCAACCGAGTCAGCGCATACGGTCCAAACCCAGACAACACCCGTTCGCGATAGGCGCTGCCAGACCACGGCATCGCCGACACCGGTTGCATCTTCACGTTCTTCAGCGGCACATCCGCCTCATGCCAGTACGGCAAGAAAATCCGCTGGGGGACCGCTGACTCGGGGCCTCGGTCCACGGTCAAAAAATACTCGGCACCCCCGCCTGCAGCGGGCGCGGTCCAACGTTGCAAGCCCTTTTGCATTCCCATCACCGCGGTGGGCCCCAAGACATGCACCACCGCTTCGGCCTGACGGCAATTGGCGATTGTGTATTCAAGTTTCTGCACGTCGTCACCGGATTCATCCGTCAACAGCACCACCATCAAACGCTCTTTGCGACGTTGTTTGTATCGATAGTGATCCAAAACGCCGTCCACCGCGGCCATGGTGTTTTCCACGCCGCTCTTGTCCACTGGCACCCTCGTCATCGCATCGATCGCGTTCACACCAATCAATGAAGGACGTGAAACCTCTCGGATGCCTTTGCCAAATGCGACCACGCTGCTGAACAATCGATGCTGTTCGACGCCGTCCGACGTGGCGGGACGACTCAGCGCCCCGATCTCGTCGTAAAATTCGCGAATTCGGCGAGCCATCCGGTCGCGGTTCAGTTGCAAACTGATGGACGCATCGAGCAACCACACGACCAACGTGTCGCCCTGTTTCAACTCACCGCGAATCGCATTCTCGACCGCCTGAGTCGCCGACTCGATTCCATCCGCGGTCCCGACTTGTTCCGCCGTGGACTCGCTGCGGTCCGTGATCTCGTCACCACCAACTTCCGTCATCAACGTCCGAAGTGATGCCAAGCGTGTCTCGGGCGTTGGCAGAAGCTTTTCCAACGCCGAAGCTTCCACCCCTTCCGCCGACGGCAGCAACTCCGGCAAATCCATCTCCGTCAACTCGGATGTCAACGAAGTCTCAACCGGTTCATCCTTTAAATCCGAATCGCCCAAATCGGGCATTTCGATCGCAGCGATTGGCATCAATGAGAAACTGGACTCTTGATCCCCCAAGTCCGCGAAACTGGCAGTGATCAATTGCCCCTTGCGATCCATCCAGTCGGGAAAGACCCACAGCCCCATCACCAGCAACGCGGCGGTGTGAAAGATCATCGAGATCAACCACGGATGATCTTTCAAGTGCGCTCGGATCTCTGCCAACAGGTTTCGCATCAGTCGAGCGCTCTGAGAGGGAATTGTTCGCTGGGAACATGCTGCTGTTTCGCAATGGCTTCGATCTTGGCCATCACATCCGGATGCGTTGCACTCACGTCGGTGGACTCTGCCAAATCCTTTGACAAGTCATACAAAGCAAATGCAGGCGGTTCGGTTTGGCCCTTTTTCAATCGCTTGGAAAGGTCTTTGCGGATCGCTTTCCAATTGCCCATCCGGATCGCCTGTTGGCCGCTGTAACCGGGAAATTCCCAGTACAGAAATTCGTGATCTTGCTGCGCGGCGTCGTCACCATGAAGCAATGGCAAAAAGGAGATGCCATCCGTCGTGCTCGCATCCACTTCCACGCCAGCCGCGTCCGTGAGTGTTGGCAAGAAATCCCACCAAGCACCAATCCAGTCGGAAGTTCGGCCCGCCGGCACCACACCGGTTTGGCGAGCGATCATGGGCACGCGAATCCCGCCTTCATCGAGTTGCCCCTTCAATCCCTTCATGCCCGACGCCGAATCAAAGTAGTCACTGTCCGATCCACCCAATCGGTCGTAGGTGGGACCATTGTCCGAGGTGAACAGAATCAGGGTGTTCTCACCCAACCCCAGGGAATCAATCAGGTCCACGATCTGGCCCACCCCTTTGTCCATGCGTGTCACCATCGCAGCGTAACCCGCGCGTGGACGAGGGTGTTTCAGATAACCGTGGTGCTCGTACTCGGCTTCTTCGATCACGCCGTCATACGCATCCACTTCTTCGTCAGGAACCTGAATCGAAAGATGCGGCACCGCAAACGGCAAGTACGCGAAGAAGGGCTGGGTCTTGTCTTCCGCCACGCTTTGGCGAATGAACTCACACGCTTCGTTGACGAACTGATCCTGCGAATAGGTCTCACCATGCAACGTGCGATCGTTGCCGGGTTGCATCTCCTTGACTCGGTTCCGCCACAGAAATTTTGGATAGTGATTGTGAGCGTGACGTTGGCAGTTGAACCCGTAAAACAGATCGAACCCTTGCTCGTTCGGATCCCCCGTGGTCCCAAAATGTCCCAGCCCCCATTTCCCGAACGCCCCCGTTCGATAGCCAACCGACTTCAGGTGCTCAGCGATGGTGACCTCATCGACAGGCAATGGGTACTGGCCCGGATACTCCAACTGCAACTCTTCACGAACCGCAGGATCAATCTTGGGATCGCCATTGTTGCGAACGTGCGCGTGACCAGGATGCTTGCCCGTCATCAAACAACAACGGCTCGGCGCGCACACCGCATTGCCTGAATAGAAATTGGTCAGCTTGATTCCTTCAGCTGCCAACTGATCCAACCGAGGCGTTCGGATTTTGGTTTGGCCATAGCTTCCTAGCTCGCTGTATCCCAAGTCATCCGCGACGATCAACACGATATTGGGACGCGACGTGTCCGCGTCCTTCGCGACGGACTCATCCGCAGAGACTGTGGTCGAAAACAAATTGTGAACGCCCACAACGCAGACGAGCAGCAAGGTCCAACGGAGCAAAATCCGAGAGGGCATCAAGACGGCTTGGTTCATGTTGTACTTCATGTTGTAGAAAAGACTCGTGGTTCATCATCACGTCGCGAAAGCGGTGGCGACGTCTTCCCGCCTGCCCCCAGTGTCACGGTTTCAATTTCGCCAGTCAAATCGAGAGCCCAACTGACAGGTCATTTCATCTGGAGATCGCCCCAATTCATCCCGAATGGGAGTTCCGTCACCGTTGGGGATTCCAATTTCAGCGAGCGATTGGCTCTTCCTCCGGAAGCTTCCATTCTCGCGGCGGCCAGATTTCTGGAGCGGGCAATTGGGATTCCACCGCGGGGCCGACCAGCGAGGGGTATCGTTGCAAGGCCTGATCGAGCCGACGCCGCACGTTCTTTCGAGCCGGTTCCACCGGAGTCGTTTCGTACGGATCGTTCGTCAAATCGAACAACTCACCGGCTTTCAGCTTCCAACGATCCGAGACAACCGTTTCCGCATCCAGCAAAATGGTTCGCTGCGGCGGCGAAGCTTTTCCAGATAAAAACGGCAACAGGTTCAAACCGTCGGTTCGCTCGGGCGGTGGGCCCCCCGCGGCGGCGACCATGGTCGGCAACAAATCGACGTGGCTGGCCACGGAATCCAACGTGGCTCCCGCCGGAAATTCGCGAGGCCAGCGGATCATCGCCACAACACGCACGCCGCCTTCCCAAGTCGTGAACTTGTTCCCGCGCAGCGGTTCATTGCTGCCACCGTGTTTGGGGTCCGCCCCGTTGTCACTGTGGAAAACGACCAACGTGTTCTCACGCATCCCGTTCCGATCAATCGCATCGAGAATTCGGCCGATCTGCCGATCCATCGCGGTCGTCATCGCCGCAAACGTTTGACGAATCGAATTGCCCTTGCCACGTTCACCGTACTCCAACGACTTTTCGCGTTTGGCAATTTTACGATCCGTGTTCGGTGCGAGCTTGCCGGTGGGATCAAATCCATATTCATCGAGATCAGTCCGCAAGGCTTGCAGTGGTGAATGCGGTGCGTTGAACGCCACGTAGGCATACAGTGGCTGTTCACCGGCATGTCGATCGATGAAGTCAACCACGGCGTTGCCGACCAATTCAGTCGAGTAGCCCTCTTCGTGCACGCTGTCAAAATCGCGATGCCAATCCAACTGGCAAAACCGTTCTCGACTGAAGTAATCGATCGCACCGTTGTAGTGGCCGTAGAACTCCGTCATCCCATGGCGAAGCGGATGAAACAGGGTCGACGCGAGCCCCAAGTGCCACTTGCCAAACATTGCCCGATGCTGGTAGCCAAGCTTCGACAAATGTTCCGGAGTGGTTTCGAGCTGCGTTGGCAGGCCGTGCTTCTTGGTGGGCGAGACCACACCGCCCCAAATGCCAAAACGAAACGGGTACAAACCGGTCAGCACGCCCGCCCGAGTCGGCGAGCAAATGGGAGTCACATAAAACCGATCGAGAGTCACTGATTCGCTGGCAAGCCGATCGATGTTGGGCGTGCGAATGTCACTGCCGTGATAACCAACATCATTCCATCCCAAATCATCCGCAATGATGTGCACGATGTGCGGCGGTTGGAGATCGCCATTGGGCTCGGCGGAGAACCCCGCCCCTGGCAATAGAATGCAGGCGAGGATTGCAAGTGGACACGCCATTCGCACAACGCACGCCCAATGGTTGCCAAGACTTCGAAGTCGATTCACCACGCCCATACCGTCTTCCACCATGCCAAAGCACATCCCATTGGCCCGCCGCCAATTCCTTTGCGCAGCAATATAGCAGCGAGACATCGCCAGTTTTTTGATAGCCCCCACCGAATTCATCCTCCCGGAGGGAGGGTGAAGACGGCTTCGCCGTTGAAGTGAGAAATGAATGGTGAGATTCGAACGCGATTCCGACTCAAACGTCCGAATGCGTCCCCAATTCACCCTCCTAGCAGGAGGGTCGAGCGAAGCGAGGGGAGGTCGAACGGTGAGTCACCAAACCAGCCTCCAACCCAAAGCACCGGATGCGTCGCCCACTTCTCCCAATCAACCACCTCAGCCAACCTTCCAACAACACTCTCAATCGAAGGTCACTTCGGTTTGGGCTTCTTTGCTCCAATGTTTCGCGCACCGCTACCCGTTCTCATTCTCGGCTGAAACGAGTACTCCATTCCAATCGCTGCCGCGATGGCACGCGCAACAGCTTCCGCATCGTCTTCGACTTCTTCATCCGTGAACCGCACGACGAGCCATCCGCGTGATTCCAAATCACGCTGTCGACGCAAGTCATGTTCGATGTTCAGATCGCGGTATCCACCATCAATCTCGACAACAAGTGACTTTGCCAGGCAAGCGAAGTCAACGATCCAAGGTGCAATGGAATGTTCGCGTCGAAACTTGAGACCGCAAAGTTGTCGGCCGCGAAGAATGGACCAAAGCAAGCCTTCGGATCGAGTGCTGTTCTTGCGGTGATCGCGTGCGTGGTCGTGGGACATTTTGCGATGGTTCCGTGCGCGTTCCCTCCCCTCGCTTCGCTCGACCCTCCCAGGGGGAGGGTGAAGACGGCTTCGCCGTTGAAGTGAGGAATGAATGGTGAGATTTTAACGCGAATCGGGCTCAGACGTCCGAACGCATCCCCAATTCACCCTCCTGGCAGGAGGGTCGAGCGAAGCGAGGGGAGGTCGAACGGTGACGAGCCAACTCGGCCTCCATCCCAAAACACCGGATGCTTCGCCCACTCTCTCAGCAACCACTCAGCCAGCCTTCCAGCGACTCTCAATCGAACGTCACTTCGGTTTAGGCTTTTTTGCTCGAACGTTTCTCGCACCGCTACCCGTTCTCATTCTTGGCTGATACGAGTACTCCATTCCAATCGCTGCAACGATGGCACGTGCAACAGCTTCCGCATCCTCTTCGACTTCTTCATCTGTAAATCGCACGACCATCCATCCACGTGATTCCAAGTCACGCTGTCGACGCAAGTCATGTTCGATGTTCAGATCGTGGTATCCACCATCAATCTCGACAACAACTGACTTTGCCAGGCAAGCGAAGTCAACGATCCAAGGTGCAATGGAATGTTCGCGTCGAAACTTGAGACCGCAAAGTTGTCGGCCGCGAAGAATGGACCAAAGCAAGCCTTCGGATCGAGTGCTGTTCTTGCGGTGATCGCGTGCGTGGTCGTGGGACATTTTGCGATGGTTCCGTGCGCGTTCCCTCCCCTCGCTTCGCTCGACCCTCCCAGGGGGAGGGTGAAGACGGCTTCGCCGTTGAAGTGAGGAATCAATGGTGAGATTTTAACGCGAATCGGGCTCAGACGTCCGAATCCATCCCCATTTTACCCTCCTGGTAGGAGGGTCGAGCGAAGCGAGGGGAGGTCGAACGGTGACAAGCCAAACCAACCTCCATCACAAAGCACACAGGGCTCCGGTCCCCTTTCACAAACAGCTCAATTCAACGTCAACTTCACCGATTCCAGGACCGGTTTGGATTCGTTGTCGGTGGTGTCTTCCAGTTTGATTTCAAACTGGTAACCGAACCCGTCCGGCAACACAGACAAGTCCAACTCCGCCGGCGTTCGCGAAACTTGTTTGGCGAAGCCTAGCACGTGATCATAGCTTTCTTTGATCGTGGTCCACTTCGTCCATTGATCGATCGACTGATCTTGGTCGACGTCGACACCAACTCGAACTTGCACGCCGTCCACCCAAGGCCCATTGCTTACAAAGTCCATCGCTTGCTGTGTCGCGAGATAGAACTTGCCCTCGGCAAACATGATGTCTGGATCAGGATGGCCCTTGCCGATGTTGCCGCACCAAGTGAACGGTTCATCGATGCTCTTGGAAGTGAACCAACCGACGCTCATCGATTTACTGTCCGCGGGATCGTAGTCGCAGAACAAGTAGTATTGGCCGCCGATCGAGATTGCCGCCCAGTCGCCGTACGCGTTTTGTTCCGGTTCGTGAATTTGATACTTCGCGACGTTGGTTTTGAATCGCTCAGGGTTTTCCTTCAACCAGTGCGGGTGCTTGTACGTTCCGATCTTACCGGTTGGCTTGGTGCGTTCATCAATCGGTGGCGACAACGCTTTGAAATCTTGCACTCCGTCGGGACTGACCGCGTGCACAGTCAAAGGCGAATCCCATGCGTGCTTCTGAGCGTTGATGGGACTCCAGTCTTCCAAGATCAGATGAAAGCGACCGTCCAGATCACGGATGATCGCACAGTCCGATCCGTGCGTTGGGTCGTCGTACGCCATCCCTTTGTTTTCACCCGGCACACCGTCGAACAGATCGCTGTCCACGTACACATGCGGGTCCTGGTCGTTGGGAAAATCGTAGTAGAAGTATGCCTTGCCGTCCGCGAATTCTGCGGTGGTCATCCACTTGGCGAAGCCTTCCGTGATCGGTCCATGGTGCACCCAGTTGACCATGTCACGACTCTGCCAAGCGTGATAACCGCCGAGGCGTTTTTTCAGTCCACCGGGTGCGTCATATTGATTGGCAAACGGAGTCGTCATCAGCGGCATCTCAAAGCCGTCCAATTTTGCAGGTTCCGGTTGAAATGGAGTTTCCTTGGATCGGTCTTTCCGGTTTCGGCCGTTTCCATATCGACCGAACATCCAGTAGTCATTCGGCCCGAGACTCAACATCACCGGCGCGTCACCCAAATTGACTGGACCAAGGTTTCCCGCAGGTTCCCAGTTCAACCAATCGGCCGACTGAGTGACGACGATCGATTTGGCGGACTGTTTTGTCGGAAACGACTTCAACTCGCTCTTCAATGTCGCGTGCTTGGCCGTCGGAACCACCTGTCCGTTCTCGACCTTGACGTCAGTGCTCGATTTCAAACCAGCGGTCCACTCTTCCTGCGTTTCAATCCGCCAGGCCTCGTCGGACATTGCCGGATTCGGACAACAGACCACCACAATCAGCGAGGCGGTCAAAAACGTGCTCAACGATCGTCTAGATTTCATGGTGTGTCCTTCGCGTTGGGATCAGCACGGGTGATTCGTTTCACTTCATTGTCACTGCCGAGATCCGTCACCGGACCAAGGCTGCTGACGTGATTGCCACTGGACAATTCCGCCAACACGACCGGATTCTCGGTGTCGTTGTGAAGTGTGATGTCAGCGGCGCGGTAGGTCTTCGGTGCATGTTTCTCAAAACGAGTCTCGTGACCTTCCGGGACCTTGGGAAAGTCGACGCTCAAAAAGTCGAACCGCAACGCGTAGCCGACAATGATCGGACGTCGCGCCTCTTCCACCGACAAGCGTTGCCACAACCGGATGTCATGCCCCTTGCCTTTGATCGCCGCCAAGGGGTGATCGCCGAGCGAATGGGGTGCGGGCAGCACTTCCAAATCAATTTGCTGGCCTGTATGCGAATCGGAATGAACGTACAACAACGGCCCGTAGGCGGCGTTCCCGCTGCAGTTCTGGAGCACACCTCGCCGAGGCAATGAATACCCCTGCACGACACAATCCAGCACTTGGCAATTGGTCACGGTCGCTTTCTTGGCCATGTAGAGTTTGATCCCGCCACGAGCTTTCTTGACCACGCAGTTGTCGACAATCATCTCGCCGGCACCCTTGTACGCACGGATGCCATCTTCGATGCAATGGAGCATGTGGTCTCGTGGAATCGGCAAGCCATGCACTTCTTCCGGCCACTGCATTTGATAGTTGAATCGCTTGGCCAAATCACGGTCGTCGTTCTCTGCATAACAATCGTTGCTGAGCCGAACCGTGCCCTCGACGAGCGTGTTTCGGACCGTGGTGCGATTGCCACCTTGCACGAAAATCGCGTGACCAAACGCTTCCATTTTGATTTGGCAACTGTCGATCACCGCGTCGTTTCCCGTGATTTGAATGCCGCAGTGCTTCCTCAACCGAAGCACACTGCCGGCGCCGATGCCGAACATGTTGCCGTATCCATACGGGTACGATCCACGAATGACCATTTTCATCCCGATCACCCGATTGTTGTCGCCCCGAATCACCATCTCGTTCATTCGCCCGTACTTGCGGCCTTGGTTGTAACTCCCAAAGTCGGTCACTTCGGTCGAACCGTCGGGGTAGGTGTCTTCGATGGAACCACCCCGGATGGTGAGATCGTTTCCGGTCAACTGAAACAAGTTCCGCCCCGACGCCACCTCGATCGGGACATTGAGTTGGACGCCGGTCAACTCCACGTCATTGTTGGAACCGGAGAACACCAATCCCTTCCGGTCTGCGATCAGATAGTCCCCAGGCTTCATCACGATCCGCTGTCCACTTTGTTTGGCAGCCTTTCGCAATTGGTCGATCGAATCAACTCGCACGATTGGGCGTGTGGTATCCGAGTCTTCCGTTTCGACGGGCAACAACTCGTGCACGCGAAAATTGGAATAGACATGGTGGGTGCCGACCATCCGGAATCCAAAGAAGCCTTCGCGATAGACGGGGCCGCTTTCAGAATCAAGCTGCGTCGTTCGCTGAACGATCTTGCCGTCGGCATCTCGGTCTTCCATGTCGACCGAGTCACCGTGCCGGAATTGATAGACCAGCTTGCCGTCCAAGATGTACTGAACCACATCGTCAAAAGCGACCAACTGAACGGTCATCTTGCGATTGGGCTGGATCAGATACCCAGGGTGATTGTCGTGATCGTTCAATGCGACGTGTGGGACAGGCTTTCCATTCGCTGACCGAGGGTAGCGACGCATGCGAGTCGTCGTGTTTCTGCGGCCACCGCTGCTGGCGTAGTAGCCATGCATTTTGTCGTAGTCAGTGAACTTGCCCGAATAGCGAGAGGCATCAAACAATCCGTTCTCGTGATCCCCAGGATCAGTTGCCATCCAAAACTGGTTCAAGTCTCGCGGTTCCACCCCGCGAATCGCAGGATCATGGGTGGGACAAACGACGTCATAAGTGATCGTGGTTCGCGTCGGCAATTTGTGTCGATACCAAACCGTGCAACCACGCCCCGGCACCAAGCAATCCAACGTCCCATCTTTCTCGCGCACGACCGCTTCCGGGAATCCGTCTCGATCCTCGATCTGGACTACCCAGTCGTCGAGCGTTTCAAAGTTGTCAAACTGCAACAGCTCTCCGACTTGAAACGTCCCGACGCCGCATCCCAAAACAACCGGCGCATCGGGGGTTGTCGGATCGTTCGCCGGCGCGGCGATCAGGCGTCTTTCGCTCTCGAATCCTGGACAAAGAATTCCAACAACCAACCAGACAACGCAGGTCACCAGAGCGCGGGACGCAAACACGGACTTCTGCATGCAATTGACTCGTGAATTAACGATAGAAATTGAACAAGGCTCTGGCGAAATCCGCCGAACACTCATTTAGACACTCCAATTTTAACTTCTGGTTCTGACCCACTCCGCCAAACCCAGACATCTCGATCATACTCGTTGCCAACCGTTTGTAACGAAGCCAATTTACCTCGTCCGCCTCTGAGTTGTTGCATGTCACTCAGTTTAAACTGCGAATGACATCCCAATCGGCAAGTAATTCTCCGGCGGCATTTTCGAGATCGCAGGTCGTGAAGCAGGTCGGGAGGAATGACCGGGCATAATCATGCGAGCCGTTTAGGCGTTCGCCCCGGTTGGACGTGGGAGCAACAACGCTTCCCGAAACAGTCCCAATGACAAAAGACTCCTGCCGACCTGCTTAACGCTGGGCTGCGAAATGTTTGGTGTGATGGAGCGCATTCGTGTGCGCAAGTTTTCATCCCGGTAGGGATTTGAGATGGTAGCCGTCGGTAAGCGATCGCGCCACCGACGGACATGCAAACCCCACGCCGGCACTCTCCATCCCGCCGTGGCCGATGGCCACGGCGGGATGGAGAGTATTTTGGGGAGGCTCGCGATCCGGGGGTACGCTGCTACGCAGCAACCCCCGGCTACCATCTGACATCCCTACCGGGAAGAAGAAAAACAGCAAGCCGGAAGAAAAATTGCA
The DNA here is from genome assembly GCF_028768465.1 of Rhodopirellula sp. P2. Taxonomy (GTDB): domain Bacteria; phylum Planctomycetota; class Planctomycetia; order Pirellulales; family Pirellulaceae; genus Rhodopirellula. The sequence continues at coordinate 5,817,859 of NZ_CP118225.1, forward strand.
TTCGCGGTCCGAACGCCAACATCAAACATTTCGCAGCCCAGGCGAACACCCATACGGCTCACAAGGTGAACCCCAATCATTCCTGCGTACATGCTTAGACGCCACTGCACCCCGCGTACAACCGGGGCGAACGTCCAAACTCAGGCCTGTCTGGGTGGTTGTGATGAGACGAGCACGTCACCCGCACCACAATTACGAGGACAGATTTCATAGCGGCCTGTCGATGGAATACTAACCCAATGCGTTAACGAGGGATCGCGTGCGATTGCAACGAGCCTGTGGATCCCTCGCTCACGCTTTTTGAAGTTGCGATTTTCGCGTTAATGGCCAACGGCCTCGTTCAACATAGCCAGGGGCATCGCCCCTGGAGCAGAAAAACATGCCCCATTTTGGCCAACGGCCAAAGTCAATTCAAAACGTGCGGGTTGATGTTGGCCGTTGGCCAACAAAAACGAATGCAAAAGCGCAACTTCAAAACTCATGCGTCGGGTTGTGAACTCGAACTAGTTCGCAATCGCTCTCTTTGAATACGGCTCCTTCGTATCCTTTCCAAATTTCATGGTCGGGTAACTGACCAGATATTGGTTCTCGTCGATCAGATTGAAAACGTAGTGAGTCGCGTCTTCGGGCAATTCCACCTGCAAACGATCACCAACAATTTTCGCGGGCAGCCGATACCATTCCTCGTATCGTTCCCCGCCGTTGTCCGTGTAGATCAGATTGGCTTTCACGATCTTCGCCCCGTGCGTTTGAAACTTCGCCCACACGATGTTTCCTTCCCGTCCGTGATCCGACACCTCACAGACCTGGTCTTGATGCGGCAAGCGGCGTGAACAAGTCGGGTTCAAAAATGGCGGGCTGGCGGCCGTTTCATCCAAACGCTTTTGCAGCTCCTCGTTCATGGCCGCTGCTTTCTCCGGCATTTTAGCCGCCAGGTTGTTGGCCTCCTCGATGTCCACGCGTTGGTTCCGCTCGTCATAGAGGCGGTACAGCTCCAGCGGGTTGCTTCCGTCTTGCAACACATCGGACCAGTTTCGAATCAGCTTGTAGCCGCCCACGCGAAGGGTGGACTGCATCGACGAGTGCGGGAAATGCCAGAACATTGAATCACGAGGCTTCCCGTCGCGATCAACGATCATGGAAGCGTCTTTCGGATTGGAAGCGAGCAACGATGACAGATCCGCTCCATCGAGATGTTGCTGAGCCGGTTTGGATGTTCCGGTCCAGGACAAAATGGTTGGATAGAAATCCAAGCCGTTGACCATCACATCCGATTCCGTTCCCGGTGCGATCCCTGGGCCGCGAATGATCAATGGGACACGAACACCGCCTTCCTTGGCATTGATCTTGCCTTTGTCGAGCGGATAGTTGTCGGTGATGATCTCGCCCGGATGCTGCTCCATCCCACCATTGTCCGACGTGAAGATCACATACGTGTTTTCGCTCAGTCGGTGGCCCGGCCAGCGTGGGTCTTCCGTTGTCTCGAGGTAACGCAACACCTTGCCAACGTAATGATCCAGCATCTCGACCATCGCTCCGTAGAACGGATTGCGTTGGCCTTCGAGTTCCCATTTGTCTGGATCGTTCGGGAACGGAACGTTCATTTTTTCGCAATACTTCCGCAACAACCTTTCCGAACGCGTGTGAATGGGAGCGTGCACCAAATAGGTCGCATGATACAGAAAGAATGGCTGCGACTTGGATTCGTCCATGAACTCCACCGCATTCGCAACGTTTTGATGAAACGGAAATCCATCTTCATCGAGCTGGTAGGGATCGTCGTCCGCATCGCTTGCGAATCCTGACAAGCGGTCAGGACGCATGCGACGAGTCACACCGCGCTCGGCACGACTGAAATCAAACCCTTGATCTTCGGGTTGCGGAAACGCGAAGTGCTCAATCGCAACGTGCCATTTTCCCGCGTGTCCCGTGCGGTACCCATTTTCGCGAAGCGCCTCGGCGATCGTGACCTCGCTCAACTTCATTCGGCCGCTGTACCAGGGCGATATCAGGGTCGAGTTCTTGGTGTGCGGCGACGGCGGCGCCCCTCCAACCACATGCGTTTTCTGAGTCCGCGCGGGATGTTTGCCTGACAGGATCGCCGCCCTCGATGGTGCGCACGTTGGTGCCGGCGAATACGCCTGCCGGAACAAGACGCCCTGCTGACTCAGCCGATCCAGATTGGGAGTCTCATAGGGACACGGTTCATCGACGTCGTAGCAGCCGACATCTTGCCACCCCAAGTCATCCGCCAACAGCAACACCACGTTCGGCGTCTCCGGACGCTCCTGTGAGAACGCTGAAGCAGCCCAACCCACCGCCAAAAAGAAGGTGCACGTGGCCAATGCCTGAATTGTCAGGAAGCGAGACATGAGGATTCACCGCAGATGGAGGGAGATGGAGGGGATACCTTGTCGGATCTCAACGGGGCAGGCGATGATCGCCCAGAACTCACCGTGTCAGAACCTGCAATTCTTGGAAGGCGGTGTTCTCACCGCGTTGGGTGACGGGTTGGACCTTCCAAACGATCCAACGAAAGTGGCCAAGCGTGTGACCGTCCTTGGATCGCAACCCAACCGAGTTGAACTGGCCGTGTTTCTGGCCCGTCGTGTCGACCGATACGAGTGGCGTGAATCGGGACCGATCCTCAACGTTCCATCCAGGATCCGATGCCGAGTCGCTCGCATACAAAGTTAGTTTCTGTGGCCCCCGAACACCGTTCCAATTCGTGGACCAACTCGCAATCGACACCACACTTTGGACGGTTCCCAGATCCAATCGATACGCACCTGAGTCGACTCCGTTTGCAAACACCGGCCCATAGCCTTCTTCCAATTTGCCATCCGTGAGCGACGGAAGCGGTGCATCACGAACCGAATGATTGGCGTCCACCTTCGCATCCGCGGGCGACTCCTGGCGGAGTTGCTGGATTGCGGCAGGTGACTCGAAGCTTTCAAGAATCACAGCGGGAGCCGAATCGGTCGTCACGTCAATCACTCGCTGTTCGCGGACCACCTTCAGTCGCAACGACGAACCGCTCGCCCCTTGATATCCGGCCAACAAATCCGAGACCCTGCGAACGCGTTTGCCGTTGAGCCCTTGGATCACGTCCCCCTCTTGCAAACCTGCCTTCGCGGCAATGCTTGAGGGAGCAACCGCCGACAACGCAACGCCGCCCTCTTCCTTGGCAACGCCGTACGCCGAGAACTCCTCCCCCTTCAAATCATTTGCCTTGGCCCCCAACCAATAAATTGGCTGTGGGCGCGTCACTGGTCCGCTGTCGGAACGCGGTTTCTGGAGTGAGTTTTTGACATTCAAATCCGGGATCACAGGCGTCTTGGCGATCTTCTTCAGTGAAGGCTTCTTCACCCCGAACTGGTCCATCGGAAAGTTCTTGAATCCGATTTTGAACGCGGGTGAATCGGTCTCGACGCGAAAATCGCCTTTCGCAGGATCGACAAACTTGGGATCCCCAACAACTGAATTCACATCCCAACCAAAGCCCGCGTAACGATCCTTGATCTGTGGAGCTTTGGCATAATACAAATTGCCGTCGACTCGCTTCCCCTTGGCCGTTTTCGTCGGCATCCGAGCACCTTGAGGTGCGGCCATGAAGATGTTGCCGAAGACTTCATCGCCGCTGTCGTTGTACCAAACGTGCGGGTGCAACCCGTTGTTGATCGTGATGTTGTTCCATGCCCGACGTCGAAATCCTTCACGCAACTTCAAGCCACCGGCCAACATCAGGTTGTTGGTGATGTCATAGTTGGACGATCCATCGTCCAGATCGATGTCCCAGCCGTGGTCGCAGCGCCAACGACTGTTTCGAATCACCGTGGTTTTGACAGCGTCCAAGAAGGGAAAGCTGGGCTCAGCGTCGATGATCTTTTGGCTGGCCCCACGATCACTGCTCCAGTAGCGATCGCGACCCCAGGAGTTGAACGATCCATGGTCATGCGTTTCCTGGACCGTGTCAAAGACATCGCAGCCTTCGATCAAGTGACCGCCCCACGCCCCATCACCGATGTTGATACCGGCCCGTGCACAGTCGTAGATCGAGCAATCACGAACGGTGATGTGCTGTGCCATTTCAATTTGCACGCCCGCAGGCTGCCGTTCGACACGTCCAATCCCATGGATCAAGCAATCTTCCACGATGCAGTCCGCCGGGTAGTCATTGGTCTTTGGCCCAGGCGTCCGATCCACCTTCGCCAAATCGTTTTTTTGCCCGTACTGAAACAACGGGTCTCGCACCGCATCAGGATTCCCCACAAAACAAACGCCACTGGCTCCCGCGTCGTGAATGTGGCACCCGACGATCTGAGCCCGGCGGTTGTAATTGTTGACAAAAATCGCGTTGCCACCCATTTGGTCAAACTCGGAATTCGCGATTGTCACGTCCTCCGTTCCGGTCACCACCACCGCGCCACCGCGATAGATTGTCCAGTCCGATCGAAGCATCGGTTCCTTGGTATCCATGAACGTTCGAGCGGAGTGACGAAAGACAAAACCGTTTAACGTGATGTGTCGCACGGGGTGTTGCTCGGTTCCATTGAACTCGATCAAGTGCCGCAACCGAACGACTTCCATCTTGGCCGTTTTTAAATCCACCGCTGGACCAGGGTAAAAAGTCAACGTGTTCGTTTTCGCGTTGTGGTACCACTCGCCCGGTGCATCCAATTCTTCGAAGATGTTCTCGACCATCCGTTGGTCCGCGTGCATCCCGGAGGGGCGATTGTTTTGCCAACCGCCTTCAAAGGTCACGTTGCCTTCCGAATCTTTGCCTGTGATCCGGTAGTGATACCCACCCCAGCGTGCTCGATGCATCGCGTGAATGAAACCACCACTTGGATCACTCCAATTTGCGGCACGCTGTTTGGATAAGGCGTCTGCAGCGTGACCTTGGTACGCCTCAGTCGTCTTGGCTGGATCGTAGTTGGGATAACGTGCCATGCGTTGCATCCTGCCATCGACAAACAATTGATCAATCGACAACCCGGGTGCCGTGTTGGCTTGCACGATGCCATCACGAAACTGCTTCCAGATCACGTCAAGCTGTGAGCCTCCACTCAAAACCGCCTGGCCTTCGTTTTCAGCACGGTAGATCACCGGGTGCTCAGCCGAACCCGAGTCGTCCGGTTCAAACACCAACGTTCGTGGCAAGTGGTGCACACCATCGCTGACCCAAACCGTCACCGGTTCCTTCCCAACGACTGCCTTCACGATTTCGCGAGCACGGTCGATCGAAGCAACGGGCGCCGCCTGGGAACCGTCATGGGCATCATTGCCTCGCACGTTGACGTACACATCCAATGCGATTGCTGACGGCATTCCCAACGCCATCCACATCAGCATCCACAGGGCACGCGACAGACCGCACCAAACACCACGGGCCGGTGCAGCAACACCTCCGTTCCTCAGGCCGCCGGGTCCGCCGCCCGGTGCGTGGCCGGAGGTCTCGCGACCAACCGCTGGGTGGTCAATGTTCGCCGTTGTTTCCGAACGATTCCCAAGAACTGTTCGGGAGGTTTGCGTTCGCGAGAGATGCATTCTGATTTTCAATGAGAGAGAGTTCTGGCACTCGAACACGATGATCCAACCGCTAGAAAACTCGACGGGCCAATGCGGCGTCCTCGAAATGATTTGCGACACTCTAGGGCCGCGAAGCGACCACCAATGCAAACTACCGGACTAGAATCAGGCACCAGCATACCAGCCAAGCGTTTGAGATTCCCCTGTCCACCCCGCCCCCGGAGATGCAATCTGGCCGCCTTCGCCACACCGATGTAATTTCAACGGACGCGTCTCGGTGAACGCTGTTCAGGAGAGTTGCGTCCTCGCCAACGTTCCACCCCAAGCATTTTGAAACCGGATGAAACCCCAGCACGTTGACCATTCGCTCGGCGAAGGCATTTACTTCGCCCACGAATCGTATCCTGGTTTCATCCGTCGCTTGATCGCGATGATGATTGATGGAGCGATTCTGACGTTCGCTGGGATCGCGATTTGGATCCTGTTGGCGTTGCTGTTCTACGTCCTGGAAACCGACCGAAGTCCAGAGACGCTCCACATTGCGATTTGGCTCACCATCATTTGGGTCTACATGACGGTGATCAAACGTTCTTGGCTGCGCACCATCGGTTACCGGCTATCGGGACTGCAAATCGTTGACACGCGTGGATCCCGACCGTCGCTAATGAAGATGACTTTTCGATTGCTGATGTGGATCTTTGGTCCCTTCAATTTCATCCTTGACCTGATGTGGTTGGCAGCCGACTCAGAGCAACAAACGTTGCGAGACTGCTACTGCGGCACCTACGTCGTGCGTGCCACCGCGCAACCGGAAGGCTCCGCTCCGATGCATCTGACTCGATATTTCGCGACCGGACTCGCCCCTTCCTACCCACGCGTCGTGCGTCCTGGGAAGGTTGCATGAACCACCTTCCAATTCGAGAGTTGACGATCGAGGACTCTGCCGCGGCCGTCGAATTGAACGAAACGGTCGTCGCACTCACCAGCCCCATGGATGCTGAACGCTTTGCAGCGCTGCACGCACTCAGCAGTCTGACACTCGCGGCGGAAATCGACGGTCAGCTCGCCGGATTCCTACTCGCGATGCCTGCCGGCGCGGCATACGACAATGGCAACTTCCAATGGTTCTCAGAACGCCACGAACAATTTGTCTACATCGACCGGGTCGTGGTCTCAAAGGAATTCCGAGGCCACGGCGTTGGCCGCTCGCTGTATGCGAAAGCGTTCGACGAGGCGAAACGCCAGGGTGCGTTGCACATCTGTGCGGAAATCGATCTCCAACCAGCCAATCACGCATCCCTCCGATTCCACGAAGTTGCCAAGTTCATTCCCATCGGCACTCGCCTGCTGGACAATGAAAAAACCGTGTCCATGCAAATTCGATCGCTCCCTGACTGACATCACTCTGCCGACCGATCTCGGAACAACACGCCCGCCTTCGCACTTGAGAAACCGACATGCCCGCCCTTCGAATCCTCCTTGCTTTTCTCTTGACTTGCTTGTCGTGGAATCTCCTTGTGAGCGTCGAACCACTTGCGGCACAAGAGACCACATCGATTCCGACTGACGCCTTGAAATCCCAAATGGATCAGGCCTGGGAAGTCACCTGGGGCAGATTCTTCCAAGCGGACGTGCAGACATTTGCTGACTACCTCAGCAGCTATGAACCAGGGCAAGAACTCGCACACCTGCCCACCGCCGAGGAGGTCCAACGTCAGTACCCCAACCCATGTGGCTACAGCACGGGGATGGAAGACGGCATGATTTTGGGGGGTGCCATGCTCAGCATCCTTGCGGACAAGTACGCGGTGACGAACGACGACACCCTGCGAGAAAGAGCGAAGCAAGTGTTCCGCGGCGTGCACCTCTGCGCGACCGTGCACGGAGTCCCCGGGTTCCTGGCCCGAAACGTCTGCGCCGAAGATCGCAAAAGCGTCTACATCAACTCCTCTCGAGACCAATACACCCACGGCGTGCACGGGCTTTGGAAATACTATCGAAGTCCGCTTTCAGACCAAGCGACTCGTTCTGAAATTCGCGAAATCCTGGCGGCGGTCGCAGATCGAATGACCGAGTTTGCCACACCGGAAAACGATTTCGATTTTTGCCGCGCCGATGGACAACGGTGTCCGCTGGGCATCTGCCGCATGTGGAATGTGCAAGCTCACGAGGCCGCCCGCTTGCCCATGATCTACGCCGCCGCCTGGGATGTCACCCGAGACGAAAAGTATCGCCAACAGTGGCGTCATTACGTCGCCGAGGCGGTGAAGCAATCCGCCAATCCCGACAAGAACACACCGGCGTATGCGATCTTGCAAATGCAGTGCTCCTTGGAATTGCTGCATCAGTTGGAACCGGACCCAAAACAAAAATCGCAAATCCAAGACGTGATGCAACACCTGGCAAGCATCGCGGAAGAACGTTCGGCTCGCGTCTCAATCCAACTCACGCACAAGACCGTGGAAGAAATGCAGATGCTGGGACCGGACTGGCGTCACGTCGACCACTGGATCAACCAGAACGAATATGCCAACCCACAGTGGGGAAAATACCGAGAGGTGTGGCACCTCACACGCGAAGCCGGTGAAGCCGCCATGGTGCCACTGATGGTGGACGCCCCGGTTCTGACCTCTGAGCAAAAGAAACGGTTGCGGGACCTGATCCGGAACACCGACTACTCGCACAACTCCAGTTGCGGGATCATTTATCACCAGGGTGCTTACTGGAAATCACGCTTGACCAACAACCTCTGACTGGAGCGAAATGCTCTTTGTCAACACGACTCGAAAGATTCGTAAAACGGCTCAGCGAATCCCCCCGACTCGCCGCGTTATGAAACGAACGGATCATCGAGAGTGAAGCGTTTGCGGCCTTTCGCAGGCTCGAATGGTTCGGGTAAGTCGACGATCAAAAACAATCCTGTTATTCAACCAGAGTGGTTAGAAATGCAGGTCAATCCCGACGAAATTGAACTGGAACTCCGGACTGCAGGATTCATTGATCTCAGTCGCATCGGCATCGAAATATCTCCCCATGAGTTGAACGTTGGATATCACTCATCCAATCACTGGGGAATCCGCGAGTTGGACAGCAAAACAACTTTCAAAATGGGACACCAAACGATCTTTTCCTTCGCACTTCCAATCTCACATCTTGCCACGCGTCATGGATCGCTGGGTATTTTCGCGACCGCTTGATCCTTGAAGGAAAATCACTCGCGACCGAGTCGGTCATGTCCCATCACTCCAAGATTGAGTTGCTTCAACAAACCGAACGAACTGGCTACCGAAATCACCTCTACTTTGTTGCGACATCTGACGAAGAAATCAACTTGGACCGAGTTCGACTTCGGGTTTCACAAGGTGGGCACGACGTGCCGGAACAAAAGACCCGAGAACGCTACCATCGCTCCATCGCACTGCTTGGGAAAGCACTGCACCACCTCTATCGCGTTCTATCGCGGTTACGTTTTTGACAACTCGGGAGCAGAGCCCGAACTGATTGCAGAACGAACCCCACAAGGCACCGTTGAATTGCGATCGCGTACCATTCCACAATGGTTTGCTGATGCGGTTTGGAACCAGTCGACTTCCGACAAAATCTGCTCCGTGAGCATCTCATTCCTGACGGGCGGCCTTCCTATCATTCATCCCTGAGGCTGGAGAAGAACTCGGCACTTGGTGACTCGGGTAGCGAGGCTTTCCAATCTGCCAACTGCTTCGACAGCTTCGAGACAACATCCGCTTGCGAGTCTTTCAAGTCAGTCGACTCGTAGGGGTCAGACACAATGTCATACAACTCCACGTAGCTCGAATCTTCGTTCGCCAACAGTTTCCAGGATTCATGCACCACGCAGAAAGACGCCCAGTGATGTGGACGAGATTTCGTGGCGGGCCAACGCGCCCCGATCTTCCAGAACAAGGGCTTGGAACGACCGGACGTTGCTTCGCCTTGCAAAGTCGCGACCTGACTGACTCCGTCGGCAACATACGTTTCCGGCAGATCGACTCCCCCAACCTCGCAAAACGTGGGCAACAGATCGACCGCGCTGATCAGGGCAGAATCATTCGACTCCCCTGCGGCGACGTGCCCCGGCCAACGAACGATGAACGGCACATTGACACCGCCTTCGAACAGCGACGCCTTGTACCCTTTCCGCCCCGCCGTGATTCCTTTTGCGGCCCCGATTCCAAACCCGGCTCCCGTCGCGGTGTCATAGCTCAGCTCCAATTTGGAATTGGCTGAACCGCGAGCCGGCCCATTGTCAGAACTAAAAATGACCAACGTCTCGTCCGCGAGTTTCAATCGATCCAAGGCGTCCAAGACTTCCCCGATTCGATCGTCCGCATGCGACAACACAGCGGCATAAATTTCGTCCGCTTCGCTCAGTCCAAGATCGCGAAAACGCCAGCGGTACTTTGGAATCACGTGGAAGGGTGTGTGCGGTTCATGAATCCACAGGTTCACAAAGAATGGCTTGCCCTCGGATTGCGCCGCTTCGATGAACCGAATCGTCTCGTTGGCGTCCTCGTGCACCGGCATCTGCTCGCCCGAACAATTGAACGCACCGTAGCGATCGTATCCGTAGGCCGCAGGCGTGGGCGAATCAGGAATCATGTCGTTGGACAGATGCCACTTGCCGAAGTGAGCCGTCTTGTACCCACCCGATTGCAACAACCTTGGCAGCGTGACGGCATTTGGATCCAACCAATCCGGCATGTTACGCTTCGCGTTGCTGGGCACCCAAGCGAAATGGCCATCAATGTTGTGACGAGCCGGAAAGTGTCCCGTCATCACCGCCGTTCGGCTGGGCGAGCAAACTCCACTGGCAACCGTGAAGCGTTGAAAATCCGTGCCCTCGCGTGCCAGACGGTCAATGTTGGGCGTTTGGACATACGGATGGCCATGACAAGACAAATCTCCCCAGCCCCAATCATCCGCGAAGATGAACAAGATGTTTGGCTTGCTCGGTTGCTCAACCGACGAGGAATCTTCTGCGGCGGAAACGATTCGTTGCGTGACTGCAATGCCACCGAAAATCAACGCTCCCACAACAAGACCACGAAGCCACCTCATTCGCCCACCGACTTGGGTTTGATTCAACATTCAATTTTGCCTCAACGACTAAGCGTGTGATTGTTTCAAGCCAGCCAAACGAACTGGCTTCCGCCGTGAAGCCCAGCAACCGGCAATCGTGACACGCTAATCCATCTCGTCGCCCAATGCATCAACCTCGCGAAACGACGCAAGTCGCAAATGGGTTTCGTCGCGACGCAAACCTTGCTCGATCTCCCTCGATACAGCCCCAGAATGCCCCCATTGCAAACCTCGCCGGGACTCCAGATGAGCCGTGCCAAACTCGACAAATCCGCTGAACATGCAAGCAGGGGCGGCATTTTTATCACTGTCACACCCCGCTGGTGCGATGGATCCGAAACCATGAACATGCCACGGCAGCGAATTTTTCGTCGCAGTGCCTGGCATGCCTTTCAAACGGATAACCTCGTGGGTGGCGACTTCCGCGCCTGACCAAACTTCGGACCGCTCCACGGACGTAAGTTTTTTTCTCCCCCACACACGAACATCTCATGGCCACTCCATCCAACCTGGAAACGATGCTGGAACTGTCTCACTTTCTGGGGGACGAACAGCGTCATCTCGCGATCCTGGGAGAGGGCAACACGTCTACAAAAGTCGATGACGAAATCTTCCTCGTCAAAGCCAGTGGCAGTTGCTTGCAAACACTCTTGCCCGAGGACACGGTCGCGTGCCGTTTCGATGCGTTGCTGCCAACGCTGAAGGAACAACGACTCAGCGACGAGGAGATTGAACAGCGGTTGCTGGCGAGCCGCGTCGACCCCACGGCGAAGAAACCCTCCATCGAGACGCTCTTTCACGCGTACCTTTTGTCATTGCCTGAAATTGCGTTCGTCGGTCACACGCACAGCGTTGCGATCAACCAAATCTTGTGTTCACCAATGGCAGAAACCTTTGCCAAACGCCGCTTGTTTCCAGACGAAGTGGTGTGCTGCGGCGCCCGTTCGGTGCTGGTGCCCTACGTCGATCCAGGACTGAGGTTGTCACTGGAAATTCGCGAAAAGACAGAGGCCTTCTTGAAAGAAACAGGCTCGCTGCCACGAATCATCCTGTTGCAGAACCACGGCGTGATCGCGATTGGAAAGACAGCCGGCGCTGTCAAGGCAGCCATGCTGATGGCCCACAAAGCCGCCACCATTTTCGTGGGCGCAGCATCGCTTGGCGGACCAACGTTCATGAGCGAACACGATGTCCTCCGAATCGCCGGACGAACCGATGAACACTACCGACAAAAGGCTCTGCAACTTTGAGCCTTGGACGGACGGCGCAAGCGCGAACCAACCTGAACCAACCTGAACCAACCTGAACCGGCCCAAAAAGGTCGCACGAAAAAGTCCGCTCACCCAAGACACTCAATCACTCGCTGGAATCGAGCTCTTTCCTCGCAGCGTTTCCAATCAACTGCTGTTCGGTGCGATACTCTCCGGGTGATTGCCCGGTCTCACGCTTGAAGACTGCTCCCAAACTTTCCTTGTGACTGTAGCCAGCCAGCGGAGCGATCTGCTCCAGCGTCATTTCGGTTTCAGTCAACAACTGCCTGACCCGTTCCAGCTGCGTCATCGTGATTTGTTTGTGTGGAGTGTGACCGAGCACATCTCGAAAACGTCGCTCGAGTTGCCGACGTGACAGCGTCGTGAACTCGACCACGTCACCCACGTTGATTCCCGTGCATGCATTCAGACGAATGAAACGGCATACTCGCGCCAATTCGGCGTCCTCCACCGCAACCACCTTGGTCGACAATCGTTCGGTGACGGAGATCGGCGTGATCCGCTCCACCTCTTTGTCTGGCACCCATCCCGACATCATCTGCTGCAAGATCTCCGCTGCACGATACCCTGCCAGTTCGGCGTCGGGACGCACGCTCGAAAGCGGCGGGTCACAGATGGAACAAATCGTGTCGTCGTCATCGACTCCGATCACTCCCACATCGTCCGGCACTGCGATGCCCGCCAATCGACACGCGTTGAGAACCTGTTGCCCACGAATGTCGTTGCAAACAAACAATCCAGTGGGACGTTCCAGCGTCGACAACCACTCGACCAACGATTCCTGTTCAACCACGCCGGCACGTTCCAATTCGGTCAGCGTGATTCCAGGGGCACCAGGGGACAGGTACTCGGTGAAGGGACAGCCCGCGTCTTGCACCATCTTTCGAAACGCGATCAAGCGAGCATCGGAATACGTTGCAAATCGAAAACCGCAAAACGCGAATCGCCGAAAGCCACGTTCCCAAAGATGTTCAAAGGCCAGCTCGGCAACTCGTTGATTGTCGGCCTCGACCTGGGGCACACCGGTGAACTTTCGGTTGCAACGCACATCCACAATTGGGACACGCAATTCGCGCAGCGGACCAATCGAATGATGGTCCAAACGCGCGATCACACCATCAACGCGAGTCCCTGAGATCCAGTCCGGGACCCCTGAATCAATCGTCATCTCTTCATGCAACAAAGACCAATTGCCTTTGGTTCGAGCGTACAGAGCCACGCCGCGAAGCAACCCGCGACCGTAGGCCCGAGAAACCTCCACCAACAACGCGATTCGAGGTCGAGTGGTCTGAGCCATTGACGCAATTTCTCCCTGAGCTGACGCCAAGCGGCCAGCCAAGCCGTCAGCGTCGCAAATAATTATCAACGCAGTATACCTGACGTACTCTATAGGCAACAACGATCTAAAACGAACCCAAAAGCCCTGCATTTACGAGATTCAACATTCGACACCTCGGCCACCCCCTCCACGGAATCGCGACGCAATCATCAGGTCCGACGCACCAAGAGCCCATGGCGGAAGCCTGACTTTCCAACGCGTTGACGCCATCCCCGCTGCTTGGCGACAGCGTTCCGGCGTATGCAGGTCAGCCCCAAACGAGAGTCGATCGGGTTGGCAAACGGTCCACTTTTGAGTCAGAGTGAAGTGGCCTCCACCCAATCACCCTCGTCCAGGAATCGTCACGTGCTCCCCATTCGACGCTCGCCCCTTCGCCGTTTTCGCACAGCCGTTCGCTTGCCCTTCGCCAGTCCAATGATGGCAGCGGCCTGTTGGATCATGGCTGGACTGCCGCTTGCCTCTGCCGTCGAAGGCCAATGGCCGAAGTTTCAGAACGGAGGCCTTTCGTCCATCGACACTACGCTGCCGACGGAGTGGTCACCGGATGAAAACATCGCCTGGACGGCGGACATCCTTGGCTACGGTCAGTCGACTCCGATCGTGGCCCACGATCAAATCGTGGTGACCTCCACCAGCGGTGAAAACAAGGACCAGTACCACGTGCAATCGTTCGCGATTGAAACCGGTGAACTGAACTGGCAAGTCGATCTGGCCAATCCCTCGCCGTTTAAAAATTCGCCGATGGTCAGCCGAGCGGCGCCCAGCGCCGTTGCCACCGCAGAAGGCTTCGTTGCCTTTTTCGAAGGCGGTGTGCTGCTGGCGATTTCACCCGAAGGCGAAACCCTATGGAAACGTGACTTGGTCACTGAGTACGGACCGATCGAAGCGCGGCATGGATTGTCAGCTTCTCTCGAAGCCGATTCACAACACGTTTTCGTTTGGGTCGAACGTGGCGAAGATCCCTACGTTTTGGCGGTCAATCCAACAACCGGCGAAACGATCTGGAAAGCAGAAGGCCTGGGCGCGACCTCATGGGGATCGCCGCGATTGGTTCCCGTCGCAGGTGGTGAGCACTTGGTTTGCAGCGCCAGCGGCAAACTCGTGGGACTGAATCCATCCACCGGCGAGCGTCACTGGGAGTTCACCGGACTGTCCAACAACAAATCCTGCACACCCACCATCGTCGGCGAAGGGCGCTTCCTGGTGGGAGCCTCCGATGGCCGGGGTGAAACCAATGCCGGCGCCGCAGCGGCCAGCAACGGATTGATCGAAATCACCCGCGGCGAAGACGACCAATTCCAAGCCGCCTTTGTCTGGCAAGCGGAAAAGGCAACCTGCACGTTCGGCAGCCCCATCGTCGCTGGAGACACCGCCGCGATCGTCAACCGAGCCGGTGTGCTGTACCGCCTGGACCTCGAAACGGGCGAACAAGTCTCGGCGAAACGAACCGATGCGGGCGGCATCTGGGCGACGCCGTTGGTCGCGGGAGGCAACCTGTATCTGTTCGGTTACAAAGGCACGACCAGCGTGTTCTCACTGGCCGACGGCAAACCGATCGCTGAAAACCGCTGCTGGCCCGAGGGCGGCGACGACGAGAAAACGCCCGGTTTTGGCGGCGGAAACGTGCTCTACGCGGCCGCTCCCGCAGGAAACCGTCTGCTGCTTCGACGCGGCGACAAACTGTTCGCCATCGGTGCGAAGTAAGCACGGGACGATGCAATGCCTCTTCCGCTGGCGACCGTCTTTTTTCGCAAGCGATGTTGACGCAAATCACCAAATCGCTACCATCCTGAGAACCAGTCGCAATAAGCGATTGGTTTCAGTAGCCAGCAAGCGATGCTCAGCGGCCGAAGTCCGCGTCGAATGATCGACGCCCACTTCATGCCGCGGTGATGCCAGCCAGCCATGACCCGATTGCCTCAAGACTTTCTTGAGGCACCGCATTCGTCATCCAGGTTGGCCCTATGAACAAGATCTCGGAAGAAACTCTGCAACGCGCCTGGCTCGCTCATCTCAGCGGCGAACCCGATCAAGTCATTCAGCTGCTCGCGTCAGACAATGTCCTGACGCAAACGCATGATGACATCGAGCCCGCCGTTCTGCTCGGACTGGCGCTGCATGAATGCGGGCGCACGCTGGAAGCGGCTGACGCGATTGAAAAAGCCAGCTTGCTTGGGCCGATCCCCGATGATGCACGGATCGCGTTGGCATCGTGTTATGCCCAACTTCGCCGCATCGACTTGGCTCGGGAGTTGTACCTGGAACTCGCACTCAGCCGACGATTGGACGCCGACCTGATGCTGAAGGTTGCCGCTGGCCTGTCAGCAATCGATTCGCCTCAACTGGCCATGAAAGTCTGCGAGTGGATCACCGAGAAAGACGACTCGGTCGGGCAAGCCTACTACGACATGGGCGTGTACTCGGCTCGGTGTGGCAACGCGTTGTACATCAGCGAAGCGTTGACACGCCGTGCCCTGCAACTCGACGCAGGCAACTTCCACTACCGAGTCGGGCTGGCGTCGCTGCTGATTCAACTGCAGCGTGACGGGGAGGCACTTGAGCTCGCGCTCACTTTCACCCTGGATCAACTCCAACACGCAACATGCTTCAGTTGTCTGCAACGAATTGCAGACCTGTTGAACCGTCATCAACACACTGATTTGGCAGTCGCTTGCCAGGAACGGTCCGATGTCCTGCGAGCCGCACGCGCCACCAACCCGATTCACTGAACCACGCCAACACTCAGCCTTCACCATGAACGATTCACTTTCCTTCGCTCAGCTCGAATTCGAAGCGGGCCGCTTCAGGCTTGCCATTCAGTTCGCTCAATACGCTGTGGCCCAATCCCCGGACGACACGGACGCTCTGACACTACTGGGGATGGCCAGCCTTTGTGCTTGCGAAGTGAATGAGGGCATCGATGCCCTCGAACGTGCCGCGCTGCTGAGACCACTGCCCCGCGCTGTTCAGATTGAACTGGCGATCGCATACGGGTCGGCGGGAAGTCGCACACTCTCGAAAGATTTGCTGATGTCCATTGCGACCTCGGGCAAGGTCAGCAGTTCCGAACTCCTTCGAATCGCGGCGGGCCTGGAGGCGATCGACCAACCGCGATTGGCCATGGAAGCCTGTCGCCAAGCTGGCATTTTGAACCCTGAACGGCCCGAAGTTCATTTCCAAATGGGTTACTACGCCGAACAATGCGGGCATCCGGCGGAGATCTGTGAATCACTGATCCGACACGCCATCGGACTGGATCCACGCAACGTTCACTTTCGAATCGGCCTGGCGTCACTCTTGATCCGACTGTCCCGCCAAGACGACGCCATCACGGTTCTTGCGTCCGTGATCCCTGATCGCCTGGACGACGTCCACTGCCAGTGCTGCCTCAAGCGCATCGCGAACCTGTTCTTCGACGCCGACGATGTCCCACGAGCACGCTTGTGCGCGTCGCGACTAAAAAAACTGTCGCGGCGAGACTCGGTGCCTCAACAAAATCACAGCGTGTGAATCCCTGACCGTCCACGAGCACACGACGCGAAGACACGCGGCAATCTCAACGCAGAACGACGAGACCGGGGGCAAAACAACACACTGAGCAAGCCTGATAAGCCAGGCACCCAACGCGCAAAGATCGCAGTGGATGCGTGCTCAAGAATTCTGACAGGAGTTGTGGTACTGACACCCCTCCGCACGCGAGCAAATCGTTCTTGTGGCGCATTTATTCGTGTGAGTCCCACTTGTTGCGGAACCAACTTTGTGGATAACAGGTCTACGTTTTGCACATCTCCCCACGGATTGGATCCTCCCGTGAGATACGCGTTTTGGCTCACCTTCGCATTGATTGCGACCTGGCTGCTCTGGTCAGGACACTTTGACAACCCGTTCTTGCTTGGACTCGGGGCGTTGTCGGTGCTGGTCAGTCTCACCATCTCGTTGCGGATGAAGATCGTCGACGAAGAAGGGGCTCCCGCTCAGTTGGGCATCCGGCCATTTGTGTCCTATGCACCTTGGTTGGCCAAGGAAATTGTCCAGAGCAACTTGGCCGTCGCAAAGATCATCTTGTCTCGCAAGATGAAGCTCAAACGCAATCTGCTCACGATCACATCGCATCAAAAGTGCGAACTCGGCCGCGTCATTCTGGCGAACTCCATCACGCTGACCCCCGGTACCGTTTCGGTGCAAATGGAAGGCGACAAGATCTTGATCCACGGTTTGAATCTCGAAGAGACCGAGGAAGACATGTCCGGTGAAATGGACGAACGCATCTGCCGTTTGGAGAAATCCAAGTGATGCTTCCCAACGGCGTGTTGTCAATGATGTTGGCCGCCAGCGAAGCCGCGACCCACGCGGCTCATTCCACTTCAGGACGTGGCCACGCCAGTTCCTCGGATCTGCATGAGATGCTGAATTATTCGTCGCATGCGTTCCATCTGAGTCCGACGCACCACGTGATGATGGCCACCTCGGCGGCCGTGTTGATCACGATGACGCTGGCACTGATTCGCGCGATGGCCGGGCCAACGGTGTTCGACCGAGTGCTGGCACTGAACATGTTCGGAACCAAAACGGTGTTGTTCATTTGCGTGGTCAGCTTCGTGACCGCACGCACGGATTTCCTCGATCTCGCACTGCTTTACAGCCTGATGAATTTCATCGGCATGGTCGCTTTGCTGCGTTTCACTCAGTATCGCAGCTTCGGTGAGGAACCCGCCTGATGAAAGGTGACTCATGATCGCATTGGAAATCGCAAGCTGGTTCTTTCTCATCGCAGGAGCCATCTTCTCCATCATTGGTGGGATCGGCATCATTCGCTTGCCCGAGTTTTTCTCTCGGATGCACGGTGGTGGCATCACGGACACGATGGGTGCTGGGTTGATCCTGATCGGGCTGCTGTGCTTAGCGGGCCCCACCTTGATCGCCGTCAAACTGCTGTCCATTCTGTTTTTCTTGACCATCACCAGCCCCAGTTCCTGTCACGCACTGGCTCACTCGGCACTGATTCACGGTGTCAAACCCGAGCTGGACGTCAAACAGAACTCCAACCGCACAATCAACCCGCCCGCCGCCCCGCGTGATGGAGACGTCTCATGATGAACTGGGTCGTCTTTGTCATTTTGGCGCTGCTGGCACTGACCGCCGTGACCGTCGCTCGATTGCGACAGTTGTGGGCGGCAGTGATGTTCACCGGCATTTACAGTTTTCTCAGTGCATCCTGGATGATGATCCTGGATGCACCCGACGTGGCGTTCACGGAAGCCGCCGTGGGTGCGGGCATCTCCACCGTTTTGATGCTCAGCACACTGGCCCTCACCGGCGAACAAGAACAACCGACCAAACGGTCGCCCCTGGTTCCTCTGTTGGTGGTCACGATCACCGGCGGCGCACTGATCTACGGCACCTTGGACATGCCGCACTACGGCGACCCCAACGCGATCGTGCATCTGCACCCAGACCCGTCGTTTGTCGAGCGGTCCCTGGAAGACATGCACGGTTTGCCCAACGTGGTGACGGCGCTGCTGGCGTCGTACCGGGGCTATGACACGCTTGGAGAAACCACCGTTGTTCTGACAGCTGGAATCGCGGTGCTGCTGATTTTGCGTCGCGACGAGATGGAACGTCCCGCGATCGCAAGCCGAGCCAAACGACGCAAACGGAAGGCCAGCGCATGATCAAGTTCCCCATCATTCGCGTGATCACCAAACTGCTGATCCCGTACATCTTGCTGTTCGCATTTTATGTTCAGTTCCACGGTGACTACGGACCGGGCGGCGGCTTCCAAGCCGGGGTGATCTTTGCCTCCGGGTTGATTCTGTACGGATTGGTCTTCGGACTCGATGCGATCAAACGGGTCGCTCCCCCGATCGTGATCGAAAAGCTGATGGCCCTGGGCGTGTTGGTCTACGCCGGCACCGGCTTCGCCACCATGCTGCTGGGCGGCAACTTTTTGGACTACGACGTTTTGGAACACTCCTTCAATCACCAGTACCTGCCCGGTGGACAACACCTGGGAATCTTCGTGGTGGAAGTCGGCGTGGGAATCACAGTGACCTCGGTGATGACGATGATCTTTTATGCCTTCGCCAGCCGGAGTCGATTCGTATGAACGGTCCAGCCATGGAACAAGTCACAGGGCTTTACAACTACTGGATCGTGATTGTCTTGATGATGACCGGGTTTTACATCGTGCTGGCACGACGCAACCTGATCAAATCCGTCATCGGGCTGAACATCTTCCAAACCTCGGTCTTTTTGCTCTACGTGACGATGGGCAAAGTCCGCGGCGGAACCGCCCCGATCATCCCGCCAGAAGTCGCGGCAGCACAGGCCGAAGCCATGCACGCTTCCGGTCATGCTGAGCAGGCGACGCACGCCCTGGGAACCGTCTCGGAAGAAATCGTGGGTTCACACGCCGCGCACGCGGATCTGCCGGGAGCTGAAATCATTTACTCCAACCCCTTGCCCAGCGTGCTGATGCTAACGGCGATCGTGGTTGGCATTGCCACCACCGCACTCGCATTGGCCCTGGTCGTTCGAATCCGCGAAGACTACGGGACGATTGAAGAAGATCGAATCTTGGAAATCGATCGCGCCGACGGATTGCCGGATGACGACGACGAAGATCAATGGATCGATGCAGAGGCTCATTCACTGGCCGGGAGTTCCCCTGACAACCCCACCGATTCGGAGTCAGTGAATTGACGGAACATCTCCCGATCCTATTGATTGTGTTGCCGCTGGTCGCGGCTCCACTGTGCGTGATTCTGCATCAACGAACGGCCGCCTACGCTCTCGCCTTGCTGGTCAGCTGGATCACGTTTGCGATTTCGATCGCGTTGGTCGCGCAAGTCAACGAAACCGGAGTCATCCGGTACAACCTGGGTGGCTGGGCGCCGCCCTATGGCATCGAATACCTGGTCGATTCTCTGTCATCGTTTGTGATGATGTTTGTCTCGGGAATCGGTGCGATCGTGCTGGTCTACGCCCCCAAGTCCGTTGATGACGAAATCGCTCGCTCCAAACACTATCTGTTCTACGCAACGTATCTGTTGTGCTTGACCGGATTGCTGGGCATGTGCGTGACCGGTGACCTTTTCAACGTCTTTGTGTTCTTGGAAATTTCATCGCTGTCCTCCTACGCCTTGATCAGCCTGGGAAAAACCAGGCGTGCTCCGCTGGCTGCGTTTCAATATCTGATTCTCGGCAGCATCGGTGCGACCTTCATTTTGATTGGCATTGGGTTGCTGTATCAGATGACCGGCACGCTCAACATGGCCGACATCGCCGCCCGCGTGCCGCACGAGGAAGGTCCCCGAACAGTCTTGGTCGCCTTCAGCTTTTTGGTCATCGGGTTGTGCGTCAAAATGGCGGTGTTTCCGCTGCACACTTGGTTGCCCAACGCTTACACCTACGCACCGTCCGTGGTGACCTGCTTCATTGCGGCGACCGCCACCAAGGTTTCGGTGTACGCGTTCATTCGAGTGATCTTCGGAATCATCACCCCCGGTTTCGCGTTTGATTACTTGCCGCTCGACACAGAGCTGACCATCTTGGCTTTGGTGGGCATCTTTGTCGCCTCGACGGCCGCCATCTACCAAGCCAACGTCAAACGCTTGCTGGCTTATTCCAGCGTGGCTCAAATCGGTTACATGATCCTTGGAATCAGCATGGCGACCCCGGGTGGCCTGACCGCTGGCATCGTCCACATGTTCAATCATGCTTTGATCAAAGGTGGGTTGTTCATGATTGTCGGCTGCTTCGCCTTGCGACTGGGCAGCGTCAAACTCGAAGACTGGAAGGGTGCCGGCAAAACCATGCCCTGGACATCGCTCGGCTGGGCGATCGGCGGCTTGGCATTGATCGGTGTCCCCGTGACGGCAGGCTTCATCAGCAAATGGTTGCTGTTGACCGCCGCAATGGAAAAAGGCATGTGGCCCGTCGCGGTTCTGATGCTGTTCAGTTCGTTGCTGGCCGTGGTCTATGTGTGGCGCGTGGTTGAAACGTTGTACTTCAGTGAACCCACTGCCAAAGTCCTGCAGGCCAAGGAGGCTCCGCTGGGAATGTTGATCCCCACCTACGTCGTCTTGGCGGGAACGTTTGTGTTTGGTGTCTGGACCACCTACTCGGCCGATCTGGCCGCCGCAGCAGCCGCCGGATTGCTGGGAGTCACCCCATGACCGATTCCATGCAAATTTGGGTGTCGTTGCTGCTGCCGCTGATCGCGTATGTCTTGCTGACTCTGACCGGCAAATCGCCGAATGTTCGCGAAGGCTGCACGCTGACCGTCGCCACCATTCTGTTTTTGTTGACCTGCCGATTGTCCAGCGATGTGTTCGCGGGAGCACGTCCGGAATGGACTTGGGGCGAATGGCTGCCCGGGTTCCAGATCGCCTTCCAAGTCGAACCGCTGGGAATGTTGTTCGCCCTCGTTGCCTCGGGACTTTGGATCCTGACCACGATCTACGCGATCGGCTACATGCGTGGGCACAACGAAGGCAACCAAACTCGATTTTACGGCTGCTTTGCCTTCGCCATTTTCGCGGCACTGGCTGCCGCGTACGCGAAGAACCTGTTCACGTTGTTTGTGGCTTACGAGATCATGACGATCTCGACCTACCCCTTGGTGACTCACCACGGCAATGAAGAAGCTCGCAACGGCGGCCGCGTCTACCTGGGAATCCTGCTGTCGACCTCGATCGCGTTTTTCATGCTTGCGATCGCCTGGACCTACACCCTGGCTGGCACACTGGATTTCACGGTCGGCGGGATTCTGGCCGGTCCCGTGGCCGACGAAAAGATCTCCACCGTGGGCCTCGGTATTTTGCTGGCTCTGTTTGCATTCGGAATCGGCAAAGCCGCTTTGATGCCGTTTCACCGCTGGCTGCCCGCCGCGATGGTCGCACCGACTCCCGTCAGCGCTTTGTTGCACGCGGTCGCGGTGGTGAAGGTCGGCGTCTTCTCGGTTTTAAAAGTGGTCGTCTATGTCTTCGGCTTGGATCTGCTCACCGGTTCCGGTGTGAACCTTTGGCTGGCTTACGTCGCTGGGTTCTCGCTGGTCGTCGCGTCCTTGGTCGCGATGACGAAGGACAACCTGAAGGCACGGCTGGCCTATTCGACCATCGGCCAGCTTGCCTACATCACGCTCGGTGCCTTCCTGGCAACGCCCAGCAGCATCATCGGTGGCGGAATGCACATCGCCATGCACGCGGTCGGCAAAATCACGTTGTTCTTCTGTGCCGGTGCGATCTATGTCGGCGCCCACAAGAAAAACATCAGTGACATGCGAGGCCTTGGCCGCCAGATGCCATTCACGTTTGGTGCGTTTCTACTGGCCTCGATCAGCATCATTGGGTTGCCGCCCGGCGGTGGTGCCTGGAGCAAATGGTTCCTGGCCGTGGGCACCGTGGAAACTCATCAGTACTTGCTGACCGCTGCCCTGATGTTCAGCTCGCTGCTCAACATCGCCTACTTGATTCCGATTCCGATGCTCGCGTTCATGGGCAAACCCAAAGCGGAAGACGCGACCGGTCATGACTCAGACGATCATGACAGTGACCATCACGCACCCACCGTTGGCATTCACGAAGCCCCGATGATGTGCGTCGTCCCGCTGTGCATCACCGCGATCGGCAGCGTCGCTCTGTTCTTCGCCGCCGACTGGATTTACGAAGCCTTGTTGCCGATCACGCAGACGCCGAACTCATGAGCCACACACCTCCCACCGACCCCAGTTGGTTCGAACGCCCCCAGAACATCCAACGGATGATCATCGGTTTGGTGGTCGTTTGCGTGCTGTTGGTCTTTGCTGATTTGTTCTACGAGAACCCACACCCACACTTTGGCAAAGTCGAAACGTTCTTTGGCTTTCAAGCGTGGTTCGGTTTCATCGCGTTTGTGACGGTGGTGTTTCTGGGAGCGATGCTTCGTCCGTTGATCAAGAAACCTGAAGGCTACTACGACCCGGAACCTGAGAACGAATTCCCACGCTTGGATCGCCCCGAAGACAACATCACCCCAGGAGACGAAGCATGAGTTTCTTATCTGCTTTGCCACCGGGATGGCCGATGATTGTCGGTGGTCTGTTCCTCTGGTTGCTGCCTAAACGAGCGCAAGCCGCCGGTGCACTCAGCCTGGCGATTCTCAGCGCCTTGCTGTTCTGGTTCACACCGGTTCTGGCCGCTGGTGAAACGGCGAAAACCTTCACAATGCTCGGTGCTGACCTGCACCCCATTCGCGTCGATTCACTCAGTCGTCCGTTTGGGCTGGTGTTCCACATCGCCGCCATCGTGTCCGCGATTTATGCGTTGCACGTTCGCGACACGCGTCAACACATCGCTGGCATGGTCTACGCTGGCGCCGCCATCGGAGCCTGCTGTGCCGGTGACTTGATGACCCTGTTCGTGTTCTGGGAACTCACCGCCATCAGCAGTGTGTTTCTGGTTTGGGCATCGGACACTCCCGCCGCCTATCGCGCGGGGATGCGTTACCTGATCATTCAAGTCGGTTCAGGGGTGCTGCTGTTGACCGGAGCGGTCATCCAATACGTCGAAACCGGCTCGTTGAAGTTTGAATTGTTCGTCAGCGAAGGACAAACGCTGTTCGGCGACAGTTCGATCTCACCCGCGGCATGGTGCATCCTGTTGGCGTTTGCGATCAAGTGTGCCTTCCCGCTGCTGCACAACTGGCTGCAAGATTCTTACCCCAAAGCGACCGTGACCGGCACGGTTTTCCTCAGTGCATTCACGACGAAACTGGCGATCTATTCGCTGGCCCGTGGCTTCGCTGGTTTTGATCCGTTGATCACGATCGGCTGCGTGATGACGTTGTTCCCGATCATTTTCGCGGTCATTGAAAACGACTTGCGGCGAGTCCTCGCGTATTCCCTCAACAACCAACTGGGCTTCATGGTCGTGGGGGTGGGCATCGGAACCGAGCTCGCCATCAACGGAACGGTGGCCCATGCGTTCTGTCACATCATCTACAAATCGTTGCTGTTCATGTCCGTCGGTGCGGTGCTGTTTCGCGTCGGCACCGCCAAAGCAACTGAACTGGGCGGACTGCATAAATCCATGCCGTGGACGACCGCGTTCTGCATGATCGGTGCGGGTGCCATCTCCGGGTTCCCGTTGCTCAGCGGTTTCGTCAGCAAATCCATGATCATTTCCGCTGCCGGCGAAGAACACATGTTCGGCGTGTGGATTGTGTTGCTGATCGCCTCCGCCGGTGTGATGGAACACTCAGGCATCAAAATCCCGTTTTTCGCGTTCTTTGCCCACGACAGTGGCAAACGCGTCAAAGAAGCCCCGTGGAACATGCTGCTGGCGATGAGCATCGCCGCCTTCGCCTGCATCGCACTGGGCATCGCTTACCCATTGCTGTACCGGTTGCTGCCCTTTGATGTGGATTACCACCCGTACACGATCACCCACGTGGTCACTCAGCTACAACTGCTACTCTTCGCTGCACTGGCATTTGTCGCCCTGATGAAATCGGGTCTGTACCCGGCGGAGCAACGCGCTGTGAACCTGGATACCGATTGGTTCTACCGACGCTTGATCCCCAAAGCCACTCGCGGTGGGCAAGTGGCAATCGAATTGGTCGACCAAACGTTCCGACACGACTTTTTGCTAACGCTGCGAAGCGGCCTGCGAATCGTGCAGCGGTCGTTCAACGTCAATGGTTTGATCGGCCGAACGTGGTCGACCAGCACAATGGCGTTCTGGGCGGCAACGCTGTTGGCGATCAGCTTGGTGCTTTACTACATCTGAACCTTCGGCATCGTTCGCAGGCATCCGCGCATCCGTTGCGTCCGCCGACCGCTGCCCGATAGACAATCGGCATGACGCTCGCATGAAAAATATTCGCGAATGAGAATCGCTGGGGATGATCCCTCTACAATAGGCTGCTTCTGCAAGTGCCAGCCCATTCTGAAAACGATTGCCGATCGATGCTCCCGCCAAGTCCTCTGACAACTACGTCGCCCAACGGCAAATCCACCAAACTGCGGCACCCCTTTGGCCGGCTAATCCTGGCGTTCTTAGCGTGCGTTTTTGGCCCCCAAGCCCATGCCGGGATCAGCGGCGAAAACATCATCGTGGTTGTGAACGCAGATTCGGAGGATTCGCTGACGTTGGCGAACCACTACGTTCAGTTGCGAGACATTCCGCCATCCAACATAGTCTTATTGGAGGACGTGCCCTCGGGTCTACGAGTCTCACTGGATGACTTTCGCGAAAAGATTTTGAAACCGGTTTTGACGGAACTGAACGATCGCGGCCTGGGTGCTCACGCTCAAGTGATTGCTTACTCCGCTGGTTTTCCGACTGCGGTCGATATTCGTGAACACACCAAACGGCTGACGGACGAGAACCAGAAAAAGTATCAACGTCCAGTTGCGTCGATCAACTCAATGACTTTCTTCTACCGCTGGGTGCTGGCCGATTCGCCGGACTACCTCGGTTGGGTCAGCAACTTTTACGCGCGAGGTTCTTTCGAACGCCACTTTGCGAATCCGTTCGCAGGTGAGGCGGGGGAAAAATTCGAAGCCGCCGAAGACGCAACCAACAACGCCGAGTCGACGGAGGACTGGAGCGAAGCGGCGGACCTTTGGACCGCGATCGCAGAGGACTACCCAACGCTGTATCCGGTCCATGTGCGCGCGGCCGAAGCCTATGCCAATGCGGACGAACTCGATTCTGCCGTGCAGAGATTGGCGATGGCGACCGCAGGGGGTTGGGCGAATCGACGCTACGTGGAAGAGTCCGACTCACTGCAAAAGCTGAAAGAGACAGACGGTTTTGAGACCATCCTTGCTCTCCTTCAAGACGTCCCGATGAAGAACCAAGGGCCGGTTCCTTTTGCGACCAACGTCGGATGGACCAGCACCGGTCATCCGATCCCCAACGCCAAAGGCGGCATGCCATACATCCTTTCGTGTGTCTTGGGCGTTGTCCATCAACGTGGCAGCACCTTGGAACAAGCCATCGAGGTGCTCGAGCGGGCTCGCAAAGCCGACCGAACTTCCCCCGATGGGACGTTCGGGTTTGCCAAGACATCCGACGTCCGCGTCACAACCCGAGAACCGCTGTACGCCGACGCGCTGGCTTGGCTGATCTCGCGTGACCAGAATGTCGAGATCTTTGCGTCCAAACTGCCGACATCCGACAAGGCGTACTCCGGGATGATGTTGGGAGCGGCCAGCTTCGACGCTCGCAAGCGATCCTGGTCGATGACTCCCGGAGCCATTGCCGAGAATTTGACCAGTTTGGGAGCGGCGTTTGAAACGGGCTCACAGACCAAGTTGACCGAACTCTTGCACGCCGGCGCAGCAATCAGCAGCGGCGCCGTGGCAGAGCCCTATGCGTTGGTGCATAAGTTCCCGACTCCGATGATGCACGCCTACTATGCCGAAGGCGTCTCAGCGATCGAGGCCTTCTACCTCAGCACCACCTCGCCCTATCAATTGCTGATCGTCGGCGATCCAGCCTGCCAACCCTTTGCGAAAGCGCCCATCGACTTCGTTCGAATCGAGGCGGGAGAAGTGACCGACGACAAAATCCCGGTGAACTTCTTTTGGCAGCAGCTTCCTGGAAACGCGGCCACGTCACCGACCGCCGCGATTGAACTGCACCTGCAAGGCAAACGAATCGCCGTGGCCCGACCAACCAACAAGATCGAGATCAAACTGCCATCCAGCCTGCAAGGGGCACTGCATTGTCGGGCCGTTCTGATTGGCCAGCACCCCACACAACCTCATGTGGCAATCACCCAAACGATTGTTCTCGGGAATCCCAACGCCTTGCCCACGATCGAACAAAAAACCGTGGATGACGAACAGATCCAAGTCAGACTTGCCTGCCCCGACGCGGACCGTATCGAGCTGAAGCACCTGGGCCGCGTCGTCGCCGAAATCGAAGGCCCATCGGGAACCGTCTCACTCACGCCCACCCAGGTCGGCCGGGGCCCGATCCAACTCGACGCCGTCGGACATGTCGGAGAACAAGCCATCCCGGGTGAACCACAGCTCATCGAATTTTGAGCATCCCCGTCGGGCACCGTTCCCAATGTCAATCAGCGACTCAGTGGTCGCTGAAATCGCGAGGCGGCTGGCTTGAAAGAGCCCGCTGAACTTCGATCACGCGAATTGCCTGCTCGGGACTCATTTTCAACAATTGATCTCGCCCCTTTGCGTCCGGGTGGAATTCGGTGAAGCCCTTGTCATCCACGATCACGCGGCCAGGCTGAGACAGCCCAAAGTAGTGACCGTCCGGCCGCACCGCATGCAGCACACTGGTCAAATCCCAGGTGGGCCGATCGTGGTTGGGGCCGCTGTGCAACAAATAGGCTTCGCGAACCGGATGGTGCGGCACGTAGGAAAAATCGCGAGCGATGCTTTCACGCGGGTAGGCCGCGGCGATCCCGATCCGGTAATCGCTCCACACCACCGGCACCTCCTCGGGCGATCGATCCGCGAACCGCTGCATCGCGTCGATTCCATTGACCACGTTGGCTTCATCGTGCCGCGGTTTGCCCAGCGTGGGTCCGAAACATCCTGCCATCACTGAAATCAGCTTGCACTTTTTGCGAAGCAACTCCGCACCATTCAGCGGACTGATCTCGTCACCTTTGGAATCCAACAGATCCGCCAAGTTCGTTGCCAGTCCGACTTGAATGATCACCACACTGGCATCGTCCGACTGTGCCAACGTCCGCCGCAGCACCTCGACCGCCGTGGGCGCGTCATCGCTACTGAGCAAATCGTGTGGGTATCGGAATCGATCGCCATCGCGAGTCTTGCACAATTTCAGATAGCGACTTTCGCGACGCTGAGCTTCACGCGTTGCTCCGATGGGAAGATCACCGCGACCATAGAACGTGTTGATCGCGTCGACGAACGGGGCGGCCAGCGGATTGACCTTGGAGATCGTCACCGCTTTCAGTTCGCACTCACCGCGATCTTGCAACGCATGCAACATCGCGAGCGCCAGCACATCGTCGCAATCACCGGTGATGTCGGTGTCAAAGATCACCGGCAACGGTTTTGCGGTCGTCGCGGAATCGGATTCCGCGCGGAGAGCCAAACCATTGATCGCGACCGCCGCGATCAAAAACACAATCATTCGTAGAAGCATCAGTGTGAGTCTCTTGATTCAGGAGATTTGGCGGCAGCTCGTATCGTGCCGCAAATGAAGTTCACAGGCTTGGAACCGGTCCCCAAAGTGGAAGACACGAAGATCACAAAGTCGTTGGCGATTGCAAGCGGCTTGGACGCCCAAAAGGGTCTCTCCCCTCGCCCTGAAGAACTATAGACCTGAGTGCGGAAGCACGCACCCCTTCCAACGGAAGACATTCTCTCTATCCCATCAAACAGCGTTTCAACGTCGAGCTGATCCACTCGCTACGATCGACTCACACCAAAACGATGAGCCACCGCGGAATGCCTTCTGCGGTGGCTCTCTTTTGGGGATGAAACGGAACGTGTCACTTCTTCAAGCGAGCCAAGACTGCCTCGTGGAGGTGCCCGTTGGTTCCAACTCCATCGCCGCCGCGGACCGTGTCGATGCCTTTCCAAGACGTGAAACGACCGCCCGCTTCGCTGAGGATCGGCGCCATCGCGGCAACGTCCCAAGCATTGCAGATCGGATCGACCATCAAATCCGCTCGGCCAGTCGCGACCATCGCGTATCCATAGCCATCGCCCCAAGTTCGCGTCAGCCAGGTGTCACGCTGCAAGGCATCAAACACATCGCTGTCACCGCGAGGCCCTTCGCCTCGATCGCCAAACGACTTCGCTTCGCTGGTGACGAAAACAGCCTTTGACAAATCGGTTTGCTCTGACACATGAGCCTTGCTCCACGTCTTCAGGTCGTCGCTGTGGTAACACCCACTGCCCAACGCGGCGACGACGATCTGATCGGTCGCGGGCAGGTAAATGACGCCACCAAACGGGGTCTCGTCACATTCCAGTGCCAACAACGTGCTGTACAGCGGCACGCCACAGATGAACGATTTGGTTCCGTCGATCGGATCGACCACCCATCGGTAACGGCTGACGCCTTCGCTGTCGGCAAATTCTTCCCCAGCGATCGCGTCATCGGGGAACTGCTTGGCGACCAATTCGCGGACCAATTGTTCGGCTTCCCGGTCGGCGATCGTCACGGGGGAATCGTCGGATTTCCGGTCCACCGACAACGATGACTTTCCAAAGTGAGTCAGCGTGTGCTGGCCGGCTTTCAAAGCGATGTCGACCATCGCGGTCAGTCGTCCATCGTGTTCCGATTGCCACTGGGCGGGAGTCCAATCCGACATGAGTATCCAAAGAGGTGAGCGGGAAGTTGAGCGGGGAAGGTGAGCGTGGAGTGCAACGAAAACCAGGAACGTCAAAGACGGCCGAGCCTCGGCAATTGCCTGCCATCAACGCCCACGCCACCAATCTAGATGAGCAAGTCAACGCCGTGCCACCCGGGCGCCATCCATTCGCGGTGAACCGCTGCCTGATTGTCCAGAAAAACCCGTCTGTGGTCTCGGGGCTTCCGCTCCGAGCTACCAACGCAGGCTCCTCCGGAGCCATCCACATTCGCCCCGGAAGGGGCCGACATCGTTAGCTCGGGGCGGAAGCCCCGAGAACGTTCGCAGAGCTCCCAACGCCGCCCCGGACGGGGCCGACGTCGATGACGCGAAGTGACCGGCCTGACCCTCGATTGATCAAGTCAGGATGTCTCGGATGACGTTTCCGTGGACATCGGTCAGGCGGAAGTAGCGGCCTTGGAAACGGTAGGTGAGGCGTTCATGATCGATACCT
Organism: Rhodopirellula sp. P2; assembly: GCF_028768465.1. GTDB lineage: Bacteria > Planctomycetota > Planctomycetia > Pirellulales > Pirellulaceae > Rhodopirellula. The sequence goes on from NZ_CP118225.1 coordinate 5,847,899, forward strand.
AAAAGATGCAGCATCGTGGCGTGCAGGTCGTGCACGTGGACGGGGTTCTCGGTGATGTTGTAACACACCTCGTCAGTCGCTCCGTACGCCATCCCTGGTTTGACGCCGGCACCGGCCATCCACAGCGAGAAACAACGTGGATGGTGATCCCGCCCATAGGTTTCTGCGTTGAGCGTTCCCTGGCAGTAAGAGGTGCGTCCGAACTCGCCTCCCCAAACGACGAGTGTGTCTTCCAACAGTCCGCGTTGTTTCAAGTCGTTCACCAACGCCGTTGTCGCTTGATCGACGTCCCGACACTGGCCGGGCAACTGTTTCGGCAGCGTGAAGTGTTGATCCCATCCCATGTGGAAGAGCTGGATGAATCGCACATCGCGTTCCGCCAAACGACGCGCCAGCAAGCAGTTGTAGGCGTACGTCCCACGCTTGGTCACGTCGGGACCGTAGGCATCCAGAACATGCTGAGGCTCGTCAGAGAAATCGATCAGGTCCGGCACCGAGGTTTGCATTCGGTATGCCAACTCATATTGCTGAATTCGCGAATGGATCTCGGGATCACCAAACTCGTCCAGCTTCTCTTGATTGAGTTGCTGCAGGTCGTCGAGCATGCGGCGACGGGCCTTGGCATCAAAGCCATCCGGGTTGCTCAGGTACAGCACCGGATCCCCGACGCTCATCAGTTTGACGCCGGCGTAAGTGGACGGCAGGAACCCACTTCCCCAAAGGCGATCGTACAGCGGTTGGCAGTTGGGACGCCCCGTGCCACGGGACACCATGGAAATGAAGGTGGGCAGATTTTCGTTGATCGTGCCCAATCCATAGTGCAGCCACGATCCCACGCTGGGCCGGCCGGGCAATTGATTCCCGCTTTGGAAGAAGGTCATCGCGGGGTCGTGGTTGATCGCTTCGGTGTGCATGGAGCGGATCAAGCACATGTCATCGGCCAGCGTTGAAATCTTTGGAATCAGCTCACTGCCCAATTCCAAGCCCGCTTCTCCGTGCTTGGCGAACTTGTACCGCGAGCCGGCCATCGGAAACGATTTTTGCCCCGCCGTCATTCCCGTCACTCGCTGATTCATGTCGACGAAATCAGCCAGTTCCTTGCCTTCGTGTTCCTGCAAGGCAGGTTTGTAGTCGAACAATTCTTGCTGGGACGGGGCACCGCTTTGAAACAAGTAGATGACCCGTTTGGCTTTGGGCGGAGTGTGATATTCCTTCATCACCCCGTTGGGTGGAGGGAAGTCGGGTTGCGGAGCGTTTGATTGGGAAGCGGCCGGCGCATTGTTTTCCGCCATCGCGGAACGTCCCATCATGGACGCCAGCGCCGCCATGCCGACTCCCGACGCCGATCGGCCAAAGAAATGACGGCGAGTCAGCATCATGCGATGCTCGGCAGTGATGTCGTTGGGTTTCATGGCATGTTCTCTATTCAACGGTGATGAATTCGTCGGTGTTCAAGATCAGGTGGGCAACGGCGGTCATGGCTGCCAGTTCTTGAGCATCCAGTTGGCTGTCCGGTTTGGATTCCCCGACCGCCAACAGTTTTTGGGCGGCTTCCGGGGCGGCTTGGTAGTGGTCTTGGAAGTAAGACAAATTGCTCGACATCACCTTCAACGTGGATGGTGAAGGTCGTTTGGCGATCGCCCAGAAAGCGAGTTGTGAGAGCCGTTCGTCGTCGGTGGCATCGAGCTGCAAGGCACGTTGAGCGAGGTTCCGAGCGGCCTCCACAAACGTCGGATCATTCATCAACACCAAGGCTTGAAGCGGCGTGTTGGTGCGTCGAACGCGGACGTTGCAAACCTCTCGGCCGCTGGCGTCAAAAATCGTTTGACGCGGCGGATTGACGGCACGTTTCCAGTACGAGTACATGCTTTTTCGATAGAGGCTGTCGCCCTGATCGGGCTTGTAACGCGTGCCAGCTCTGGCAGCCACACTTTCCCACAACCCACTGGGTTGATAGGGCTTCACCGAAGGCCCGCCGACTTTGTCATTCGCGATTCCTGCCACTTGCAAAGCCAGGTCACGGATCACGAACCCATCAGCGCGATAGCGAGGGCCGCGGCTGATCAATCGATTTCCAGGGTCCGGGTCGTTGTGGCCGTTTTTTCGCTTGGACGATTGATTGAACGCCGCACTGGTCACGATCAAACGATGCATTGCTTGGACGTCCCAGCCGGATTCGATGAACTCAACGGCCAACCAATCGAGCAATGCACGATGGCTGGGCATCTCGCTTTGCAAACCAAAATCTTCGGCGGTTTTGACGATGCCAGTTCCGAAGTGACTTTGCCAAATCCGGTTGACCGCGACTCGGGCGGTCAGTGGGTTTTCACGGGAGACCATCCAGCGGGCCAGTTCCAAACGATCCTGTGGTTGCGAGGCATCCGACGAAGACAGCAAGGCCGCGGGAACGCCACGCGGCAAGGGATCGTCTTTCACCGGTTGATCGTATTGGCCTCGATCTAAGAGGTAGGCCGGTTGCGGATTCCCCTCGCGTTCTTTCATCACCATGACCGGGACGCGAGGTCCCGTTTTCAGGATCAGCGCCTTCTCAGCAGCGGAGAATTGCTGTTGGGCGGCCTTCAGTGGTTGGTCGATTTTGCGGTAGTGGGCCAGCAACTGATTGTGATCCGCTTTCGTCCGATCTTCAGCGGTTTTCAGCAGGATGTCCTTCAGCTTCTGACTCAACTCAGCAACCTGCTGGGGCAATTCGGCAACCGACTCGGAACGTTCGACTTGAAGTTTGCCAATGACGTGATTCGCGAACGGGCTGTTGAATCGAAGGATGAGCTTCGTGGGTTGCCCGGCAGCGGCCGGAATGGGGTTTCGCAAGCGGAAAGTGATGTCGACGGATTCGTCTTTGGCATTCGGTTCAAAGACGGCCCAACCCGATTTGGGATCCTCATCGATTGCGTTGGACGCGGGGTAGTTGGGCTGTTCAAAGGAAGCGGAAACGGATTGCACGGTTTGGCTTTGGTCGCCGACATGAATCTCAACGTCGGTCAACACGAAGTTGCCGTTCACACTGGGTGCCAACTTGCGAGGCGCCCCAAACCGCTTGTCAGGCAAAGCGGTCAACTTGAACAGGCTCGTGCCCGAAACGTCATCGTCGATCACGAGTTCATAGGCAACATCCTTGGCGTCTTGTCCCTCGGTGGGTTGGAAGACAACCGTGTGCTCGGACTCCTTTTCCAGTTTCCCGTCACCGGTCAGTTGCACTTTGTCGAGTGTGACGTTTTGCCATTTCACGTCGATGGACGTTTGTAGCAGTCGCTGGGTTTCGTCTGCCCACTGGTTCATCCTTTGATGGATTCCCACCTCGGCATCCTGGATGGCTTGTTCGGCCCGCTGCACCGCGGCGAGTTCTTTCGGAGACGCTGTCGCCAGGGGCGAAGCGAACTTCATCGTGGGGTTGGCGCTCACGCCTTTGCCGATTCCTCGCTCGCCGATGTTATTGAAGTAACCGTAGAACTGATAGAATTCTCGTTGCGTGATGGGGTCGTATTTGTGGTCGTGGCAACGCGTGCATCCGAGAGTCAAACCGAGCCAAACGGTTCCGGTTGTTTCCACGCGATCGATCACGTTCTCGACCAAGAACTCTTCTGCCAGTGCGCCGCCTTCGCTGTTTTGACGGTGGTTCCGATTGAACGTGGTGGCGAGTCGCTGGTTGTCGGTTGCATTGGGGAGCATGTCACCGGCGAGTTGCTCGACCGTGAACTGATCAAACGGCATGTTGTCGTGGAACGCTTGAATCACCCAGTCTCGCCAGGGCCAGTTGCTGCGTTCGGGATCATTTTGATAGCCGTCGGTGTCGGCATAGCGAGCGGCGTCCATCCACAACAACGCTTGACGTTCGGCATAATTCCACGTCGACATCAATTCGCGGACCGCTTTTTCGAAGGCCTGCTCACTCGGGTCGGCCAAGTATTCGTCCTGCAGTTCAGGGCTTGGTAACTGCCCCGTCAAAGTCAGGGCAACGCGTCGCAGACGGATGGCGGGATCCGCGTCACGAGAAGGCGTGAGCTGGTTGGAGAGGAGTTTCTCTGCCAGGAAGGCATCGATGGGGTTCTTCGACCAGCGATCGATCACGTCCTGCGACCATCCCGACTTGGCCACCGCTTCAGTGGGCACCTCCGGCCGGGTCGGTGGCTCGAACGCCCAGTGCCCTTCGTAGGGTGCGCCTTGAGCGACCCATTGTTCGAGGATTCGTTTTTCTTCTTCGCTGAGCGATCGATTGCTGTCCGGGGGCGGCATCATGTCCGCTTCGTCCTCGCTGCGAATGCGAGCGATCAGTTCGCTGGCCTCCAGATCGCCGGGCACGACGCCGGCGTAGCCTCCCAAATCAGCGATCAAGTTCTCTTGGCTATCCAATCGGAACTCGGAATCTTGATTGTCCGCGTCGGGGCCGTGACAGTGAAAGCAGCGATCCGAGAGGATCGGTCGGACTTGACTGCTGAAATCCACCGACTCAATCTCATCGGCCCTCGCGGGCGAGGCCCCGAAAGACGCAAACGCAGCGACCGCGAGGCAAGCCACGTAAGATGATCGAAAGGATTTGAAACGGAAATTCAGCATAAAAAACCTCGCCACGAGACGCTTGCACGCCCAAAAAACACCATTGTGATCGGTTGTCGTCCTGCATACTCCCACTCCGGCCGGAACCTGCCTGCATTTGATTCATTTTTTTCCGATTTTGACCGGCAAGTTCACTGGGCAGCGGGAGTTTGTTGGTGGCATGACAGCGTCAGGCGGGCCGCTGGTAGGCAAGATCGATCCCCCAATCTTCCCCGCTCACTCGAACCCGATCTCACTTGAAGCCAATCGATGATGGACGAAGGTCGCTTCTTATCGCTGTTCCTCAAGCACGAGCGAGAACTCGCCAGCATCGCTCGCGCGTTTTTGCCGGATTGGAACGCGGTCGACGACGTGCTGCAGGAAGCCAGCTTGGTGATGTGGAGAAAGATTCAGCAACTGGAATCCGATGACGAGTTTCTGCCTTGGTCCAAAGTCATCCTGCGTTTTGAAATATTGAAAGCGCGTCGTCGACACGCCCGTCAGAATTGGGTGCTCAACGAAGAATTGATTTCCAAGCTGATGGACGAATCGGCGGAGGACGAGGCTGAAATGCGGCAGGCACAACAATCCGCCATCCAGCATTGTTTGCAGTCGTTCAGCGAAGACCACCAAAAGTTATTGCTCGCCCCTCACACCTCGCGAGGCGGCGTGCTGGCATTGGCGGAAGCAGGCGGGCATTCCGCGAATAGTTTGTACAAGCGGATCGGACGTCTCCGCGTGAAGTTGCACGACTGTGTGGTGCAGCGACTTTCCTCGGCCGAATTCGATCTACCAAACTGAAATCTCTGCTCATGAACGAACAACAGATCCAGGACTTGATCGAGAAGTACTTTCTCGAGGAGTTGAACGAAACCGAGCAAGCCGAACTCCGGTTGGCGCTGGAGGCAAAGCGAAGCTACCGAGACCGCTTTCGTCGTGCAGCTGAAATTGATGCGCAGTTGCGACATTACTGGAACGAAGAGATTGGCACGGAAGAAAGTTCGCCGCCATCCCTTCCGAGCGAGCAGCGTCCACACGAATCGGAGTCGCACGAGCCGATTCCACGCTCGGTCGCTGGTCCGCAACGCGTCGATGCCGGTTGGCTGACAGTCGCGGTTGCGGCCAGTTTGATTGCCGTGGTTGGCGTGTTGTACTCAGGCGTTTGGAAACCAACTCCGACGGGCGCCACGGCTGAATCGGCTGCGGTTCAGCCAACGGCACCGCAGTCCGATGACGACGAATCAGCAACGCGGGACTCGTCCGAGGTGGCTTGGTTGGTGACGGGTTACAACCACCGGTTCAACGATGGTTTGTCGCCCCAGAACAATTCCTTCGACATGGGGGATTACGAACTCACCGACGGTTCCATCACGCTTCGCTTTGACAGCGGCGTGGATGTGTCGATTGAGTCTCCGGCGCGGTTCACCATCGTCAATTCGTTACGGATGAAGATGGACGCCGGTCGAGCGAGAGCGATCGTTCCCGAGACTGGCCATGGCTTTGTGATCCAGACGCCCACCGCCGATGTCGAGGACCTGGGCACCGAATTCGGAGTCTACGTCAGCGAAGAACAGGACGTGGAACTGCACGTGTTCGCTGGTGAGGTCAACGTGCACACCGCCAATCACCCCTCACGGCGAATCCTGGAAGACACGGCCGTGCACTTGACGTCAACGGGCACCCAGCAAATTTCGACAACCGATGATGTCGCGTTTACAACCCGCAGCAAAATTGGATACCAACGTTGGCTCGCCGACAGCACGGCAAGACGTGAAGATCCCTCCACGCTGTTGTACTTCGACTTTGAACCGGTTCCGGACGCTCCCACCTTGCTTCGCGATCGGAGTCAATCGGGTTTGGCAATCGATGGCCAAATCCAAGGTTGTATCTGGGCGACAGGCCGCTGGCCGAACAAAGGAGCCCTCCTGCTAGAACGTGCCGGTGATCGTGTGGAACTGGATCTACCAGGGACCTTTGACGCACTCACGATCTCAGGTTGGATCCAAGTCAATCGATTCGATCAAGCGTTGCAAGCGTTCTTCAACACACGAGATTGGCAACCCGGTGAGCACCACTGGAACATCCAAAGGAACGGTGGCATGAGCGTCGGCGTGTCTCGAGCCTACACGATTCACTCAGTGCAAAAGAAAGTTCCTTTGGGGCGATGGACGCATCTGGCGGCTTCGATCGACGCTCAAAAGAGAGTGGCCACCTACTACATCGATGGCGAACCCGCTCAGCAAAGACAATGGGATAACGAGACTTCGATTGTCTTTGGTCCGTGCACGATCGGAGCCTTCGGATCAACGGTCACGGATCCCGGCACCACCCAAGCAGATGAAGAAGCCAACGCAGCGGAACCGTCCCTTCGCGTCGAAACGGTTCGCTACAATCGAGAGTTGCGAGGCCGGATTGATGAACTGGCCATCTTCGAGGGAGCTTTCTCCACCGAGCAGGTCAAAGACCTTTATGAGGCGGGCAACGGGTTCGACTGACCCGCTCGAGCGTACTTCCCCTTGAACGCTTGAACGAGCTCTCTCGGCCGCCCGAAACTGCGTTTCGGGCGGCGTACACGGTCTGGGGCCGCCCAAACGCAACGCCACAAAGCTGCACGACGGCGTCGCCCGGAAGGGACGTCGGGGAAGTTCGCCCGTCTCGAAGTTCGGCTCCGGATCCAAATGCGGTTCACACACTCCAAAGATTGGGCTGGTCGCGGGGCAATTGAATTCACTATGGAAGAGGCTGCCCATACAAAATCCGACTTGTGAGCACGTACCCGGCAGGGGAGAAACAGCCGTGCAGACTTTGAAAACAGCCGCTATCGTCGTACTCATGACGACGGTCCTTTACGGGGCCTGGATTTCCATGACGACTCCTCCCGATGCGCTGCCACCTGAAGTGGCGCGGGACCTGATCGTTGATGCGGACACGTTTGACATCAGCGACGGGATTCCGGAAGCCTTGGGCAGTCTGGATCCCCTCGCGGAATTCGGAATCGACGACGGAACCGCCAACGGGAATGCGTCCAGCGGAGGCTTTGACGACCTCGACATGGCGCTCAATGAGTCCGCCAACGGCCTGAATTCTCCCGAGAGTTTCGCGGCCAACGGTCCCAATGAGCCGAATGCAGCGGCGGACACCATGCCGATGGATTCGATCAACCGCAGCTTCGCTGACGTGCCTTCCTCGGCAACCGAAAACCTCGGTGCAGAACCCGAATCCTTCTCGATGTCCGATCTGGATTCACCTGCGGTCGACCTGCAAGCCAGCCGGTTGCCCGAAGTGACGCCTGGTTCGAGCACACCGATTCAACTCAACCCAAATCAAGAATACACCTCGACTGGGGCCAAGTACTCTGCTCCCGATCCCAACGCGGCCGTGGCTTCCGTCGATTCGTCGGAACGCCCCACCAGCGAAAACGCTGCGGCCGAGCCCAATCAAATTGCCGCGGCAGGTTTGAGCAACGCAATCGCGACTGCTGATCGTCAGTACCACTCGGATCGACGCCGCGAAGCTCTGGCAACGCTGAGCCTGTTCTACGAGACACCCAACCTGACCAGCGAACAGCGTGATGAATTGCTCAGTCGGCTCGACCCTCTTGCCGCTGAAGTGATCTACTCGAGCGAACACTTGTTGGCCGAACCGCATCGCGTCGCCCCCAATGAAACGTTGATGGACATCGCCGACCAGTACGAAGTGCCTTGGCAATTGCTGGCGAACATCAACGGCGTGGACGACCCCGTCACCATCTTGCCCGGCACCGATTTGAAAGTGGTCCGTGGACCGTTTCGTGGCGACATCGATCTGAAACACCAAGAACTGACGATGTTCGTCGGCGACTTGTACGCAGGTCGTTTCAAGATCGCCGTTGGAAGTGACCCCGCTCCGAAACCAGGGGCCTACACCATCCAAGAAAAACAGTCGGCCAAGACCTACTACGACATGTCTGGGACTCCCGTCCCACCCGGCAACCCACGCAACCCCTACGGGTCGATGTGGATTGACTTGGGATCGGGTTTGAGCATTCACGGAAGCCCCGACGCAAACGCTCCCACCGACAAGGGCTGCATCAGCGTCGCCGGCAACTATTCGCGAGACGTCTTTGGCATCTTGTCCGAAGGATCGTCGGTCACCATTCGTTGAACCGGCCGCGACAGCATCGCTCGGTCCTCCGGGTGATCTGCCCAACCGCGAACAGCGGTTTCCAATCCACGCCGTGTTGAAAGACGCTGCATTGGCCGTTGGCCAGTTTCGATCGCGTGAGCCCCGGTGGTTCACGCCGGGCATTCACGCCCCGCGATTCAGTCGCATCAGCGCCGCCAATTCGACCAAGTGGCGAAGCGAATCACAGTGAGCCGTGTAACGCAGACGCGGTCGCAACTTGTCGCTCAACGCTCGGCCACCAATCAGCAGCGGCACGTCCTCCCCGAGTGACTCAGCCAACTGGTTTTGAGCGGCGACGAACATGCCTGGTTCGCTGACCGACGAAATGCTCATCCACACCATTTGTGGGTCATAGTCGTGAGCCGCTTGGACGAAGCTTTCCATCGGCAGGTCATTGCCCAAACTCGTCGCGTTCCAACCGACTTCTCGCAAAGCCAGCTCCACCAACATCGTGGGCAATTGATAGGGGTCCCCCTCGGGCGCCCCTCCAATCGCAACTGGGGCGGAGGAAGCCGGAGCGGGTAGCTCGGACCGCAGCTCGTGTATCAGCCGCATCGCAATTTCGCACCCGCGACGTTCTTGATAGACGTCCAAAGCATTGCAATCCCAAGCCTCGCCAAACCCGTGCATCGCGTCGGTGATCAACGATTCGGCGGCTTCACTTCGCGTGGCCCCTGACGCCACCTTCTTCGCCAACAGCTCGCGACAGGTGACTTCTTCACCAGCCGCCAACGCATCCCGAAATTGCTGGTTCAGTGGATCGGCATTGCCCTCAATTCGCGTCGTCCGACTCGGTGACAACTGGGGCAGCCCCAACACATCAGGACGCAGCAGGCACCGATCGTTGGCATGCACAAAGGCTTGCAACGCATCCAAGGTGATTCTTCGGTGGCCGCCCGCGGTCTTGATCACGGGAATCGTGCCCTTGTCGCACCAACGTTTGACCGATGACTCACTGACTTCCATCGCAGCGGCAATCTGCTTCGGAGAAAACTGGGGCTGACGAGCTGCCACGGCAACGTTTGGGGCGAGAGGAGGGAGGGAGGGAGGCGTGAACGTTTCATGCGATGCGTTGAACGTTTTAAGACCGCCAATGAACCGTTGTAGTGTAAACGATTGGCAATTGTGAACGATTTCGAACCACCCAATCGACGAATTCGGAGCGAAAAACGTTCACCTCAGACCGCAGTTTCGGATTCACTCGATGGTTCCTTTCCCAAAAACTGGTCGAATTCGCTTGCGTCTTGTTTCACACACCGCTATACCAATGGACGAGATGAACGTTTCCAACAACCAAAACGTTCACCTCGTGTTTCTGTTCGGCACGTCAATTGCGGAACACGTGACGCAATGTCCATTGGGTTGGAAGAGGACGCTGGCTCGGAATTGCCGTTTGGCAACTTCCGCCGTCAGCACTTCCTGACTGACCCCGCGATTTAGCTATCAGCCACCCAGCCCAGCCATTCGAGAAGGTCGAAACATGTCCACCCTCACCGCATCCTCCGTCCCTGCCCGTCGCCCTGCCTGGCTCCAGAGCCCTGAGTTGTCCCAGGCGGTCACGGAAGTTCAGCCACTGCTGTCAGATCACTCCCACGCGGACGCTCCAACCTTGCGAAAGCTGACCAAACGACGGTTGCGAGCGGAAATCGACTTCATCTCGAACGACCGTTTCACGATGTCGCGAGAAGGCAAGCGGATCTTCTCCTCCGAACTCGGGTTGGCACCCCGCGAAACGGCATTGGGGCTCGCGACGATTCGTCGAAGCGGTGTGGACCTTCCGATTCACCTGGGTCGACTGTGTGAGGCACCGTTGCTGAAGCCCGAACAAGAAAAGATGCTGTTCGAACGGATGAACTACCTCCTGCAACAGGCCGCAATCCATCGCAGTGTTCTCAACCCAGAGCGTCCCTCTCGTCACCGCTTGGAGTTGATTGATTTGCTGCTTGCTTTGGCGGACTGGCATCGCGACCGGATTGTCGAAGCCAACTTGCGGTTGGTGTTTTCGATTGTCAAGAAGTTCGTCAATCCCAACAACACCTTTGACGATTTACTCAGCGACGGCATCGTGGCGTTGATCCGAGCCGTTGAAAAGTTTGACTTCGATCGCGGGTTCCGCTTCAGCACTTACGCCACGCAAGTCGTTCGCCGCAATTCTTACCGCATCGTTGTGTTGAATCAGCAAGAACGTCAAAAGGTCCAAGGGGGGCTGCAGGACATGGACATCGATCTGAAAGAGGAAGAACATTCCTCGGCGATCAGTGAAAAACGCTGGCACGAATTGCGAAGCCGGTTGAGCGTGATGCTAGGCGACTTGGACCGTCGAGAAAAATTCATCATTCGCGCCCGCTTCTCTCTGGGACCACACCGGAAAGTCCACACGCTGCAATCGTTGGCCGATCGGCTGGGTGTTTCCAAGGAACGCGTCCGCCAATTGGAACGGCGCGCGATGGACAAATTGCGAGCGATGGCCGGCGACGTCCAACTGGCGGAATTGGAAGCCTGAGCTCAAGTGCCTTCCCCAATCAATCAGGACAGCGACCACCCCGGTTCTGATATGCAATCCGATGTCCAACAGCCGAGCGTTCCCGACCAACGCCACTCGGTTGATCTTCCCGCTGAGTGCCAAGCTCAACCAGGAACACAGCATTACATCGCGCGAGTCGACTTGCCCGTCAGCATCGATCAAGCGTTCGCGTATCACGAGCGCCCCGGTTGCCTGAATCGACTCACGCCACCCTGGGAACAGGTCCAACTCGAACACTCGGACCAATCCTTGGCCCCCGGCAGCCGCGTGACCTTGAAAACCAAGATCGCCGGGATCCCGGTGCGGTGGCGAGCCCGGCACGTGTGGTGCCAGCCTCCCCATGGCTTCGCCGACGTTCAGGACTCGGGCCCGTTCTCCCGATGGTGTCACCAGCACCGATTTGAGTCATTGGCCCCCAAGCATTCCCAGCTGACCGACGCGATCGAGTACAAACTGCCTGCGGGAATGGCGGGCAAATTGCTCGGAAGCGGGAAGGCCCGCCGGACCATCGAAGCGATGTTCGCCTATCGCCACCGAGTCACCCAGGATGATTTGCAGATGTTGGTCGATTACCCCATGAGTCCCAAAACGATTGCCGTCTCCGGAGCCAGCGGTTTGGTAGGCGGTGGCCTGTGCACCCTGCTGAGTTTGCTCGGTCACAAAGTCGTCACGATCACACGAGACGAGCACGGCACGGAGGATCAACACGGCAAACCAAGTAGCATTGCGGCTTGGGGCAGCCCTCCCGAATTCGCGAAGTTTGAAACGGTCGATGTGGTCATTCATTTGGCGGGCAAATCGGTCGCTGGCAAAAGGTGGACTCCCAAAGTCAAACAACAAATCCGCGAAAGTCGTGTCGAGAAAACACGTGCACTCTGCGAAGGGCTTGCCCAGCTGAAACAGAAGCCCGCTGTCCTGATTTGTGCCTCAGCAACCGGATTTTATGGAGACCGCGGCGAAGAAGTTCTGACGGAGACCTCTTCCAGCGGCGACGACTTTCTGTCGGAGGTGGCTGGTCAGTGGGAAGACGCCTGCCAACCGGCTCGCGAAGCAGGAATCCGAGTGGTCAACACACGGTTCGGAATGGTGCTTTCTCCGCAGGGTGGGGCACTGCAACAAATGCTGTTGCCGGCCAAACTGATGGGTGGCAAACTGGGCGATGGAAACCAGTGGTGGTCGTGGATCGCTCTCGACGATGTGCTGGGTGCGATCGTCCACTGCATTCACCACGACGAGATCTCAGGCCCAGTCAACTTTGTCGCGCCGGCCCCCATCCGAAATCGCGAATTCGCGAAGACGTTGGGGCAGGTTTTGAATCGTCCGGCAATCTTCCCGGCGCCCAAGTTTGGTCTCCGGTTGGCATTGGGTGAAATGGCCGAGGTGTTGCTGCTCGCCAGTTCACGTGTCATCCCGGAACGCCTGCAGCAGACCGGCTATGCGTTTCGCTTTCCTGAGTTGAAAGACTGCTTGCGGACACTGCTTGGGAAAGAACGCAAGCCGTCGGCGACAACCGACTCATGAACGCGAATTTGCTGTTTCTGCTGAACGTCCTGTCGACGTGGTACATGGTCGGATTGATTTGGATGGTTCAAATCGTCCACTACAAAATGTTCGACCGCGTCGGAGAAGATGTCTTTGCAAAGTATGCGACGGACCATGCTCGATTGATCACGCCGATCGTCGCGATCCCGATGCTGATCGAAATCGCCACCGCAGTCGGATTGCTGATGACGCGGCCCACCGGGCTTTCGTTGACCTGGGCAGCGGTTGGCTTGGTGCTGCTACTCATCATTTGGATCAGCACCGCGGCATTGCAAGTCCCGGCGCATGGCAAATTGGCTTCTGGATTTCAGACCGACGTTCACAACACGCTGGTGGCGACCAATTGGATTCGGACAGTCGCTTGGTCGATCCGCGGCGTTCTCGTGGGCTGGGCGTTGTGGACGTTGCTCCCATCGAGCGGTTGAGGGCGTGCTTCAAAATCCAGCCTGAAAAGTCCAGCGCACGGAACGAGTGCCGAGTGGATTGAATTCAGTTAAGATGGGGCGTCGGCGAAGGATCACTTTGCCGCCGTTCGCCGAATGGCACTTACTTCCCCCTGCCTCTGGGAGGGTGAAATCCAAAAGTAAGTGACTTCGGCCATGTGCCCCATCTCCCACCCCACTCCCGCCTTCACTTTCTTTATGTCCCAAAAAACGTTTGGATCGCTGCTGCTCGCGATCACAGTTTGCTTCGGAACCCTCGGTTCCGTCTCCCCCATTCACGCCGACCAACCGGTTCAATTGATCTTTGACACCGACCTTGGAAACGACGTCGACGACGCGTTGGCCATGGGCGTCATCCATTCCTTGCAGTCACGTGGCGAGTGCGAATTGCTGGCCGTGACGATCACCAAAGACCATGAATTGGCCGCCCCGTTCGCAGACGTGGTCAACACGTTTTATGGCCGCGGTGACATTCCGATCGGTGTTTGCCGCAGTGACGTCACCAACGGCGAAGGACGCTTCAACGGATTGGCCGCCATCCAGGACGACGGGAAAGACCGTTACCCGCATGACTTGCGAAGTGGCAAAGACGCTCCGCATGCCGTCGAGGTTTTGCGTCGCGTGCTTGCCGAAGCAGAAGACAACAGCGTGGTGATCGCGCAGGTTGGATTCTCAACCAACTTGGCCGACCTGCTCGATTCCCCCGCCGACGATCTCAGCCCTCTGTCCGGGAAAGACCTCGTCAAGAAGAAAGTTCAGCGTCTCAGTGTGATGGCGGGCGCCTTCGAACAGATCAAGGACAGCAAAGGTCAGCCACATGACCACAAAGAGTACAACGTCATCAAAGACATTCCCGCAGCACAAAAGCTTGCCAAAGAATGGCCAACGCCGATTCTTTGGAGTGGCTATGAGATCGGGATCGCGCTTCGTTACCCTCACGAAAGCATTGAACAAGACTACGGCTACGTCGAGCACCATCCTTTGGCCGAAGCCTACATCGCTTACAACCCACCGCCTCACGATCGTCCGACGTGGGACCTGACCTGCGTCTTGCAATTGGTCCGTCCAGATCGTGACTACTTCGGTTTGACTTCCGTCGGAACGGTCACCGTTGCTGACGATGGTTTGACAACGTTCTCAGAGGACGCCAACGGCCGCGACCAGTACTTCACTCTCAACGACGCACAAATCGCGAGAACTTTGGAAGCACTGCAATTGCTTTCCAGCGAACCACCCCACGCCGTTCGTTAAGATTTTCCACGCACGATCTTCGACTGCTTCGCGGTCGGCCATCCCGGCCGTGAAGTGATCGGGGCCGCGTCTTGGATACGATTCGTTCTCCTCCTATTTTCTTCTCGATCCAGTTCCCGTTGGCGCATGCCCTGAGTTCGCAGCCAAGCACGTCTGGTTCGAAGGCTCCGAAAGGATTTTGAAAGCCGTGATCGCGAGATTGATTTCCCTTCGCTGCGATCACTGCGGCGCGCCGATCGACGTCAAGCCGAAGGCCAAGTACGTGACCTGCGGTTATTGCCACGCCAACCTGGCGATTCATCACACCGGTTCGTCGTACTCCACCGAGCTGATCGAAGACCTCAAAGAAACAACCAACGCACTCGTCAAAGATGTCGCGTTGATCAAACACAACGCCGCACTGGATCGCCTCGATGAACAGTGGGAGCGGTGGCGTTTACAAACGCTGGGCACCAACAAACACGGGCGGCAGATCACCCAGCCACCCAACCCGGTCGTTTCCATCTTCGGGTTTGGTTTTGTGTTCGTCTTTGCGTTGGTCTGGACCGGCATGGCGGCGATGATGTTCGCCCCCATGGCCTTGTTCGGACTGATCTTCCTGGTCATGGCCGTCGTGGGGCTGTTCAGTTCGTTCTCCAAGACCAACGAATACCACGCCAAGCGACGACGCTACATGCAGGAACGTCAGTCGCTGGTCGAACAGATTCAAAACGGCGACTGAACGCCCTTGGATGGATGCCTGCTACTCAGCATCACCAACCGAGCACGTGAGCAAACACGAGCGGCGCACAAATCGTCGCGTCGCTTTGGATCATGAACTTCGGCGAGTCGGCATCGATTTTGTACCACGTGATCTTTTCGTTCGGGACGGCTCCGCTGTAACCACCGTAGCTGGTCGTGGCATCGCTGATTTGGCAGAAATATCCCCACAACGGAATGTCACGCTTGAGGTCTTGAATCAACATCGGCACGACACAGATGGGGAAGTCGCCCGCGATCCCGCCGCCGATTTGGAAGAAGCCGATCGGGTCCTTCATTGTGGCTTGGTACCACTCCGCCAGTTGCTGCATTTGTTTCGTGCCCGTCGCGTACGCCCCATGCCCGGAGACGCTGCCGTCGATGACATGCGAGGTGTAAATGTTGCCCAGCGTGGAGTCCTCAAACCCGGGCGTGAAGATGGGGATGCCCGCATCTTTTGCCGCGGCGACCCAGCTGTCTTCCCGAGGGACTTGGTAGTGCTGAACCAACCCTTCATCGTCCAAAAGGTCGAACATGAACTCGGCGGGCATGCGAGCGGCATTTTCGGCAGCCGCCTTTTGCCACATGGGCACCAACCGATCCTCAAGGTGCCGCATCACGGTTTCCGGAATGCAGGTGTCGGTGACACGGTTGAACCCACGATCGCGAAGTTTGACTTCATCTTCTGCCGAAAGAGCTCGCCAGTTTGCAACGATTTCGTACTCGTCGTGAGCGACCAGGTTGAAGATGTCTTCTTCCAAGTTCGCCGCCGTGCAAGTAACGGCGTGGACCTTCCCCTTGCGAATCATCTCGGCCAACGACAGCCCCAATTCTCCGGTGCTCATGGCACCGGCCAGAGTCACCATCATCTTGCCCCCGCCGTCAACAAATTCCCCATAAGCCTGTGCCGAGGCCAACAATTCGCGGGCATTGAAGTGGCGAAAATGCGTTTCCAGAAATTGCGTGACATTCATGAAAATTCGACAACCCATACAAGAAGAGACAAAGCACCCAAATTGACAAGAGCGGTCAACCGCCGCTTCCGTCCAGAACGATCCCCATCGGGCCAATGCGTCGAAACGCAAAAAAAAGACGTTTGTCGATGGCGCCGAATCTTACCGTTCCGCGGAGTCAGTGTCGTCAGGGGATCACTAGGCGTTTTCGTTCATGAAAACCGTTCGAACAGCCGTTGCAGTGACTGGTTACACCAAGCAATTTGGATGCAAATTGAAAACAGAAGCGAAACATTTTGCGTCGCCCGATGTTGGATCCATTATGAACAAGCAGCCAACCAGACCAGTGACTTTGAAGTCGGCTCAGCGTCGATGGATACGGACGATCGCAACGCTGGCCATTCTCGGAACGCTATTCGGAATGGCCTGGAAACCGCGTTTGATCACCGAAAACTTCCTGCGGGATGCCACGGACTTGATGGTCTCTGAAAATGACCTTTCGCCCATTGGCGCCCCCTCGGCAGAGGCGATTGCCATGGAACAGGCAGTCCCCAACACGCCCCGCCCTCGGCATCGCTGGTATGTCGGCGGATTCCCTTTGGACGCTTACCAAACACGCTTGTCCGTGAACGAAGGGCAGGATGGCTTGGAAAACTGGAGCACCCTGGGTTGGGGATTGTGGATTGACCTTTGGTTCTGCATCGGCTTGCTCGCTTTGGCTGGCAACGCCGCCTACCACATCCGCCCCGGACAATCACCATGGAACGTCCTGTGGTCCCCCAAGCGGGTCGAAAACACTCGCTACCGTCGCGTCCTGCTCAGCATCGTGTCGGTGGGATTGGTCGTTTCGGCTTGGCACTTCTATTCCACCCAACGCACTCTGCGAACGCTGGACAAAGAATCGCGAATCACACTGGCCCGGTCGACCAATCATCCAATGGTCGCGCGATTGCCACTCGCCCTTCGTGGTCCTTGGACTCATGCGGTTCACGTCCAGTGCCTTCCAGGTACCGACATGCAGTCGATTGATTGGAGCGACTACCCATCGATTCAGTTCATCTCACTGCAGGGCGACATCGATCCCGAGACGCTTCAATCGATTCAAGAGAATCCTTGGGTCACCGGCCTCCGCTGGTCGAACATCCCAAGCATTGAAAGCGCGAACCTCGTTCTGGAACGCTTGCCGTCGCTCCGCAGCCTCTCGCTCTCATTCAACAACATCGAGACATCCACGGAACATGCGCCCGACGCGAAAATTCAGGTGCAGTCCCTGACCAGCCTGTCGTCCCTGTCACTGCGTCGAATCCCCGGCACTGCAATTTGCACCGATGAGTTGTTGGTTCCATCATTGACCTCGCTGGAAATCCAAACCATTGGCCCCAGCGTGGGTTCGTGGTTATTCGAAGAATCCAACAATCTCAAGTCACTTTCGATTCGTCACCTACGCCGGACAGGCGAGAAGAATCCGCGTGCATCCCAACTGACCGTTCGATTGATGCCCGCCCTGAGCGAACTGTCTTTGGACGCGGGCATTCCCATCGACCTCCGTTTGCTCGAACTGCCGCGTTTGCGCAATGTGCAGGGGCTCGGTTCGATGACCTCTGTGATGGAATGGTCGGAACAGGAAGAAGACTACATCGTTTGGGTCTCGTCACTGAAGATGTCCGGGCTGAGCTCACTCTCGAGCCTGGATTTGGCGGGTGAGAATTTTGACCAGTGGGAAGTGTCGGAGTGCCCCCGATTGCACACCGTTCGCATCAAGCACCCTCGCGCCGGTGGATACGGGCGTTTCCGTCGCAGCATGCGTGGTTGGGAAGCGCCTCCTGAACTGGTTGACGCTCGATTGTTCGCTGCCATGGCATCCGGGACACCACTTCCAAAACGAAAGTCGCCCCGGGGATTGATGGCTTTCGCGGCCTCGCTTCCTTCGCTTCAATCATTGAACCTGAATGGCATGAACCTGACGACGTGCGAGTTTTCAAAACTGCAAGCGTGTTCGTTCCTGAAGTCCCTGACGCTGGACCGCTGCGGAATGGATCCACGTCAACTGGAAGAACTTTGCGACGTCAGCTCGCTTCGAGAACTCTCGGTTTCGGGAGCGGACATTGATCCCGAGGTCGTCCCTCGCCTGCTGGCCATGCACAATCACTGGGAAGTCTTGGAATTGCCTTGGGAAGAGCTCCACACAATCCGGATCATCGACCAGCCCAAATTGAAACGCGCCTTCACCACACGGACCTTGCGAGCCAAACACATCGAATTGGTGAACCTGGAATCGTTGGTCAGCCGGTTGCGAGTCGCTCCAGGCGCAGAAACCATCCGTGTCATCAATCTTCCCAGCCTGACTGAAATCTCCATTCGTCGGCCCAAGACAAAGGACATTGTGATTGAAGATGTTCCGCATCTGCTTTCCTTCACGCTGGAACAAGGCGTGCTGAATTCTTCAACGCTCAGCAGCTTGACCCAAAGTCGCCAACTGCACTCGCTGATTTTGCCAGGCAGTCGCTATCCCCGGGGATTGGCCAAACACTTCCTCTGCTGGCCTGGGCTGCAGGAATTCAACGCCATCGCCACACCCCTGCGTGACGATGATCTGCGAGACCTGCCGAACTTGAAGAACCTTCGACGCTTGCGTTTGGACGACACGGCACTGACCGCCAAAGGCATTTCGACCTTGGCTCGTTGCGATCACTTGCAAAGCATCTCATTGCTGGGACTGGATTTGTCCAGCACCGCACTGGAACCCCTGATGGCTCTCTCATGGCTGATGGAACTGTCGGTCAATGATGCCGTTCCACTGCCCGATTCACTTCAATCCATCCGGCTGACTCCAGAAGATTGGGCCACCCAAAAAGTCCAACCTCACATGGCTGGAAATTGGCCCAACGGACTCAGAACGAATGTTGACCGTGGGAAGAATTTCGTTCGCCGTGGACCGCAGCATGGCCAGCGTTTGAATTGGGCGACCAATGAAGAAACGGATTCCAACGAACCACTGGACTCACTGCCGGTGACTCTGACGACTGATGCAACGTGACCAGAACACCTGCGGTGGCAAACAGGTACATGTGCACCATCTCGATGATGCCGACTTCGTGGAACATCCCGTTGCACACGTAACCACTGAGCAATCCCAGCATCAAGATGCCAACGGTTCGGCGATGATCTTCCTTGCCGACATCCAACAACGTCGCTCGCATCTGTGACCTCGTCGCGTCGGCATGCTTGACGGACGCAAGCTGCCAGGCAAGACAGAACAGCACCGTCAACAGCAACAGGTGCAGGCTGAGGCCAACCAACCCCAAATCAACCAACACCGACAAGAAAACGTTGTGTTGCATGTAGGGCCGCGCGTTTTCGAGTGGCACGCCGTGGCGTCGAATGGCGTGATACGGTTCCGCCGCATCGAAGTAGTGACCATACCCGTGCCCGCCGAGAGGCCGGTCCAAGAACATCTCGTAAGCGACCAAAGCCAGCAGAGGTCGTAACTCCACACTCTTGGCAGCGTCCGCAGCACTCAACGCCTTGTCCCGTTTCATGCTCATGATTTGATCCTTCAGGCCCATCGCCATCGCGCCGCTGAACACGACCACACCAGCCAGAGCCACAATTCGAATCCGGCGAGGGACATAGATCAGTCCGATCCAGCCGATCGCGGCGATCGCTCCCAACCAGACACTTCGCGTCAACGTGGCGTAGCAACCAGCCAGAATCAACAACGACAGCGCCGTGTACCACGCCTTCCCATGGCGTCCGCATTCCAAGAAGCGACTGGCACAGGCGGCCAATGCCAAGGTCAGCAAAATCCCGTTGCCGGCGGGATTCAGCAGCGGGCCACGTCCGCGACCGTAGAACTCCCAGACCTCGGGATCGTTGATGAACCGTGGGAACACCAACGCGCGCACGTCCAGCATCTCCATCACACCCGTGAATGCCAGGTACGCCCCCAAACCAATCAACACGGTGACCATCCGGCGAATGTCCTGCGGCGTGAACGTCGCGGTACGCATCACCACATACAAACTGCACGGCAGCGCCATGTAGAACAACCAGCGGGCGATCGGTGGCTGGGCTTCCCCAAACATTCCAAATCGCAAACAGCTCAGCAGCCCCACCGCGACAAATCCAAACACGATGCCATCGGTTCGGGTCACCGCGGGCAATTGGTTCTCACCAGTCAGAACACGGAAAATCGCGACTCCGATCACAGCGGCCCAAAGCAATCGGTCCAAACTGATTTGGATGAATCCATTGAACGCGAAAAAGGCCGGCCCAAAGACCGTTCCCAGAAACAACACGGCCATCACCAACGTCCACGTGCGGGCGCCGCGCAGCATCGGGATCGACCACGGGATGATCGCCAACAGAATCAAGATGAGAAGCAAGGTCATGTCGAACCTTAGCTCACCCGCGACACCACTCGTTGAATCCGTTCGAGTTTTGTCGCTCTCACCAACCATCCACTTTGACGGTTGCGACGATTCTTCTGCTTGTGCGTGTCAAACCGGTCGCACCCATCAAACTCATTCTCCCGAGCGAAACGTTCGATTCGATCAAACAGGCGTTCCATCGTTGGCACACGCCCCACTCCGTCATCCCGCTCGCATCAGGAAACCACGTGCCACGCCGCGAAAAACCTGGTCGCTTCTCCGTCGCACGGGCGTTCTTCACGAGCGTTGTCGCCTGGGCTGGTGTGCTGAGCATGGCGGGTTGTTCGCATCCCATGCGAGCCCTGGTGGGTGGGAACATGCGGATCGATGGCGACATGGGTGTCCAAGGAGACATGGGTGTCGACGGCGACATCAACATGAATGGCACAATGACCACGGTCAGCAAGACCGACAACACGGCCTCGCCAATCCGTCCGGTTGAAATCAACGCAGCGTCGCCCGGCTCCAACTCACGAATCGCGATTGTCGATGTGGACGGGTTGCTGATCGACCGCAACTTCAGCGGGTTTGGCTCGATGGGAGAGAACCCTGTTGCCTTGTTTCGCGAAAAGATGCGTTGGATCGAATCCGACCCCACCATCTCCGCGGTTGTCCTGCGGATCAATTCCCCCGGCGGAGGTGTGACGGCCTCGGACATGCTGGCTCACCAGCTTCAGCATCTCAAGAACACACGCGGCATCCCAGTCGTTGCCTGCTTGATGACCACCGGAACTGGGGGCGCGTACTACTTGGCAACACATGCCGATGCCATCGTTGCGCACCCCACCTCGGTTGTCGGCGGCATCGGGGTGATCCTGAACAACTACAACATGGAAGACACGCTGGGTCAGTTCAACATTGTTTCCCTGCCGATCAAATCGGGAGACAAAATCGATGTGGGTTCGCCCGAACGAATGATGCAGCGTGACGAGCGAGATTTGCTGCAAGCAATGGCGGATGAATTCCACGAACGTTTCATTGAACAAGTCCGCTCATCCCGTGGGGACCGTTTGGTGGTCACCAGGGACGTCAACGCAGCGAAAATTGACGAACCGGAAGACGCGGACGGAGAAATGCCAGCGGATGAACCAAGCAATCCGATTCCGTTTGATGGCCGCGTGGTTTCCGGAATGCAAGCGCACTCACTGGGTTTGGTCGACCAAACCGGATACCTCGACGACGCCGTGTCACTGGCAGGAAGCATGGCGGGACTTTCCTCATCGCCCGCATTGGTTCTTTTGCGTCGAGACAACGACCGAGCGATGTCCGAATTTGATGTCACTCCCAATGTTCCAATGACATCGATCTTGCCCATCCAGTTGCCAGGTTTGGATCGCAGTGCGATGCCGACGTTCTTGTACTTGTGGCAACCTGATCCCAGCATTGTCACCGCCAACGGCGGCTGATGCGGAGTGCGAATCCATTTGGATTCAGGAATTCATGCCCCAGCCCTTGACCGTGTTCTTCCAATCCGCGGTCAATGCGGAACACAGGTAGCCGATGTTGGACATGTAGCGTGGCACCAGGCGTTTGGGGTCGCTGAGCATTCGATAGGCCCATTCCATGCCAGTGCTCTGGAAAATCTTAGGGGCTCGTTTCGCGGTCCCGGCCAAGAAGTCGAACGACGCACCCAGCTGAATGCTGACGGGCACGCCGATGCGAGTGGCATGTTCGGCGATCCATTGTTCACCTTTGGGTTGCCCAAACGCAACGAACAACAGGTCCGTTCCAGCCTCACGAATTCTCGCGTCTTGAGCAGCCTGTTCGTCCGGCGTCAAATTGCGGAATGGAGGCGATTCGCAACCGGCGATCCGCAGGCCTGGGTACATGGCTTTCAATCGCTGGGACGCTTTGTCAGCAACACCGGGTGCACCGCCCAAGAAGTAAACGCGATGACCGCGCTGGGCCGCTCGTCCGCACAAGTGAATGATCAGTTCGCTGCCTGCGACTC
The DNA here is from genome assembly GCF_028768465.1 of Rhodopirellula sp. P2. Lineage (GTDB taxonomy): Bacteria > Planctomycetota > Planctomycetia > Pirellulales > Pirellulaceae > Rhodopirellula. The sequence continues at coordinate 5,870,446 of NZ_CP118225.1, forward strand.
GCTCGGGCAGTGGTCGATCGGTCAATTTGCTGCGAGCCACGATCGGTTGCCCGTCCGCTAAAACCAGCGCCGCCCGATGGGTGATCTGCTGAAGCTGAGTGGACCGGTGATGCAGCATGCAATAATTCAAGTTCGCCGTGATCACGTACTGCGGCGTTCCAGCGAGGATCAATTGATCGATCGCATCAACGGATTGCCACATGTCCAAACGATCAAAGGGCACATCCCAAACGTTCACGGTGTCGCGAACAAAAGGCGGCGCGGTCCCGACCGAGGCCTCGGGTTTTGTCAGAACCGTGGTTCCGAATCGTGGCCCCGATTGAAATTTGCCCGGGGCTTCTTGCGAAGCCGGTGGCACCACCACCGGCGAGGCAGAGGTGGATGAAGCGGGATACGAACTGACGGAAGAAGCCGAATTCATGGCGGAGCGTATTCGATGAGTGGTTGAAAAATCGTTCCAACCGCGACAATCGGTGCTCCCGTCATTTTGAGAGTGACCATGCCGCGATAGACTGCACTTTCAACCCTACGTCACGTTTTCTGCCGCAACGCAAATTTGGTCCCAAGCAACGCATGCTGATCTTCACGCTGGAAGGATTCACCCCCGCTGCGATCTCCGCCTATGGATCGTCTTGGAATCGGACCCCCGCTATCGATCGCTTGGCGGCCGAAGGCACCACATGGAATCGAGCGATCACGCCGGTCACCGATCCACTGGAACAATGGGACCGGTGGGCGAACACCTTGGCGGGAACCCCGCAGGCCAATCACATCGTCGTCATCACCGACGACCCGCGACTGCTGGAACGAGATTCCGCAGCCATGTTTGAAGAAATCATCTTGCTGGAAAGCGACCTGGAGACGGCCCCCGACGCGGACGATGAATCCGAGGCAATTGACATCGAGGACACCTCCATCGGCCGCTTGACCGCCCTCGCCGCGGACCGGCTCGCACAAGGCGACTCCGTTTGGCTGCACACGCGTTTCCTGACACATTGCTGGGACGCCCCCCGCGAACTCAGCGACGACACCATCGCGGACGAACCCAGCTACTACGACGAGGAATCCGGGGAAGACCTTCCGGCCGAGGAGCTCGGCGAGGACCATGATCCAGTCCCCTTCATCGTCGAATCAGCCACTCCGCCGAACCATTCCATCACAGCGGACGACGACCCAGACTGGATCACCACCTGGATGCGTACCTATGGGTGTCAGATCAAATTGGTCGACGCCATGCTCGACATTTTGGGTTCGGTGTTGGCCCCCGACGAAACGATCGTGCTCAGTGGAACCAGCGGTTTCGCCCTGGGACAAAACGGTTCGATCGGGCATCGCACTGGGCCCTGGCGTTCGTGTCACCTGCACGTGCCACTGGTCTGTTCGGGCGGATCTGGACTGCGATCTCGATTGGTGGCCTCGGCCGATGAAGTCGCTGCGGTGATCGGCACCCGCTTGGCCAACCCAAGTGGGGATCTCTTGCCAACCCATCTGTTCGCTTGTGAAAACGTTGCGGACGCTCCAACGGAAGAATCCAAACCCGAGGAATCTTTGCCCTCGAATCCCTCGTCGCCATCACCCACAGAGCGTGTTATCACCCAACATCGCAGCGTTCCCATTGCGATCACCACCAACGATTGGTTTTACGTTCCTTCGGACGACCAATCCTTGCCCAGTGATGCAGTCGAGCGATGTCACTTGTACTTGAAGCCCGATGATGTCGACGACTTCAACAACGTGGTGCGTTTGCGACAAGAAGAGGCGGACCGACTTCACCAAACCCTTTTGAACGAATTCCATCGAGCAGAGTGATTCATGATTGTTGGCGTGCCCTCGGAAATTAAGACCGACGAATATCGTATTGGCATGTTGCCGGTGGGGGTCGCGGAACTGACTCAAGCCGGCCACACCGTTTTGATCCAAGCCGGCGCGGGCCTGGGATCGGGATTGCCCGACCATGACTACCTCCGAGCGGGTGCCGAATTGGTTGCCACGGCCGAGGACATTTTCGCGCGAGCGGATCTGATTGTGAAAGTCAAAGAGCCTCAGCCGTCGGAGTACGAATTGATTCGTCCCGGCCAACTGGTGTTCACGTACTTTCACTTCGCCGCCGACGACTCGCTGACCAAAGCCATGCTCGACAGCGGCGCAACCTGCCTGGCATACGAAACGCTCCGCAACAGCTCGGGACAACTTCCGCTGCTGACACCGATGAGCGAAGTGGCCGGACGGATGAGCATCCAAGAGGGTGCGAAGTTCCTCGAACGACCTCAGATGGGACGCGGCATCTTGCTGGGCGGTGTTCCTGGTGTCGCCCCCGCTCACATCACCATTCTCGGTGGCGGCGTGGTGGGAGCCAACGCGGCCAAAATCGCCGCGGGTTTCCAAGCTGATGTGGCCATCCTCGACGTCAACCTGGATCGCTTGCGATACCTCGATGATGTGATGCCCGCCAACGTGAACACGCTGTACAGCGATCGGGACAACATCGTCGAACAACTGGAACGAGCCGACCTCGTGATCGGATCGGTGCTGATCCCTGGTGGCCGCGCCCCCAACTTGGTTCGTGCCGAAGACCTTCGGATCATGAAGTCCGGCGCCGTGGTCATCGATGTCGCGGTCGACCAAGGCGGATGCATCGAAACCAGTCGCCCGACCACGCACAGCGAGCCGACCTTCATCATCGACGAGGTCGTCCACTACTGCGTCGCCAACATGCCCGGAGCGGTCGGCCGGACGAGCACCTTTGCACTCTGCAACGCAACCATGCGTTGGATCTTGAAAGTCGCTGCGGCAGGGATCGAAGGCGTTGTAAAAGACACCGGCCCGCTGCAAACCGCCGTCAACATCCACGCAGGCGAAATCGTTCACGAAGCCGTCTCGACTGCCTACCAAGGCTGAGCGCAAGAGACCTGTCGTCCCCTCAGGTTCCATTGGCTGACGCCAATGGCTACATCCTGTCGCCACTTCGTGGCTGAAATGTTCACGCGAGCCCTCTCGACACAACCATCCAACCAGTCCCAACGGGACGACACGTTGTCGCCACGGGCGCGAGCCCGTGGATGCCCGACAACCCACACCCCAAAAAGCCCCGAAGGGGTGACAGGTGTCGGGACCTGGCATGAGACCTGTCGTCCCTTCAGGTTCCATTGGCTGACGCCAATGGCTACATCCTGTCGCCACTTCGTGGCTGAAACGTTCACGCCAGCCGAGTCCATCGGCTGACGCCAATGGCACCATCCTGCCGCCACTTCGTGGCTGAACCGTTCGCGCTAGCATTCGCCGCGGCCCAAACCCCGAGCGTGCCAGGAACCTGCACGGATCCGATTCAACCTTCAGAACCGATCACTCGTCCGATTCGGCATCGTTGGATTCGGCATCGGCGTCTTTGGAGTCGGATTCGCTCGGTTCGGACTTGCTAGACTCGGATTCGGCTGGCTTCGCTTCCTCCAACTGCGAACTTTCCTCTGGTTCGCCATACAGAAGTTCGGGAGCGTTTGGGTCTTCCATCCATTCAATTCGCTCGACGGTCACGTAGTCGTAGTCATTGAACAGGACTCGGACGTGGGTTTCCCCCGCATCGCCTCGGACCACAAACACGTAGCTGGCCGCTTCCGCGTCGGTGTAGTCGTCGGTCAATTCCCAATCGTAGGCGACGTACTGGACCGTTCCCACTTCTTTCAGGATCGTTGCGTTCTCTTTGATCAACTCGTAAGTCGACAGCGCCATCGCGGAATCAAAGGGCACTGGGATGGTCTCCAACTGCACTCGGGTGTCCAAGTCCGTTTCGTCAGGAACCAAATCAACGCGGTCAAACCATTCGTCTTCTTTGGCGCTGACCTCGACCCGCACGATCGCCTCACCCACCGTTCCAATCACGCGGTAGAAGTACTCGTCGGTGTAGACCGAATTGTCGAGGTTGTGCTCGGCGGCAAACTCAACCGACTCGATCTCGCCCACCTGTTCTTGGATGGTTTCATTTTCCGACAACGCGAACTGCAACGCCGTGGGGGTTTCCTCGTCGTCAGCCATGTAGTCGTAATTGACCGCATTGAGTTCGCTCGCGAGCCTTTCGACCGCGTAGTAACCCAGTCCCAGCACACCTCCGCACATCAGCAACATCGTCACCGAAACAATCGCGACGATGATCACCGTGTTCTTGGACGAACCACCGCCACCGGACGATGAGTTTGGAACCGGTTGGCTGTACGGTGAGTGCGGCGCGTGGGACATGGATGAATGTCTTGATTGAATGAATGCCGAAAGAAAGCGATGCCGGTCGAAGTATAAACAAAAACGGGCCCGTGAATTTCACCGGCCCGTTCGCTTTCTTCCGATCCTCCTGCCTTCGATCTCCGCGGATGCATCACGATCAAGCATGCTGCATCCGCGAAATGAAGTCCCCGCGATCACTGCAGCGGAACGATCATCCGGGTGTTCCCACGACGAATGATCAATCGCAATGGAATGCCTTGCCGCTTGGCTTCCGCGATGATCACCTGCAATTCATTCACTGTTTGGACCGCGTTGCCACCGGCACTTTCGATCACATCGCCGGCCATCAGTCCGGACTCCGCCGCGATTCCACCATCTTCGACTCCGACGACGATCAATCCCGATTCCATTCCCGCGTAGCCATAGCGTTGAGCGGATTCAGGCGTGATTGGTTCGAGTTTGGCCCCCAGCACGCTGCCGCCATGGAACATCGCCATCGCTTCGCTGGTTCGCTCTTGCAAATCGACGGTTTTGTCCAGCGTTTCGCCATCGCGATTGATGACCATCGAGACGCTCGCCCCCGGAGGACGACTGGCGATGTAGTTGACCAATTGCGAACTGCTACGGACTTTCTTTCCATCCACACTGACGACCACGTCGCCAGGTTGCAGATTCGCATTCGCGGCAGGTTGTTTGTCCAACACGCCTTGAATCAACGCACCGTCTTTGACCTTCAATCCCATTTCATCAACCAATTCCGGTGTCACGTCACGGACTTGGGCTCCCAAGAATCCGCGCCGCACCTGCCCGTATTCGATGATCGACGTTAGCACGGGCCGAGCCAGAGAAACAGGGATTGCGAATCCGATGCCGGCGCTGGCACCACTGCGAGAAAGAATTGCAGTGTTGATCCCGACCAATTCGCCACGCAGGTTCACCAACGGCCCGCCGGAGTTCCCCGGGTTGATGGCCGCGTCGGTTTGCAAGAAGTCCTCGAACCCTTGGCCGTTGTTGACGATCTGACGGTTGCGGTTCTTGCCACTGATGATGCCCGCGGTCACGGTTTGATCCAAACCGAAGGGACTGCCGATCGCCAGCACCCAATCCCCCACTTGAATAGCATCGGAATCGCCGAAGGCAATCGCCCGCAACCCTTTGGCTTGGATTTTCAAGACCGCCAAATCGGTTTCGGGGTCGGTCCCCACCACTTCGGCGGGCAATCGACGATCGTCACTCAGTTCGACATAAACCTCGTCAGCGCCTTCCACCACGTGATTGTTGGTCAGGATGTAACCGTCTTCTCGAACAACCACACCACTGCCCTGGCCTTCCCGAGTGGGCATCTGCTGGCTGCCTCGCGAACGTTCTTCGAAGAAATCTTCAAATCCAGGTGGCAACTGGCTTCGCAGTCCCGGCGGCAGGCGATTGCTCACGGACTTGGCTGTCGTCTTGGAACTGATGCTAACAACGCTGGGACGCATTGCTTCGGCAACGGTTCGGAAAGAAGCCGACAAATCCTGAGCCGTGTTCAGTCCCTGCCCCGGATCGATCGAGGTCGCGGTTCGATTCGTTTGATCCGCCAGCGCATCGGACCGCATGCCGTCAGGCAAACTCACCACGACCGCGGTGGTCAGCGTGGCAAGCCACAAACTTCCCAAAGCAAAGCTGATTGGTTTCCATTGATTTCGCATCGTGAATATTTTCTCCTGAGAGGGGATGGTCGGGTGACTGATATTTCGCTCGTACCGTGGCGAAGTCAACGCACCATCGCGAGACCTCGGCCAAACTCTTGTCATGGCAAGCGTGTCGCCCACTCCGGGACGGATTGCCGTGACTTTTCAGAGCAGTACTACTGAGGAGGGTGCCCGTTTGGTTCACTTTGAACCGGAGATGAATTTCGACCCAAGACCTCCGAATTGCGCCCCTGAGTCCCCGCTTCGGCCCCCAATGTGCAATCACTGAGTCGCAAGCTCGCAGCAGGCAAGAACACACGAATCGCCTGCTTGAGCTCGCCCAAGGGGTGTGCGTTATTGAGCAACCTGCGCACTCATGCCGTCGAATGTCAAAATGGTGAAGCTGTTCCGCATCGACGCATGAAACTCCCTTTCAAGCCGATGAGGGAAAACTAATTTCCGCTCGACAGTCAACAAGGGACTTTGCTAGCATGCTCGTTCAGCATGTTGCGGGTGCCGACATGCCCAACGCGGTAGGAAACCACGAATCCATGATGCGACAAACAGTAACGGTGATTTTGGCCGGAGGTCGTGGCTCACGACTGGAACCACTCACGCGCGATCGAGCGAAGCCGGCGGTGCCCATTGGCGGCGCCTATCGCATCATCGACTTTGTGCTGAGCAATTGTTTGAACAGCGACATGCGACGGTTGTTGCTGCTGACGCAGTACAAAGCCCAGTCGTTGGACCGACACATCAACGTGGCCTGGCGAAACTATTTCTGTCGTGAATTGGGCGAATTCATCGACGTCGTTCCGCCTCAGCAACGCATCGATGACAATTGGTACCAAGGCACCGCCGACGCGGTCTACCAAAACATCTACGCAATTGAACGGGAAGCCCCTGAATACGTCGTGATTTTGGCGGGCGACCACCTGTACAAAATGAACTATGAATCGATGGTGAACTTTCATCATCGCAAAGGAGCGGATGTCACCGTTGGCGCGCTGCGTGTCAGTCGCGAGGAAGCCAGACAGTTTGGCGTGATGCAGGTCGACACCGACAACCGGTTGGTCGAATTTCAGGAAAAACCGGAAAACCCGCGTCCCACACTCGACGATCCGGATGTCTGCTTGGCGTCGATGGGCATCTACGTGTTCAACACCCGGTTCCTGTTCGAGCGACTGTGTGACGACGCGACTCAGCCCAACAGCGACCATGACTTCGGCAAAAACATCATCCCGGATGCCATTCAAGACAGCCAAGTCTTTGCGTTCCCATTCACCGACGAGAACCGCAAACGCGAAGCGTACTGGCGGGATGTCGGCACGCTCGAGGCGTACTACGAAGCCAACATGGATCTGGTTGGCGTGGATCCTCAACTCAACCTGTATGACCGGCAGTGGCCGATCCGTTCCTTCCAGCCCCAACTGCCGCCCCCCAAGTTTGTCTTCGGCAGCGAAGGCCGCTCATCACGCCGCGGGGAAGCCTTGGATTCAATCGTTTGCCAAGGCGCGATCATCAGTGGCGGTTGTGTTCGCCGCAGCGTCATCGGCTCGGGCTGTCGCATCAACAGCTACGCTCAAGTTGAAGACAGCATTTTGTTTGACGATGTGAACGTCGGACGCCACAGTCGCATCCGCCGCGCCATTATCGACAAGGGCGTGCAGATCCCACCGGAAACAGAAATTGGATATGATCTGGCGATGGACCGCGCTCGTGGTTTAACAGTCACTGACAGTGGACTCGTTGTGATAGCGCGCGGCGAAATGATCGCACCGCCAGTCACCACGAACGGATCCTCCGATCCATCCTCGACCTTGACTTCCTGACCGCTGTCTTCGGCGAACGCTGAGGGCCTCCTTGCAACCCTTCGCTGCACCGTGAATCCGTCTCTGATCGCCGCCGGTTTCTTCTTTGCAGCGGTCTTGGTCGCAATCGGTTATGTCGTGGGACGTCGCCGACGCAAACACCCGACGGCCGTCCCCGAAGGTCCGATCATCCACGAGGACGAGCGTCAGCGAATGCTGGGTTTGCTCGAAGGTCTTTCACGATGGACCAATGAATACTCCGGCAACGTTTCGAACTACCAAAGCGAGCTGGGCGAACTCAGCGACGCGATGCGGATCAGCATCCAACAATCGCGATCCGGGGCCGCCCGAAGCGGTCCTCAGACGGACAATCAAAACGCCAGTGACGCGAGAATGGTGACTCTGATCAATCAGATCATGTCAACCAACACCGAACTGCAAACCCGTCTGGAAGCCGCCGAAAAACAGTTGGAAGAACAGACCGAGCAAATTCAGTCTTACCTGACCGAAGCTCGCACGGACGGATTGACGGGATTGTTCAATCGTCGTGCGTTCGACAAAAAGCTCGATGAACTTTTTGTGGCCTACCGCGGCGGCGGCAAGTCCTTCACGCTGATCTTGATCGACATCGATCACTTCAAAATGATCAACGACACGCACGGGCACCCCATCGGCGATGTTGTTTTGCAACAGATTTCTCAGCGTTTGGGCAACGGCATGCAAGACGCGGAGATCGTCTCTCGATTTGGCGGCGAAGAATTCGCGATCCTGACCTATCTGCCAATTCGTGTGGCAGCGGACAAAGCCAACAAACTACGCGAACGCATGGCCAATGACTCCATTGAAATCGGTTCCGCCGAACTGACGGTCACATTGAGCGTCGGGCTGAGCACGCCGCATGAGGACCTGGTCATCGGCCCCATCGTGCGTCGCGCCGACGAGGCCCTGTACTCCGCGAAAAACATGGGTCGCAACCGGGTGTACTTCAACGATGGCAACGGGGCTCAATTGATCGGTGCCCCGGAGGTTGTCCGCTCGTAGAGCCGCTCAGCATCCCGACCTCCGAGGGCGTGCCGTTTTCGGATGCTGCGTTTCGGCAGTTTTCCAAATGGTGCACCTCTCCCGAAACGCAGTTGGGGGAGAGCGATAGTACGAGATCGAGCGGCGCCGTTCAGGCGGACGCGAGGGTGAGGGCCGGGCATGGGAAGTGGCGCGTGTTACCGCTCCCCCGGAAAGCATGCTTTCCGACACCTCCCGCTGCGCGGGCGAGGTTCGCAAGACGTCACAAACACAGCACTTCAAAACGGCGTGATCTCCGAAGCAGTGGGACCGCCGACTACTTTCCGTCCAGCAATCTCGCTGGATTGGTCTGGGTCCACGCTTGGATGCTGGCTTCGTCGACACTCAATTCTTGACGCAGCTTTTCGGTCATGCTTTGAACCGATGTCGCGCACCCCGCGAAGTGCGTGCGGCACTCTGCCCAGGCCGCACCGTCGTCATCGACGTGCACGTTTTGGCCGGCCAACGCATACGTCCCTGGCCCCAACCCAGCCGCACTGATCGCATCACTGACGATGATGATGTTCTGTTCGGGCACACACTTCAAATAGTTGCCCAGCGCCATCATCGGAATGTGAAAACCATCGGCAATGAAGCTGATCGCCAACCGCGAGGCACGCGAAAGAACTCGCTGCACGATGTTGTCGTGACGGGGCACTTCCGAAGGACACGCGTTGCCCAGGTGAGTGAACATCGTCAGTCCGGAATCGATCGCGACATCCAAATCCTTCAACGTCGCGTTGGTGTGCCCCGCCGCCACGATGATTCCCTGCTCACTCAGCCAATTCGTCGTTTTGCCTGCCGAATCTTGCTCCGGTGCCAACGTGACCAATCGAACATGCCCGCGTCCCGCATCCACCAATCGCTGGGCATCCTCGCGATTCGCTGCCCGGATCTCCGATTTCGGGTGCGCCCCCGCGTAACCATCCCAAGGGGAAAGGAACGGTCCTTCAACATGGATTCCGGCGACCGTTTTCGCGACCTCCTCATCCTGTTCGATCGCGTCCGCCAAGCGGCCGATGCGAGCGCACATCGCGTCCATCGAGTCGGTGATCACCGTGCCCAAGCACCGATCCACCTGATGAGAACGCATGACTCGACAGGCCTGCTGAACTTGCTCGATCGACAATTCATCGCCGTTGAAATCCACGCCCGCGTAACCGTTGACTTGCAGATCGACGTGGCTCAATTGCCAGGCTCCATCGAATTGCGAGTGTCGCGATCCAGTTCTGCTGACGACGCGATGTCGATGATCAGCGTCGCATTGGGATGCTGATGCAGTGCCGAAGCCGGAACCATTGGGTCGTTGACCACCGACAGAGTTTTCGCCACCGCTTCCGCCTTTTGAGCGTCGGGAACGGAACAAAAGATTTGACGGGACTTCAGGATCTGCTGAACCGACATGCTGATCGCTTGGGTCGGCACTTCCTCCAGAGACGAGAACCAACCTTCGCCAACCTGTTGCTCGCGACACCGTTGGTCCAAGTCCACCAGGAGATACGGATCGGTGGTGGTGAAGTTGGCAGGGGGATCGTTGAACGCCAGGTGTGCGTTCTCACCGATTCCCACCAAAGACACGTCGATGCGTGTTTGACGAAGCAAATCGCCCACACGTTTCATCGTTTCCACCGGATCGCGATCCCCGCGAAGAAAATGAAACTCGCCAGGCGAGACTTTTTCAACAAAGCGTTCGCGAAGGTATTTGCAAAACGAGGCGGGATGATCCGGCGAAATCCCGACGTACTCATCGAGATGGAAACCGGTCACTTTGGACCAATCGATGCCTGGTTGTTCTGCCAGAGACGACAAAACTTCAAACTGTGACGCACCGGTCGCCACGACGAGATTGGCATGACCGAACTCATTCAGTGCCATTCGGATGGAATCGGCGGCATTTCGGCCCACCCACAGCCCCATTTCGAAGCGGTCAGCGGCTAGGATCTTGTTCAACATTGGCGGTCGCAGAAGGCGGCTAACAAATCATACGTTCATCGACAAGGCTTCATTGTGACACAGCCGGTAGCAGTAAACGAGAGTGGTTGGAAACGATATCGACGAATTGGCCCCGCGATTGTGGTCGCGGCCGTCGTTCTCGGCCCCGGAAGCATCGTCAGCGCCAGCCGCGTGGCCTGCGGCGAAGGCTTCGATCTGCTGTGGATCGTCCCCTTGGCGGGCATTTTAATGATCGGAATGACCGCTGCCTCGATGACCATCGGCGTTTGCAAAGAAAAAACTCTGTGCGGCTTGGTCGCCGATCGTTTTGGACGCTGGGCCGCGTGGGTCGTCGGATTGTCGCTGCTGATCGCGATCACGTTGTTCCAAGCCTCCAACAACAACGCGATGTGGATGGCCGTCAGTGGTTTCATTGGCCACGAAACAGTGGACAAATGGTCAACGCTCGGCCGAGCTTCGGGATTGCTGCTGTTCAACGGAGCCATCATTGCCTTGGTGTGGTTGGGCCGCCGAGATCTGTATCGCTGGATCGAACGAGCGATGGCGTTCCTCGTCGGTGCAATGGTGCTCTCGTTTGGAGCCAGCATGTTTGCATCGGCACCGGATTGGAGCGAAGTCATCGGCGGACTGATCCCCAGTTTGCCGACCCCGGACGCGACAAGCACGCTGCCGACCGAAGCCGAAGCGGTGGCCAGTTCCGACAACGCCTCGATCGCCTGGATGAGCATGGCAGCGCTCGTCGCGACCACGTTCTCCGTTGCGGGAGCGTTTTACCAGTCCTACCAAGTCAAAGAAAAAGGCTGGAAGCGAGCCAACCTCTCGACCGGTTTGGTCGACGTGTTTGTGGGCATTTCTTCCTTGGCCCTGATCACGGGAATGATCTACGTCACCGCTGCAACCGCCCTGCACGGCAACATCGCCCCCCAGGATCTGACCGACGCCTCCGTCGTCGCCTTGTCCCTCGAACCGCTGTTCGGATCCTGGGCCCGGATTGTCTTCTCCATCGGAATCTTCGCGGGTGCGGCCAGTTCATTCCTGGTCAACGCGTTGATCGGCGGTGTCGTCTTCTGCGACGCGATCGGAACCGATTGTCGAGTTTCCTCTCAACCGGTCCGACGAGCCACCATCGCGGCCCTGCTGGCGGGCTGGGCGGTTGCCAGCCTGGCGGCGCTCACCAACGTGGACCTGGTCAGCTTCATCGTCATCGCCCAGTCCCTGACGGTGCTTTGCTTTCCTTTGCTGGCCGGCGTGATCGTTTGGCAATTGCACACCTTGGACCGCCACGATGTCGCCTGGCCCATCCGAGTGCTGGCCTGGATCGGCTTGGCCGTCGTGATTGCCCTGTCCCTGAAAACGCTCAGCGGGTTGATTTGAGCGTGATCGCAAAAATCGGTGGCAACCGAGCGGAAACCGGGCAACCGACTCAGTGAAGCGCCGCGGCAAACACCTTCGAAATCTGAGCCTGTTGGTCCGGTGTGATCCAGCGCAAATCGATTGCCACACCGTCGTCGGAAGGTTCCACCAACAAACACGTGTCCCCCTTGGTCAATCGCTCGACGATGACCGCGGGGCTGGCCGTGTTGACTCGCACCAGCACCTGCCGAGAGGGCAACCGACCGGTGTCGAGAGGCATCGACGCGGGCTCCTGCGTGACCGTCGCCGACGTCACGCCGTCCACCCCTGACAACTGCGTCGCCAATCGCTCCGCTCGGTCTTGCAAATTGCTTTCGCCGGCGGAGATCAACCGGTCCACAGGCAATCCACTGTCACAGGCCAGTAGCGCCGCCGCGTTCAACATCGCGACCATCGCATCGGGTGCCTGCAACATCGAAACACGCGGGTCTTCGTCCCAGGCCTTCATCCATTCGGAGCGTCCGATCAGCATGCCCATGCCAGGCGTTCCGGTCAGAACCCCGCCGCCCATCAAGACGGCATCGGCCCCCGCCTTGATCAACGCCGCAGCACTGCCGCTGTTTTCCGATGAGGCCCCCAACAGCCGAGTCGAGGGTGCCACCACAACTTCCGAAACATGGTGCTTGCGTCGCGTTTCCGTATCGAGCGTGCAGCATGCTTTCGGCAACCGCACCAACGTCGTGGTTCGCTGACCGCCAAACGATCGACTGGGACAGCCCCCCATCGCGCCGACCAAGTCAGCTTCCGTGAAGCCCTCCGCTGTGCCCACTTCGCGGACCGAGCCTCCGGTCCAACGTTGCAGTTCATCGGCCAAGCACGCGGAACTGCCCGCTTGCAGCGGCACGGCACAACACCGCGGCACGAGAATCCGTCCCGATCGCCGGCCGCATTGTCCGAGCAAGCTCAAACCTGCATCAAATGAATTGACCACCAGGACTTGCACTTCGGTGCCACTGGCGTCGGATAAAAATCGTTCGACCGGTTGGGTGCGGCGCTGTCCCACAGGCAGAACGCAGTCGCCCATCAGATACGGCGCCGCAGCGGCCATCACGGCTGCGTCCACGGCCACGCCGCTTCCCAGTTCGTGCGTCAGATTCCCTGATCCATTGATCAGAGTGTGGGGACGCTGAAAGGACGCTGCTGAAGACCACGCGTCGCGAAAGGGTCCCGCCCCGGCTTCGGCTTGCTTGAGGATCGAATCGACCTTTTCGCGAGCGACCCGAGGCAGTTCCTCGACCAATTTCGTGGCTTGGTCCTTGAGGTTCTGAGCGGTTTCCGGATCGGTCGCTTGCCGAGCCAGATCCGCCACACCACGTCGCAACAAATCCACCGTCCAGGGAGGCAGTGCCATCAGAAATCGTTTTCAATAGGAGGAGAAGACCAGTCCAAAACCGTCCTCTCCATCATCCTCCACCCCACCTCAACACGCAAGAAAGGATTTCCGGCCGCGAATGGTCGCCACGACACGAACCTCTCCGATCGAAAAGCAACTGGGTCGAAACGCAGCTTGCACATCGATTCACGCGGGACTCGAATCGCACCAGGCTTTCGCACTCATGGCGTATCCGGCGACTTCGCGATGCAGATCACGCTGATTGCCATCGTCGCACGGGACAACATCCCTCCGAAACAATCTCCCTGACAAACAGGGGACCACGGCCTGATTCGTCCCAGTGAGATCAGGGGCGTTGTTGACCCAGGAAGTCGTTGACGTTGGCGACTCGTTCTTCGGGGCCCGTTTCAGCTTTGGGAGCACCGAACATCGAACTGAAGAACCCAGGCGAATCGGACTTTTCAGTCGCTGTCGACTGGGTACCAGCTCCGGCGAACATGTTCATCGGATTCAGACGAGCTGGATTGAATGTTTCTTTGGTTCGCTGCCAAGACGCTGACGCGGTGTTTTTCACATCCGTCATCAAGCCGTCTTTGCGTTCCACAATCCGATTTTGATCGTCGTCCGGAACCAGAAAGGATGGCATGCGAAAGCTGGGAGCCTTCGGCATCGAGGGCATCTTCCAGTTCGCTGGGTTGAGTGTTTGAGCCATCTTGGAGAAAGCTCCTGGCTCAGCGTCTTGCGCAGACGCCGACGTGGCAACCAGAAACTGGCTGCCGACAAACAAACAAACACAGACCGTGAGTCGATGCGAAAAAGGCGACATTTTAAAACGGGGCATTGAGAACGCTCCACGTGCTACGATTCGGAAATTCAACGTTGGATCAGCTATCGCCTTTCCGCCAGAACCGCCGCAAGCCCAGTTTCCGATTCCACTTCCCAAAAAGTGTGACAAAACGGAATCAATAAGGCACCTCGACCGCGTCGCACAAGAAACGCATGAACGGCCTGGCATCTCGAATCAATTGCGTGATCCGAGCCACCGAGTCCTTGGCGGTGATCTCTTTGGGGGCCAACGTGGCGATGCCGATGAAGTCGATCCGCCGCAAGTCCTCAATCATCGGATGGTCGCGGTCGTAGTCGCGTGGGGACGTCTTCAGCCGGTCCCCGCCCAACTCAAACGAGGTCCGAAAGGACTTGGCATCGCGAGCCCGTCGCCAAGCTTTGGGATCCTCCGCGAGGGCGGCTCGAATCGCCGCCAGTGTCTCACGTTGCGGTCGCCACACCCCCATCCCCACAAAGCATTCCTCCGCGGACAAATGAACGTAGCCGCCGGGCGCATGAATGTCGTCGGACACCGTGCCGGTGAAGCACGCGTCATGTCGCAGAGAGATCCCCACGTTGGTCTTGTACGGCGTCTTGTCCTTGCTGAACCGCGTGTCGCGGTGGATCCGCATCAGCGATCCACCCTGGGTTTTGTCGATCACGCGCAGCATCGGTGCCGATCGTTTCAGCGGAACGGCCAGTTGCCGAATCAGCTCGAATGCCGGTTGCCGAACATCAGCTTCGTAACGGGCCTTGTTTTCAGCGAACCACTCCCGGTTGTTGTTGTCCGTGAGATCTTCGAGGAACTGAAACAACTCGGGTTGGATCGGAGACGTCATGAGGATCAGGCTGCGGTTGCTTGAGGAACTTTCTTGCCTTGCATTTGATACACGTACCGCAAGATTTCTGCCACGGCTTGGTATTGCTCGGCCGGGACCTCTTGGCCCACATCGACCAGCTTATAGAGAGCCTGAGCCAGCTCCTTTCGTTCCACCACCGGAATGCTATTTTCCAAAGCCAATCGCCGGATCCGCTGTGCGATCATGCCAGCGCCTTTGGCCACCACGATGGGCGCCGGCATCGTCAACGGATCGTACTTGATCGCGATCGCGAGTTCCGTTGGATTGCTGGCCACCACGTCGGCCTTGGGAACTTCCGTGCCGAGTTGCCCCATCGCCAATTGACGAGCGACCTGCCGACGACGTGCCGCGACTTGTGGGTCCGCCTCCGTGTCCTTCATTTCATCGCGAACTTCTTGGTCTGTCATCATCAAGTCTTGTTCTGTCTTCCACCACTGGTAGACGTATTCAATCAGCGCCAACACGAACAACCCCACACCGATCCACAACGACACCCCGAACAAGGTGTCAAACATCGACTTGGCCAATTGCGGCACGGACAACGACGCCATCGAGATCACGTCGCCATGGTGTGCTCGCAGTGCCAAGTAAGCGATGCCACCAATGATGCCGACTTTGAACATCCCGAACACCAATCGCATCACGCCCTGCAGGGATAGAATCCGTTTGGCTCCGGACATCGGGCTGATGTTGCTCAGCTTGGGCATCAACTTTTCAGTCGACAGCAACAACCCTGACTGAAAGACGTTGATCAACACGCCACCGATGAACATCAAAATCATCATCGGAACGGCAGCCATCGCCAGTCGTTGCGAGATCTGCAAGATGTACTGCGTGGCATCTTGGTTGGTCATGGGCGCCAACTTGGTTTGACCGAGGGCATGCTCAATGCCTCCCGCCAAATAAGCCGCCATGTTTCCGCCGATGGCGTACAGGGCCCAGATCGCAGCCAGCAGCAGAGTCGCCGACGTCAGGTCTTGGCTTTTCGCGATCTGGCCTTTTTCGCGAGCCTGCCTGCGTTTGCGTTCTGACGCTGAGTGTTTCTTATCTCCACCGGAATCAGACATCAGGCGTCGTCCAAATCGCGGACAATCGCTCGACGTTCGCCGTCAAGTCTTCTTGGAACATCCAGGCGACCGAACCGATGGTCAAAGCCGTGACCACCAGCATCGCCAGGGCGTTGATCGACAACCCAATCGCCAACACGTTGATCTGCGGCAATGTCCGACTGATCAAACCGGTCACCAGGTTCGCCAGCAACAACGCCGCGATCACCGGTCCGGCCACGCGAACGCCACTCGCCATCGAATTGCCCATCACCACAATCACGGCGTCCATCATCGAATCCGTGAACCGCACGTTGCCCGGTGGAATGTGCTGAAAGCTTTCGACCAGCAAACGCAGCACCACTCGGTGGCCTCCGGTGATCAACATCACGGTTGTGACCAACATCCCGACCATTCGCGCCAACGCCGGCATGCTGCTGGAGGTCGTCGGGTCCACCGAATCACCGAGCTGCATGCCGCCGGTGCTGGTGATCGCTTCGCCAGCCAGTTGCAACCCGGTGATCACCATTTGAGTGGTCGCACCGATCAGCATTCCGATCAACGCTTCGCGACCGATCGCAACGGCCAGTTCAGGCAAGTTTTCGATCGTTGGCATCGAAGGATGGTCACACTGGGCCGCCAAGGTCGGCATCAGGATCGCCGTCAGAACCAGTGCCAGCAAAGCTCGGATCCGTTTGGGAACCCCCACACCGATCGCGGGCATCGCCATCAGCAACATGCCCAAGCGAGTCAGCACGAGTGTGCCGAGCACCAGATGACTGAAAATCAAATCAACGAAGGCTTGCATCGCTACAAACCACCTGCGTCTTCAAAGACGTGCCGAGTGAACTCAACCATCCGCGACATCAACCACGGCAAACAAGCGATCAAGACCGCAGCCATGGCCATGATTTTCGGAACGAATGAAACCGTTTGATCTTGGATTTGCGTGAGCGCCTGGATCAGCCCGATGACCAGTCCGGCGAGCATGCCGACCGCCAACATCGGCAGCGCCAAAATCACGGCGGCCAACAAAGCCTCACGAACCAAATCAATTGCATCGGAAGATTCAAACATATTGCACTATCCCATGGTTCCGAAGCTGTTCATCAACATCTCGACCACCAATCGCCAACCATCCACCAACACAAACAACAACAGTTTGAATGGCAACGCGATCACGGCGGGAGGCAACATCAGCATCCCCATCGAGATCGTGACGCTGGCAACCACCAAGTCGACGATCAAAAAGGGCAGGTAAATTTGAAAGCCCATCAAGAACGAGGTCTTCAGTTCGCTCAAGATGAACGCGGGCAAAAGGACTCGCAGGGGCACGTCATCAAACGTGCTGGGCACGACCGCGTCGGGATCCATGTAGCCATAAAACAACACCACGTCGTCTTCGTTGCGAGCTTCCCGGATTTGCCAGGACATGAATTCGCGAATTGGAATGGCGCCCTTTTCGAACGCCTCTTCCAACGTCATCTCAACTTCTGGATCGGTGTAGGGTTTGATTGCATCGTCGTAGACCCGCGTCCAAACGGGGGCCATCACGAACAGCGTCATGAACAAAGCCACGCTCGTCATCACTTGGCTGGGGGGCAGGGACTGCAGACCAATCGCCTGTCGCAACAACCCGAGCACGATGATGATGCGAACGTAGCACGTCGTCATCAACAAAATCGCGGGGGCCAATGACAGCACCGTGAGCAGCAGCATGACTTGCAAACTGCCAGCCAATCCCTCGGGGCTGGTCCACTGATCCGGGCCACCCGCAATGAAGTCGAGCGGTGTGCGGTCAGAGGGTTCGGATTCTTCGAGGTTTTCAGGGCCGCCAAAGAATTCGAGCGGAGTTCGCTCCAGCACTTCGGGGTCGGAAACCGTCGCTTTGCTGGGCAAAGGATCGTTGGGGCGAACGATGCTGGGTTCGGATTGCTGTGCCGAGACGTTGGAGCCCCCACCGAAAACGCAGACAATCAGAAACGCCTTGGCCAACCACCACTGAACAGGGGCGATCCGGTCGCGTTCGTTCACTCGAAGACAATTCAGTCGGGCAAACACAGCCAAAGCCACGGGAAAATGGAGAGCACCCAGGTTCGCCGAGCCCCACGCTCGACCGTTCCGAGTCGCGACTTTAGAAGAATTTGGCATTTCACCGAAAGTCAGATTCTGGCCCTGATTGTCTCCCCGGAGTTCCTGGGGGGTGAAAGCTTGTTTTGTGTCGTGATTCCGTGCCCAGATCCGTTCCCAGGATTGCCCATTCCCCACGAACCAGCCCATTTCAAACTAAAAGCCGTCCGTGGGCGGGAAAAGAAGCGTTCCAGGCGATTCGGAACGCCCAGAATCGAAACTTTTCGGATGCCAGAGGGTTGAAACGATGTAGGCTGGAAACCAATCCGATTCCGCTGATCGTGAATCGGATTTTGGCGTCCAACGCTCTCTTTTCTCGCTTCGTCTCGTCATTCAGACATTGCCATGCTCACGAGCCCATTCTCCATCCGATTGCTGCTCATCCCTGCCCTCGCCGTGCTGATGTCGTTGCCGACATTGGCCCAGCCCCCTGGACGGGGAGGTCCTGGCGGCGGTGAAGCGGGAGGCGACCGAGGTGGCCGTGGTGGTGGTGATCGCGGCGGCGGCGATCGCGGTGGTCGCGGAGGCGGCGACCGAGGTGGAGGCGGTGAGCGCGGTGGTGGCGGCCGCGGTGGTCCTGGTGGCGGCTTCGACCCCAGCAGCATGTTGTCGCGTCTGGATCGCAATGGAAACGGCACCTTGGACCCCGACGAGCAAGAAGGCCCCGCTGGATTCCTGATCCAACGCCTGGCATCGACTGACTCCAGCATCAAAGTGGGTTCGCCCATTCCCCTGTCCAAATTCAGCAGCGCCTTTGACAAGATGCGAAAAGAACGTGAGGGCGGTGGTGACTCACGCGGCAACGACGACCGCCGAGGCGGCAGCAGTGGTTCCACCGACGAAATGGAACTGGAGATGCTGGTCCCCGGATTTGGCTTGGAAGTCGACCCGGTCTTGGTGCCCGGTTTTGGTCCCGCCGCTGAGATCATGGCGACCCCGACCACCGAAGAAGACCGCAAAAGCGCTCGCGAAACCTTGGGACGCTACGATCGCAACAAAGACGGCCAGCTTGGGAAAGATGAAATTTCGAGCCGGTTCTGGGGCAACCCCATGGACTTTGACCGCAACGGCGATGGCAAGCTCTCGGAAATGGAACTGGCAACCCGCCAAGCGGTTCGTCGAGGCAATGAAGAAGCGTCGCGCGACAATCGTCGTGATGACCGCGGCAGCAGCAACGATGAAAATCGCGTTCCGGTCGAAGTCGACTTCGGCGGCCGCAAATCGTACCGGGTTCAAGAAGCCGGGATGGCGGAGGGGATGCCGAGTTTCTTCGCTCAACGCGACCTCAATCGCGACGGCCAGGTGTCAATGAATGAGTACACCAGTGAATGGACCCCTGATCGGATCCAAGAATTCTATCGCTGGGATCAAAACCAAGACGGCGTGATCACTCAATCCGAAGTTCGCCAAGGTGTGAACGACGGTGCCGTTGCAACGGATGCACCCACGGGACGTGCCCTCGCGGGATCCACATCCCCAAGCGGTGCAAGCTCCAGTGCCAGCGGCTCCTCCAGTTCGCCCGCGGCGGACGGCCCGCCGCCGTCGGAAAAACAACTGAAATACGCGGCGACCATCATCGGACGCTACGACAAAAACAACGACGGGGCGCTCACGGCAACCGAATGGAAGTCGATGTTGCTCAGCCCTGCCGGAGCAGACGCCAACGGCGATGGCCGTGTCACCGTGCAAGAATACGCACAGCAAATGTCCAACCGCTCGAAACGCTGAGGCTGAAACGGTTGGAGTTCAACTGACGACGACGGCCGAATCAAACCAAAATTTGGTTCAACTCGTCGTTGATGGCTCGAGCCGAACGCAGGTTCTGGAACACGCACCCGCATTCGCACCGGTCGTCTTCCGTGCGACGCAACCAGATCACGGTCACGGTCCCGCTCACGCCCGAGGGCGTGCTGATCAGCAATCGTTCGGATGGGTCCACGTGACCGAGCAACGTGATTCGCATGCCCGATGCGGAACAATCTTCCAGCACCACATCGTCGACGTCAGGCTTGCCGTGTGCTCGACGGACTTGCACGGGCATTCCGACCTGCATTCGTTCCTCTTCCCGACGTGTGATCAAGCCACCGTCCACCATTTGGTCGATCAGATTGGGAGCGATCGGGCGTCGAAAACGGAATCCAAAGGTGTTGGATCCAACCGAAGTCTGCTGGTTCCAGCACAGGCGTCCAGCAACTTCCAATTCGATTCCCAACGTCGGCGCTTGAATCCGAAGCACCGCGATCGTGACATTGGAATCTTCTCCCAGCTTCGCTCGCACGGCGCAGCCACCTTGGCTGAGATCCGCTAATTGACATTCATATTCTTTGACGATGTCGTCACGAAGAATCACCACCACTGCCTGCAACTGATCACGATGCTTGGCATGGAAGCGATCACTGGCTCGGTTTTGGCCGTTTACATCACGCGTCATGAGAATTCGAAGAGGGTTAGAGAATCATGGGGGCAGAATCATCTGTGAAACCCTACGTCATGAAACCCCTGGGGGGGGCAAAATTCGCATTCTCCGTGAACTTGTAACGATTTTGCCGCTTGTCCCACCGCTGCAACTGTTGTGATTCGATCGGAAGGCAAAATCATCACAACCGGACCGAGAGACCGCCCGATGACATGGGTGTCGAACATCATCCCGCTGTTGATCGAGTCTTATGTTGCGTCCCCTCCGTCATCGGTTTGTCCCCGCGAATTGCCGTGCTCACGGTGCGCAGCGACGGCGTGCCCGGATGCTCGCGATGTTTGGGTTGGCCCCGCTGACCTTGTTGGCTTCGCCCGCTTTTGCTCAGACCACTCGCACCAACCAGTTCGTGACGGGGCCTCCAGCCACTTCCTATGAAGCCATCTCCGCCTCGCCGGAGGTCGCCACCGCTCGATTGATGCTGCCGCAATCGGACTCGTCGTTGGTCAAACAACCCGCCTCCGAAATGCCGGTTGAGCTCGGGATGCCACCGACAGCATCCCGACCAGCGGAAACCGCCGGATTCACTGGCCACGCTCCAGTCGGCCCAAACCCGAACAGCTTCGAAAGCTTCCAACCCGCAGGGCTGGAGACGGCCAACGCGTCCCAGCAACACTCGGGTCATTCCGAAACCCAACCGATGCTGGGCCAACCCACACTGGGTCAACCCACGCTGGCACCAGACGCACTGCGAATCGCGATGCGTCCTGCCGACCGCTCTCAAGCAACCGACACTTGGGCAGCAGAACGAGCACCAGCCTCCCCGGTTGGAAACGCGAGACCGCAACGCCTGCCCGCCGCCGGACCTTCGTCCAACGAGATGGGGCAATCCACTGCTGTGCCGCAACCACGCCCGGGATCCGTCGGTCAGAATCCCGTCAACCAACGCTTCATGGATGCGATCGCGAAACGCCGAACCGCGGAACGCGCCCGTGCCCCCGTCACTCCACCGGCCGCCGCATCCGGGATGTACTTGGCGACTCAAACCGCAAAATCCAAACTGGACGAAGCCTGGACACACTTCCAACAAGCCGAACTGGAGTACAGTTCCGCGGCCTACGCGTCGGCCGAAACCTCGGCTTGGAAGACACTGCACTTGGCCGCCGAAGCCATCGACTTGCACGATCAGCACACACGCTCTCGGTCCGCCATTGAATCAGGCCAAGGCATCGCGGCAGCCCCTTCTCGCTCCGCGGTTCAGCGACTGCAATCTGGACGCAATGCCTTGAACGAAGCTCAAGACTTTGTCGGGCCCTATGCGACCAGTGCCCCGGAATCCATCGCCCGCTTGGCTCGTTCCCACCGCACCCCCGTCGTTCGCGAAGGTCTACCTCGTCGCGGCCGAAACGCAGACAGCGCTTCGCATCCCAAGTCGCCGTCCGCCCCCAAAGACAACCTGGGGTGGTACACCGAGATGTTGGTCGAAAGCTCCGAGGGTGGAACGTCGACCATTCCCAAGGCAACCGAAGCCATCGATCGGTACCTCGATTTGGCTCGCATGGAACTCAGTGAAGTGGCAGGCAAAAGTCTGCTGGCCGCTCAAGCCATGGATCTCCTCGCCGCCATTCGACTTGGTCGTGGCGAGGCATCGCAGTTGCCCGGTCCATCCGCGATCTGTTTGCGAAGAGCGGCCGTGCAGGGTCAGAGCAACAACCCGGACCTCGTCGCCAAACTGGGACTCCACTTGGCCGATGTCGGCTTGGTCGAGGAAGCCAGTTGGGCACTTCAGCATTCACTGACGCTGCGTTACGACCCTCAAGTGTTGAGCAAACTCAACCAACTGCAAGCCATGACGCCTTCGGCCACCACGGTCATGAAGGGGGCTCCTATCCAATCGCAAGTCCAAACCCGACGCACGCCTGACGTCGTCACGATGACCCCCGAACAATTCGCTTCGGTCTCTCGGAGCGTCATCCCGGGACAGGGACGTCAGATGCAAACCGCCATGGGATCCACCCCCGCCAGAAACGTTGCGGGAACCTCTTCGGTCGAAGCACAACCGGCCAGCTATCGATTGACGAACACCCCGCCAGCCACGGCAGCTTTGGGACAAACCAATTCGAATCCCCAACCGAACTCGACTGGACCTTCCGATCCTCCCGAACCACCGACGCGAAACAGTTCCCGTTTCTTGCCTCAACTCAAAAAGTGGTGGTAAGACCATGAGATTGATTCTCGCTCCGTCATTGCTCATGTCATCTCCGACCTCGTCGTCTCATTGCGCATCATCGTGGCTCAGAAACAGCACCCGGTGGATCGCTGCGGGGATGCTGGTCGCTTGGTCGTTGTTGCATCTCCCCTGCGTCCAAGCACAGGTTCAATCGGGTGAGTTGCTGCCAGCAACCAACGCTCATCGCGTTCCAGTTCCGACTCTGACAACCGTCCCCCACGCTTCCACCTATGGTCCCTGCGAATCCTGTGGCACGCATTTGATACAAACGATGGATGGTTACGGGTGCCCCAAGTGCATGCTGGGCGTCGACTGCGCCACCGCATGTGGCAGCGAGGCTCGTTGGCAAGACATGAAGCCCATGGACTTCGACAAGTATGGACCGGGTGGCTACACCGGCCCGGCTCGCATGCGTCATTTGGCGAAATACCATGTTCGGCCTGGTGACCAACTGCAAATGGTGTACTTGGTCACACGCCGGCAGAGTGCGGGTCAGTACCGGTTGATGCCCGGTGACCAAGTTTCCATCGAATCCATCGCGGACGAAGACCTGGACCGAGGAACGCTGGACAGCGGATTGCTGATTCAACCGGACGGAACCATCACGGTGCGTCTGCTCGGACAAATCCAAGCGGCCGGATTGACGGTGACGGGACTGCGTGAGTTGTTGGAACGCGAATACAAGGCGTTCTACGATGACCCCGCCATTGATGTCACTCCTGTTCGCACCAACACCTTGGCGGAAGACATCCGCGCCGCAGTTGGTGGACTGGGTGGGTTCACCGCGCAAGCGATCACGACCACGGTCATGCCCGATGGGCACGTGCGACTGCCAGGAATCGGGCAAGTCAGCGTGCAAGGCTTCACACTGGAACAACTCAAACGCGAAGTCAATCTTCGCTACGCAGAAGTCGTGGTGGGATTGGAAGTCGAACCCATTCTGACGCAACAAGCACCTCACTTTGTGTACGTGCTCGGACAAGTCGGCCAACCGGGGCGTCTGGAAATCACCACCCCCACCACCGTGCTCGGCGCAATCGCTTCTTCTGGCGGACACTTGCCCGACGGCAACCTGCGTCAAGTCATCGTGTTCCGAAGAGCTGAAGATTGGCGACTGATCAGCACCATGCTGGACCTCAACGGGGCCATTCGCGGAAAACGCCCCACGCCTGCCGACGAAATCTGGGTCCGCGATGGCGATGTGATCGTGATCCCCGATCGACCGATCACTGTCTTCGGTGACTTTGTGCGTCAAGTCTTCACCGAAGGCGTCTACGGCATCGTTCCCTTTGGCGGATTCTCCATCACCCAAGACGTCGGGAATTAATCGCTTCTAGCTTCTAGCTTCTAGCTTCTAGCTTCTAGCTTCTAGCTTCTAGCTCGTGCTCGTGCTCGTGCTCGTGCTCGTGCTCGTGCTCGTGCTCGTGCTCCCCTACTCAGGTGGCGTGTCGATCAGCGGGTCGAATCGGTTCCAGCATCGCACCAAGACCCAGCCGGCCAACGCAGCGACGCTCCAAACGGCGAACAGGGTCCCTGCAAAGGCAGCGGGCCCCACCCAGAACGATGGCAACAGCCGTTCGCACATCATCACGTAGCTGATCAGCCCGATCGGAGCGATGGCCAGCATCACCCCTTTCCAAAGGAAGGTGATCTTGGCCCGGATCACCATCGCGATGCCTTGAGCATGCACGTGATGCGGGAACGCCAAGAACAGTGCGTTCTCAACGGCGAAGGTCACGACAGCAAGTGACGGCAGTGCCATGAACAACCAAATCGTTTGCCATTTCGGTGGGGCCGCGATCCAAGCTCCCAGTGCCAGCGTGATCCACTGAAACAACACCGTGATCGCGACCGGCACGCTGAGCATGCCCACGCACATCGCTACATTTCCCAGCGGCAACGAACGGACCAAGAACATGCGTTTCAAATCACGACGAAAGTCAATCTGCAGCGCCGGCGGAGCCAGCAGCAACGAACTGAGCGCAATCCCGCCAATCACAAACACCCACTGCTTGGTCGTTTGATCCGTCAACAACGGCGAGAGAGAAAGCGCCATTGGGATCGCGAAACTGACGATCACATTGGGCAGGTAGCGACGAACGCATTGCAATTGCCGGACCACCAATCCCGACATCCCACCAGCGCGTTCCGGCAACCATCTGGCCAAGGCATCCCCAAATCGTTGAATCCAGGTGACTTGCAGCGACCGCGAGAGGTCATCCAGCGCCGCCGATCTTCCTTGGATCACGTTGCTTTCCAGCCATCGCAATCGTTGCCGTTCGGTTTCAATCCGGCGATCGGTCGACCAAGCATCCACGCGGACCAGTGTCTCCGCCAACACCAAAATGACGGCGACCGCGAGCATTGTCATCAATGCCAACGAGATCGGTGGTGCCAGCGAGCCAAACAACAACCACGGTTCGGCCGATGCCACCGAGGCGGCCGGCAACAAAGCGAACGCCATGATCTGAATCCAAGTCGATCCCGCGTAGTTCCCCACTTCGGACATCGCCGACAACACATAAATCACAGGGTCACTGCCCGGCGGTGTGGATTGCCAAATTTGAACGCCGAGCTGGAACACCATCGCCAACCCAACCACCACACTGATCGTGCAACCAAGTCGTCTTTCGCTGGGTCGCAGTGCATCGATGCCGTGGGTGATCACGCGGCGTATCAATTCCAATGCGATCAGCGCCAAACAGACTCCTGCCAACAACAGCGGCAGAAATTCCGCGTCTCGCCAGAGCACCACGCCAAGCAGAGCCGTCTTGGCAAGCGCCGACGGAATCGCTGACATCGCTTCTCGCAGCACCATCGTGCGGCGAGAGACCGGGCCACCGCCCAACCACAATCGGTCGGCATCCGTCCAGGTTTCCGCGTCGGGTTCCAGCGATGGCTTGGCCCACAAATGTTTGACGGTGTGATACATCGCGTACAACACCATCCCACCGGACAACCACAATCGCAGTTGTTCCGGGTCGTTGGCTTCGCGACGGGACAGCAGTGTCAGTCCGGCCAACAGATACAGGGACATGAACGCGATGGACAGGAACGATGCAATCGCTTGGCGAGGCGAAAACATCCGCTTCCAAAATCGCTTCACGCGAAAACGGATCTGGGCCCGCGACAAGTATCGCAATCCATCGAGCGAATGGTCAGGGAACAACCAGTCCCCCAGACCGTTCGTCTGGACAACGCGTTCCGAAGTGTACCCAGATGCACTCATGACACGTTGGTCACGGACGATGGGGGAACCGCGTTTGTGGGCAGGGGACGGATCGGTGCTCCGACGGATCTCGGTTCCAGGTTTGTCGGTTCCAAGTTTGGAGACGCGGTCATGACCAGGGTGTCGCCTGCATCGCTCCCCTCCGTCTTGGCAGCCGGCTTCATCGCGGCGAAGAACGCTTCTTCCAGTGAGTTCGTTTCCGGAAACTCGTTTCGCAACCCGGCGGTTGTCCCGTGATATCGGACCAGACCATTTTGCAGCAACCAAACTTGGTCGCACACATCGCCGATCATCGCCAACAAATGGCTGCTGACAATCACCGTGCGGCCACTGCGAACAAACTCTCGCACCGATTCCAACAACACGCGGATGCCGGGCGGATCGAGCCCCGTCAAAGGTTCGTCCAACAACAGAACTTGAGGTTGGATCAGGTAGGCGCACGCGACCGCCAATTTTTGCCGCATGCCTCGCGACAGAGAGGTGACCATCGCGTCGTATTTGCTGAGCAATTCAAATCGCTGCAGCAGATCAATGGCCGTGCGTCGGTGATCTTCGATCTGGTACAACCGGGCGATGAAGTCCAGGTGTTCGCCCACCGTCAGGTCGTCAAACAATGGCGGATCGTCCGGCACGTACGCAATTGTTCTTTTGTGACGCACGGGGTCGGAATCGGGTGAAAATCCGTTGATTCGGATCTCACCAGCAGTGGCCGGCAACAGCCCCGCCATGCACCGCAAGGTCGTCGTTTTGCCCGCTCCATTGGGGCCGACCAATCCGCAGACCACCCCAGCAGGGATCGACACCGTCACGTCCTTGACGGCAATCGTATCGTCATAAAGCTTTTGTAAATGAATCAGCTCGATCATCGGCCGGTGCCAGGTCAGGGAAGAATGCCTCTGGTTGACGCTACCCCACGCAGAGCGTCCCCGTGGTGAACCTTCGTCCTGGAACTGGTCTCGTTTCCCGCCTTGGGACCGACTGTGCGTTTTGGCGCGATTACGAACGTCTTTGCCGTCGTCGCGGTGTTCCAGTGCAGGCTGCTCGTCCATCGGGGATCCAGCCCCATGACCTACCCTGAATCGTCCACTCCCGTTGCTTTTGAATGTCATTGAATTCCTCCCGACCGATCTCCTCGCCGTATGCTTCCGTCGTCGTCGACGCGGGTCAGCCAGCGCCGACGGCTGGACGTTCCGCCTGGGAACCGTTGCGGCAACCCATGTTCCGCATGTTCTGGCTCGCCTCCCTGGCGTCCAATTTGGGGACCTGGATCCACGAGGTCGGTGCCGGGTGGTTGATGACGACCCTGGACGCGACCCCCGAAATGGTCGCCGCCGTTCGAACCTCCATGGCGTTGCCGATTGTGTTTTTGGCGATCCCCGCCGGTGTGGTCGCAGATCGAATTGACAAACGTCACCTGCTGATCGGTACCCAATCGATCCTGCTGTTCATCACCGCGATGCTGGCGGTCAGCACCGCCACCGGTGTCATCACCGCCTGGGGGCTGCTCGCGATGACCTTCGTGATTGGACTGGGAATGGTGGTGCACGTTCCGACCTGGCAATCCGCCATCCCGGAACTGGTTCCACGCTGGCAAATCAGCCGCGCCGTGGGATTGGGCAGCATCAGCTTCAACCTCGCTCGCGCCGTCGGGCCAGCAATCGGAGGCGTCCTGATCGCCGTGCTCGGGATCTGGAGCACGTTCGCGATCAACGCCATTTCCTTCGCCGGTGTGCTGACGGTCTTGATCCGTTGGAAACGCCACACGACCGAAACCAGTCGTGGTCGATCGTTCCTTTCCTCCATGCGACAAGGCGTGCGTTATGTGATTTGGAAACGAACGATGCGTCACGTGATGTTGGGGGTGGTCCTGTTTGTGCTGCCCGGCAGTGCTCTGTGGTCGTTGATGCCGCTGTACGCCAAGACCGCGCTGGGCTGGGGAGCCCAAGGGTTTGGAATCTTGGTCGCGATGGTTGGAATCGGCGCCGTCATTGGAGCCTCCATGTTGCCGCGTGTTCGCTCGCACCTGGGGTCTGACCGAACGATTGCCGCTGCGATGACGTTGTACGCGATCGGCATGCTGACTTTGAGCACCGAGCCCGCTTGGCCGATCCTATTGTTGGCCACGCTGCTGATGGGATGCGGTTGGATGGCGACCCTCACCACCTTGAACGCCACCGCCCAAATCACGTTGCCGAGTCGCTTGCGAGCCCGGGGCATGGGCTGCTACCTGACGATGATGGCCGGCTCCATGTCCCTCGGATCATTCATTTGGGGACAAACCGCCGGGGCCATCGGCATGCCAGGCGCGATGCTGGCATCCGGAATCACCATGATCCTGACCGCCCTGATCAGCCTGCTGTTTCCCCTCGCCGCATCGCTCGATGACGCCTAACGCCGAAGACGTTGAGCAACGCGCAACGTAGGCCAGGTCTTACCTGGCAAGGGGTGAAACGCCGCGACTACCGACGCTCGCGAAAGAACGCCGCTCGCGGATCGTTTCATTGCAGCAGCGAAAAAACGCCAATCACTCCGGCGGTTGCGGGTAGGTCTTCTTCGCCCAGGCGGCGGCGCCGAGCACTCCGGCGTCGTCACCCAGTTTGGCAGGTTTGACCTCAAAGCGATCTTTGTAGACCGGCATCACACATTCGCGAGCCGTCTTGCGGACGGTGCTGACAATCAGGTCTTCCATCGCTTCGACCAAACCACCGCCCAAAATGATGGTGTCAGGGCAGAGCAGATTGACGACGTTGGCGACCCCATACCCAATCGTGACGCTGGCAGATTCAACCAACGCTTTGATGGCTTTGTCACCGTTGTTGATCGAATCCGCCAAAGCACCGCTACGGATATCGGCCAGGTCCGTCCCGGTGTCCTTGAGCAACGCGGGGGCTTCCCCTCGATACGCGGTTTTGGCCGCTTCCGAAGCGATTGTCAAACGACTGGCTTCCGCTTCCAAGGTCCCCGTCATGCTGCTGCCGCTCAGACGCGTGCCGCTGCTGACTCGTGTGTGCCCGATCTCCATGCAGGAGATTCCGGCACCATGCAGAATCTGACCCTCGTAGACGCAGCCGCCGCCGATGCCCGTTCCTGGGAACACGCCCACTGCACAACGACTGCCCTTCGCCGCACCAAACAGAAACTCGCCGTACACGCCCGCGTCCACGTCGTTGAGAACGGTCGCGGGACAATCAAATTTTTTCTCCAAGAACGATTGGATATCGACGTCATCCCAACCCAAGTTGGGCGTCATCAAAATCCGCCCCTTCTTCAAATCGATTGGCCCCGGGCATCCAATCCCAATGCCAGCGATTCGGTCAACGTCCAACTCATTCTCATCAAGCAAGCGTTGAATCGTCGAACCAATCCGAGCGATGCCACTGTCAGACCCTTCCCGACCGCGAGTCTTGCGGCGGCGGCGTCCGAGTTCTTTGAATTCGTGGTCGTAAGCAACAGCCAGCATTTTGGTGCCGCCGAGATCAAAACCGATCCAGATGTCTTTCAAGGGAAATTCCATGGGTTGATTGTAAAAGGCGACAGAAACACGAACGGTTTCGACCCTCGGACGACGCAAAGAAGTGTTGTCCGACGATCCAATCCCATCCGCCTGCGTTACTTTTTCGCTTTCAATTTCAAAATGTCTTTGGCAACGGCTTCCAGTTGCGTTTGCAAACCAGCCAATGACTCGCGTTCCTTTTGAACAATATCGGCTGGAGCCCGGCTGACAAAGCTTTCGTTTGAAAGTTTGTTTTGCTTGCCCGTGATTTGCCCCGTTAGTTGCCCCTGAAGTTTTTCCAGGCGAGCTAACTCGGCTTCCACATCGATGAATTTCTCCAAATCCACGTGAACATCCACGTCCACGTCGGGTAGCGCCAGGTGAGCATCGGTCTCGAAGGCCGCCGTGGCGGGGCCGATCGATTGCACCTCCGCCCCTGCCAACGCTTCGAAGTACGCCGTCATCGGTTGCAGCAACTCTTTCGACGACTCACTGCAACGAATCGCAGCGGGAACCGTCTCTTTGGGAGCAATGTTTTGGCTCGCTCGGATCTGACGAATGGCAGCCACGATCTGCTGGAACTCGCTGAACTGACGTTCGATCTGCGAATCATGATGTGACTCGTCGGCCACGGGGAAACTGGCCGTCATCACAAACGGGCCGACTTCCACTGGTTCAGGAACACCGCGTTTGGGTGCGATCTGGCCCAGATGGCTCCACACCGATTCGGTCACGAACGGCATGATCGGGTGCAACAACCGCAGCAACTGATCCAAACCATGTGCGATCACGTTCTGTGCGATCTGACGCTGGGAAGCATCCGACAACCGAGGCTTGGCGATCTCCACATAGAAACTGCAGAACTCGTCCCAAGCAAAATCGTACAACACGCGAGCGGCTTCCCCGAACTGGTAACGCTCAATCGCGTCGCCAACGGTTTGCGTCACCGTTGACAACCGCGACAGCAACCAGCGGTCCTCGATGGGCAAGGAGGCCACATCCAGCGACGTGGGCTCGAAACCATCCAGGTTCATCATCACGAATCGTGACGCGTTCCAAAGTTTGTTCACGAAGTTACGAGCCGTCTCAAATCGCTCGCTCACCACCGCCGCTTTTGGCAACGCCTTGTCAGCCTCGGTTTCTGCCCACTGGGTCGAGAAAGGTTTGCCGCACGCGGGGCAATCCATCGACGGCAGCGCTCGGTTCTTCTTCGTTTGATCGATCAGCTTTTCGCACGACGGGCACTCGTACTGGACCGGCATCCGCACGTCTTGCGTTTCCGTGGCCAAACGAGCCAAACCGAAACGCAACGCGTCGGGACCGAATTTGTCGATCACATCGATCGGGTCCACCCCGTTGCCTTTGGATTTGCTCATCGTCTCGCCGAGTCCATCCAAAATTTTCGGGTGAATGAACACTTCGCGGAATGGAACCTCGCCCACATTGTTCAGTCCCATCAACACCATTCGAGCCACCCACAATGTCAGGATGTCTCGCGACGTGATCAGCGTGGATGTGGGATAGAACTTGGCGAGCTCTGGAGTTTGGGCGGGCCAACCCAGCGTGCTGTGCGGCCACAGAGCGGAACTGAACCAGGTGTCCAGCACATCGGGGTCTTGCTGCAATCCCAACGATTCCACGTCGGCTTCCACCGTTTCGTCTTCACTGCGGATGCAAACGAAGACCGCCTTGGTGGGTTCACCCGAGTCATCCACTCCGTCCGAATCGATCCGCTGGGAGATTTGTTCGGGATGCCGTTCGGCCAACTTCTCCAGATCGCTGGAAAGCTCGTTGGCTTGGGTTTGCGACAGACCACCCTTGGACCAGATCGGAATTCGGTGTCCCCACCACAATTGCCGACTGACGGGCCAATCGCGTTTTTCACTCAGCCAATCCAAATAACCCTTGCGATAACGAGCCGGGAAAATCTGCACCCGTTCATCGCTGACCGCGTCCATGGCGGACTGAGCCAGTTCATCCATCGCCACGAACCACTGATCGGCCAAGTAAGGCTCGATGGGTGTCTTGCTGCGATCGCTGTGTGGCAATTCGATGTCGCGGTCGTCGATGTCGCCCATCAACCCCAATTCCTCCAGCGCAGCGACCACAGCCTTGCGAGCTTTTGGAATCGTCAGGCCAGCAAACTGGCCGCCTTCGCCGTTGAGCGTGCCATCCGAATTCAGGATGTTGATCATCGGCAGGTCTTGCCGGATCCCCACCTCGTAATCGTTTGGATCGTGCGCGGGCGTGATCTTCACGCAACCGCTTCCCATCTCGGGCTTGGCCCACTCGTCGGCCACCAAATCAATTTCGCGATCGACCAGCGGCAACTTCAACTTGCGACCATCAGCCGCCATGTCGCGAAGCTGAATCAGTTCTGGCAAACGATCCTCGCGACGTTGCTGCAACGCCTCGAGTTGCTTGTTCAGTTCCGCGGTTTCCTTCTCGTTGGCCGTTCCCAACTTCTCACGCAGGTCAGCCTCCATCGCATCCAGGGCTGCGGCGGGATCAGGGTGCACGGCCACCGCGGTGTCACCCAGCATCGTTTCGGGACGCGTCGTCGCGATCGTCACGAACTCGGGTTCTCCCGGCTTCGGATCGATCACCGGGTAACGGAAGTGATAGAAGTGACCTTTCTTGGTCTCGTTGAAAACCTCGTCGTCGCTGACCGCGGTCTGCAAGAACGTGTCCCAGTTCACCAACCGCTTGCCACGGTAAATGCGACGTTTGCCGAACAAGTCAAAGAAGGTGGCTCGCACGGCAGCGGCACAAACCGGATCGAGCGTGAATCGCAATCGTTCCCAGTCACAACTCGTGCCCATCCGTTTGAGCTGGCCCAAGATGCGTTCTTCGTACTGGTCCTTCCATTGCCAAATCCGCTCGACCAAGGCTTCGCGGCCGAGGTCATGCCGCGTCTTGTTCTCCTGTTCTTTCAGGCGTCGTTCCACCACCGCTTGCGTCGCGATCCCGGCGTGATCAGTTCCTGGCATCCACAGCGTCTCAAACCCTTGCATCCGTTTGCGGCGAACCACGATGTCTTGCAAGGTGTTGTTCAGCCCGTGCCCCAGGTGCAAAGCACCGGTCACATTGGGCGGCGGAATCACCACCGAAAACGGAGGCTTGCTGGATTCTGGATCAGCGTGTGAACACTTGGCATCAGCCCACGCCTGAGCGATTTTGTCGGCTTCTTCGGCGTGTTCGAATCGAGTTGGAATTTCGGACATGAAAACAAAACGTCAACGGAGGTGGTTTGGATTGGCGGCGAACATCCAGGTCGCGCCGCTGGAATCATGACTCAGCGATTGATGGACCGGTTCGGCCAATCAAGCTTCACTGCGGTGCAACTTGTACTCAACGCTATCGACCAAGGCTTGCCAACTGGCTTCGATGATGTTGTCACTGACACCAATCGTTCCCCAAGTCTCTTTGCCATCGGTGCTCTCGATATTGACTCGAATCGATGCCGCCGTGCCGCTGCTGGAATCGACCACGCGAACCTTGTAATCGATCAGAGAAATTTCACTGAGTACCGGATACGCTCCCGCCAAGGCCTTCCGCAATCCCGCATCGAGCGCGTTGACCGGACCATGACCTTCTGCGGCATCAAACCACAGCGTGTCACCGACCTGCAACTTGATGATCGCTTCGGCAAATGCGACTTGGCTCTTCACATCGCGATCACCAGCAACCACTCGGAATTTGATCGTCTCAAAGTGGGGACGGAAGGTCCCGGCCACACGGCGAACCAACAGGTCAAACGAAGCTGTCGCGGACTCAAATTGATAACCACGATTTTCCAGTCGCACGACCTCGGCCAAGATCTTGTTTTGAAGTTCTTTGTCGTCGCCCAGATTGTACTTTCCGGCGATCGCCTCGATGTTGCTGCGCCCGGACAACTCGCTCACGAGGATCCGGCGTTCGTTGCCGACCAACGTGGGGTCAATGTGCTCGTACGTGCTGGCGGCTTTGTTGATGGCGTGCACGTGCATGCCGCCTTTGTGAGCGAAGGCGCTTTGGCCGACAAACGGTTGGTTGTTACGCCACTGCAAATTGGCTGTCTCGTAGACGAATCGTGACAGTTCCGTCAGTTGATGCAGCGGTCGGCCCCCCAGAACAGTCGTGTTCTCTTTCTTGAGTGCCAAGTTGGCAATCACAGCGATCAAGTCGACATTCCCACATCGTTCCCCGATGCCATTGATCGTGCCTTGCACCTGAGTCGCACCGACATCGACGGCGGCCAACGAATTCGCCACCGCGAGTTCACAATCGTTGTGACAGTGAATTCCGAACTCCACGTCGTAAGACGCCATTGCTTCTTTCGCGATCCGGGTCACCTCCGCCACTCGTCCGGGCAACGTGCCACCGTTGGTATCGCACAGAGCCAACCACTTGGCACCCGACGCCGCTGCGGCCTGCAGCGTTTTGATCGCGTACTCCGGATTCGCGTTGTACCCATCAAAGAAGTGTTCCGCGTCGTAGATCAGTTCGCTGTGTCCCGCCAAAAACTCCGCCGACTCACCGATCATGGCCAGGTTTTCATCCAGCGAGGCCCGCAGCACTTCGGTGACATGAAAATCCCATGTTTTGCCAACCAACGTGCAACACGGCGTCTTGGCGGCAACCAAAGCTTGCATCCCGGGGTCGTCTTCGGCTTTCATCGATCGCCGCCGCGTCATCCCAAAGGCACAGACCTTGGATTTCCCCAGATCGTGGTTGCGAATTTGTTCAAAGAAGGCAACGTCTTTTTCGTTGCTCAGCGGGTAACCGCCCTCGATGAATTCAATGCCAATTTCAGCCAACCGAACCGCAATGTTCAGTTTGTCTTGCAGGGAAAAACTCACACCTTCGCCTTGCGAGCCGTCTCGCAAAGTGGTGTCGTAGATCAAGACCGGTTGGGCCGACGAAGTGGCACTCATGTAGCTGATTCAGGTGGGGGATAAAATCAAAGAACAGGGAAATCGGTGAGACGATCGCAGCTTGGGAAAGCATCGCAGGTTTGCGACCCCGACTAACGGGTCTCCGTCGAATTTTCAATCACGCGAGGCGATTGGTACGGGTTCGCAGAGGTTGCCGCCGAAGATGAAACGGGGTCGACCTCCGAGCCCGCAGAAATCGATGCGTCCGGAACGGCCGTCGTTTCGTGGTCGTCCGCCGACAAGTCCGTTTCTGGTTGCGGTTGCTCCAGATTCACACTTTGATTCTTTCGTTCTCGCCGTTTGCGAACCCAAATCATCGCCATCAGTGCAAAAACCAAACACACGATCGTCATCGCAACGACCAATCGAAATGACAACGGGTTGATGTCTTCCCCCGCCGCCTGTTCAACCATCAAAACAACAAATCGAATCGCTCCACAACCAAAACCAAGCATCCCCAGCGTCAACGCGACCACGGTTGCACTCATGCGTCGATGCGGGTTCAGCCCCACCACGCCCAAGAACAACAGCGGGATGCCAAACATCATCGGGACGAACTGGGTGTAGCTTTTTTCCGTCGTCACGCTGAGTGCGGCCACCGTCAGTCCACACAGGACCAGCCCGAAGAAAATTCCGATTCTGGCCATGGTTGTTTCAGGTGCCCGTCGCGATTGGACATAGGTGTTCCGCCGAAGAAACCAAAGGACGGTTTCCAGAGCCCTGTTGTATCGTTTTGAAGCCAATTTCTGTAGGGCCAGTGCTTTCATCGCGTGGAGCGGGCAAAAACATTTCCTCCAGAAGTCGTAAACACCGGGTTTTACGGGTCAATCACCCTGAAAAAGCTCGCGGTCTCTGAAAAAGACCGCGGTCACCCACCAAATCACCGGCTGGACCGCCAGCAACCCCGCACCGACCGCGATCGCAATCACCTGCCGATCCATGTCCGTCATCACCGCCGCGGTCCCTCCGGCCACTCCCGCGGCAAGGAACGAGGGCACCATCCCGACCGCCAACACAAACATGTACAGCATC
This sequence comes from Rhodopirellula sp. P2, assembly GCF_028768465.1. Classification (GTDB taxonomy): domain Bacteria; phylum Planctomycetota; class Planctomycetia; order Pirellulales; family Pirellulaceae; genus Rhodopirellula. The sequence continues at coordinate 5,906,074 of NZ_CP118225.1, forward strand.
GCTCGCCCGCCCTGCAGCACATCCGGCGTGCCGCTGGGCATCGCCCTCAACACCGTGGCCGCGGTGACCAGGTTGATCGCGGATCCATACGCCACATCGAGCCCCAATCCTGCCAACAACACCGCCAGGTTCTCCCCCCATCCCCGCGTCGTGACGAATGCGGCCACGACCGCGAAAGCGAGTCGAATCGCAAACAAGATCACCAACTGCCCCGCCAGCATCCCAATCACAATCGCGATCGGACGACACGGCAACATCCGAAACCATGTCAACGTCTTTGGCGTCATCGCCATGCCAATCGGCTGACTCAATGTCAACAGGAACCCCAAGTAGGTCGAAGCCACCATCGCAATCGGCATCGACCATTCTCGAAAATGGGCGTGAATGGTTTCCGGTCGAAAAAATGGCAGGACCATCAACACCACCCCAGTGACCAGCCCCACGCAAACAAGACCGAACAACAACTTTCCATTGCGACGAACCGCGAAAGTGACTTGATGCCAAGCCACCGGTCCAATGCCTCCCCACCAAGGGAACTCAAACAGCCTCCACGTCGATCGATGTTCTGTCTTGTTGAGCCGTCCGAATTGCCCCGAACGAAATCGCTGGATCCGAACCTGTTTTCGCGAGACGCCTTCCACGGCAAGTTCCGCAAACCCGACATTGACCCAATAGCAAGCCCCAAACCCAACCACCAAGGTGGCCAGGCACACGCACGTCCACCCCAGCATCGCCATGCCAAGCGGTGCACTGAGCAACTTTCCAAACGCCAGGAACGGCAGCGTCATCACGGTCCCCAACATCGATGACTGACACCCCAGCAACCACGCTTGCCAAGAGAACCCGGCGTCGCTCATCCCCAGCGGCAGCGACGTGATCAACAACAATGCCACCGCCCCCAACAACGCCGACGCAACCAGCGTGCGAACCGTCGAATTCAACACCGGCTTGCTGATCGCGTGCAAGGTCGTCAGCGCAGTGACCGTCATCCCACCCGTGTAAATCGCAAGCACCGCCGACGGGTAACTGCCCGCACCGGGCAAAGCGAACACCGCCATCAAACAACTGCTGACCACCCAGGTCATCGCCAACGTCATCAACCGATAGGAAAGGATTTGATGATCGCTGAACGGCCCCGCCAACACGAACTGCAACTCCGGGGGACGCAGTTCCGTGATCTGCTGCCCAATGTCGAAGTAAACCGCCATTGCCACAATCACCAACATCATCAACGGAATCGTCGATGTGACGGTCGAATACATTTGGATGCCATCCAGCGACCCTGTCTGACTCGCGACGATCATGGGCATCAATCCCATGCCGACCGTCCCCACAACCATCAGGGCCACAAAGATTCCCGACGGGGTCTTCAGATGCCGAGCCAATTGACGCAAAGCGGACTTCAACAGCACCCCGGTCAATCGAGTCAACGCGGGATCGATGATCGAACGCCTTTCGCTCATCCAGCCGAATTCTCTTCCGAAGTCAAACGAAAGAACACTTCTTCGAGCGAATGCGAATCCCCACCAAACTCCTGGCGAGCCTGCTCGAGCGGACCATGAAACAACACTTCGCCGCGTCGCATCAGCACCAGGTGATCGCAGATGTCATCGACCAATGACAACAGGTGAGAACTGACCAACACCGTTGCACCATGATCAGCTTGCTCTCGAACCGTTTCTTTGAACCGGCGGATGCTTGGAGGATCGAGCCCCGTCATGGGTTCGTCCAGCAACAACACGTCGGGCTGCCGCAGGTAAGCGCAGACAATCGCCACCTTTTGCCGCATCCCGCGAGACAAACCTGACGCGACGGTGTCGCGTTTTTCGGTCAATTCAAATCGCTGGCAGAGTTGTTCGGCCAGCGGTTCCCAGTCCGTCAACCGGTACGCCGAGGCCACAAAACGCAAGTGATCATCGACGGTCAACGAATCAAACAACGGTGGGTCGTCGGGCACATAGGCCGTTCGTCGTTTGACCGCCAACGGATCGTCATTCAATGACGCCCCGGCCACATTCAACTCGCCCGCGGTCGGCGAAAGGATCCCGCACAGCGTTCGAATCGTGGTCGTCTTGCCCGCCCCATTGGGCCCGACCAACGCCGCGACTCGGCCCGCCGGAACACCGAACGAAATCGAATCCACCGCCGTGAAGTCGTCGTAGCACTTCGTGAACTGGCGAACTTCAATCATACCGGCGTCGACTCGGCAACCAGGTTTTGATCGACCTCGTTGCTGACGATGACGCCGTAATTGATTGCTCCCAACCAGCCACTCATGATGATCCCGACGCTGCCCGCGTGGTACATCCCTTTGATCTGTTGCGGCAAAGACCGGCTGACACCCAGACCTTCAAACTTGGTCCCAAAGCTTGCGCCCATTTCATGCTGCGTGTAATGATGGAACGTCTTCGGCGTTGCCGCTTCCGCACGATCGATCTTGTTCCGCACCCCGGGGATGTACTTCTCAAGCGCATCGATCGTCGTCTCAACCAAATCCGCCTTGCTGGCTTCGTACTCCGCTTCGCTCAAATCAGCCCAGTCCGACCAATTCGCGTTGGTGCTGCTGACGATTGCAAAACGTTCTTTCGCTTTGTGCGGGCGAGTTCGTGGGTAATAGAAACTGAATGTTCGCGATGTGATGTCTCGACTGAGCAACAGATCTGTGCGGAACTCCTTCGCCGTGCTGGTGAAAAACAAGTCACCACTGGACTCATCAATCTCTTCACCTGGCTTCAGAGCCATGTAGACCTGCGTGCTGCTGTTGTTCAGTCGCACCGCCTGGGCTTCTTCCACGAAGCTTTTGTCCAGCTTTTCAGTACCCAGCATTTTCAGAATCGTGGTCCGCAAATTCGCGTTGCTGACCACCGCCCGACACTTGATCGAACGACCGTTCACCTTGACTCCCGAAACACGTGTGCCCTTGATCGGTGAGTCGGCGACTTCGATTTCTTCGACGGGACAATTGATGCGAATGTCAACACCGTTGGACACAAGCTCCTTCTTCATCCGAGCGACCAAGTCATCGGTGCCGCCTTCGTAAATGAAGACACCTTTGCTCATGAAGTTGCTGAACACGATCCCATACGTGATCGCGGGATCTTCCAAAGTGGAACCGTTGGCATATGTGATCGGCTCCATCAACAACCGGACCACATCGTCCCGTCCGGGAAAGAAACGATCGAACAACTGACGTGTCGTCGTCGCTTGATCGTCGTAAAAATTCATCCCTCGCGCGGTGTCGAAGAACTCGTTGACCGTGCCGTGTTCGATGCCGAACTTCGTGGTCAACAACTTGGTGAAGTCCTCTCGGTTGAACGTGGTCGTCAGCGAGAACTGCGGGTTGTCAAACCGAATGTTCTTCAGTTGCACGATTCGGTCGGCGATATCGCGGCTCCAGTATCGCCGACAGGACTTGATCATCCCGTGCGGGAAACCGTGCAGAGAGACGTCAAACGTGTGCCCGCCGGGACGCAGGAACCAAGTCGCCAATCCGCCGAGCTTGTAGTGCTGTTCCAGCAACAACACCCGGTGTCCAGCGCGGCCGAGAATGTTGGCCGACGTCATCCCAGCCAATCCGCTGCCGATCACGACCACGTCGTATTCGTCGGCGGCTCCCTTCAAAAAATCCTTTGCCATGGCTGGGGTCTTTGGTCTCGCGAAAAGCTTGTGAATGGAAATGTTACGGGGGGTGCTGCGGCCAACTGAGTCAGCGTGCCACGGGCTGCAATTCGGCGTACACACCGATTTGGTCGGTATCAACGGGTTTGTCGCCGGACAACAGCAGCGATTCGTCACCCACCAACCACCGATCGTCCAGTATCCGCAAGGACTGGCCAATCGGCAACGTGACCATCGAACCCGCCACCCCCGTGGATATCACGTCGTGAGAAGCACGAAAGATCGCTGTGTGAGCCTCGGGCAACGTCGTGCCCATCCGCCGCACCCCGCCAGAATCTCGCACCAGTGTAGAGATTTTCCAACGTTCGTCGCGGGGATCTTCCGCAATCCGGACCGTGATCACCGATTCACCAGGCCGAACCGCGATCATCGAGTACCAATCGGGCTGCGTTTTTCCCTTGGGCAACCAAGTGCTGTAAGCCAACCGGTACTCCCAACCGAGGCTCTCAGGCACGCGAACGCGAAAAACGGTGGTCAGTGGCTGGTGCGAAGGCGCCCGAATGGCGGCGACCAAATCATCTTCACTCGGAGACAAATACCCCGATTCGGCCCGCAGTGCCGACAAAGCCGATTCCGCTTTCCGCAACCGCAGAATCGAAACCACATTCCCCAGCACCAACGCGATCATCGTGATCGCGAGCAACAACTGCCGGAGAGAAAATCGTCCGCGACGGCTTGGCAACGGACGCGGCTCGGAATTCTCATTCATCAGCGTTGGTGATCGCAGCGGGTTGGAGGGCGAAGAACTGACCGTCAGACCGGTTCCAACAGAGTAGCGTTTCGCAAACCCGCCATCAGACACTTCCGAACTGAGTGCCATCCAAAACTGGATCATTCCGGCTCATCCGACGGAAGCGTGCGTGGTACCCTGACTTCAGGTTTCTGGAGGGATTTCTCCGATGCCCGAAGTTTGAACAGACCATTTCGAGGCGTTCGAATTGAGTTGCCAAGTGAAGCGGAAGCAAACTCTGCTGAGGAGCAACTTGTTTCTCAGCAGTGAACACGGCTGAGAATAGGTTGTCACGGGTGTATCGGACGGCTGGCGGTGAGAACGAGTCGAGTGATTGGGGGGCACGGGGCCTGGGCAATCAGAGACGATCGGCCGCCATTGGCCTCAGGCCTGGAAGGCCGACACAGCCTTTGCCGGGGTCGTCTGGCCCCGGACTAGGCGGAGATCCGGATAGTCCGTCGCCGACGGACGGCCTCCGTCGGTTACGGCGGTGGTGAGCTTTACGCCTGCAAGGCTTTCTTCAACTCGTTGAGCTGCTTGCGTTCGTCGCTTTTTTTGTAGAACGGGTCCAAGGGATAGCAACCGCTGATGATTCCGTTTCGTGGTGCGGTGGTGCAATCGCTGAATGTGCGACACACCTTCTTGCGTTGCCACACGGATCCCGCCGTCACATCCGCCGGCAGATCAGGATACGACAACACCATGCGTCCCAAACCGATGGAGTCCACCATGCCAGCTTTCACGACGGCTTGCGCCACGTTGGGCAAGTAATCCTGCAAGTAGGTGTACCCCGAACCAATGAAGACCATGTTGGAATGACGCTTCTTCATCTCCGCCACCGCTTCGATTTGGCGAGCGACACCGGCCAAAGGATCCTCCGGCGGCGTGTAGCCATCGCTGGGCGGGAAGAACGCGGGGCGTTGCAGGTGCGGTGTGCTGTAGGGACTTCCCGCCGTCGTGCAAACCATCCGGATGCCAATTTCATGCATCAGGTTAATCAGCTTCGACGTCTCGGTCATGTCGATCGTCAATCCGTCTTCGCCTCCACCAAACACCTTGTTGGGTTCGCCGCCGGGCTCCGGCTCACCGACGCGGTCGGGGCCGGGATGATAAGGCAAGAAATCGAACAAGCTCAAACGCACGCCGATCTTCAGATCGTTCGTGGCCGCTTCGATTCCTGAAACGATATCACGCAAGAAACGCGTTCGATTTTCAAAGCTGCCGCCAAACTTGCCCGTCCGTTCTCGCCCCGCCAGCAACTCGTGGCCCAAGTAGCCATGGCAGTGTTTGACATCGACGAAACGATACCCAGCCTTTTCCGCTCGGACTGCGGCCGCGATGAAGTCATCGATCAACGTTGACAATTCGTCATCGCTGAAAATGGCCGAGTCATCCGTGATTTTCACTCGCCGATCCAAGACCACGTTTCGCTGCACCGTCCGGGGCTCGGTCACCGATTTAATATTCGGTCGAGCGAACCGCCCCGAGTGCGTCAGTTGCAAGCCGATCAGCAGGTCATCACTGCGACCAAAATGCGACTCATGCTCGTCGACCAATTCTTGTCGCAACGAGGCAATCGCCGATAAGTTCTTTTCAGTCAGCAGCAACTGATTCGGGTTGGCGCGGCCGTCGTGCCGGACCGCCACCGCTTCGCCGCCCCACATCAATTTAGCACCGCTCAACCCAAAGTTCCGCCACCGTCGCCGCGTCAGATCCGTTGGCAAACCATCGGTGGTTCCGTCCCAGCCTTCCATTGGCAAGATGCACCAGCGGTTCCCGACAGTTTGACCATGGACCTCGAACGATTGAGCGAGCGGAGACTCCTCCCCCGATTCGACGTCCGCATCGGACGGCATTGAGATGTGGTTGTCCCGCAAATGCGCAACAAAGTCATCGTGAGTCTTCAGCGAAGCAACGCGTGGGTAGGCCATGGAAACAATTCAATCGAGAAAAAGTGAGAAGGGTGCCGGATCTTCGCGGCGGTCGTTCCAGCCGACTTCGAGCCGTGGGGCGATCAATTCGTTTTAGCGGAGTGGCGCAAGCCGCCCGGTGCTTCACCGCAGGGCTCGCGTCCTTCCGCCATTCAGTTCGAAGTTCACAAGTACGCGGCGAGATCCTGCGAAATCAGGTCCAAGATCGCTTGATCGCTGGCAGGTCGCTCAGGGCTGCCCGGATAAGTCTGACTGCTCGCGATCTTGCCGCGTGAATGCAAGAACATCGCGGCAGAGTGCTTGTACGCCGGCACGGGGTCACGGAACGCAAACGCGCCGAGGTACTGCAACAAATCGTTCAGCCCGTAAAACCGTGGGTCGTCGTTTTGCCACATCGCATCGCGAATCGCGAACTCCGCGGGACAAAACGTCGACAGCCCCAGCAGGTAATCGCTGCCATACATCACCATGTCGATGGCCAGGTCATTGCCGGTCAACACTTTGAAGTCCGGGCGAACACGATCCCGCAATTCCAAACGTTGCCATTCCAAAATTCGATCGAGCGACGAATGCTTGGCTCCCAAGCAGTTGCCGATCCCCATCAATCGCTCATACAGCGACAACGAGTAGATTTTGCCGAACGGAGCGAACATGGTTCCCAGTTCGAAGGCGTAGAACTGCTCGCATTCGGACGCGAGTTTCGCATAGGCGTCAAAGATGGAATCGTCGTCACCCCAGGTCAGCCCAAAGGATTGAAACAGAATCGGCGTCCCGTTGTGACGTTGGACTTGCTCGATTCCACGGCGATACGCTTCCCCGTTGAAGTCGTCTCCCTCGTGGTCGCCGACAAACACCCCGCCCAAGTACGCACGGTCCTTGGCGATCGCGGCGGTCAGCGACAAAGCTTCTTCACGAATTTCATCCGAAATCAAATTCGCGTAACCGGTGTCCATGTTGACGGCCGGCGTCAGCCCCGCGTCCAGCGTCGCCACGACGTGGGATTCAAACCCATCCCAATCAATCTTGCCACCCGGTGCAATCGGCAACAAAATGGCCGACATCCCGGTGATCTTGCGATTGCGGATGGGTTGTGGAGCGGGCGACGATTTGGGTTCCGTGGTGTTGTTCATGGCCGAATCCTAGCGACGACTCACCGCCGCGTCTTGGAAATTCGGGTGAAACCAGGGCTATGCAATTCGGGCAAATCCCCCGAATCACGCTTTCACTTCGAAAATCGCTTCGATTTCCACTGCAATTCCGCCTGGCAACGCGTTGGTCCCAATGGCACTGCGAGCGGCCACGCCCACCTCTTCGCCAAACACATCGCGAAACAATTCGCTGCATCCGTTGATCACAGCAGGTTGGTCTTCAAACGAATCGGTGCACCGCACCAACCCCAACAATTTGACCAATCGCGAAACCTTGTCGAGTGATCCAAGGTGTTCGCGGAGCGTCGCGAGCATGCCCAAACCGGTCTGGCGAGCGGCGTCGTAACCAACTTCCACGTCCATGTCCAAACCGAGACGACCAGTGATCAGCGTTTTGTCGCTCTTCAAAGGACCGTGACCTGACAAGTAAACCATGTTGCCGACCTGCACAATCGGCTTGTAAACGCCCATTGGCTTGGGAGCAGGTGGCAACTCGAGTTTCAGTTCATCAATGCGTGCGTCGTAAGACATGGATTTCGTCGTGGGGTCAAAGGGGCAGAGTGGTCAAATTTCAGAATCGAACGCCAGGCATTCGCCCTGCTAAGATGACGAGTCTTCCGCTCCCTTCCAAGATGACGTGCGGCCAACAATTTCCGACACCCTCGACGATGCTCCCGCGTCGAATCGAGAGAAGCGTCTACCAGAACCATCGTAGGCCAGGTTCCACCTGGCAGGGCAATTCGCCGGCAAATATCGGACTGGAGACATCACACTGAAACGCCTTTAACCAAACACGCAACCAGTTAGAGACAACTGTTCGCCTCCTGCTTCCGGGGACCCTGGCGTCGGAACGCGTGAGCAATAAGTGACGATGTTAGCGGTGCGGCGCAAGCCGCCCGGTGAGGAACCGGAGGGCTCGCGCCCTTCCGCTACGTCACTTGTGGTTCACGTGGTACTTACGAATTGGCGACGATTCAGCACTCCTCTTGCGAACCGTGCAGTTCTCGAGGGACGTATTGGCCGGGGCCATCGGTGGAATAGTGCTGTTCCAGCGCCGCTTCGAACTCTTCCCGTGATCGCAAACGGATGAACGCCATCCGGACGTCTCGATAATTCGGATGGCTCTGCGAATACTTGATGCAGAATTTCCGCATCAACAACGGTGCTCGCTGGAGCGTGTAAGTCTCCTCACACAACGCGAAATGCTCTCGCATCACAGCAGCTTGTTCCGCGATCGTGGGCGGCGCGGGCAACGGTTCACCAGCGGCCAACGCTCGCGATTGTTGAAAGATCCACGGGTTGCCGATCGCTCCACGAGCAATCGTGACACCGTCGATCCCCGTTTGACGCATCATTTCCAAGCCATCTTCGGCAGCAAACAGGTCGCCACTGCCGAGCACCTTCAACCGATCCCCCACGTGCTGCTTGACTTCCTTCAGAAACGACCAGCGACTGGGACCAACGTAACGTTGGACCACCGTTCGGCCATGCACAGTCACGCCAGCCAAACCAGCGTCAATCGCTCCATCCAAAATTTCGAAGAACTGTTCGCGTGATTCCGGCGTGTCATCCATGCCACGTCGCATTTTGACCGTCACGGGAATGTGATCCGGCACCACGTCCCGAGTCCGACGCAGAATCTCGATTGCGACGGCGGGTTGTGACAGATGGAATCCACCACGGCAGCGGCCCAGCACCTTTTTGACGGGACACCCGAAGTTCACATCGATGACGTCAAAGCCGGCCTCGACCAACTTCAACGCTCCCGCGGAAAACTGCTCGGGTTCGGCCCCCATCAATTGCCCGCCAACCGGGTGTTCTTCGTCCGCAATGTCCAGGAAGTGCCGCGTCTTTTCGCGTTTGGTCAGCGACAGCAGGAACTGATCCAGCATCACCTCGCAAATCGTGTAGCTGGCACTGTGCCGCCTCGCGATCACCCGCATCGGCAAATCGCTGTACCCGGAAAGCGCCGCTTGCACGACGGGGAAGCCAATTCGCACGTTCCCAAGCGACAGTTCATTCCATTCCAACGGAACGGACGGTTTGGCTGGGGCAGGCGATTCGCTGCAGACGATTGATTCAGGCGATGGGGAATTCATGCCCGCAGTTTAGCCCCCGAAACCAAAATCGACGATGGGAAATCGGTCGCCTTCGCCCGCGACTCTTGCCAGTGGGCAAATGCTCCCGCATCCGCGACAATTGTCACGCTATGCGTTACGTCGAACTTCACTGCCGGAGCAACTTCAGTTTTCTGGACGGGGCGTCTCACCCGGACGAATTGGTGCAACGTGCCGCTGAACTGGGCTACGAAGGGCTGGCGATCACCGACCGAGAATCAATCGCCGGCGTGGTCCGCGGCTTTTCCCCGGCCCAAGAACTGGGACTGCAGTACCTCGTCGGCACGCAAGTCCACCCGACCGACGCACCGCCAATGGTGCTGTGGCCAAGCGACCGAGAGGCGTACGGACGGATGTGCCGGATGCTTTCCAAGGGCCGCATGCGTTGCGAAAAAGGCCGCAGCGAATTGTCGTTTGCTGACATTGCGGAACACGCCCAAGGGATCTTGGCCGGCGTCATCGCCACCGACGAATCAAGATCGATCGAAGACCATCACACGCACGTCAACGATTCCCGGCAATTCCTTCGTGGCCCGTTTCGCGATGTATTCGATGACCGTGGTCACCTGCTGGCGTCGTTTCATCGCGGAGTCGACGATGCGGCCAAAGCCACCTGGCTGCGAGACCTTTCGCTGGCCACCGACGTGCCGCTGCTGGCCTGCGGTGACGTGCGTTACCACACCGCCGAACGCATGGCATTGCATGACTGCGTGGTCGCCATTTCGAAAGGCAAATCGGTTGAACAAATCCAATCCGAACGCCTGGTCAATAGCCAGCACCACCTGCGCTCGCTCGACGAGATCGCCGAACTCTACCGCGATGTCCCTGATGCGGTGGCGCGAACCATGGAAGTGGCCCAGCGCTGCACGTTCACGCTGGACCAATTGAAATACGAATACCCGGTGGAACTCGCACCGCAGGGAATGACGCCGATCGAGCATCTCAAACGCCTGACCTGGGAAGGCGCCCGCGGTCGCTGGCCAGGCGGTGTGCCGGAGAAGATCATCGAAACGCTCCGCCACGAAGTCACCCTGATCGAGGAACTGAACTACGAAGCCTACTTTTTGACGGTCTGGGACCTGGTCCGGTTTGCCCGCTCCCAAAAAATCCTTTGCCAAGGCCGTGGGTCGGCGGCGAACTCCGTCGTGTGTTACTGCCTCGGGATCACGGCGGTGGATCCAACCCACACGGATTTGCTGTTCGAGCGTTTCATCAGCCGTGAACGTGGAGAGGCCCCCGACATCGACGTGGACTTCGAACACCAACGTCGCGAAGAGGTGTTGCAGTACTTGTACGAAAAATATGGTCGCGATCGAGCGGGCATGACCGCCGTCGTCACCTGTTACCGAGCCAAAAGTGCGATTCGCGAAGTCGGCAAGGCTCTGTCCATTTCTCCCGACATCATCGATGCGGTTGCCAAGTTGGCGGGCAGCTATGGACGCAACCCGGAACTGCCCGAACGCTGTCGCGACGCGGGATTGGACCCTGACACACCGCTGGGTCGGCGATTTCTGTACCTGACTGAAACACTGATCGGATTCCCCCGTCACCTGTCCCAACACGTTGGCGGGATGGTGATGACGGCCGGCAGTTTGTGCGAGCTGTGCGTGACCGAAAATGCGGCGATGCCAGGCCGCAGTGTGATTCAGTGGAACAAGGATGACCTCGATGACATTGGCATCCTGAAAGTCGACATCTTGGCACTCGGGATGCTCTCCGCGATCCGGCGCTGCTTTGAACTGGTCAAGGATCATCACGACCGTGAGCTGTCACTGTCGACCATCCCACCGGATGACAAACCGACTTACGACATGATTTGTGCCGCCGACACGATGGGTGTGTTCCAAATCGAAAGCCGGGCTCAGATGAGCATGCTGCCGCGACTCAAACCACGTTGCTACTACGACCTGGTGATCGAAGTCGCGATCGTTCGGCCGGGCCCGATCCAAGGCAACATGGTGCATCCGTTCTTAGCGGCTCGCGAAAATCCGGCGGCGGCCAAGTACCCCAACGACGCCATTCGCAAGGTGCTCGAGAAAACGCTCGGCGTTCCGATCTTTCAAGAACAAGCGATGAAGCTGGCCGTCGTCGCCGCCGGATTCACGCCGGGAGAGGCCGACCAACTCCGCCGAGCCATGGCGGCATGGCGACGCCCCGGTGTGATCGACCGTTTCCGCACCAAGCTGCTCGAAGGAATGAACGCGAATGGGCTCAATGGTGAATTCGCGGAGAACGTGTTCCGGCAAATCCGCGGCTTTGGCGAATACGGGTTCCCTGAATCACACGCGGCTTCATTTGCTTTGCTGGTTTACGCCTCGTGCTATTTGAAACGCCACTATCCCGCCGCGTTTTGTGCGGCGTTGCTGGACAGCCAACCGATGGGGTTCTACGCCCCCGCGCAGCTCATTCGAGACGCTCAGCAACACGGCGTGCAAGTCCTGCCCGTGGACGTCAACGACAGCGACATTCGCACCAAGCTGATTCCTGATCTTAACCGCTCTCAGCCCAAACTCCGGCTGGGCCTGCAAATGATTCGTGGGCTTCCCTCAGCTGTCGCGGACAAGATCCTGAGAGCCCGTGATGCCGGCGGCCCCTTTGAGAACCTGCATGACTTGACCACGCGAGCCAATCTATCTCGATCAAACATCGCCACGCTGGCAGATGCCGATGCGCTCGCCTCAATCGCTCAAGACCGCCGGGCCGCGGTCTGGCAGTCGCTCGCTCAAGATGACTCGGGCGACTCGATGCCGTTGCTGGCGGATTTGGATCCGGATTGCAGCGTCCCAGAAGAATTGATCCCAATGTCACCGGCCGAGGAGGTCAAGAACGACTACGCGACAACGGGCTTGAGTTTGAAGGCCCACCCGGTCTCGTTTTGGCGGGATGACTTGGATGCGCTGCGTTGCAAGCGTGCCTCGGACTTACCAAAACTACGCGACGGCGTGCACGTTCGCGTCGCCGGCCTCGTCTTGATGCGTCAACGACCGGGCACTGCCAAGGGCATCACATTTGTGACGCTGGAAGACGAGACGGGATCCATGAACCTGGTCTTGTTCGCTCAGGTTTGGAAGCGATTTTTCAAGATCGCGCGTTCCAGCGATGCCTGGATCGTCGATGGCAAACTGGAAAACAAACAAGGCATCATCCACGTCATCGTCGGCCGAGTCGAAGACCTCAGTGAAAAGGCCACCGGGCTGCGGGTCCCCCGACGCGACTTTCACTGAGCCGTTTTGGGTCTCGAATCATCGAGCAGGGAAGAACCTTCCCAGTGTCACCTGGCCGACCTCGCCTTCTCCAGGCGTAGCAATTTTCAACCCGTCTCGTCCAATCGTTGCTCGGCCGAGTTCACTATGATGAACGGCTGAACCTTGTGACAACCAAGCTCCCGAGCGGACTCACCTTGCATTTTCAACCACTCCATCAAGAGGCCATCGCCGCTCGCCATCTGCACACCGGCATCCTGCTGGGCAGCTTGCTGCTCAGTGGATTGGTTGGCTGCCGCGAAAAAGAACCGGTTCGCATCGTGCCGAAAATGCAAACCTCGGTCGAAGCCGCCCCTGCCCAGGCACCCGACGCTCGCGAATTGCTTGCGTCAGCCGAGAAAGCGGTGACGCAGGGGAATTGGTCCGATGCCAAGCGATTCTTGAAAGATCTGTTGGTTGCCAAACCCGATCACCCGGCGGGTTTGTTTCTGATGTCCCGCGTGCAAGCCGAAACCGGCCACCTCGACGACGCGATCGAGATGCTTGCCAATATCCCAGACAACGACGCCGAATTTGGAATTGCGGCCTTGGGCCAACGTGGCGAGTTCTTGCGTCAGGTCGGGCGAAATCATGAAGCGATCCAAGTCTGGCAGACGTTGCTGGCCAAACCCAGCGTGGCCAACGATCCGTTTTCCAATCAGATCCGCTCGCAATTGGCGGCTGACCTGCAGCGCGTCGGTCGCCGAATCGAGGCGGGAGAGCAACTTCGAATTCTGGTGAAACAATCGGCAGCCAACGAAGACCAATTGCGGCAACTGCTTTACATCACTCGACCTCCCAAGACACGCGAGGAATTCGCCGCCGAGGTCGAACGTGAACGACTGCGAACGCAAGGTGTGGCCGTCGACTCACCAGATGCGTCGGCCAGCTCCGACCTCAACTCAGCCTGGACGTCGTTGATCGAACGACGCACACGAGAAGCGATCGAAACGTTGCAGGCCGTGATCAAGCACCAACCGAGCATGCAGGCTCAGGCGTTGCTCGCCTACGCCTACGCAGATTTGCAAGCGTTCCCACAAATGCGAGCGACAATTGTCGACGCCAATTCAAACTCTTCGCTGCCGGGCAACCTCCGCGACTTCCCGTCGTTTTGGATGGCGGTGGGTGCCCAAGCTTTGTTTGAGCAATCAACCGACGACGCCATCGGCGCTTTTGCCGAAGCGATGCGATTGGACCCCACGTCCGACCGAGCCCACGAACTGTTGTCAGCGGCGTTGTTGCAGGCCGGCCGAGTCAATGACGCGGAAGCGGTCGACGAGCGTCGTTACCTGTTGGCTGGACCTCGCGAAGCCTACGTGGCGGTCGGTGACGGACAACCCGATGACCTGCGAGCAGGCAGGTTCCTGGTCGAAGACTTGCTCCGTCTGGGCGAAATGGACCAAGCCTGCGAGTGGCGAAAGGCCATCGCCAAACGACATCGCGGTCAGTGGGGAAGCGCCGACGAAATCCAACAGGACTGTGCCCAGTGGAAATCGCTGGCGAAGGAAGAGCGTCTGAAACGTCAGCTCGCTGGCATTTCGATCGAAGGCAATTCCAAACCCGATTTGGCTTGGTTGCGTTCCACCCCGAAAGACATCTCGTCCACTATCAGGTCGCCAACAACGCCAAGCGGACAGCCCTCATTCACGCCGCCGCGTTTGGTTGATGTGGCCGTGTCAGTGGGGTTGCAGGCGGTCTTTCACAATCGCCCGGAACGAGTGCTGAAACTCATGCGTCTGCACGAGTCACTGGGCCCGGGCACCGCAGCATTGGACTACGACCGCGATGGGCAAATTGACTTTTACATCAACCAAGCTTCCGGCGACCCGCCCCAGTCCCCTGGAACTCGCCCCAACCATTTGTTTCGTGGAACGACCAGTGACCATGAGCCACCGGTTTACGTCGATGCGACGGCGCCGGCCGCCGCGGATGACCGTGGTTACGGCGTTGGATTGACGGCAGGTGATTGGAACCAAGATGGCTGGGAAGACCTGGCAATCGCGAATGTGGGCCAGAACCGATTGCTCCTCAACCAAGGCGACGGGACGTTCATCGACGCGACGAATGGAATCGGATGGAACTCCGAACAATTCACCGCGTCGCTGGCGATGGCGGACATGGACGGCAACGGTTCACCGGATTTGATCGAAATCAACTACGCCGATGACCCGCGTGTGTTTGAACCGGTCCAAGTCAACTCACTCGGTCTTCCAACTGACTTGCCCGGTCCCAACCATTTCCGTGCAGCGAACGATCAACTTTGGCTCAGCGACCCCCAAGGCCAAGCTCGGCAGGTGATCCTCCGACGTGACGCCATCGTTGACTTGAATCGCGAGACTCCCGAGCAGAGTTCGCCGAGCACCCCAGACCCGCCCCAGGCTTCTGGCACTCATACTCCGAAGAACCAGCTCCCCAAACTGGGCGATGATGCCTTCCCTGGCCTGGGCTTGATCGCCGGCGAACTGGATGGGCAACCAGGACTGGAGTGCTTTGTCGCCAACGATTCTCGCCCCAATCAGTTCTGGAAAATCAGCCGGAACGGTTCCATCGTGAAGTTGTTGCAATACGCTGAAACGATCGGGCTGGCGACCAGCTCCCAAGGCAAAACAACCGCTTGCATGGGGGTGGGCGCCGCGGACTTCGATCGCAACGGAACGCAAGACATGGTCGTCGCGAATTGGTACGACGAATGGCTGAACCTGTATCAACAAGTTCGTCCGGGGATGTACCGTGACGTCGCCATCGCGTTTGGACTGGATCGATTCAGCGACCATCACGTTGGCTTTGGAATCCAAGGCCTGGACTACGACAATGATGGCTGGGTCGACCTTGTCATCGGCAACGGCCACATCGAGGACCTGACGCATCAACAGCTGCCGCTTCAAATGGAAACCCAGGTTCTGGTCAATTTGGGCGACCACTTTGAACAAGCCGACATGAAGTCGACGCTGGGCGGGTACTGGGACACGCCTCACATCGGGCGTAGCTTGACCCGCTGTGATCACAACCGCGATGGCCGCCTGGATGCGTTGCTGTCAGACCTGCATGATCCGCTGGCTTTGCTTGAGAACCAAACTGAAAGCGACCATCACTGGATTCAGTTTTCATTGGTGGCGACAAGCAGCGAACGATCGGCGATCGGAACTCGCATCGAAGTCCTCGGCACCGAAAAGCCCGCGGTTGCCAGCCTGAATGCCGGTGACGGGTTCGCTTGTCGCAACGAACCCGTCGTGCATCTGGGACTGGCCAACCGCAGCGATCCGGTGGACGTGCAGATCACTTGGCCAAGCGGCGAGGTTCAAACACTCGGCCAACTCTCACTCGACCGCAGGTACCTCGTCGTTGAGAATCAACTTGCCTGGCCGGAGTGACTCCGCCCTCAGTCTTTCAAGCCACTGATCGCGACGACCGAACCGACGGGTTTGTCAAACTCTTCGCCCAATTGCGACACGTACAAACGGTTGTCAGGTCCAAACTCGCATGCGACGGGGCCGTTGAGCGAAACACCCGTCTCTTCGATTGCCGCTTCGCCGGGTTCTCCCAACGTTGCCATTAAGACTCGACCTTCGTTGGTTTGATCGAGCGACCAATTGTTCTCGACCACGGCAAACGTGTCGCCTTCGACGTGAGCCATTCCCATGGGGTTGATGACGCCGGGCAATGTCCATTGACCGCTTGGTTTCTTGGTGGCCAAATCCCAACGGACAATCAAACCATCCGCCTTCCCACCTGCGCCGGAATACAGGACGTACAACGTGTTGTCATCCCCGACGACGGTTTGCATTGGAGAATTGGTTTCGATTCCGTTGTCGTCGGCCGACAACAAAGGCTTCAACTGTTTCGATGCGATGTCGCCAGCCAGCACCCACGACTTTCCATCGAAGCCTTGCCCACAAACGTAAACCGTCGAACCGTCTTGGCTCAAACTCATGCCGGTCAAGTTGCCTTCGCCTTTGTCGGCAGCATCATCCGTGGTGGGTGGCACCGAGTTGGTTTTGGTCCCGGCGTCAGCCTTGCCTTTTTCATCAAAGAACAACAACGTTTCTTCGCCATCGACTTTGCCGGCATCGGTCACGACCAACGTCGAACCCGACCAGATCGCTGACAGTGGCCCGACGGCGTACCACTTCTTGCCCTCGTCATTGGACTTCCAGTGTTCGGTGTCGAATCCAGTGATGTAGTTGACTGGTTGATCCCCCTTCAAAACCACGACCAATCCGCGCGCGTCACAAACCGTCAACTCGCCTGCTGGACTGAAGCTCACACTGGATGGATTGACCAACCCACGCAGCACAGTTTGGACATTGGTTTCTGCCATGGCGGCGGTGGACATCAGCCCAACGCAGGCCAGCGTTGCAGCCAGCCGCCCGGGCAAATTGGCAAAGAAACGAGGGCGGGCAAATCGGGGGTGGGAAAGCATTCCAGAAGCTCATTCAATCGAGGTGGGAAAATCAAGCCGACGACGAAGGCAAATGGCATCAACAGGGCAACCATCCCCAACATCGCCGATCGTCAAAGGACATTGCAACCGAACATGGTTGCCTTATGAAGCCCCCTTCCACTCATTCGCAATCAGGGGCAGGCCAATCTTCGAATTCACTGGGAACATCGGTCTCTGGGAACACCGGACACGGAGGACAAACTCATTGGTGCCCAACACCAGAGACGCCGACATCCGCACTCGCTGAGCAATGGGGGTGCCAGCGAGCAATTCAGACGCCAGCCTTCGCCCCCAAAGGCAACGAACTCAAGTCATTCTTTGCCTGCAAGAATCGCTTTGGCCAGGAGGCCTTCCTGTCGGATGCTTCCCCAAGCCAACGCAACCGAGGCCAACGCGTATCCCCAGATCAGGATGCACACCGGCCGATCGGCATCCCTTGGATTCCAAGCCATCACGTTGATCAACACCACGATCAAAATGGCAAATGCGAGCGATGAAAGTCCAAAGAGCATGGCAATCCGATTGCCGCGACGAAACGCGATGATCGCCAAGACGATTCCCGACAACGTGAAAACGGTTCCCGAAAACATGATCGATTCGATGTCATATTCTGCTCCCGCCACGGACGCAGCGATCAATGCCAGATGCCAAAGCAACCAACTCAGCAACCACTTGGATCGCGGCGGCTTTTCATCCGAAACACAGAGCCCCGGTAAATCAGTTGTTGGTGCGTAAGGATTCAGAACCATTTGATGGGCTCGAACGGGATCACTGAACAGGTGTCTTCCATCACCACAACAAACTACCACAGCCACCTGCTCCCTTGCCCAAACAAACCCCTGACACGCAACGTGAGGCAGTGCGTTGCTATAAAATTGCGATTCGAATTCCCGCCTTCCCTTTCCCGCCTTCCCTTTCCCGCCTTCCCTTTCCCACCGGACCGCCTCGTGAAATTTCTTCGATGGACAAAGCCGCTTGCCTTGGCAGCGTGTTTGACAATGACCGCCTCCGCCCAAAACACCCCACCGGAAGACACCTCCATCCCCGGTGTCGTGCAACAACAATTCATCTACGACGAAGCCCCGTTTCCTTCCTGTCACGCCTCGACCATCTGCCAAACGCCCGACGGATTCGTGGCAGCCTGGTTTGGCGGGGAACGAGAAGGGGCCAAAGATGTTTCGATCTGGGTCAGTGATCACGACGGAATGTCCTGGTCAGCGCCGCGAAAAGTGGCGGATGGTGTTCAAACCGATGGTTCGCGTCAGCCATGTTGGAACCCGGTTCTTTTCCGGGCCCCCTCCGGCGTCACTTGGTTGTTCATCAAGGTCGGTCCCAACCCGAAAGAGTGGTGGGGGGAAGTCTTGTTCAGCGACGACGGCGGCAAGACATTCCGCGATCGCACGCGACTTCCAGAGGGAGTCTTGGGCCCCATTCGGTGCAAACCCGAATTGGTTGATGGCGGCAAAACGTTGCTGTGTGGCAGTTCCACCGAGCACGCTGGATGGCGAGTTCACTTCGAACGCTTGACGCTGACCGGCCAAGCGAATCCGGAAGCTGTCTCGGAACAGCATTGGGACCGCGGCGAAGCCATTCATGACGGCCAAGAATTTGCCGCGATTCAGCCGACCATCCTCCGATTGCCCAACGATCGTCTGCGGACCCTGTGCCGAACCATGCAAAGCGTGATCGTTCAAGCCGACTCGAACGACAACGGGCGGACTTGGACCAAGCCCGTGTCGACGAAGATGCCCAACCCAAACTCAGGCATCGATGTGATCACGGCAAACGATGGCCGGCACTGGCTGATCAGCAACCCACTGCCATCCAAAGAAAACGGCTGGGGCGGACGCAGTCAGCTCACGCTTTCCGTCAGCACCGATGGCGAGGAATATCGCGAGGTCGCGGTCCTGGAAAATGAACCCCGAGGCGAATTCAGCTACCCAGCAATCATCCAAGCAGAAGACGGCAAGTTGCACATCACCTACACCTGGAAACGCCAGAAGATCAAACATGTGATCTTCGATCCAAGTGCGATCTGAAGTAGGCCGGACCGGAGCGGTAGCGGAGTTCCGGCAGGCACAGACATCCTGCCGTCGCTCCCTTCGGTCGGTACGGCCTACGCGCCGAACCCGTCACACCGTGATCGTGGCGCGATCACGCCGTGAGACGGGTTGGGGTTCTTGCTGGCAATGATCGCCTAAGCAGGTACGCAGGTGTCATCGAGTATGTGAGCCGTTTGGCGTTAGCCACGGTTCCCACGCAAAACCGGGGCTAACGCCCAAACGGCTCACAAGATGAAACCCAATCATTCCTGCGTACCTGCTTAATTGCCAAAACCGGCTGGCAATTGCATCCCCGGTGGCAACCCTCCGGGAGGACCAGCGGGAGCCGCGTTGTTCGCCCCTGGCTCAACGAACAATTCGTCGCGGTTGATTCGCAGTTGGCGATAAGTCGCTTCGGGAATGATGTAGTACCAATCGGCGAACCGAGCGTTCAAGTCAGCGACGCGCCGTTTGGCAGCGTTCAGACGATCCTTGCGTTCATCCAACAAACGCGTGTTGGCTTTCAAGATCTTCTCCTGTTCCGCTTCCAAGCGTTCTTGCTTCTCTTCGTCCGTCAGCTCGTTGAACGTCAACTCGTCGCTTTCTTCTTCCGCGGGTGCTTCAACAGCGGGCGCCTCAGTCGCATTGTCGCCCGCCGGCTCCAAAGCCATTTCTTCGTCAGCCGCTGCTTCCTCGGTCGCTGCTTCAGCGGGTGTTGCGTTCTCGGTTTGGGCGTCGGATTCCGCAGACGGCTCGTCGGTGGCATCGTCTTCGTCTTGCGGGTTCGCACCCTGACCTTGACCCGAAGCCTCGCCTTCACCAGTCACTTCGACCTCCTCAGACGCCTCCACTTTCTCAGCCGCTGGCTCCGCTTCCTCCGCCGGTTCGGCGGACGCCTCGTCCGTTTCCGTTTCCGTTTCCGTTGCTTCAGCTTCAGCTTCCTTCATTTCTGCTTCGGCCGCTTCGGGCTGGTCCTCTGCTTCGGCAGCTTCCTCCGCTGATTCTTCTGCAGGAGCGTCCGTTGTTTCCTCTTTCATTTCGGCTTCCGCAGCAGCGGGTTCTTCGCCCTCGACCTCGGCATCTTCTTCCCCAACGCCCAGCATCGCAGCGAGTTCTTCGATGGTCTGAGGAACGGGCTGCAAGTCAGGAGCGGGGAATTGGTCTTCGTTGACGCGCGCGGTGACCAACAGGTAACGATTCACGCCGCCGACGTCCCCGTCCTCTTCGCCTGCGGTGTCATCTGACAAACCTTGGACGTCGCCGAATCGGAGCACGTACTCGATCCCTTCATCCACGGTGACGTTCAACTCACCGTTTGCCGACAAGACCTCAAACTCACCTTCGGCACCTGATCCCACAGGGAAGAAGCCACGGGTGTACAACGACTGAACTGCTTCGTTGTCCGAAATCAAATCCTTGTCTGCGCGAAGGTTGGCACTCATGCCTTCTGGTTTGCGAACGACATCGACGATTTTCAAATCGTCGAGTGCATTTTTCATTTCGTTCAGCTTGGTGGTGTTGAGCTCCTTGTCAGCGGGTTGCTCCACCAGCTTGGGTTCCGCCAGCGGGTTTTCGGAGTTGTATTCCAGCAACTCTTTCATCGCCCACTCAGCACCATCCATCGCGAATTTTGCGGTGTAGTTGCGTTCCAAAGCAACGCTTCGGCCAGAGATCGACGCGGAGTAGTCTTTGACGACCGCTTCTTTGATGTCGATGCTGCTCATCTGCAGCAAGTCATCTTCGATCCAGTCCTGGAACTTGGTCGACAAAACCGAGTCGTCCATTTTGACGACGTACACCGGGTCTTGGCCGGGTTTGCGAACGTAGATTTTGCCCTCTTCGTTCTTGACCGGATTCCCGATGATCAAGGAGGCAAGCGTCTGCTGAGATTCGTCTTTGAAGGTGACCAAGCGTCCCACACCGGTGTCGCCGACCTGCAAGTCTTCCAACTTGGGTTCAACAACGCCGAGTGCCGCATGGTCGCCTTGGTTCTCGGTCTGAACGTCCAGAATGTTCAGCCCCACCAAAGCGTTGGCAGCGTCTCGCATCTGTTCCACCGCATCCGCCGGATAGCCTTTTCGCGAAGGGATCGTCCACTGGCCCGATTCAGCATCGCGGCGAACCTCGAACGTTCCCAATTGGCCCTGTTCCTCGTCGAACGTGACAATCTTCAAGTTCGAGGCGGTCAACGGATCCTTGAACTTTTCAAAGAGCGGTTTCCCAGGCGAGTAAGGCGATTCCGTTTGAGTGGATGTGGGCCACGCCACAAACAATCCCACGGCGAGCATGACAGCCGCGGCAGCCCAAAACGCTCCGGTCTTCTTTCCTTCGTTCACGATTGCAGTCTCTATGAAATTGTTTGAATGGTTGAGAAGTTATTTCAGGCGGCTTTTGCTGATGTTTTCACGTTCACGCAAACGACGTGAGGCGAACACCATGATGCCGACGATCAACGGCGGAATGCAGGGCAGAATCACTGCGGCCGTTTTGACTTGATTCTGAATCGCGGTGACTTCTTGCTCCGCTTCGCGACGAACGTCTTGGATCTTTTGCTCTCGTTCGTTCTGCAATTTTGCCTTCTGAACGTCCAAGATCCGCTGCTGGTTCGCTTGCTTGATTTGGAACGCGGTCAGCTTTTCACGCAAAACACTCTGCGGAACGGAACCGGTCTCCCGATCTTCTTGCAGCTTCTCGATCTCCTCCCGCAACGCTTGCACTTCTTGGTCGCTCTTTTCCTGAGCCTCACGAATCGTTTCATCGTACTGCGTTTGGAATTCACGACTCCGTTTGCGAACCAAGCTGGCCGCCTCTTCTTTGACCGAGTCAATCATTCGCAAACTGGCGTAGATCGGCTCGTGATTTCGAACATCGATGAAGCTCGTGTCGCCGGTCAACCAGTCGATCACGTTCAATGCGAACGTCACGTTCTGGAACTGGAACCGCATGTCCGAGATTTGGTCGGGATCCGCCCGAATGAGCAAGAACTCAGGCAGGATGATGTCCATGTCGGCCACGTAAACGGCTTTGATGCCGGCGGCTTCGGAGTCACTGCCTTCCGCGGACTTGTTCGCTTCAATCGCCATCGCGATGGGCACGTTTGGATTGACGCCTTGGATCTCTTGAGCCAATGTCGTTTGTCCCGTCATGACTTGCCCCACCACTTGCGACGGCAGAGTTCCTGACAGAGGTCCAGTGGAAAGCAACGCGGTGTGCTTCAGCGTCGCGTCTTTCTTGGCGTAGACCGCACCGCCGAGAATGGCCAGCACTTGACGCAAACCACTGGTGATCGGACTGTCGTCACTGAGCGCTTCGCCGGGCTGAACCCCACGTGCTTGCTCATCGATGAACAACCAAAGTTCGTTGGCCGTGTCGAGGTTGGGATAAGGATTGTGCTGTTGCCAAACCAACTCGGGACTGAACAGACCTTGCATGCCAGGTTGGCCAGGAACGTTGAGTTCCAACACATCCCACAATTGACGGATGTCACCCTTGGGCGAAGCACCACCGCCACCGAACATGCCGCCCTGTGCCTGCTTGGCATCGCCGGTTGCAGTGACGTACTGAGCGCCAATGGGCCGCGGGTCTTCAAAGATCGCCGTGGGAACGCCAGCTTGAATCGCAGCGGTCAAACGATCGAATTGCTGAGGAGCCAACGAGGAAGGCTGAACGGCCACCAAAGCGTCGTACACGCCGGGGGTGATCGGACCAGACAGGTCGACTTCTTCCACGTCGTATTGTTTGGCGAGTTCGTCGACCAAGGGGTGTTTGTCAATCCGCTGCATCGACATGCCATTCATGACCGTGCCGCCCATCAAGCGAGCGTCGGTGGCGACGATGCCCAATCGTTTTCGGGTGCCGCGAGCAACCGTGTTGATACTGCGAACAAGCTCGTATTCAACGGGAATGCCGTATTCAAAAATCGGCACAGTGACTTTCTCGAGCCCCGAGCGGAAAGCGGCACCAAGAATCAATTGCTTCTGGGTGTAGGCCCCTTTCTCACGGAACATTCGCGTGACGGGTTCGATCCCAAAGCGATCTGCGGCGAGGGCCGCGTCTTCACTGAACAAGTCGATCCCGTCGTACAAATTGACTTCGATCGTGCGCCCGTTCTTGGCGGCTTCGCTGCGGAATTCCTTCAGCAGATTGACCAATTCATAACGAGTCTTGGCATACAGTTCCGGGACTTCTTTGCTGATGAACGCGTCGATCACGATCGGTCGATCGTCGTCGAGTTCACGGATCAGTGTCTTCGTTGCATCCGCCAGCGAACTGACTTTGCCTTCGGTCATGTCTGCCCGCACCACGTCCTTGCTACGGAACAACATGACCGCACCGACGGTGAACAACACGAGCGCCAACGAACGAGCGACATAGTGCCAGGCCATCGAGTTGCCGTCTTTGCCACCTGTCCAGTGACGACGCCCAATCAGAACCATGCAGACGTACAAGGCAACCGCAGCGACCAGAATGAAGTAGATGATCGAGGAGGAACTGATCACACCGCGGCCGAAGTCATCGAACGGACGAGCGATCCCGCTGTCACGGACCCATTCCGCCACACGTTGGCTGGGACTGACCGAGTCAGCCAGCGAAGCGAACGCAAGCGGAGCGTTGAACAACGCACCGAGGATGAAGCCAACGGTCAAGTTCCCGGTCAAGAACGAAGCGATCATGCCGATCGCGATCATCGCCAAACCGACGAACCAATACCCCAAGTAAGTCGTGAAGATCAGCCCGGTGTCCAGGCTGCCTTCGGTGAGAATGGCCAGCGTGGTGAACGTGCTGAGTTGGCTGAACAGCAGCGACGAGGTGAAAATCGCCGCGGCTGACATGTACTTCCCGATCACAATGTCAAAGTCATCGGCGGGCAACGTCAGCAGCAATTCGTCGGTGCCCTGGCGTTTTTCTTCCGCCCAGATGCTCATCGTGATGGCGGGGATGAAGACCAGCATGATCACAGGGAACCAGTAGTTCAGCTGATCCAAGGTGGCCAAGTTTGAGTTGAAGAACTCGTAAGGCCAAAACGCGGCGACCGAAGTCAGGAACACGAAGATACAGAGAAAAACGTACCCCGTCGGGTTGCTGAAGTAACCAATGAAGTTTCGCTTCATCACCGCGAAGGCGGCTTGCTTGGTGCGGGCCAATGCGGACACGACCATCAGCAAAATCAACAGAAAGATCGCGTCTTTCGTGAGCAAGCTGATCAAGGCCATCGAGACGTTGTTGAGCGCCATGGTGGTACTGGAGAACAGGGGTTGGAGTGTGGGTTCAGGAACGAACGGATCGGAGACGCGAAGACGACGCCTCGGGTGAAAGTGTGATGAGACGGGCCCCTCACGCTTTTGCCGCTAATCCGATCGTGGAAGATCAATGTCAGAATGTGTCGTTGCTCGGCATCAGAATCGGCAGCCAAGCCAAACTTCGGTGCCGAAGCTGTTCCGAGCCAAAACCGAATTCAGGTCAAACCCGGTTTCAAACTCAAATCGGAGTGCGAGACTCAAGCCTTTTCGTCAGGCTCGGATTCGGATTGTCCGGTCAAGTGATGGAACGCTTCGTCCAGGTCGCCTTTGCCGGTGGTTCGCAAACCTTCGACCGAACCGTCGTAGACCATCCGACCTTCGTTGATCATCACAACCCGGTCGGCCATCGCCTCGACTTCTTGCAAAATGTGCGTGCTGAGCAAGATCGTTTTGGTCTCGCTGAGTCGTCGCATCGTTTTCCGGACGCCACGAATTTGGTTGGGATCCAAACCAGCCGTGGGTTCGTCCATGATCAACACATCGGGTTCGTGCAGCAGAGCTTGGCTCATCCCGACCCGTTGTTTGAAACCCTTGGACAGTTTGCTGATCGGTTTGTACATCACCGACGAGAGGTCACAGATGTCGACCACCGCCTCGATCCGATCGCGTTTGATGCGAGGCGACAAACCACGAGCATCGGCAAAGAATTCCAGCATCCCTTTGGGCGTCATTTCCGGATACAGAGGCCCGTTTTCGGGCAAGTATCCCAGGCGACGACTGCCCGCGATGCGATCGTCCATCATGTTGTGACCGGCGATCCGAGCGAACCCTTCGCTGGGAGCGATGTAGCCGGTCAACATCTTCATCGTCGTGCTTTTCCCGGCACCGTTGGGGCCCAGAAAGGCCACCAGTTCACCTTCGCCGACATTGAAAGTGACATCGCGCGCGGCCGCGAAGGGGCCATAAAACTTGCTCAGCCCCACCGCTTCGATCATGGGTTTTCGACCGCCCGCTGTGGATTCGGGGGAGGTCGTTGTGTCCGCCGTTGTGGCTGTTGCCATCAGTGTCGTACCCGTCTTCTATCGTGGAAGAAATGGTTCAAGAGCGATTGCTACGCGGTTAGGTCGCGTTCGGTTCGCAACTTTTGAACGCTCGCAACTTCAAACCGCGGGCGAAACAACGATCAGGCGAGACCTTCGCGTTTGATAATGACGTCCGCACCAGGAGTCAACTTACGAAGCTTGCGAGCGGCTTCGGTCTTTTCCATCGTGCCGGCTTTCACTCGCTGCAACAGGTTGATGGTTTTTTTGCGACGGGCTCGCAGACGTGAAATTTCGCGACGACGTTCGGTTCCTGCCATGAGGATTGATTCCGTTGTAATGAGTGTTGAGTCAGAAATACGGTCCAGAAGGGTCCCGAAATAAGGGACCACCCACTCGGACCGCCAGGCGAATCGGGCATTATCGCGCTCAGTGGTCAATGCGAAAGGGGTCAATCGGCGGAATCACGGGCTATCATTGGCGTTCAGTCCCCCTCACCCCGATCTCCCCACCTTTCGACGAGTTCCCCCGCATGAGCCCCTCGTGTCTGATTCCTTCCTCTCGAGAACACGCCGACACCCATCGTGATCAGCAGGGTTACCGGATGGCTCCCGCCGTGCCTCACAAATCAGCCGTGCCGCGCCGATCAGCAGCGGCCGCCGACCAATCGATCGCAGAAGGCCTCACGCCCTCCAGTTGCTCATCTCGGAACAGCCAGCCAATCTCGCTGGTTCTGCTGGCGGGATTGCTGCTCACAACGCTCCAATTGACGCCGGCAATCGCGGCCGAACCCGCCGCTGGATCGCCCCGGGAGACCCCGGACGGTTCGCAATCGCTGCTTGAGGGGACGTTGGCGGATTCCTGGGAAGGCAGTCTCGACGATTGGACCCTGGAAGACGGCGTTTTGACCGGAACGACGGATGGATCGGTGAAGGTCAATCGCTTCATCACGTCGAAATTGCCCCCGGCCGAAGACTTTGAACTGGAAGTCGATGTGTGGGTCAGCGCCCGCGGCAACAGTGGCATCCAGTATCGCAGCGAGGTCCGCGAAGACCTCGGCCCAAATGTCATGGTCGGCTACCAATGTGATGTGGTCGCGGCCAACCCCAAGTACAACGGCATGCTGTACGAGGAACGTGGCCGCCGCATCCTTTGCCACACCGGTGAACAGGTCGTCACCGATGCTGACGGGCAAGGCTGGGTCGTGAAATCCTCTACCCCGCCCAAATTCGCCCCTGAAACCTGGCACCGGTTCAAGGTTCGTGTGGTTGGGAACCATCACCAACACTGGATCGATGGGCAACCGACCGCCGAACATTTTGACTTGGACCCGAACGGGCGAGCCCTGTCCGGTCGCATTGGCGTGCAGGTCCATGTCGGGCCGCCAATGGAGGTTCGCTATCGCAATTTCTTCGTCAAACGCTTGACGCCCACCACCCAACCCAAGGAATCGATCGAGATTCCCGCCGACGCAGAAAAGATCGTCCCACAAGGCGGCTGGAAGAACGCGGGGCAACGCGACAGCAACCACAAACTGGTAGCAGCGGAACTCCCCGGCACCCGCAACGTCCACCGTGCCGGCCCCATTTGGCTGGCCTCACAACCCGATGCGGAAGGCCTGGCCGCCGCCAAAAAAGCCGGCGTGACCCGAGTGATCACGCTGCGAAGTGAACGCGAGCTGGACTTTGACGACGAAGCCTTGGTGAAGGAAGCGGGATTGGAATTTCACGCGATCCGATTTGGTGGTCACCAACAAATGACGGATCAAAAGATCGATCAAATTCGCGAATTGCTCCAAACCGCTCGGCACGATGCCCAAATCCTCCTGCACTGCGCGTCCGCCAATCGTGTGGGTGCCGTCTGGATCGCTCACCGTGTCCTGGATGGCCGCCAAGCAATCGAGAACGCGTTGCTGGAGGGCAAGCAAATCGGACTGCTGGATCCCGATCTTGGCACGACCGCCATGGAATACGTGAACCAGCGAAAACGTTGATGGCAGCCGCCGGGGAACCGCCCAATGCTTGATCCACCCTCAGTTCCTCCCGTTCCGTGTTCGCTCGTGACCTAACGTGTCACGGCGGTGGCGATGATACCAACATCGAAGTTTGATTCACCGCCGCCCAGTTCCATCGGACCGCCCACCATGTCAGTTGCAACGCTTTCCCCCGCCGCATCGACCGCATCTTTCGCACCCGCCAGCGAAACCTTCGCCCGTGCTCACGGCCGCGTCTGCCAACGAGCCAACACGAAGTGGAGCCCCGCAAAAGTCTTGCGAACCGCGATGGCGGACAGCGATCGCTTTGTCGTGCAACTGGATTACGTCGACTCGAAAGGCAAGCGAACTCGTCGAACCATCAGCCCAATCCGGTTCGGAGCCGCGGACCGCTTTCTCGGCCTGTGTCTGTGCCGCGAAGAACCTCGCCAGTTTCACTTGTCTCGTTGCAGCAACTTTCAGCTGCTCGACGCCGACGACGTGATCATGCCGGTTGAAATGGTCGAGCTGGACTGATTGAGCTGGACTGATTGCGGCCACTCGACGCGATTTTGGGTGTTGGATCGACGGAGCGATTCAAAGCCCATGATGCAGGACAGGTCACAACTGGAATTGGTCAACGGCCGACCAATGACGGGCTCGCGAGGCCCGTGGACCGCTCGCAACGCCTCCCTCCCCCCAAGCATTGCACACGGTTGCCAGTTGCGACCTGGCCTACAGATTTGCCCCTTCCTTGCCAATGGATCAATGCAAATTGCAAATTGGTTGCCCCCTAAACCTGAGCCGCTTGACGCTCGCCACGGCTGTCGTCCAGAACCTGAGCCGCTGGCGCTCGCCACGACTGTCGCGCGCAACCGAGGCTAACGCCAACGGCTCACATGGTGGCTGTCGTTTCTGCCAGCCCAGCCAATTTCAGATCGGCAATGTTCACCTTGCAATTTGCAATCGACCAGGACGCACCAGGCCCGGACGGGCCGACACAACCATTGCCGGGGTCGCCAGGCCCCGGAAGCAGGCATGTTCTCCAAGCATCAAAACCCCGAAGGGGTGACAGAGGCTGCGCACCCAACCTGAGCCGCTGGCGTTAGCCACGGTTGCTACACCCAACCTGAGCCGTTTGGCGCTCGCCACGGTTGTCGCGCGCAACCGAGGCGAACGCCAACGGCTCACATGGCTGTCCTCGCCTCCCCCAAAATCAGATCTGCAATGCCCACTTTGCAATTTGCAATCGACCAGGACGCACCAGGCCCGGATGGGCCGACACAACCATTGCCGGGGTCGCCAGGCCCCGGAAGCAGGCATGTTCTCCAGGCATCAAAACCCCGAAGGGGTGACAGAGGCTGTGCACCCAACCTGAGCCGCTGGCGTTAGCCACGGTTGCTACACCCAACCTGAGCCGTTTGACGCTCGCCACGACTGTCGCACGCAACCGAGGCGAACGCCAACGGCTCACATGGTGGCACTCGTTTCTGCCAGCCCAGCCAATTTCAGATCGGCAATGTTCACCTTGCAATTTGCAATCGACCAGGACGCACCAGGCCCGGACGGGCCGACACAACCATTGCCGGGGTCGTTAGGCCCCGGAAGCAGGCATGTTCTCCAGGCATCAAAACCCCGAAGGGGTGACAGAGGCTGTGCACCCAACCTGAGCCGCTGGCGTTAGCCACGGTTGCTACACCCAACCTGAGCCGCTGGCGTTAGCCACGGTTGTCGTACTGAACCTGAGCCGTTTGACGCTCGCCACGGTTGTCGCGCGCAACCGAGGCGAACGCCAACGGCTCACATGGTGGCTCTCGTTTCTGCCAGCCCAGCCAAAATCAGATCTGCAATGCCCACTTTGCAATTTGCAATCGGCCAGGACGCACCCCACCACCCAAGTCTGCCGACGATTCCCGTCGCCCGCTCCCTTGGGTTATCATTCCCCCTGCAAGCGGCAGGGAGCGGCGGCTTCAATGCCAAACACGCTCCCGTCCCACCTCGCCCCCCGACCTTCACCCGGAGCCCATTTGATGCAACCTTCACGCCGTGGATTCTTGAAAACCAGCGCCCTGGCAGGCGCCGTCGCTGGTTCCACCATGACCGCCACTTCCAAGTTGATCGCGGCAGAGGAGACCAAAAAACTCCGTCTGGCAGCCATCGGCGTCGGCGGCAGTCGCGGGCGATACAACCGCGGTGGCTCGATCGCCAATGACGCGGCCAAGTACGCGACGATGGTCGCCGTTTGCGACGTGGATGACCTGCACACCGAAGAATTCAGCCAAAAACACGGCGGCAACCTGAACAAGTACCGCGACTACCGCGAGCTGCTGGAAAAGGAAAAACCCGATGTGGTCACGATCGGAACCCCGGACCATTGGCATGTGCCCATTGCGATCGCCTGCCTGCGAAGTGGTGCGGATGTGTACTGCGAAAAACCACTGACGCTGACGATCGACGAAGGCAAACAAATCCGCAAAGTCGTCGAAGAAACCGGCCGCGTGTTCCAAGTCGGAACCCAACAACGCAGCTCGGGCGGCCTGTTCCAAAAAGCGATCGCGATGGTTCAGTCGGGCCACGTGGGTGACAACGTCAACGCTTACATCGCCATCGGCGGCGCCCCCGGCGACGGACCTTTCGAAACCGCGGAAGCCCCCGAGGACCTGGACTGGAACATGTGGGTCGGCCCAGCAGCCAAGGCCGACTACTGCGAAGAACGCCGCAAGTACTTCCGTTGGTTCTTCGAATATTCAGGCGGCAAAATGACTGATTGGGGCGCTCACCACATCGACATCGCTCAGTGGGCATTGGCTCCCGGCGAAAACGGCCCCACCACGATCAAGGGCACCGGCGAATTCCCCCCAACCGTCCCTGCGGATTTCAACTGGAATTCGTTCTTCGACGGCGAAGCCTCGCTGCCCAATGGCTACAACACGGCGACCAAGTTCAACATCGAACTGACGTTCGAAAGCGGATCCAAGATGGTCGTCACCGACCATTACAAACGCGAAGAAGGGAACATCGATTTCCCCAACGGAATCCTGTTCGAAGGCGACAAGGGCCGAATCTTTGTCAATCGCGGCAAACTGACGGGTGCTCCCGTGGACAATTTGACGGCCGAGGACAACGCGAATCTGGACGCGAAAATCGCAGAACTTCGCAAAGGGAAAAAGGCAATGAGCCACATGGCCAACTTTTTTGCCTGCATTGAGGACGGCGGTCAGCCGATCTCAGACGTGTGGTCGCACCACCGCACAATGACGTCCTGTCACCTGTGCAACCTTGCGTTGATGTTGGGCCGTGAATTGAAATGGGACCCGAAAGCCGAGCGATTTGTCGACGACGAGCAAGCCAACGGGCTGATGAGTCGCAAGTCACGAGCAGGATTTTCAGCCGAAACCCAAGCGACGAGCTGAAATCCGGTCGATTCTGCGATCGATTGACTTTCATTCCTCTTGTCAAAACGGGACCCAACGACGACACTTGCGGCCCCGTTTTCAAAATTCTGGCGTGAACACGTGAGTCCAAAGGCGGACATCACGAAGGAACACGCCGCAATTCCCCGCTGCACGTCTCGATCAGTCGCGACGTCTAGCACAACCGTGAAAGTCACGATGGCACGTTACACAGGACCAAAAGCCCGCATCAACCGCCGCCTCGGCACGATGCTTTACGAGACAGCCGGCGCAGCCCGTGCGATGGACCGTCGTCCGCAACCACCAGGCATGCACACTCGCGGTCGTCGCCCGAGTAACTACGGTGCGGCTTTGATGGAAAAGCAAAAGATCAAACACTATTACGGATTGGGCGAACGCCAACTCCGTCGTTACTTTGAGAACGTTGGCCGTAAATCGGGCAACACCGGGGAATTGTTGTTGCTGATGTGCGAACGTCGCTTGGACAACGTTGTCCGTCGCGTCGGTTTCACCAAGACTCGCCCTCAAGCTCGTCAGGGCATCACGCACGGTCACTTCTGCGT
This sequence comes from Rhodopirellula sp. P2, assembly GCF_028768465.1. Taxonomy (GTDB): domain Bacteria; phylum Planctomycetota; class Planctomycetia; order Pirellulales; family Pirellulaceae; genus Rhodopirellula. The sequence goes on from NZ_CP118225.1 coordinate 5,937,631, forward strand.
CAACGGCGTGAAGGTCACCAAGCCCGGCTACATGCTTCGCGCTGGCGACTTGATCGAAGTTCGCGGCCGCGAAAACCTGAAGAATCTGTACCGTGGCGTGATCGCCAACTCGCCACCAGACGGACTGGATTGGGTCTCGTTCGACAGCGAAACGCTGCGTGCGACCGTCCTGTCGTTGCCTGGCGCGGTTGACATCAGCCTGCCCGTCGACGCTAACAGCGTCGTCGAATTCTTGTCTCGCTAACGCGGGTCAACAACGGATTGCTACTCATCGGCCGCGTGTTCTTCACGCGGCCGTTTCCTTTCCCGCACTCGTCTCTTTTTTGCTCTGGTTTCAAACATGCACGCTCCGGTTGTCGTTCTCGGTGGTGGCCCCGGTGGATACGCGGCGGCTTTCTTGGCTGCTGACGAAGGAATGGAAGTCACAATCGTCGAAGCGGAACCTCGCCTCGGCGGCACCTGCCTGATTCGAGGCTGCATTCCCAGCAAAGCATTGCTTCACGTGGCCAAGGTCATCAGTGAAGTCGAAGAGTTGAAATCCGAGTGGGGCATCGAGTACACCGGCGGTCCCAAAATCGACGTCGACGTCGTCCGGGCTCGCAAAGACAAGGTCATCGACAACCTGACCGGCGGACTCGGCGGACTGGCCAAACGCCGCAACGTCACCGTGATCCAAGCTCGCGGCTCGTTCGTCAGCTCCAATGAACTGCAACTTGAAGGCGATCACAAATCGATCCCCGAAGGCGGACGCCTGACCTTCGACAAGTGCATCATTGCGACAGGCAGCGTCCCCGCCATGCCACCTGCCTTTGACATCGGCAGCGACCGAGTCATGGACAGCACCGGCGCACTCGCCCTCAAAGACATCCCCGAAAATCTGTTGGTTGTCGGTGGCGGTTACATCGGCTTGGAAATGGGAACCGTCTACGCTCACCTGGGATCCAAGGTCAGCGTCGTTGAACTGGGCGAATCTCTGCTTCCTGGTGCCGACCGCGACCTCGTCAAACCGCTGGCGAAGAAAATCGACAAGATGTGCGACGGCCGCGTGTTCCTGAACACCAAGGTCGGCTCGCTAGCCGAAGACGGTGACAAGGTTGTGGTCAGCTTTGAAGGCCCCAGCAAGTTCGGCACCGAATCCTACGACCGCGTGCTGATCAGCATCGGACGTCGCCCCGTCACCCGCGGGCTCGGCTTGGAAAACACAAAAGTCGAAGTCAACGAACGTGGTTTCATCGTTTGCGATGAACAACAACGCACGGCCGACCCCAACATCATGGCCATTGGCGATGTCGCCGGTGACCCCATGCTGGCTCACAAAGCCACCCACGAAGGCCGCGTCGCCGCAGAAGTGTTGGCCGGCAAGAACGTCGCCTTCGACAAAGCGGCGATCCCCGCCGTCGTGTTCACCGATCCCGAAATCGCTTGGGCCGGCCTGACCGAAGGCGAAGCCAAAGCCGCCGGCCGCAAGGTCGACGTCGAGGTCTACCCTTGGGCCGCCAGCGGTCGTGCACAAGCCATTGGCGTGACCAACGGCTTGACCAAATGGTTGGTCGACCCGGAAACCCATCGCGTGCTGGGCTGCGGCATCGTCGGCACCGGAGCCGGCGAACTGATCGCCGAAGCCGTGCTGGCAATCGAAATGGGCTGCGAAGTCACCGACATCACCGAGACCGTTCACCCTCACCCCACACTCAGCGAAACGCTGATGAACGCCGGCGAAGTCCACTTCGGAACCGCCACCGAGATCTACAAGCCGAAACGGAAGTAGGTGGGAGGGGGAAAGTGGCCCAGGAACACAGGGCCACAGGTGGAACCAAGCATGCCACCACCAATCACCAATTTGCAATTTGCAATCCTCCCCCCAACCCTCGCTTGCAACCCGCAGAAACAATCGCGGGCCATTTCCCCCAGGGCCGTACGACCAAGCATCCAACTGATGCGACGCGTCATGCCGTTCACCATCGGTGGCGATTGCCGGCTTGGTTTCTTCCGCTGCCCCGGTTTCTTTGGCAAACACTGGAAATGGCGAGGGGGACAAGGCAAACTGGATGCCTTCTCTCCCGACCACAAAGGTGTTGCATGCTCGTCCGCCGACGTTTTGTCCTGACCGCCACGCTTGCCCTGACCGCTGGCTTCTTTGGTCACCTTCCCGGCACAATCTCGCCAGCGATGGCAGATTCGACCGAGCAAACTCAAGCACCTCCAGCACCGCCGAAGAAAGATCCAGCGGTCCTATCGCTCCGCCGGCTCTTCAAGACATCCGACTTCCGATCGAAAACTCGAACCCTAGTTTGGGACGACACTCAAGACATCCTTTGGGAACGCCAAACCGGCAAAGAAGGCCCTGCCCTGAACCAACTCTCGGTTCCGGATCGGGAGCCAAGCACGATCGTCCCTCGCGAGATCTTTTTGTTGCCAGCGGAGCCAGCCTCCCCGGAATCCAACGAGAACGAGGCGGCCCCAGCCGACCCCAAGCCGATCGAGATCAGCCAGTGGACGCTCTCGGCCGACGACCGGTACCTGCTCGTCTACAACAACACCCGCCGAGTCTGGCGACAACACACACGCGGCGACTACTGGTTGCGAGACGTCAGCGTTGACTCGCCGAACGCAGCCTGGCGAAAAGTGGGTGGCGACGACGCCGCGGAAGCCCAAACCATGTTTGCGACCTTCGCACCCGATGGACAATCCATCGCCTTCGTTCGCGACAACGACCTGCACTTGGAAGATTGCCAAACAGGCGATCTTCAGATGGTCGCTGGCTCGGACGATCCCAAGCTGATCAGCGGAACATTTGACTGGGTTTACGAAGAGGAACTCGGCCTGCGAAACGGATTGCGTTTCAGCCCGAACAGCCAAAAGCTGGCGTTCTGGCAACTGGACAGCAACGGGGTGCCGATCCAAACCATGATCGACAACACCTCGGAGCGATACGCCCAAACAATTGAGTTTGCTTACCCCAAAGTTGGTCAAACCAACTCCGCCGCTAAAGTCGGCGTCTGGGACCGAACCAACCAAAAAACCGTGTGGTTGGATCTACCTGGCGACCCGCGTGAGAACTACATCGCCGCGGTTGACTGGTTGCCCAGTGAGTTCGCACACGCGAATCAGCGATTGCTGATTCAGCAACTCAACCGAAAACAAAATCAAAACCACGTCTTCCTCTGCGATGCTGAAACGGGCCACTGCGTCAACATTCACACCGAAGTCAGCGACGCTTGGGTGCGGCACCTAAGAGAACTGCACTGGCTGCCCAGCTCCGTCTTCGGAAGCGATGCATCGGGCAACTCATCGCCACGTTTGCTGTGGTTGTCAGAACGATCGGGATGGCAACACATCGAAGCCATCGAAATCCCGTCCCCCGATTCCCTTGAAGAAGAATCCAACCTGCCTTCGCGAATCACGCCGGTGACGGGTGGCTCGTGGGACGTGATCTCGATTGCGGCCGTCGCGAAGGACGGCAGCCACATCGACTTCATCGCGTCGCCGGAACAGCCTTCCCAACGAGCGCTCTATCGCGTGTCCCTCCAGCAAGGTTTGGGCGGACAGCTCGCGACGACCCCGCAACGCGTCTCCCCGGAAAAAGGCGGCACCTACTCCTATTCATTCAGCCCCACCGCTCAATACGCCGTGGAATCGTGGTCGGACTTCAACTCCGCTCCGGTGCAAAGACTCGTCCAACTGCATCCCTACAAACAACTGAAAACGTTCGACGACAACGAGAAGCTGGAAGACGCCCTTGAGAAGCTCGCTCCGGTCCACACGGAATTTGTGCGACTGCCCATCGGTGAATTCACGGCTGATCCTGCCTCCAAGGATGTGGAACTGGATGTGTGGATCATGATGCCGGTCGGGAAGGATGGAACCACCAAGACCCTGGATCCGAAGAGCACACCGCTGCTGGTTCATGTCTACGGTGAGCCCGCGGGCCAGACCGTCTTGGATCAATACGGCGGAACCACTTACCTGTGGCATCGCCTGCTGACTCAGCATGGCATTGCTGTTGCAAGTGTCGACAATCGCGGCGCCAACGCGCCTCGCGGAAAATCCTTCCGCCAATCGATCTACAAAAAAATTGGGCGTCTTTCGATCTCGGATCAAGCCCACGCGACGCAAGCGATGCTGAAGCACTTTGCTGCTCTTGATCCCGAGCGAGTTGGATTGTGGGGCTGGAGCGGCGGCGGCTCCTCAACCCTCAACGGGCTGTTCCAATTCCCAGAGCTGTACTCGATGGGAATCGCCGTCGCGCCTGTTCCGGACCAACTGGATTACGACACGATCTACCAAGAACGCTACATGGGATTGGTCACCGAAAACCGCGACGCGTTTGTGGCGGGGTCACCGATCACGCATGCCAGCGGTTTGTCCGACCCCTTGCTGCTGATCCACGGAACAGCCGATGACAACGTGCACTACGCGTCGTCGGCGCGTCTGATCAATCGCTTGATCGCAGAGAACAAGCAGTTCCAGATGATGGCGTATCCCGGACGCACCCACTCGGTCAGCGAAGGCGAAGGCACACGCTATCACCCGCGGACGATGATGACTAACTTCATCCTCCAGCACCTGAAGTAAACACCTTCGCGACCCTGTGAGCCGACGGCCGTTAGGCCCGGTTACCACGCACTCGTTCAAGCCAGCGATGCAGTGGCGAAAGAACACTGCGATCGGCGTGAGCACCACGTCGGCATGCCTGCGGTCACAATTGAAAAAGTAAAATTGACAATTGTAAATTGAAAAAGGGCGGTCGTAGGTTCTCGACTACCGCACCAACCCTGTGAGCCGCAGGCCGTTAGGCCCGGTTAACACGCACTCGTTCAAGCCGGCGATGCAGTGGCGAAAGAACACTGCGATCGGCGTGAGCACCACGTCGGCATGCCTGCGGTCACAATTGAAAAAGTAAAATTGACAATTGTAAATTGATAAACGGCGGTCGCAGGTTCTCGACTACCGCACCGACCATGTGAGCCGACGGCCGTTAGGCCCGGTTACCACGCACTCGTTCAAGCCGGCGATGCAGTGGCGAAAGAATGCTGCGATCGGCATGAGCACCACGTCGGCATGCCTGCGGTCACAATTGAAAAAGTAAAATTGACAATTGTAAATTGATAAACGGCGGTCGTAGGTTCTCGACTACCGCACCGACCACGTGAGCCGCAGGCCGTTAGGCCCGGTTAACACGCACTCGTTCAAGCCGGCGATGCAGTGGCGAAAGAACACTGCGATCGGCGTGAGCTCCACGTCGGCATGCCTGCGGCTGTCATTGAAAAAGTAAAATTGACAATTGCAAATTGAAAAATGGCCGTCGCAGGTTCTCGACTACCGCACCGAGCATGTGAGCCGACGGCCGTTAGGCCCGGTTAACACGCACTCGTTCAAGCCGGCGATGCTGTGGCGAAAGAATGCTGCGATCGCCGTGAGCACCACGTCGGTATGCCTGCGGTCACAATTGAAAAAGTGAAATTGACAATTGCAAATTGATAAACGGTGGTCGTAGGTCTCGACTACCGCACCGACCATGTGAGCCGACGGCCGTTAGGCCCGGTTACCACGCACGAAGGAGTCTTCGGGATATGCGAGCCGCTTGGCGGTCGCCACGGTTCCCAAACACAGCCCAGGCCAATGCTGACCTGCTAGACGTTCGGGGTTTCAGAGGATGCCGGTTTGCGAAAGTTTCATCCCGAAGGGATTGCAGACGGTAGCCGGTGGTTTGAACGCAGTGAACACCACCGGATTCAAGCACCCGACAATCCCCGCCCCTGAAAGGGTCGAAGACTCTGCGACCCTTTCAGAGTCGGTGTGAGCTTTTCGTTTCCGGGGGTGCGCTGCGAGGCAGCAACCCCCGGCTACAAAGCAAATTTCAAATTTCAAATTTTCAATTTAACTTTTTCAATGCCCAAAACCAATCAACCAGCTTCCACGCCAAATCGGTGCACGGTGGTTTCCTTCAAGGTGTCACCTGGACGCAGCAGCGTGCTCTTGAAGTTTGGATGATTGCAGGCATCGGGAGAGTGCTGCGTTTCCAAGCAGAACGCCTCGTGCGACTTGTGACCGGCCGACGAATCGTTGCCGCCCAAGTGATTGGCGGTGTACAGCTGCATGCCGGGCTGAGTCGTTTCAATCTCGAACGTTCGCCCTGTCTTGGGATCGACCACGCGAGCTGCCGGGCGAAGCGTGCCGGGTTCTCCCGCGACCACGTAGCAATGGTCGTAACCCTTCGTCGCAGGCAACTGGTCGATGCGTTTGCCGATCGTTTCAGGATGCAAGAAATCGAACGGCGTGCCCTCCACCGGCGACGTCGATCCGGTTGGGATCAAATCGTCATCGACATCCAACGTCTCGTTGCAGTGCAGCAACATCAGGTAGTCATGCACGGAACTGGCTCCCCCGTCGCCTGGTGAAATCCCAGTCAAATTCCAATAGCTGTGATTGGTCAAATTCACATGCGTTGGCTTGGTCGTCGTCGCGGTGAACTCGATCGTCAGTTCGCTGGCGTCGTTCCAGCGATACTCCGCTGTCACGGTCACTTCACCGGGAAAGCCTTCGTCGCCGTCGGGGCTGACCAAGCTGTACCGAACACCAATTTCAGGGCTGCCGTTGGCGTCCTTTCCAGAAACCAAATCGGCATCCCACCACTTGTGCGAAAAATTGACTTCGCCGCCATGCAAGCAATGCTTGCCATGATTGACGGTGACTTGGTACGCCTCGCCGTCGATCTCAAATTTGCCGAAACCAATCCGATTGCAGAACCGACCGATCGAGCTTCCGAAACCGGGATGCGAGCCCAGGTAGCGATCGAGCGAGTCAAACACCATGTTGACGTTTGCCAATTTCCCATCGCGATCCGGGACCTCCACCTCGAGCAGCGATGCTCCCCAGTTCATGACCGAGACACGATGGCCGTGCGAATTGGTCAGCGTGATTTTCTGGACTGGTTTCCCGTCCTTGGTTTGGCCGAATGGAGTCGTGACGAGGCTCATAAATCGCTGCAAAAGGTGAAAGGAAACGGACGTCCATCGCAAATTCGCGAGCTCGGTAGACTGTCATTTTCGCGGGCTGGCCGCAAGGTGCGACACCGATCTGAGACAAGCGTTTTCGAACCTCACCCGCGTCCCGCGTCCCTGTGGCTCTGTGGCTCTGTCCCCCGTCCCATGCAGGCACGCAGGTGTCATCGGGTATGTGAGCCGTTGGCGTTAGCCACGGTTTTCACTCGCAACCGGGGCGAACGCTGGACTGCGAAATGTTCGGTGTTGTGGAGCGTCTTCGTTTGCGCAAGTTTTCATCCCGGTAGGGATGACAGATGGTAGCCGGAATAAAATTGGCATCCGCTATCAGAGCGTCAAATGTTGACGGCTTGTCGACTCAGTCGCCAACGACGTTTCAACGAATGGAGGACTGGCACTCTTGCCGTCAGAGGCGGCCAAGACCACCCATCACAACCCGAAGCGTGAGCGAGGGACGCCCCCAACTCCCACGACGGCCCCATCCGGGGCGACCGTTTGTTTTCCGGCATCGGTCTCTCGGGGCTTCCGCCCCGAGCTAAGCACGACGGCCCCATCCGGGGCGAAACCCAGACGCCAGCCACCATTGATTCTTCGAACGTCCCACGCAGCGTCCCCCGGCTACCATCCGACATCCCTACCGGGATGGAGAAAGACAGAAGCCAAAAGAAAATTTGCATCCGCTATCAGAGCGTCAATAGCAAACATTTCGCAACCGGGGCTGACGTCCAAATGGCTCACATGGTTGTGCCCGATCATTCCAGCCGACCTGCTGAATGCTTCGGACGCAATTTCCAAGCGATCAGGCAGGCCGCCAACGCAACGATCAGCAAACTGCAGACGAAGTACCCGATCACCAACACCGGCTGCCCCGCATAAGACGAATCACCGCGCATCAAGGGCGGTCCGATCGGCAGCGAAAACAACGCCGAGAAGGGACTGGCCACCCCCGCCCATTCAATCCACTGCTGAACAGTCGATGACAGCCCCAACGTCGATGCCAACACCCGAGCGCCCGGCGGAACCACGTACAACACGATCAACGCCAGGTAGGTGGTCATCAACGCCATCGACGTGCGTTCTTGATACAGCGACGCAGTCATCGCGATCACCGCGTTGACGACGCTGACCACAACGGGGATCGCGAACATGCCAACGATCAAGGGCCAACTGGAATAAAAATCCGTGTTCAGCCCCACGCCCAACAGCATCGGCCAAACCAAGAAACTTGTCAGCACAAATGCGACCCTAAAACCGACGATGAACTTCCCCCAGAAGATCTTCCAAGGCGACAGCGTGGTTGTGATCAGCAGATCCAACGTCTGCCGCTCACGTTCGCTGGTCATCGTCCCGGCCAGAAACACCGGCCCCACCAGCATGTTGAACACGATCACGTAGACCGCAAACCATGGGGCGTGCGGGGTTTGCCAAAACAACAAAGCGCCCATCAACGGAATCGCGAGCAAGATGCTGATCTGAATCACCAACCGCAGCATCAACGTGCCCTGGCTGAAGATCTCGCCGTGAATCTCTTTGTCGTAGACCGGGTTGGCACCATCGGCCATCAACGTTTCTCGTCGAGGTGGCGCGAACAACCGATCCGGGAATTGATCGGGCTGAATCACCAACCCAACCGCCTCCGCCGCTTCCTGTTCCAAGTCCACCACCTCCTTGCCTTCGCTGCCCACATCCGGCGGATACAACATGCGAGAAGCCGCCGCGGCACACATCAGCGTGACGGCCGCCAGAGCAAACGCGGGCACCACCAACACGACCACTTTGAGCCGCAACAAACCATCCCCGGCCAGCATCTGCCACATCAACACGCCACCGATCACCAACGGCAGAATCAGCAAGTAACTGACGACCAACGAGTTGCTGGTCCGCGAAAAGTAGCTGCTGCAGAACACCCCGATTGCGCCAAACAGCACCACCGAGATGAACAACCCCAGATACGCTGCGGCGACCTCGTAGACGCTGACTCCACCGAGCGGCAAGAACAGCACGATGATGGGCAACGACGCGACAATCAACAGCGCCAAATGAGTGAGCGCGGCGACCAGTTTGCCCAGCACGATCGCACTCGGCTTCAGCGGGCTGGCCAGCAACATCTCATAGGTTTGCCGCTCCTTCTCGCCGGAAATGGTCCCCGCCGCGAAACTGGGGGCCATCAACGATGCGATCACGTATTGGCCCAGAAAAAACAAATCGACCAATCGACGCGCCGAGGGCGGGTCCTTGCTGAGATCCAATCGCTCGTCGGCAGGCCAGGCCACCAAGGTGACCGCGGCCAACACCAATTGGTAAACCAGCAACAGCAGGAACGATCGGTTCGTTCGCAAATTGACCAGCAACTCGCGTTGCAGGACCGGGTTGTTGCGAAACGCTGCGACAGGATTGAAGTGCAAGGCGTTCACGACCGACGCAAACGACGTTTGCAGCCAGGCTGAGACCGGATTGGGAACACTGCCGGAAGTTGCGGCAGAGGAAATCGGCGAATCAGCGCTCGGCTTGTTCAATGCAGTTCTCGATGAGTGGCGATCGACCCAGAAACACGAACGAAACGCCCTGGCTTTGCCTCACCGGAACGAACTCGCATCAAAGCCGTGTCTTGGATGCTCGGCCGGCTTGCTCGCACACAAATCGGGGAACGGCGAAACCGGGCAAACGCGATTCTAACTCACTGATCAGCGCGCGACCACGATCCTGGTCGACTTCGAAGTGAGCCGCCCCGCGAACTTTGTCCAGTTGATGCAAGTAGTACGGCATCACTCGCAAATCAATCAGCCTCCGGCACAACGATTCCAGCACCTCGGCGTCGTCGTTGACGCCTCGCAACAACACGGCTTGGTTCAAAACTGGAACCCCCGCGTCGACCAATCGCATCAACGCCGCCCCCGTTTCGGCATCCAGTTCGGCCGGGTGATTGCAATGTACAACCACCCACGACGTCAATCGAGACGCGCGCATTCGTTCGACCCATGCCTCCGTGACTCGAGAGGGAATCACAATCGGCATCCGCGTGTGCCACCGCAACCGGCGGACGTGTGGGATCGCCTCGATTCGCTGCATCAAATCGGCCACCGAATCATCGGTCAACGTCAGCGGATCGCCACCGCTGAGCAGGACCTCTTCGATCGAATCCTGCTCCCGTAGGTACTTCAGGGCCAACTCGAGGTGGTCACCACGACTGCTGTTTTCGCTGTACGGAAATTCGCGACGGAAGCAATATCGACAGTGAATGCCGCAGGCGCCCGTCGTGATCGCGAGTGCACGACCGTGGTACTTGTGCAGCAACCCGGGCGCGACAGTCGCGTGCAAATCGCCCACCGGATCGCTGCTGAATCCTGCGGGCGAGACGGCTTCCTCGGCCACAGGCAACACTTGCCGCAACAGCGGGTCGTTGGGATCGCCGGGCTTCATTCGCGAGGCAAATTCCAGCGGCACAAACACGGGAAAACCGTGGTCTTCCGCGACCGGCGAATTCTCAAGCACACCCGCGGGAGGGTCCAAATTCAGGTGTCGGCGCAATTCTCCCACCGAGCGAAGGGCTCGCTTCATCGAGCCACGCCAATTCGCCGTTTCGGGTTGTGCGTTGGTTTGCAAGGACTCTCGTTTCAACTCATCGCCTTTTTGGACAAAAACATCGTCGGAACCTTGGTTTTGGGGCGGTTCCCCCACCGGGACAAATTCGGTTTTGGCCGCTAAACTGCCCCCACGAACGTTTCCTCCCAGGACTCGGTTCACTGACTTATTTTCCGTTTGGCTTTTCCGATTGATAGTGGAGCCCACCGTGGCAACGTACAACACCAGCGATTTTCGCAAAGGACTGAAGGTTCAAATCGACGGCGAACCTTATTTGATAACCGAAATGAACTTCGTCAAACCCGGCAAGGGCAACGCGATGTACAAGTGCAAGATGAAAAACTTGATTCGCGGCACCTCGCTGGACCGGACGTACAAAGGCGGTGACTCGCTGGAAGCCGCCGACGTGGAAACGACCACCGTGCAGTTTTTGTATCGCCAAGGCCAAGACTACGTGTTCATGGACGGCACCACCTTTGAACAGTACGAAGTCCCCAACGAAGTCGCTGGCGACATTTGGAAGTACCTCAAGGACGGCACCGAGTGCTCGATGACGCTGTACAACGGCGCCGCGATCGTGGTTGAACCGCCTCAGCACGTTCACCTGGAAGTCACCGAGTGTGGCCCCGGAACCAAGGGCGACACGGCAACCAACGTCACCAAACCCGCGCTCGTCGAAACCGGTGCCGAATTCAACGTGCCGGGATTCATCAAAGAAGGCAACGTGATCAAGATCAACACCATCAACAACGAATACGTCGAACGCGTCAACAACTGACGTCGCATCGTTCGGCAACGTGGTTGCTGGGAGGAAATGACGCTCGGAACATCACCGATGCAACGGGATTCGACGAATTCAGTCTCTCGAGGTCCAGATGGTCAACACGCTCTTCCTGCCCGAACTTCGCGAAATGCTGCAACTCGGTCAGGAGACTGACCTGCGGGAGTTCTGCGTGACGCTGAACCCTGGCCGCACGGCCGAGTTCATGGAAGGGCTGGAAGACGCCGAGGTCTGGGCGGTGTTGCAACACGCCGAACCCTACCGGCGAGCCGAGATCTTCGGCTACTTCGAAGAGGACCGAAAGCTGAACATGTTGACTCGGGAACCGGCCGATCAGGCCGCCGAGTTGATCGAGGAAATTCCACCCGATGACCGGGTCGACTTGATCCACGCTTTGCCTGCGGCAACGGTCGAAAAGATCCTGCCGCTGTTGCCAGTGATCGATCGCCGTGACATCGAGCGATTGCGTTCGTATGTCGAGGGCACCGCGGGCTCGTTGATGACGACCGACGTGGCCAAGCTGGCCGAACGCTTCACCGCTCGCGAAGCACTCGAAGAACTCGGTCGCCAAGCCAGCGACTTGGAAACGATTTACTACCTCTACGTCGTCGACGACAACAACTTGCTCCGCGGCATCGTGTCGGCTCGGCAACTGGTTTCCGCGATCAGCAACACCACCAAGACGCTGGGCGATTTGATGGAAACTGACGTCGTCGTCGCGCTCGTCGGCGAAGACCAAGAGTCCGTGGCCAACAAAGTCGAACGGTTCAACTTGCTGGCCATTCCGGTGGTCGATTCGGGACGTCAGCTGCTGGGCATCATCACTCACGACGATGTCATCGACGTCGTGCGAGAAGAATTGACGGAAGATGCCCAGCGAATCGCCGCTGTCGCGCCACTGGAAGATGACTTCTTGCGAATCGGGCTGATCAAACTGTCTTACAAACGGGGCATCTGGTTGACGATCCTGTTCTTCGCCGCGTTGCTGACCGCGTTTGCACTGCGGTCCTACGAGGACGAACTGAATTCCTTCGCCTGGCTGGTTTGGTTCATCCCGCTGATCATCAGCGCCGGCGGCAACTCAGGCAGCCAATCGGCGACCTTGGTGATCACTGCGATGACCGGTGGCGAAGTCAAAAACAGCGATCTGCCGCGAGTGCTTTCGCGAGAGTTCGTTGTTTCGCTGCTCCTGGGCAGCTTCCTCTCCCTGATCGGTTTTTTGGTTGCTCTGGCGATTGCCCCGACCGCCCTGGCAGCCCTCGTGATTCCCTGCACGCTGTTGTCAGTCATCTTCTGCGGCTGCATGTGCGGTGTCACGCTGCCAATCCTATTCAAACGCATGGGTTTGGACCCGGCTTTGATGAGCAACCCCTTTGTGGCCGGAATAGTTGATATCTTAGGCATCGTGATCTACATCAACGTCGCTCGCGTGCTGCTCAGCTGAAAACGGCTCGGCAGACGCAGCCTCTTCCGCGGAGGCACGGGTGGCAGCCCCTGATATCCCGCCTCACACATCTTCGACCTACTCTCTGAAAGGACCGTTTTATGTCTTCATGGCCCCTTGGTGTATTTGCTTCCATCGACGCGGGACTGGGAGTCGCTTGGCCAGTCATTCGTGAACTGGGAGTGCCAACGATTCAGCTGCACGCCCCACACGCTGGCAACCGAACCGCCGAAGCCGCTCAAAAATTCAAAGCCCAGTTGGATCAATACGGCGTCCAGTGCACTGCCGTCTTCGGTGGGTTCGAAGGCGAAAGCTACGCCGACATTCCAACCGTGATCAAAACCGTCGGCCTGGTTCCCCCCGCGACACGCCAATCTCGCTTGAAAGAGATGATGGAAATCAGCGACTTCGCTCGCCTGCTGGGCGTCGACTGCGTGGCGCTGCATGTGGGATTTGTCCCGCATGATCCATCCGATGAAGACTACGAAGGCATCGTGGAAGTCACCCAGCAACTGTGCGACCACTGCCGGTCCAACGAACAGTTTCTGCACCTGGAAACCGGGCAAGAAACCGCGGACGGACTGCTGACGTTCATCGACTCGGTCGAACGCGACAACCTGAAGATCAACTTCGATCCCGCCAACATGATCCTGTACGGATCCGGCGACCCAATCGAAGCCCTGCGAAAAGTCGGCTCGCACGTTCGCAGCGTTCACTGCAAAGACGGCCTGTGGAGCGATCAGCCTGGCGTCACGTTCGGACGCGAGGTCCCGCTGGGACAAGGCGATGTGGGCATGGAAACCTACCTGCAGACTCTGCGCGAAATCGGATACGCCGGCCCCCTGACCATCGAACGTGAAATCCCAGAAGATCCCGCGCGTCAAAAAGCGGAGATCGGTGACGCGATCGAACTGCTCACCAAAATTCGCGGCGAAGTCCTGGTTTAGCGTCGCTTGAACGGCCATCGCCGTGGCAGATGCACTCAGGCCTCGCGTTGGTGAGGCTCTTCCCCGTCATGAAATCGATTTCGTGAGGGATCGATTTCTCAGGTAGGCCGGATCAAGCCGCTTCGGCGCTGCTCCGGCAGATGAGCGGATCTTTCCTGGCAAGCCATTGCCGGATGGGCGTCGCCAAGCCTCCTCCATCCGGCCGACGTCGTTCGAGATCACATTCCGCCCGTCAAAATCCCCATCCGAGGAGAGGCCTCCCAATGACACGCGTCCTTCTATCTCTAATCTTTTTGGTTGCCTGGCAAACAACCAACGCCGTCTTTGCCCAGCACGAGACGAAGAAGCAACCCAATGTCTTGATGGTCGCAGTCGATGACCTCAATCATTGGCTGACGTTCATGGGCCGGAACCCTCAAGCCCAGACACCCAACTTCGATCGACTGGCCAAGATGGGCGTGGCGTTCACCAACGCCTACTGCGCCGTGCCAGCCTGCGAACCTTCGCGTTGCGCCTTGATGGGCGGACGCCGGCCCTGGACGACTGGATGCTACAAAAATGGCGACCAGTGGAAACAGCACCAGCCCGCTGGCGATGGCCTGTCCGCTCAATTCCTAAAAGCGGGCTACAACGTTTTCGGTGCGGGCAAGATCTATCATTCGATGGACTACCATCCCTCCGAATGGACCGCTTACATGTCCAAGAAAGGACTTTCGGCCAACGGTCCTGGCGTCGAAAAGATGGATGGATTTCACAATGACAAAGTCCATCCCGACCTGAAGGATGAAGACCTGATCGATTGGCACACCACGAACTACTGCATTGAACGATTGACCGAGGATTCCGACCAACCATTCTTCATCGCCTGCGGCTTGTACAAACCGCATTTGCCATTTGTGGCACCTCGCAAGTACTACGACGCCTTTCCGCTGGAATCCATCCAGCTTCCACCCCACCGTGACAATGACCTGGATGACTTGCCACCGGCCGGACTGCGGATGGCGGGCGCCGACAAGGACCACAAGAAATTCTTGAAATCTGGCCGCTGGAAGGCTGCGATCCAGTCCTACCTGGCGACCTGCGCGTACACCGACATGAACCTGGGCCGGTTGCTCGACGCCTACGAAAGCAGCCCGCAAAAGGACAACACGATCCTGGTTCTATGGACCGATCACGGCTGGTCACTTGGCGAAAAACAACACTGGCGCAAGTTTGCTCTGTGGGAGGAACCGACGCGAACACCGATGATCTGGGTCGTCCCCGGAATGACGTCACCGGGAACCCGTTGCGAACGGACCGTGGATTTGATGTCAGTTTATCCCACGCTGTGCAAGCTGGCCGGCGTGCCCATCCCGGATCACGTCGAAGGCCGCGAAATCACATCGCTGTTGGAGAACCCGAGTGCGGCTTGGGACGCTCCTGCGATCACAACGCACGGGTACGAGAACCATGCCGTTCGAAGCGAACAGTATCGCTACATCCGATACGCCAACGGCGACGAGGAACTGTACGACAGCCAAAACGATCCGTATGAGTACGAAAACTTGGCCGGCAAGCCGGAGCTCCAAATCGTCAAGGATGAGATGGCGAAATGGTTGCCCAAGGATGCCGCGAAGCCCACGCGCTAAGCAGGGCGGCAGGAATGATCGGGTGCAACGAAGTGAGCCGTTTGGGCGTTAGCCTGGGCTGTCAAAAGGTTGGTATTGACACCGCTTTGGACTGCGCAGGTTTTGTTCCTCGACTTCGCCCCAACGGGGCAGCCCTATGCCAGCCCAGGGCAACGCCCTGGGTTGTGGCGGGACCAAGATTACAAAGCCCCAACGGGGGCGGTCCTAGCGGGTTTTGGGGAGTCTTTCTTAGGGCCGCCCCGTTGGGGCTGGTGTCGGAATCTCCGTAACGAAACCCCAGGCGATGCCTGGGGCTATCTTAGAGCTGCCCCGTTGGGGCGTAGGACAGAATAAAAATCAACGTCGCATTTTCCGTGTCAACACCAACCTTTTGACAGCCTAGCGTTAGCCCCGGTTGCGCGTGAAAACCGTGGCTAACGCCAACGGCTCACATACCCGATGACACCTGCGTACCTGCTTAGGACGAGCGACTCCGTTCAGGCATACGCGAGGGTGAGGGGCGGGCATGGGAAGCGACTCGTGATGCCGCTCCTCCGAAAATCTCGCTGAACGCCCGTTTTCCGCTCCCTCCCGCTGCGGCTTGTTGATTCGCCAACGAAACTGCACTTCAATACTGCACGACCTCCTGCCCCAAGGACGCATTGCTATTTCAGCCAGGGCTACGCTCTGGGAATCCGCTCGCAACAAAGTAGGCCGGACCAAGCGAAGCGCAGTTCCGGCAGAAGCAAATTTGTCATTGCCTGGCGAAGACGAGGGGACGGGGTCATTGTTTGTTTATCCGTCCGTCTATGACCATCGCCCCCCTCTGTTGGCCCTATTCGCACGCCAGTTTCGAGATGCCCATGCACAAAAAAGAATAGAGGACAAAGCGAACATGACTGCGATTCCGATGAAGCACCGTCTCGCCGAAGAACTTGAGACTGATTGGCCATTGACCTCGATTCCGTAGATCCCTGATTGCGTCGGGAACCAACCGTACTCCTGATTCAGAAGCGTTAGTCCAGGGATTGCCGCCAATACAGCGAACGTTGCGAGCATTGCGGACATGACGAAGTACGGTTTTACGAACCGACAACGCGGCACAGATTCGCGATTGCTCGCAGCAGTAAGGTACGGGTTGATCATAAATGGATGATGTCGGCGGGTTCGGTCGGTTCGTGGATTGGACAGGCTCGGCGACTCGGCGTTCATGCCATGGTCCGCCTACTTCTTTCGCTTCAAAACGAGGCGCACCTCACCGTCGGTTGGATCGTCGTCGAATGACGATGGCGGCCGGAAATCGCGAAAAGGTTGGCCCTCGAGTCCTTGTCCACAGTATTTCATGGCCAGATGAAGCTCCTCGTCTGTCCATTTGTAGATTCCGACAAACCAGAAAGCCATGATTTGATTGTCGACGTCGACAATGTCGTCGAGTTTCTTTCCGCCCCGTCTTTGAAGCTCACGGTACGGATTTTCGTGATTGTCTCTGGGAATTCTAAACTCAAGGGGTTGGGGAACGCCTTCCGGGACGCCCGAACCGCTGAGCGTGAACCGATCGCCTTCTACATTGACGAGGATTTCTGGTGGCTTAGCAACGCACGATCAATTAGTGTCGGAGATACTGGGCGTATCTGATAGACTGCTGTGAGTTCAATTCGATCCCCACATGGCGGAGCCACGGATGGCCATCAGTTTACGCGAAGCCGATTCACAGACCGAGCAACGCTTGCGTGATTTTGCAGGAACTTTATCGGAGAAGGATCGCAGGCGATTTGCAGCCATCGAAGCGACACAGCGTGGGCATGGCGGGATCACTTACATCGCCGGTGTGCTTAGGATTTCGACCCGAACGATTGAACGGGGCATCGCGGAACTTGATCACCTGAAGGATGACCCGGCGGCTGGACGCGTACGTCGGCCCGGTGCCGGTCGAAAAAAAAGATCGATTCCGAAACGCCGGAAGAAGCCAACCTGATCGAGTGCCTCGAGTTCCGTACCGCCGGAGACCCCGACGAAGAGGACATCATTTACACCGACTTGTCGCCGCAGGATCTGTCGGAGCGTCTGGCGAAGATGGGAACCCCCGTGGGCAAAGACGCGATCGCTCAGTGGCTCGATGACGCGGGAATCCGTCGACGGCAAATTCGCAAAGACATCCCTGGCGGCGAACATCCCGACCGAGACTGCCAGTTTGAACGCATCGCCGAACTGGTCTCGCAATACGAAACAGCCGGCGAGCCCTGGTTCTCGATCGACACCAAAGCGAAGGAGCATTTGGGGCTTCTGTATCGTAAGGGGCGAGTTCGCGGCAACCGTTCGTTCGAAGCGTTTGATCATGACTTTCCTTCCTGGGCCGATGGCGCTTTGATCCCACACGGGATCTTTGACCCGAAGGCCAATTTGGGGCATATCAACCTGGGACTGTCCCGCGACACAAGCGAATTTGCCTGTGAGTCGTTCAGGCGTTTTTGGAACAAGTTCGGCCACCGACGTTATCCGGACGCGACGTCGATTCTGCTGACTTGTGACGGGGGCGGCAGCAATTCAGCGAGCAAGTACATCTTCAAATACGACCTGGAGCGACTGAGTGATGCGATCGGTTTGCCGATTCGCATTGCTCACTATCCACCGTACTGTTCGAAGTACAACCAGATCGAGCGCCGCTTCTTTCCGCACATCGGACGGGCGTGCAGTGGAATGCTGTTTGATTGTCTCGACACGGCCGTGTCGCTGATGCGCGGGGCGAAGACGAGAACTGGACTGCGAACGACCGTCGCTGTCATCAAACGCGTCTTTGAAACCGGAAGGACTGCCACCCAAGATATGAAAGACAACCTAACAATCGTCTACGATGATCTTCTGCCAAAGTGGAACTATGTCGCAAATCCCAGAACATGACAGTTATTCACCGTGCGTTGCTTATCTGAGCGATCGGTTTCCGTTTGCAACGACGCGACCACCCAATCGCCTTGGAACTTTGAGTACCGCTTTGGAGTTTCATCCGGCTTTGGACCCTGCGCAAATCCGATGCACGTTAATGTCAGAAGGAGGACGATCGCTGCAAGTCTCACCGGTGAATTCCTGTAGGCGAACGTAGAGACCACTTTATTTCGGTGCAACGCCATCGTTACCCGCCCATTTCGCCCCGCCCTCGAACGTGGATGGCGTGTACCCTACGATCGCCACATCGGGCTTGAGGTGGGCAATCGCATCGATGACAAGATGAACCGGATTGCCGTAGTAAAACGTCAGGTCGTACTCGCGTCCATCAGTTGTGATCAGCGTGCACCGCTGGCCTCCTTCGTGCAAGGCGTCCATTCGGACGGAGTCCAGTTCGTGCAACGGAAGTGTGAATGATGAGCCACGCAGAGGAATGGGACAGAAGCATTCGATGAGGCGTGAAGTAACACGGCAGACGAATGATTGGCGTCGAACCAACATCCAGAAGACCCACCAAAGCCAGATCGCCGCGTTCCCGGCGAAAAGGATTGCGATGATGGAAATCGCGAACGTCCTAAGCGGTGTCACATCGATCGAGCGTGCGGAATAGGCCAGGAATCCACAGAGCGCCGAAACAGATGTGAGCGCAAAGACAGAGATGGCGAGGTCGCGAAGCCAAGACCGTTGGTATTCCATTCGGCTGTGCAGGTTCCATGGGTTTCAGTCGGGGAACGGCAGCCGTCACCAGGCACGGAAAGACGACTTTCTATTTCTGAAACTTCGCAAGCCGTGCTCCGTGTGCACGGCTTTGTTCTTCCTCAGTCTTCGCGAGTTTTGACGCCATCAACTTCAACCACCTGAAGCGTTACGATTCCATCGTACGGTTCGGAAGTGAACGTCACGTTGTTCAATTCGGCTACTTTCTTGAACTCGCCATAAGCTTGACTCTCCATTGCGTATTCGCCACACGACGCACCGAAGTCACACATGATGTCCCGAAAAGTGACAGTGTCAATTCGACAGTCTTCAGCGTCGCTAAAGCTCCGGAGCAAGATCGCACGAGCGCTGTCTTTCGAGTCTGCGATCATGCATGCGTTTTCATTATACTCGTAGCATGTCTCGAACTTATCGTAGACAGCGTATCCTACTACAGCTTCCGACTCGCGGTGATTCATGGATGTTGACTATTCCGCGTAAGGGAGTAAGTGATTCGTGTAAATGGAAGAACGGTGGAATTCACGTGGCTCGCGCGGGCGATGTTCAAACGACCACTAAGCAGGTACGCAGGTGTCATCGGGTATGTGAGCCGTTGGCGTTAGCCACGGTTTTCACGCGCAACCGGGGCGAACGCCCAAAAGGCCCACATGGTTGTGCCCGATCATTCCAGCCGACCTGCTTAACCTAGCTCGCGATCTCCCGTGCGATTCTCTGGTTCAAGTTAGCCGCTAGCGCGGCGGTTTCGTATTGGTGGTGGAACGTGCGCGTGACGAATTGTTGGAAGCATCCTTTCAGAAGGATGCTGTTCGCTGGGAACAGCTCCTCCTGAAAAGGAAACCAACATATCCACGTTTAGTTCAAACGATTCGCAAGTTGCACCTGGATCCCACTTCCCGGAAAGTCTTCGCCTGAGACTCTCCGAAGACTTGCACCTGACCGGCAAGGGAGCCAAGGACCGGTATGTCCCGCTGCCGACGACGACCGTTCGACTTCTGCGAAACTACTGGGCAAGTCACCGGCACCCACGCCTGCTGTTTCCGGCAGATGGCCGAAACCACAGCCTTGCCAAAGACGGCGTCAGTCAAGCGACGACTCCGATGAGCGAAACGGCCGTTCAAGGAGCAATGAAGCAGATCACGAAAAACCTCCGCTTTGGCAAGAAGGTCAGCATTCATACGCTGCGTCATTCCTATGCGACGCACTTGCTCGAAGCGGGCGTGGGGCTGAAGGTGATTCAAAAGTACTTGGGGCATTCGTCGCTGCAGACCACGATGGTGTACCTGCATTTGACTGATACGGCCGAGGCCAACGCTCGCGAAGAAATCGAAAAGTTGTTCGGTAGGCTACCAGGCAGCGACGAGTAAACAGCAAGGTGAAAGTCGAGGAGGTGAAGTGGTTGGTCTGGCTCGCTCTGGGCTGGACGTTCTGGTTGGGCAGCGGCTACGCCCCGCAAGCGGAACCACTGACCGCACCGATGAAATGTCGCCTGTGCGGCGGGGCGATGCGAGTGCTCGAGGTCAGTTGCACGTCATCGTCATCCCAGGGCATCCGCCCCGAACATGGGCTGACCAACTACGACAGTGGGTAAGCAGGTCAGCAGGAATGATCGAGCAAAACCATGTGAGCCGTTTGGGCGTTAGCCCCGGTTGTACGTGGGAGCAACGACGCTACCCAAAACATTCAAAATACTGAAAGACTCCTGCCGAACTGCTTAACGCATGAACCAGGGAAGTGAAATGACCGAACGAATTCGAGCGTCTTCAGGAGGGCGAAGGGGGAAGATATGTCGCGACAGCAATCTCTTGCCTCAAAACCACCGGGCAATGAATCTCAATCGATGCCATTCACGGCCGATCCAGCACAACCAGGGTCCGAGCAAGTGGCCAACCACCGAAGAGTTGCAGTTGGGCCGAACCATAGCCTTCACCGGAGGTCAGGAATCAGAAGCAAAGTCCAAGGGAGAACAGGCGGGCCGTTCGGCGTTCATCACCGGGCATCTTGAACAGAGGACTTGAGCTTCGGCTAGACGACGCGTTTTGAACCGCGACGAACGAAGCAACAGAAAAGAGAAAGTGACTCAACCGTCGCATCCACGCGAAGTCAAATCCTTATTGGTTATCTGGCGATTCGGATATTAGTTCGCAGTTGGTTTTCTTGAGTTTAGATCTCTATTGTACCGTTCGGCGTACTGCCATGCACGATCAATCAACCGATGGTGATGGCGAGATTCGAGTGCATCCGTTGTTCCGTCGAGTGTCCAGTAGTCTTTTGCGTCACGAATTCCCTGCCATTCAGATTGTTGCACGCCGGGGAAAAATGGGCCGCCGGGTTCGCCCCAACAGCCAGCATAACGAAAGTCACCGCCGTTGATTCGACGGGAAACATCATATTCTGGATTTGTTTCGTCAACGGAACGAAGGGCAGTTTCGAGTTGCTCAACACTGTATCCATCACCTTGATGGTCAATGTGATTCACAGTCACGATCCACGCCGCAATGGTCAGCGCGATTGCGGCGACGGCAAGCAGAGTGTGACGCAAGGTGAATTTCATGTAGCCAGATAACGGTAGACATCACGGGGGACGGACGATTGACTCGCCATTCTAACAAAGGCCGCAAGCCGTCCTCCCGTGCATGTCATGGTTCTGGCTCCCAGTCGTCCATATCCGCATTGACTGCGTTCAGATCCCGACGGAAGCGTTGTTTCATTTTCACGATGAACTTCAGATCATCCCGACACCCTGCTTGTGAGACTCGGTCGAGGCCACCATCGTCATCGAGTGTTCCGATCTCAATCAACCGTCCCTCATCTAAATTGACCGCGCGGTTGGCAATCGCAAGTACATCGGTGAATTTTCCGTCTCCGTTGTCTTTGACTTGGTAGATGAGGGTCGTGGGGTGCCCGTCTATCGTGACTCGAAATGTCCAGGCGGCGACTCCGTGCGTTTTGCTGTCGTAGACATCCGTCACTTCAGCCTTGGCATTGGCGTCATCGAGCACAATGCTGAACGCGAGGGTTGGTTGGTTACGATCAGGAGTTGAGATTAGGAGCGAGAGAAATCGCCGTTCAGTCTCGGATGTGGGTTGCGTTTTAACAGAGAAGTCAAAGTCACCACCAAAGGATCCACTCTCGATATGCGGTCCTTTGGAGTATCCACTAGCGTGATAATCGCCCGCGTGCAGCTGTCCTACAGCTAGGCAAACAAGCGTCGATATCGTTAAGAACGGTCGGGAGGGATTGAAGTACATCCGAGTGTCCATGCGCGGTAACAGCGAGAATGATCGTAGATGCGTTTCGGTTGCCAGAACAATAGATTCAACCCTACTCAGTAGGGTCGTATTCGGGAAATTGCATGATACGGGGTAAGTGAGTTGGGGTGTTTGACCAATATCACTCAACTCGCTTCCATGCTCAGAATCTTACCTGCTGCGTGTCGCTGTAGCAATGTTGCGTGCCGGGCGGGGGAGTCATTCTGACAGCACCTGCAGACTTTGAGACTGCCGTGGCATCGGCGGATGGTGTCAGCGAACGTGACCGAACATGGTTTTCGAAGTGACTTCGGCGGTACGCACTCACGCATTCCAAGGGCAAGGCGATTGCCTGTGGAGTGTCGCAATCGCCCTGGTGTCCACCCCGGTGGCAGTTGAATCCTGCCAGAGAACAACTGCTCTCGCAGCAAGGCTTGGAAGATGCCGCGGAACTTGGTCAACACAACCTTGCATGGTAGCAGGCACTTCCTCTTGCCCGCCCCATGTCCCGTCTTCAATCAGTCGCCTTCCGGGCACTTGTTCTCGTCAGTCGACGCGGACTTCGTCCATCTGGGTGACTTATTCTCACCGTGATGACGCCTGGAAGGTGCGGCATGTCTTCCACCGGTGGGACAGATTTCCTTGACAACTTTCGCGCTGCGAAGGATCGCCTTCTCTTTCTCAAGAATGTGTCCAGTGAAAGTCCCATCTTATTTTTGGGGATCCATTCCCCGCATGCAAGCATTTTTGCATCTGATGAACAAAACCGCACGCTTTGAGCGGTGGTTTCAGCGAGTTTCCCGCCTCGCTTGTTCACGCACGCGAGACAGTTTTGGTGGCTGACGTGGAGGCGTTGCGTCTGGTTGCGTTGGAGCGTTTTGGGAAGCGTTTTATGTTTGATCGGCAGGAGGAGATGCTGGGAGGCCTTGCTTCGAACCACGTGAACAACAAGTGACGTAAGCAGGTCGGGTGGAATGATCGGGCACAACCATGTGAGCCGTCTGGGCGTTCGCCCCGGTTGCGAGTGAAAACCGTGGCTAACGCCAACGGCTCACATACCCGATGACACCTGCGTACCTGCTTAGCGGAAGGACGCGAGCCCTCCGGTTCCTCACCGGGCGGCTTGCGCCACACCGCTAAACAGGTCGGCAGTAGTCTTTCGGCATTTGAAATGTCTTGGCAAGCGTGGTTGCTTCCACTTCCAACTCCGGTTCCTCACCGGGCGGCTTGCGCCGCACCGCTAACATCGTGACTTGTTGTTTACGCGGCGGGTTGGGAGGGAGGATTCTCAGGCTAACAGCCACTTGGGTTGCAGAACGACGGGGTGAGCGACTTGCTGAGGTGGCAGGTTGGATGACACGAATTGCATTGACACGGTTCAGGTGCGGGAGTTGAGTTGTGATGGGGACGTTTTCGAAACCGGCGAGTGCCGAACAGAAGCAGCGTTGGGCGAAGAGATGGTTCCAAAAGCTTTGCCAATTTCACCGGCGGAAGACGGAACCGGATTGGAAGTTTTCGGCCGATGATGTGATTGCTTTCTTGCGATCACCTTCCCGACGCATTTGCGACGCGCAGTGGAGCAGGCGGGGATTTGGAAGCATGTGACAAGCCACACGTTTCGCCATTGCTTTGCGACGCATCTGCTATGACAGTCCACTTGAAACCGTTCGCGTGATGCTGCTCGACGATAGCGACTGGGCACGCAAACATTTGAGGACAAATGTTCTCCTCTCGTTCCAGGTTTGATTGGGAGGTCGTGCCGTTTTACTTCACTCTCCCTTCGGGAGGTTCGGCCCGTTTCGGGCCGGGGAGGGTTACGCGCTGGATTCAATGCTGAGCCCTCCCCTCGCTTCGCTCGACCCTCCCAGGCGGAGGGTGCTGACAATCGCCTGGCAGTACAGCATCTATAAACTGCACGACCTCCGCAGTTGGGGAGGGGCGGAATGCGAGCGTTCAGCGAGATTTCCGGGGGAGGGCAATCCGCGCCGCTTTCCATGCTCGGCTCCCTCCCTCACGTACGCCTGAACGGCGTCGCTTGACCTCTGCCCAAACTTCGTTTCGGGAGAGGTACACCATGTGGAAATCTGCCGAAAAGCGAAATCAAAAAACTGCACGAGCTCCTTGGCGGCGGTGGGGTGTGCGCGACCGACTGTGGGCGTCTGTCGGTTACGGGCGAGATTGAAGTTGCAGGCATTCTCGCGATTCGGAGCAGTTGATAGGAAAAGACTGTCGCTACGAAAAAACCCAGTTGGGGATTCCAACTGGGTTTCGTGTTTGGGATTGATGCGACGGAGAATCAACCGTCCGTCTTTTCGGCTTTCTTTTGGAAACCTTTGCTGAACGCTTTGTCGTTGAAGACCAATTCCGCTTGCTTCTTGTCTTCGGTGCTTTCGACTTTGCCTTTGCAGTTGTTGCAGCAGAAAGCGACTTTGGCACCGTCGACGGTGATCAATGTTTCGGCGTTCAGTTCGCCGCCACTGAAGGGGCAGGCCTTCTGTTCGTACTGCTTGGTTTGCACCAGCTGACGATTGGCCTGAGCTGAAAACTTCTCGGGTGTCTTGGCGAACTTGCCTGCACAGCCGTTGCAGCAGAAGAACACCTTGCCTGCTTTGTATTCCGCCGATTTACTGGCTTGGGCGTCGCGAGGTGCGACGACGCATTTGACGTCTTTCAGGTCCACCGTTTTCTCGGCGACATCGGCGGCGACCACGGTGGTGGCGGCGACCAACAGGACAGCCAGAGCTGAGATCCAACGTTTAGCCATCGTTTGACTCTTTCCAATCAAAGGGAACGGAACGCCGCCCAAAGTGGTCGAGCGGCGAATTGACGCAGTTTGTCAACGCTCAGGCTAAGTCGTGGGGGGGCCCGATGTCAAATCCGGATCGCTGGGTTTCGCTTCCGATTTGGCTTTCATTCGGGCTCGGGCGGCCTCCCAAGGGCTGAGTGGGGCCGCGGGGGCTTCCTCCGCCACTGCAGGTGCGGCAGGCGACTCAGGCTCAGCGGCTCGTTCGGGCTCGACTGCCGGTGTCGGCTCCACTGCAGGAGCAGGCACGGCTGCGAGCGTAGGAACAGCCGGCGGTGCAGGTGCAGGCTGCGTTTCGGGTTCCGGTTGAGCTTCTCGTTCCGCTTCAGGAGCCGCGGCTTCCGCAACGGGCGCCTCGGGCTCGGACACTGCTTCAGGCTCGGACACCGCTTCCGACTCAGGATCGAACACAGAAAGCTCTGGTTTCGCTTGCGGAGCGGCGACTTCAGCAATCGGTTCGGCGGCCGGTTCTGGTTTGGTTTCGGTCATGGAAGCCAGTTCTGGCTCACCGGCGACCTCCTTGGTCGCTTCGGAATCCGAGCTCGGCCAAACCGATTCGGAATCGTCGCCCGCAAACTTCTCCGCGGCCATTCGCTCTTGTTTCTCTTGCTTTTTCGCCAATCGACGAGCGACATGCTGAGCGGCCAGGTCCTCCATCGAGTGCACGGTTTCAGGTTGCTCCCGGCCGGTTTGCTTCAAGTACAACTCGGCGATGAATTCCTTCAGAGGCTTTTTCCAAGGCTGGTCCTTGATATTCGCGTAGCTTGGAAATCGGCGTGGTTCCAGCCCCAATTCCCGAGCCATTTGGACCTCAGCGTGCGTCAAACTGTATTGTTTTCGGATCGTAATCCAGGGCAGAAATTTGTGCGGGATTCTGGCTTTTTTGTTCTTCGCCATGTGGTTTTCGTGAAATTGTGGGGAGAATCTTGGAGTGCGTCGTCGGTGGGTCGGTCTTGACGTTTGACGTGGAAGCACCGTATTGAAGCAGAAGTGTTTCAACGCGTCAGTGCGTCGACACTGTCGAAAATGGACTTTCGACTATCCCGCATCAATTTCACGGAAGAGTCTCGCCATGACTGCTGGTACCCCCGGCGTCCCTCTGCTGGATGTCAATCGCGACAACGCCCCGCACCGCGACGAGTTTCTCGAAGCGTTGACCGAAGTGCTCGACAGCGGCCGTTTCCTGTTTGGCCCGGACGTCACCGAGTTGGAAAACGAAGTGGCAGCTTACACTCAAACGCCCAACGCGGTCGGATGTGCCTCCGGAAGCGACGCATTGTTGCTTGCGTTGATGGCCCTGGACATTCAACCGGGCGACGAAGTCATCGTGCCCAGCTTCACGTTCTTTGCGTCGGTCAGTTGCATCACCCGACTGGGTGCGACACCGGTCTTCGCCGACATTCTACCCGATACCTACAACGTCGATCCAGAATCAATCGCCTCGTTGATCACCGAAAAAACAGCCGCGATTATTCCGGTTCATTTGTTCGGTCAGTGTGCCCAAATCGATCGGATCTGCGAAATCGCGGCCGAACACAAGATTCCGGTCGTCGAAGACGCCGCTCAAGCCATCGGTGCGGCCTACAAAGACCGGCCTGCCGGCAATTGGGGAACCGTGGGTTGCTTCAGTTTCTATCCCACCAAGAATCTTGGCGGGATGGGTGACGGCGGAATCCTGACGGCCAGCGACGCCGGCTTTGCCGATCGTCTGCGATTGTTCGCCGGTCACGGCATGCGTCCGCGTTACTACCACCAAGTCGTCGGGATCAACAGCCGTTTGGACACGTTCCAAGCCGCCATTCTTCGCGTCAAACTGCGTCATCTCGATGCCGCCGTGGAAGCCCGCACGATCAACGCCAATCGCTACACCCGTTTGCTAACGGAAGCCGGTTTGGTGAGCGATGACCAGTTGATCACGCCCTACCACGACCCCCACGCTCGCCACGTTTGGAACCAGTACACGCTGCGAGTCCCCGGCGGTCGACGGGATGCCTTGCGAGCTCATTTGTCCGAACGCAGCATCGGATCGGAGATCTACTATCCGGTGCCGATGCATCACCAAGAATGCTTCCAAGACGTTCCCTTCCGTCACGACGGATTGAAACACACCGAAGCGGCCAGCGCGGAAGTGCTGAACCTGCCGATCTTCCCCTCGTTGACCGAAGACGAACAGATTCGCGTCGTCGAGTCGGTGGCGTCGTACTTCCAACAAGCCAACCGCGCCGCGGCTTGAACGAAGCGGAACCTCTGAACGGGCGAGTTTCCAAAGTCACCCGACTTCTGGTGCCTCGCCCGATCTTCGTCCAACACGGCTCTCTGAATCCCTCCTCTCGATCTTTCGATTCAGCCATGACTGTGACTCACAATCAGTCGAACCTCCTCCGCCTCCCTCACCCTTCCCGTCCATTCCCAATGCCGTTTCGCTGGAAACGACTGGGCAGGTGGGTGATCGTGAGCGCGCTGTTGCTGCCCTCGTTCGCCCTTGCTGATGATTCCAAACTGGCCTCCTCCACAGGCCTGCTGTTGCAACAAACGCACGGTGCGGAATGGGAAGAAGCAATTGCCACGGCGCGCACCATCGCCGCCAACGAGAGCTCCTCGATTCGGTCCATCGCAGCGTTGGTTCAATTGGCTCGCCGCTTGGACGCCACCGGCAACCAAGCCGAAAGTGCAGCGGACGTGCACGACATGGCCGCCTACGCCGTGATGCGTCTGAAGGAAAACGATCCCGATGCGCTGACCGCGGATCAAGCCGCCAATTTGTTGCTCAGCGCCGCCAACGGTTTGTCGCGATCCGGCCGTCACCTGGACGCACACCGCTGGCTCGACGAAGTCCAGCAGTTCGGCGTGACCACCCCGGAATGGACAGCGACCTGCATGACCGTGGCCTCGGGATTGCTGGACGAAGGCCATCTCGACCAGGCTCAATCGACCTACCAGATGGTCATCCAAAGCGGCGACAGCCCGCAACTGGCGACCGCCCGATTGGGTCTCGCTTGGTGCACTGCCATGTCGGGCGAAGACGACCTGGCTGCCCTGACTGCGATCGACCAGTTCTTGCAGCACCATGCCGATCATGCGGATGTGCCTTCCGCTTTGCTGATGAAGATGTCCTGCCAGTTTCGGACCGGTCAGTCCGACCCGGCCGATCAAACCCTGCAGCAACTGCTCACTGAGCATGCGGATTCAGGGGCCTGCTTGCAAGCCATCGTCGCGCATTGCAACAACCATCCCTTGGAACCGTGCGACGGTCCCCTGGCAGAGCATTTGATCCAGCACGCTGATCGACTCGTCGCCTCACCCCAGTTCACATCGCTGTTGAAACCTGCCGCCATAGGGTTGTTGGTGGCAGCCGAACAAGAGCACGCCGACGCTGAGCAAGCGTTTGCCAATGCGATCGCAACCCGCGACGAATCGGGCGACACGACCGCCGCGGTCCTCGAACACCTGACCCGCAACGACCGAGACGCGGCCGCGCAACGGATCGCGCTGCGTTGGATCTCACCCGTCGCCACCACCAGTCCAAATTCGGACCAAGACGCCGAACCCGTCATCACCGCCGGTGTTCGCGAATCAGCGTGCCGCTGGGCGGGTCGAACCTCGAACTGGTCCATTCTCGCGATGGCCGCCCAGGACGAAGAATCGTACTTGGATGGAAACGCCCAAACCTCCCAACTTCGCGGACGCAACCTGCACGTCGAACGCCTCTTCGCAGAAGCCTTGTTGCAAACCGGCGATGCCAAGTCGTCGCTGAAATGGTGGCAACGCATCGTCGACGAAGGCGGCGCGGACGACTTCCCGACCCTGCTTCGCCTGGCCGAAACCGCCTCCTCATCTGGCTCGATCACCGAAGCCGCTCAGCGACTCGCCGCCGCTCGTGCAGCCATCTCTCCCACATCGCCTCAGTCGGCCTTGGTGAACTTGCTGGCTGCGGATGTGGAAATTCGCCAGTTGAACTTTGACCGCGGGCGTTCGCTGCTCGAAAGCGTCGTGAGACTCGGGTCGGCCGACGAAGACGCTCGAGGCCGAGCCCAATGGATGATTGGCGAAACGTACTACATGCAAGAACGTTTTGGCGAAGCGATTGATGCCTACCGATTGGTCGAAGGCATCGGTGGCGAAGGCCAATGGACGGCCGCGGCCCTGGTGCAAGCCGGCAAATCGTTTGAACAATTGGGGCGGACACGCGAAGCCGCCGTCTGCTATTCCACTTTGGTGCGTCGCTTTGCGAACAGCCAACATGCGACCGGAGCCCGCCGCCGATTGGCCGCGTTGTCACCGGACGCCTCCTCTGAATCCCCACTTCGACGATGAATTCACATCGAAACGAGACTCGTCCCAACGTCAACCGGGTGCGTCCAACGCTCGCGGTTGCGTCGCGATTTTTACCGGTCGTCGTGCTGACGATGGGGTTGTCGATTTGGTCGAACTGGCATGGCGCCGTCATCGCTCAAAACTACGGCAACCAAGGTTTCAACCAACCGCGAAGCAACAACGGGTTCGGGAACAACTACAACGCGCCCTACAACTCCGGCGGAACTCAAAACTCCTTTGGCGGGGGGCAATTTGGTGCCTCCCAACCCGTCGCCCAAATTGCATCGAACAACACCGGCGGCAACGCGGGTGGCATGTCGATCCCAGAAGCCCCCGCGACGGATCAACTCGCGGGAGAAGGCGAAGCGGCCGACGCATCCGAAGCCAGTTGGGAACCACCCGCATTCATCAGCAAGATCGCTGAAGGCGGCATGCTGATGATCCCATTGGCGGTCTGCTCCCTGATCGTGTTGGGGCTGTCGATGGAACGCATGATCGCACTGCGTCGCAGTCGCGTGATCCCCAAACCATTCGTTCGTCGATTCACCGAATGCGTCGAAGACGGCCAACTCAGCTATGAAGAAGCCACTTCGATCTGTGACGAATTTGATTGCCCGGTGGCGGAAGTCTTCCATGCCGCGGTCCGTCGATGGGGCCGACCGATGATGGAAATCGAACAAGCCGTGATTGATGCGGGCGACCGTGTGGGCGATTCACTGCGTCGTTTCCTAAGAGTCTTCCATGCGATCAGCAACGTGACACCGCTGATCGGATTGCTCGGCACCGTCCTGGGAATGATTCAAGCCTTTGAAACCATTGCGGACCCCAGTGCGGGCGAAAGCGATCTGCTCGCTTCAGGAATCAGCACCGCGCTCATGACCACCGCCGGCGGACTGAGCGTCGCGATTCCCGCGTACTTGGCC
The DNA here is from genome assembly GCF_028768465.1 of Rhodopirellula sp. P2. GTDB lineage: Bacteria > Planctomycetota > Planctomycetia > Pirellulales > Pirellulaceae > Rhodopirellula. Next base: position 5,967,941 of record NZ_CP118225.1, read on the forward strand.
TACATGTACTTCGGCGCCAAATCAGATGGCTACCTGGGCGAGATCGACAAACTCTGCCAACGAGTGATCGATTGCATTTCCGCCGAAGGACTGGAAAACGCAGGCACGGCCAAGGCTCCTCGTAAACGACGGGCCGCCTGATGAAACGCAATCGCGGAACCGAAGAGGCCACGATCAACCTGACACCGATGATCGATGTGGTGTTCCTGCTGGTGATCTTTTTCATGGTCAGCAGCAAAATGGATTCCAACGACAGCGGCGTGCAAGTCAACGTGGCTTCTGCCGACATGCAGTCGATGGCCCGCACACCCGATCAACGGATTGTCGAAGTCCGCAACGATGGTTCGCTGTTGTTGGACGGCACGCCAATGTCGTCCGAACAATTGACGGAAACGTTGAGGCAACAACATTCGGTCTATCCCGGCCTGCAAGTGTCCGTGCGTGGCGACAGCGACAGTTCGCTCCATCACGTCGTGAAAGTCATGCGTCAAATTGAACTCGCTGGCGTGCAAAAGATGGGCGTCAGCGAACGACGCTAACCCATTTTCGATTCGCTCATGCCAACCGTTTCCTCCCCACCGATGATCCCGGTCGCCGACGCATCCGACGCGCCGCCGATCGCTTCGTGGGACAACTTGGAAACCCTTTGGGCCGACCCCAACATCGTGCGGGTGGTCGCCCTCATCGCGGTGACGTTCTTGGTCATCACAATCGTTCTGTTCCGCCGCCGCAAAGCCAGCGGTCGCGGGGCGGCGATTGTTTGCTTGATTTTGTCCGTTGTTTTGCACGGCGTGTTGATCCTCTACGTGCCCAAGCTGTCCGTGTTTTGGTCCGGTGGTGGTCCGGCATCGGATTCCGCCGCCAACGCCGGTGCGGCTGACATTGCGGTGTCGATGTTCGATCCCGAGATGTTGGAAACGCTGCAGGATTCCGCTGAAACGCTCGCCCAACCATCGCCGCTGGCAGCACTCAAACTGCCCGAACCGTTGATCCCGGAACGCGAGATTGAAGCGGACTCGTCCGAGCCCCTCGCGGCAGACGAGGTCGCCCCCGAACCGGAATCCGATCCCACCCCGACGCCCACTGAGATCCCCTTGCCGTCGATGCCGGCCGTCCTCGCTTCTGCCGCGCTGCCCACGCAACCCGCACCGACCGAGTCAAGCGAAACCGTCCCGGCCGACGTTCTGGATTCCAGCATCGACGATTGGTTGCAAACGGCCTTGGCAGACCCTATCGCGGAACCCGATCAAGAATCCACTCAGCCATCCTCGCCGGAAATGGCTGCCCCGCCATCAGAGGCTGGCGAATCCAACACGATTCGCTCCACCGAGACCGAAGCCATCGCCCAGATCGCCTCGGTTCGTCCAGCTGCTTCCCTGCCCGAAGAACGTTCCGCTGGAACGATCGATGAGGACTTCGCCTCACGAACCGGAGCGGCCAAAGCACATGCCCTGATTCAAAATGGTGGCGACGCCGACACGGAAGCCGCTGTCGAAGCCGCACTGAAGTACTTGGCGTCGCAACAACGCAGTGACGGAGCCTGGGACCCCAAAACAACCGGCGCCGGTCAAGAGCGTGCCCCCCTGGGACTGCATCGAGGCGGAGCGGGTCGCAATGCAGAGACCGCGATCACGGGACTCGCCTTGCTGTCGATGCTGGGTTCTGGCCACACCCACCAAGAGGGCGAACATCGCGACACCGTCTACCGAGGCCTCGCGTTCCTGCTGTCCCGGCAACGCGCCGATGGCTCTCTGGCCAGCAACGCGTCCGTGTACGCGGCACACTACAGCCACGCAATGGCAGGTCTGGCTCTTGCCGAAACCGCTGCGATGACTGCCGATCCCTCCGCCATGGAAGCCGCCCGCCGAGCGGTTGCTTACACCCGTTCGATGCAACATCCCGTCACCGGCGGATGGCGGTACAACCGTGGCGACGCCGGCGACCTCAGCCAACTTGGATGGCAAGCCCTCCTGATCGACTCGGCGGATCGTTCGGGTGCCGCCCCTCTCAATCGTCGCATGTCCGACGGCATTGCCCGCTTCTTGGATTC